>DASRJL010000092.1:0-133031 GCA_035649495.1 Burkholderiales bacterium | reverse complement strand
TCCCCCTCCGCGTGCCATATCTCCACCGAGCGCAACAGCTCGGCCCCCCCGTCCCACTGCCAGTACGCGCCGCAGGCCCATCCCAGGGTCTCGCACATGATGCGCAGCAGGAGCGGCCGCGCCTCGTCGATCGACGCGGATTCGGCCAGCACGCGGGTCACCGAGTGCTCCATCGCCTGCCGGCGCGCCGCGAGCTTGCGCTCGTTGATGTCCTCGACGATGCGGATAAAGTAGAGCGGGCGCCCCGACGGGTCGCGCACCAGCGAGACCGTCCGGTCGACCCACAGGTCCGACCCGTCCTTGCGCCGGTACAGGCGCTCCGACGAGTAGGTGTCGATCTCGCCCGCTATCATCTGGCTGCGGTACTTGCCCTGGTCGGATCCCACGTGATCGGGATGGATGAACTCATCCGTCCTCATGCGCGCCAGCTCGTCCTGCGTATAGCCCAGCATCTCGCACAGCCGCGAGTTCGCGCGCAGGATCCGGTCGTCCTCGACGGCCGTCTGCATGATCCCCACGGGCGCGCGATCGAAAGTCGAGCGATAACGCTCCTCTGCCTGCTTGCTCTCGGTGATGTCCTGGATGACCGACACGAAATGCATCGGCTCGTCCTGGTTGCCGCGAACGAGCGAGGTCGCGAGATTGACCCAGACCAGCGTGCCGTCCTTGCGCCGCAACTGCTTCTCGCGCAGCACGGGCTCGACGCGGCCCTCGATCAGCTTGCCGCGCATGTCGGCGGCGTCGGACACGTTCTCCGGGAGATTGACGTCGAACACGGTCATGCGCAGCAGATCCTCGCGCGTGTACCCGACGATCTCGCAGTAGCGCCCGTTGACCTGCAGGAAGCGGTGGTCGAGACCCGTGACGATGATGCCGACGCTTGCCTGGTCGAAGGTCGCGCGGAACGTCTCTTCGCTCACGCGCAGGGCCTCCTCGGCGGCCTTGCGCTCGGTGATGTCCTCGATGACGCTGATCACGTACTGCGGGTTGCCCGCCTCGTCGCAGGCCGCGGACATGGTCCGGCGCGCCCACATCACGCTGCCGTCCTTGCGCACGAAGCGCTTTTCGCCCGAGACCGCCTTCGTTGCCCGGTGCGTCAACTGCGAGCGGTACTGCGAGCCCTGCCCGTAGTCGTCCGAATGGGTGATCTCCGCAACCGCCTTGCCGGTCAGCTCGTCCTTGCTGTAGCCGAGCATGTCGCAGAACTTCTGGTTGACCTCGACCAGGACGCCGTCCAGGCCAACGCGGGAAATCCCGACCGCAGCCTGCTCGAACGACTCCTTCAGCCGCCGCTCGTGCTCCCGCGCCGCCCGCTCCGCCTGCTCGCGCGCGACTCTGGTCCGCAGCGTATTGACGCCGTAGGCAATGTCCGCGGCGAGCTCGGAGAGGAGCCCGATCTCGTCCTCGTCGAACGCGTCCGCTTCCCGGGCATAGATGCCCAGGGCCCCCAGGATCGCACCGCCGCTCTTCAGCGGCAGCCCGATCGAGGACTGAAAACCATGCTGCGCAGCACGTACCTGCCGCCGGGAATAGCGCTTGTCGCGCAGTATGTCGCGGGCGATGTGCGGGGTACCGGAGGCGAGCACTTCCATCATGAACCCGCGGTAACGTCCCTCCTCGCTCCATGCATCTGCGCCCGTCATCGGCGCGTCGTCCCCGAAGCCGGCATGCGCCGCCGCGTAGATCGGTCTTGCCGGCTCTTCGGTAGGCAGGCCCACCCACGCCATCTTGTAGCCGCCCGACTCGACCACGATGCGGCACATGCTCTGCAGCATCGCGGTTTCGTCGGTTGCGTGTACCAGTGTGTGAGTGCACTCGGCCATCACACGCCGCGCTCTCATCAGCCGCGCGAGCCGCGCCTCGGTGCGCTTGCGCTCCGAGATATCCTCCATGACCTGTATCAGGTAGGGCGCGCCGGCCGCCGGACGGGCCAGCGTCACAGTGCGGCTCACCCAGATCTCCGAGCCGTCCTTGCGGATGTAGCGCTTCTCCGCCGAGAACGTGGAGCGTCGGCCTTCAATAAGGTCGTGGCGCAGCTCGTCCTGCCGACCGCGGTCCTCGGGATGGGTGAGATCGCGGGTCGTGAACGCCGCCAGCTCGTCACGCGAGTAGCCGAGCATCTCGCACAGGCGCGCGTTGGCCTGCAGAAACATCTCCTCGATGGTTGTGTGCGCCACGCCCACCGCCGCGTGCTCGAACGTCGCACGGAAATGCGCCTCGCTCTCGCGCAGCGCAGTGCGGGCACGCAGCGACGCGATGCCGTAGGCGATGTCGTGCGCGAGCATCTCGAGCAGCTCGATCTCGTCGCTGTCGAAGGAGTCCGGCTCGCGCGCGTAGATGCTGATGCCACCGGCCGGGCGCCCCTCGATTTCCAGCGGCAGGCAGATGATGGACTGGTAGCCGCGGCTCTTCGCGCGCTCCGCCCAGCGAAGCAGCTTGGGATCCGCGAAAATGTCGCGCGATAGGAAGCGCTGTCCGCTCGCTATCACATCGCCCATGACGCTCTTCCGCCGGCCGGCGCCCGACCAGCTCCGCCGCGCCTTGTCGAGATAGCCGGGCTCGAATCCCGCCTGGGCCACCGGGCGCACCGACTTGCGCTTGTCGTCCCCGGCAAGTCCGACGTAGGCCTGGAGGTAGCCGCCCGATTCGACGGCGATGCGACACATTTCTTGCAGAAACTGGCTTTCGTCGACCGCGTGCGCCAGCGCATGGCTGCACTCCGCCATGACCTTGCGGGCGCGGTTGGCCCGCGCCAGCCGCGCCTCCGTCTGCCGGCGGCCCGTGATGTCGATTACCTGCAGCACGCGGTGCAGCGGCCGTGCGTCGCGATCCCGCGTGAGCGAAGCCGTAACCTGCACCCAGACCGCGTGACCGAGCTTGTGGAGATAGCGCGTCTCGCGCTGGGAAATGCCGATTGCTCCGGCGAGCAGCTGCCGCAGTGCTTCGGCATCCTCTTCGACGTCCTCGGGATGGGTGATGCTGCGGCAGTCGGCGAGCTCCAGTTCGTCCGCGCCATAGCCGGTGATCCCGCAAAATGCCCCGTTGACGTGCAGCCAGCGCCCGTCGAGCGTGGTGAGCGCCATGCCGATGGCGGCGTTATCGAAGGCCTCGCGAAACTCGCTTTCGGTGCGCGCGGGCCTGGGCCGCGCGGGCTGCGCCGCGCGCCGCAACGCGGTCAACTCGAGCGCCGTGCGTATCGCGGAACCCAGCCGCCCCAACCGGTCCTTGAGGAGGAAGTCGGTCGCCCCCAGGCGCATCGCCTCGAGCGCGCGCGTCTCGCCGATAACGCCGGACACCAGGATGAAGGGTACGTCGAGCCCGCGGGAGCGCACCAGGCGCAACGCGTGCAGCGCGTCGCAACCCGGCACGTAGTAGTCGGAAACGATGATGTGGGGAGAGGGATCGAGCTTGGCGAGGAAATCGGCCTCGCCCCGCGCCCGGTCGAACATGTACGCAAACCCGGCCTTGCGCAGCGCCCGCTCGACGAGCTCCGCGTCCGCATCGCGGTCCTCGAGCAGCAGTATGCGCAGGACTTCGCGTCCGATCTGGCCCGGTAATCCCTTGTCCATATATTCGACCGAACCTGCCGCTCAAGCGGCGTGCATCCTGTCCGCCGCAGGCCCGCGGCCGCGACGGCTCCTTCTCCCCGCTCAGATTCTTCTACGTTCCCGCGCCCGGTGCCAGACCATCATCGCCGCGTTCGATTGAAACCCTCCACGGCCGTGCAGCTTCTCGCATGAGCTGTCTCCGGCGTCGCGCGAGTATAGCACCGCCATGTAGCGAACGCGATTCAAAACAACGAATTAACGGCATCCCGCCGCGAATCTTGAGCGCGGCATGCAACCGGACCGACGACTGTGACATATGCCCGGTGTGGGACGCGAGCCTCCGGATATGGCACACTCAGCGCCTCGCGGCGGGCTACACGGCGGCATGACACAGCGCATCGAACAGGTCGTCGGGCAGGTCGGCGGCATCATCCTCGGCAAGGAACACCAGATCAGGCTGGCCATCGCCTGCCTCATCGCGCGCGGTCATCTGCTGATCGAGGACATACCCGGCGTGGGCAAGACGATGCTCGCCCACGCGCTCGCCACCTCCCTGGGGCTGGGCTTCAAGCGCATACAGTTCACCAGCGATCTCCTGCCCGCCGACATCCTCGGGGTATCGATCTACGACCGCGAGACCGGCGGATTCCAGTTTCACGCGGGGCCGATTTTTGCCCAGGTCGTACTCGCCGATGAGGTGAACCGGGCGACCCCCAAGGCGCAGAGCGCGCTCCTGGAAGCGATGGAGGAGCATCAGGTCACGGCGGAGGGCGAGACCCGGCGCCTGCCGCAGCCCTTCTTCGTCATCGCCACGCAGAATCCGTCTCATCAGGTCGGCACCTTTCCGCTGCCCGAATCGCAACTCGATCGCTTTCTGATGCGCATCGAGCTCGGCTACCCGGACGCCGATGCCGAGCGCGCGCTGCTCCAGGGCGAAGACCGGCGCGATCTCCTGGCTGACCTGGCGCCGCGCATGTCGACGCAGGAACTCGTGGAACTGCAGCATCGCGTGCAGCAGGTGCATGCCTCGGCCGCGCTCCTCGACTACGTGCAGGCGCTCGTGGGCCACACCCGGCGCTCCGCAGACTACGTGAACGGCCTTTCGCCGCGCGCCGCGCTGGCGGTGCTGCACGCCGCGCGCGCGTGGGCGCTGATGGCCGGCCGCGGGCACGTGCTGCCCGAGGACGTGCAAGCGGTCCTACCCGCGGTGGTGAGCCACCGCCTCGTCCCGGCGGAGGAAGTGAGCCGCGTGAACGGCTACGACGTAGCGGAGCTTCTGATCAAGCAGGTGCCCATTCCATGAGTTTTGAGTTTTGAGTTTTAAGTTTTGAGTTATGAGTGCTTGTTCCTGGAAACTCAAAACTCAACACTTAACACTTAACGCTCATCATTGATGTACGTCTCCTTCCGCAACCAGCTTTACAACTGGCTCTTCCAGCTGCGGGGCCCGGAAGCAGGGGTCATCGTGCTGGTGCAGCGGCGCGTGTTCATCCTGCCCACCGGCCACGGCGTCATCTTCGCGGGCGTGTTGCTGCTCATGCTGACGGGCTCGATCAATTACAACCTGAGCCTGGGCTTCATTCTCACCTTCCTGCTGGCGGCGCTGCAGGTGAACGCCATGATCTACACCTTCCGCAACGTCGCCAACCTGCGCGTGTCGGGCGGCCGGGCGCGGCCGGTGTACGCGGGCGACACCGCGCGCTTCACGGTGAACCTGGAGAACCGCGGGGAGGCGGAGCGCTACAGTATCGGGCTCACCCACGACGGGAAAACGGCCGAGTTCATCGACGTGCCCGCTCGCGCCACGGCCACCGTTCAAGCCGGCATACCGGCGCCGCGCCGCGGCATCCTGCGCCCGGGGCGGCTCACTCTCTTCACCCGCTATCCGCTGGGGCTCTACTACGCGTGGGCCTACCTGGAGCTCGACATGCACTGCATCGTCTACCCGCGGCCGGCGCCGCCCGGCGTGCCGCTGCCGCCTGCCCTCTCCAGCGCGGGCGAAGGCAGCGAGCGCGGCCAGGGCCAGGAGGATTTCGCCGGCCTGCGCCAGTATCACCGGGGAGACTCACCGCGCCACATCGCCTGGAAGGTCGCCGCGCGCGACCAGGGTCTGTTCACCAAGCAGTTCTCGGGCCGCTCCGATACCGAGCTGTGGCTCACCTGGGACCAGTTGCCGCACCGGCTGGGCATCGAGGAAAAGCTGTCGCAACTCGCGCGCTGGGTGCTCGACGCCCACGCCACGGGGGTTTCCTTCGGCCTGCGCGTCCCGGGAAAAACGGTTGAGATCGCGACCGGGGACGTGCAGCGGGACCTTTGCCTCGAAGCGCTCGCGCTCTTCGAACCATGACCGACGTCAAACAGCCCCTCAGACTCCGCCACGTGGTGTGGCTGCTGGTCGGGCTCGCCCTGGTGGCGGCGCCGCACATCGAGCGCCTGCCCTGGTGGCTGACCGGTCTCGTGGTCACGCTGTCGGCGTGGCGCGTGTACCTCGGCCACGCCAGCCTGCCCCTGCCGGGGCGATGGCTGCTGATCCTGGTCGTGATCGGCGCGACTGCCGGGGTCTATTTCAACTATCGCACCCTGTTCGGCCGCGATGCCGGCGTGGCGCTGCTGGTCGTGATGCTCGCCCTGAAGCTCCTGGAAACCCGCGTGTTGCGCGACGGGATGCTGCTCATCTTCCTGGGTTACTTCCTGGTCATCACGAATTTCCTGTACTCGCAGACCATCACGACCGCGCTTTACATGCTCGCCTGCACCTGGGTGATCACCACGACCATGAACGGGCTGCACTACTCGCGCCGCGAGCCGCCGGTCATCGCGCGGTTCCGGGCCGCGGGCGTCCTCCTCGCGCAATCCACGCCGCTGATGCTCGTGCTGTTCCTGCTGTTTCCCCGCGTCACCGGCCCGCTGTGGGGCCTGCCGCAGGACGCTTATGGGGGCGCAACAGGCCTCTCGGAAACCATGACCCCGGGGAGCTTGAGCAGCCTCACCCTGTCCGACGCCGTGGCGTTCCGCGTGAAGTTCGACGGGAACGTGCCGTCGGCCAAGCAGCTGTACTGGCGCGGGCCGGTCATGTGGGACTTCGACGGCCGCACCTGGTCGGCGCCGCGCGCGCTCTACGGCACGCCGGAATTCACCGCGCACAGTCCGCCGGTTTCGTACGAGGTCACGCTCGAACCGCACAACAAGCGCTGGCTCTTCGCACTCGACGTTCCCGGTAAAGTGCCGCCGCGCGCGTTGGCCAGCGCCGACTTTCAGCTGTACGCGGTCCAGCCGGTCAACAATCGCATCCGCTACGAGATGACCTCGTTCCTGGACTACAGCTACGGCCAGGTCGAGGACGGTATCGCGATACGGCGCGCCCTCGCGCTGCCCGCGGGATTCAATCCGCGCACGGCCGCGTTCGCGCGCGAGCTGCGCGCGCAGCATCAGAACGACCGGGCGCTGATACAGGCGGTTCTTGCGAAATTCCGGAATGAAAGATTCTTTTACACGCTGACCCCGCCGCTCCTCGCCATGGACCACCCGGTCGACGAGTTCCTGTTCGAGGCGCGCAGCGGGTTCTGCGAGCACTATTCCTCCGCGTTCGCGGCGCTGATGCGCGCAGCCGGCATCCCGGCGCGCGTCGTCACGGGCTACCAGGGCGGCGAAGTAAACTCCCTCGGGAACTATCTCATCGTGCACCAGGCGGAGGCTCACGCGTGGACCGAGGTCTGGTTGAGGAACGAGGGCTGGGTGCGGGTCGATCCGACCGCCGCGGTGTCGCCTCTGCGCGTCGAATCCGGGATATCCGCCGCAGTACCGCGCACCGACCCCCTGCCCCTCTTCGTGCGCGCAGAGTTCGAGGCGCTGCGGCAGCTGCGGTTCACCTGGGACCTGGTCGCAAACACCTGGAACCAGATGGTTCTCGGCTATACGCCGGAACGCCAGCGCTTGCTGCTGTCCCGCGTCGGCATCGACGACGCCACCTGGTACTCGCTGACCGTGGTGATGCTCTGCGCGACCGTCATCATCATCATCGTGCTCTCGGCGGTGATGCTGAGACATATCCGGTCGCGCGTCCACGATCCGGTGAAGATCGCCTATCTCCGCTTCTGTGAGAAGCTGCAGCGCGCCGGGCTGCCCCGGGATCCCGCCGAAGGTCCGGTGGCCTACTCGCGGCGCCTCGCCGGCTCGCGTCCCGATCTGGAGGCCGCGGTAACCGCGATCACCAGGCTCTACGTGGATCTGCGCTACGGCTCGGTTCCCGAGGGCGCGGAGTTGCGCGAGTTGCGGCTCAGGGTGCGCGCGTTCGCTGCCTGAAGGCCGCGAAGCGCGGGCTACGGGTCGCCAGCGACCAGCTACGGATCAGCTGCCAGACAAAAACTCGAAGCCGGAAGCTGGCGGGCTGGCGGCTTGTAGCCGGCGTCAGCCCTGCTGCTGCGGGAGCAGCGTGATCGGATCCACCGGCTTGCCGAAGCGCCGGATCTCGAAATGGAGCTTGACCTGGTCGGCGTCGGTGTTGCCCATTTCGGCGATCTTCTGACCCTTCGTAACGTTCTGTCCTTCCCTGACCAGCAGCTCGTTGTTGTGGCCGTAGACCGAAAGAAAAGCGTTGTTGTGCTTGATGACGATCAACTTGCCGAAGCCACGGATCCCGGTGCCGCTGAATATGACCCTCCCGGGCGCACTGGCGTAAACCGGCTGGCCGGCCTTGCCGGCTATCCCTATGCCCTTCAGGTTCGCGCCGTCGCTGAAGCTGTTGACGATCCTTCCGCTGGCGGGCCAGATGAACTGTACGTCGTCCCCCTCGGGTAGTTGCGGGGGTAGCGCTTGAGTGGCCTCGGGTTTCGGCTGCAGTGGTTGAGCCGGCTTGATGCTGGCGAGCTGCGCGTAGGCCTGGTCCGAGTACGGCACCCTGACGCCCTGCGGCTGGGTCTTGATCCCCCCATCAGGCGACGCGGCCGCCTGGCCCGCAGCTGGCCCCGGCGTTCCCGATCCCGGACCCGGGGAGCCGGCAATGGGCCGGCCTTCGACGCCCGGCGCCGCCTTGAAAGGGGCCGTAGTCGTCACGGCCTGCGGCGGCGTCATCCGCAACTGCTGGCCGGCGCGGATAGCTGCCGGAGCGTCGATGCCGTTCCACGCCGCAAGCTCGCGGTAATCCAGGCCGTGATCGAGCGCGATGCTGTAGAGCGTGTCTCCGCTCCTGACCGTATAGAACGCGGGGCGGGCATCTGCGGGAACCGGGGCAGACCGGGCCGCGGCGGGCGGCGTCGCGGACGGGGCGCGTCCCGGCTGGACGATACGATCCGATACCGGGGCGGGCGTTCTCGCAGTGCAGCCGGCGGCGAGCATGCCCGCGAGGATGCAGATAGCTAGAACCTGTTTCAGGTTCTGAGTCGGAATCGGTCCCATGAGTAACAGGTATTAACGCACGATCAGCCGATCCGGGGTACCGCAGAGCCGACCGGCACACTGCCGGCTCATTCGACTCCGGGCAGGAGCGGCACGAACTTTACCTGATCCATGCGCCGCTCGGTATGGCCCTGTTGCGTGCGCTCTACCACGCTCAACTGCTGGCCTTTGGCGGTGGCGATCGGCATCACCATGCGCCCGCCCGGTTTCAACTGCTCCACGAGCGCCGACGGCACGCGGGAGGCCGCCGCCGTCATCACGATGGCGTCGAACGGGCCCGTCTGCGGCATGCCGAGGAGGCCGTCCCCGTGCCGCAGGTGCACGTTCAGGAGCCGAACGTCCCGCAGGTGGCGCCGCGCGCGATTCAACAGCGCCGCAAGGCGCTCGATCGAGTACACCTGCTTCACGAGCTTCGCCAGCACCGCCGTCTGATAGCCGCACCCGGTTCCGATCTCCAGCACTTTTTCGAGGACGCCGCCCGCGCGCGCGAGTTCCGTCATGCGCGCCACGGTGTGCGGGCTGGATATGGTCTGCCCGAACCCGAGCGGCAGCGACATGTCCTCGTAGGCGCGGCTCGCCAGCGCCTCGTCGACGAAAATATGCCGCGGCAGCTCCGCCATCGCCGCCAGCACCGCTTCGTCGCGTATGCCCTGCTCGCGCAGCCGCTCGACCATCCGCAACCGCGTCCGCTGCGATGTCATCCCGATCCCGGACAGCCGCGCCGTCACGCCAGCCACTCCCGCAATTGTTCAAGCTGCGATACCCGCGTCAAATCCACCTGCAGCGGCGTCACCGAGACACGGCCGTTCGCAACCGCGTGAAAATCCGTTCCTTCGCCCGCATCCTGCGCCGCGCCCGCCGCCCCGACCCAGTACACCGTTTCACCGCGAGGACTCTTCATCTTGATCACCGGCTCCGCCTTGTGGCGCCGGCCGAGCCGCGTCACCTGCACGCCGCGCAACGCGCCATATTCCACGTCCGGCACGTTGACGTTGAACAGCCACGGCCCGGTGAGGGGGCGCTCGCGGAAGCGCTCGACCAGCTCGACCGTCACGCGGCCCGCAGCGGCGAAGTTTTCCCTGCCCTCCAGGACGAGCGAGACCGCGATGGACGGAATGCCCAGCAGATAGCCTTCGGTCGCGGCGGCCACGGTGCCGGAGTACAGCGTGTCCTCGCCCATGTTGGCGCCGTCGTTGATCCCGGACACCACGAGATCCGGCGGCTCTGTCAGGAGGCCCGTCAACGCCACGTGCACGCAATCGGTGGGCGTGCCGTTCACGTAATAGAAGCCGCTCGACGCGCGCCGCACCATGAGCGGCCGGTCGAGCGTAAGCGAGTTGCTGGAGCCGCTTCGGTCGCGCTCGGGAGCGACCACAGTGACCTCGGCGAGCGGGGCGAGCATTTCCGCCAGGAGCGCGATCGGCGGCGCGTAGTAGCCGTCATCGTTGCTCAGCAGGATGCGCATCCGGGCGGGAATCAGGGCGGAGACACTGCGGCGCGGTAAATCACGCGATCGATTATATCGAACAACAGAGACTAGAGACTAGAGACTGGAGACTGCAACCTGACACTAGTCTATAGTCCCTGGTCCCCAGTCCCGCGTCTTCAGTCCGCTGGCGGACTGAAGACGCGATCGTGATCGATCGACGGAATCATGCCCCGTGCGCGCGTCACCGCGGCCGGGTCGATCTCCGCGTACACGATTCCCGGCGATTCGCCGCCGTCGGCAAGCACCTCGCCCCAGGGATCCACGACCAGCGTATGGCCGTAGGTCTGCCGGTTGCCGGGATGGTCGCCGCACATGGCCGGCGCAATGATGAAGCAGCCGTTTTCTATCGCGCGGGCACGCACGAGCGTGTACCAGTGGACCTTGCCGGTCTGGGGCTGAAACGACGAAGGCACGGTGATGTAGTGCGAGCCGGCGAGCGCGAGCGCGCGGTACAAGCCGGGAAACCGCAGGTCGTAGCAGACCGTCAGTCCGAACCTGCCCCACGGCGTATCCGCCGTGACCGCGCGGTCGCCGGGGCGATAGGCGGAGGATTCACGGATCGCCCGGCCGTCGGGCAGCGTCACATCGAACATGTGGATCTTGTCGTAGGCGGCAACGACTGCGCCCCCGTCCGAGATGACGAAGGAGCGGTTCGCGATCCGGCCGTCGGCAGCTTCGGTACGCACGGTGAGCGAGCCGGCGAGGAACCAGACCTTCAGGTCCCGCGCCAGGGCCTGCAGCGCGGGAAGGGCCGGACTTCCGTCGGCGGCCAGGGCCCGCTCGCGCATCACCCTCCCGCTGCCGTCCAGCATCAGCGCGTATTCGGGCGTCAGGATGAAGCGCGCGCCGCGGGCAGCGGCGGCGCCCGCCATGTCGCGCACCGTGGCGAGGTTTGCCTCCAGGTCGTTGCCTGCCTGCATCTGGAGGCAGGCGATGCGGAAAGAGTCGCTCATGAGAATGCCGCTTGACCGAAAGCCCTGAAGCTCACGAACGCGAACACCACGTCGATTGCCACCAGCCACGTCAGGCAACGCATGTAGGCCAAGATTTGCGCGCGGGGCACGTCGCCTATGGAACGACCCGCGTACAGGCCGGCGAAGCACGCGATCGTGCCCATGGCGAGGCCGAAGACCACGGCTTTCACGCCCGCGAGAAACATGTCGGACCAGCGTATCGCCTCGAGCAGGAGGTGCATCTGCTCGAGAAAGGACACATTGAGCAGCAGAGAGCACACCGCGAAGCCGCCGACTACCGCGATGATCTGGTAGTAGAGGGTGGACGCGAGCAGCGACACGGTGAGCGCCACGATGCGCGGCAGCGCGAGGTAGTCGCGCGGATCGATCCGCATCTGCTCCAGCGCGCGCAGCTCTCCGCGCACTTTCATGAGGGCGAGATCCGTGGAGATCACGGTGGCGCCGCGGCCGATCACGACCACGGCGACCAGGAGAGGCGCCGCCTCGGTCACTAGCAGCCAGCCCAGCAGGTCGTAGAGAAAAGCGTTCGTCGCCCCCAGCACGCTCGTTGCCTGCGTCACGAGCAGCCCGCCGGTGGCGAGCGCGAGGAGCGCGATCACGCGAAATCCCTGCACGCCTACGAAATAGACCTGGCGCAGGAACACGAGGCGCACCATGGGATTCGAGAGCATGCGCACGCGCCGCATGCAGTGCCACAGGAGCAGGATGTGCCCCCCCGGCACTGCCCAGGCGGGAAAATTGGCGCGCGTGACCGGATAGATCGCAGGGGCCGCGGCGACGAGCGCGGGAGCGACCGGGGCGGTAGCCGACGGTGTTGTCGAAGATGCCGTCACGGGATGCTCTCCAGCAACCGCTGCGCCTCCTCCTGCTGGCGCTTGCTGCCCCCTGCCCGGCTTACCGCGAGCGCGCGCCGCGCGTAGTCCCGGGCCGCAGCACGCTCGCCGCGCGCGATCTCCACTTCGGCCAGCGCGATCAGGTCGAGCGCGATTTTCCGCGGCAATCCGCTCCGCTTGTCCAGATCGAGGGCCCGGTTGAGCGCCGCGAGCGCCTCCCCATGCTCGCCCAGGCGCGCCGCCGCGCGGCCGTCCACGCGCAGCGCGTTGGCTTCCTCTTCCGGGTTGCCCTCCGCCCTCGCTCCGGCAAGCGCCCCGACCATGACCGCCCTGGCCTCGGCGGCATTACCGCGCTCCAGCAGCAGCTGGCCCCGCAGGTTCTGCAATGCGACCTGAGCCTTGCATGACGCCGGCGCGCAATCCCGCTCGGCGCGACCCAGCCATTCCTCTGCCGTGTCGAGCTGGCGCGCCTGCAGGGCGAGCAGCGCCCTGCGTCCTGCCGCTTCGACCACCAGCGGCTGCTCGAAACGCGCCGGCTCCGCCAGCACCTTGTCGAGCGCGCCTTGCGCGAGAGCCGCCTCGTCCAGCGCCTGGTAGGTCGCGGCGAGATTGAGTGCGTATACGCCGATCGCCGGGAAATCCTCCGTAGCCTCCGCGATCCGCAGCGCCTCGCGGTAGTAGCCGGCCGCGCGCCCGACCTCACCCCTGCCGATCGCGCGCTGCGCGCGCTCACCCAGGTCGGTCTGCCGCTCGCGCCGCGCGTCGGCGTCGGACTGCGGCGGAACCGAGCCGCAGCCGCAGAGCGCCGGTGCGAGAAGACCTGCGACGAGCAGGATCGCGGCGCGCATTATCAGCGTTTGCCCTCCGGAGGCATCGCCGACAGGCCACCACCGCTGTCGAGCCGCAAGCGCAGCTCCTGCCGGGGCGGGACGAGGTTACGCACCGGCCAGGTCTGTTTGGCGCCGCGAACGATCTCGTTCGTATCGGAGACGAGCGCGCTGCCCTCGCCTACCAGCGTTCCGGCGTCGCCGACGAGCCCGGGCAGCTGCCCCGTCGCAACGCCGCGGATCGCCTCGCTCGCCACCCGGATGTTTTCGAGGCTCTGGTCCATCTTGGTGGCGATGCCCGGCAGCGCCGCGTCCATCTTTCTCAGGGAGCCGTCCAGCACGGCGACGCTGGCGCGCGTCTCCTGCAGCAGTCCGTTCGTGGTATCGAGGACCGCGGCAAGCTGCTTCTCACTCCTGTCGAAGCCTTCCCCGAGCGACGCGATCAGCTTCTTCAAGTCGGCACGGGTCTCGACGAGGGCGGCGGCCGCGCGGTTGGCGTTGCCTATCGCCTGGCGGAAGTCGCCCTCCGGGCTCGCGAGGAAGGTAGTCACCTGCTTGACGTCGGCGATGACCGGCGCGATCTGGTCCACCAGCGCGACGACGGCCGCATCCAGCGCCGGTTCGCGCTCGTAGCGCAGGACGGCCTTGTCCTTTATCGGGCCCTTGTCGCCGGAGCCGGGACGCACTTCGAGCACGTTGCCGCCGATCAGGCCCTCCCTGGCAAGGCGCACCACGGCGTCCCCGTCGATCATGTTCCGGTATTTCTCGTCGAGCTTGACACTCACCTTCACGCGCAGGTCCGGCGTCACGGAGATGGCGTCGACCGATCCGACCTTGAAGCCGACGAGCTTGACCGCCATGCCCTTGTTCATGCCGTCGGCGGTTCCAGCGAAGAAGCTCACGTCTATCGTCCGCGTGAGAGCGCCCTGCTGCCAGGCGAGAACCCCGATTGCCGCGACGAGCGCCAGCACCGCCACGACCAGGAAAATCCGCGAGGCCACCGCGATGTCGCGCAGTCCCGCGCGCATCTCGGACACCATTTTCATCGGCTCGGCAATCATGCTCATGTGACGAAGCTCCGATCGCAGGCCGGCTCGAGCACCGGCATGTCGCTCAACATCAGGTAGACGGCGGTACCGCCAGGCCGGCGCGCGCGATACACCTCGTTCAGCGCGACGGCCCGCGCCATGTCCGTCCGCGTAAGACCTTCAAGGAAGCGATGGTAGACCAGGAGGTCGGGATGCATCAGGAGGCTGCGCACGAATCCCACCAGGCGCTTGTCGAACGGCCCCAGCTCGGCGGGACGCTTCCGGCACAGCGCCTCGGCGCGCTGCTCGTCGAGTCCGCAGGCGGCCAGCACGTCCAGTGCCTCGCGCTCGAGCGTGATGAGCGGCGCGACGCGGTGATAGATCGCCGGCAGGCCGATGTTTTCCAGCACGTTGATGCTGCCCACCGTGCCGCCCACGCTGTCGGCAACCTGCGTCCCGGGGTGATGGAGCAGCTGCTCGAGCAGGGAATCCAGCCCCTCCGGGCTCCCGGACTCGACCGCATAGGTCAAACCGCGCCCAAGCTCGATCTCGCAACGGACTCCGGAATCGGGATTGTGGAGATTCAGCGACATCATCGAGGCATGGTAGCAGAACGGAAAAAGGTGTCGGCGGACGAAAAAAGCCCCGCAATCGCGGCGTCTTCGGTTGAATCGGGAGTGGCCGTCAGGTCAGCGCCGCCGTGCGCGCCATCCCGACAACGCCGGGCGGTTCAGCTCAGTTGCCGATCACGATCTTCGCTTCCTTCACCACCTTCTGCCATTTCTCGAGATCGCTCCTGATCCGGTCCCGGAACTCCTCGGGTGGTCCGCCGGCAGCTTCCAGGCCTTCGGTCCTGAAGAATTTCTGTATCGCTTCGGTCCTGATGATCCGTGCCACTTCCTTGTTCCAGCGCGTCACGATGTCCGCCGGTAATCCCCTGGGCCCCCACATGCCGTACCAGTGCGTCACGTCGAACCCGGGCACCGTCTCGGCAAAAGCGGCCACATCGGGAAACGCGCGCGAGCGCCCGGGCGTCGTGACCGCTATGTGCCTCAGGCGTCCCGCCTTCACGTGCGGCACCGTGGGCACGAGGCTGCTGATGCTGACCGGGACTTCCCCGCTGACGATCCCGATCATGAGCGGGGCGCTGCCCTTGTAGGGCACCTGCGTCATGCTGATCTTCGCCTGCTGCTTGAACATCTCGCCCGCGAGATGGGCAAGATCGCCCAGGCCGGCCGTGCCGTAGCTCAGGGCATCGGGCTTGCTCCTCGCGAGCGCGATGAACCCCTTCAGGTCCTTCACGGGCAGGGAGGGATGCACGCTCAGGACGAGGGGTGTCGTGCCTATGAGGATGATCGGCGAGATCGCCGTAACGGTGTCGTACGGCAGCTTGTAGAGCGCGCCGCTCGCGCCGTAGGTGCCCGAGACGATGATGAGGGTGTAGCCGTCCGGCTCGGCCTTGACGACGATGCCCGCGCCCAGGTTGCCCGCCGCGCCCGGCCTGTTCTCGACGATGATCTGCTGGCCCCAGGCCTCGGTGATCTGAGGCCCGATCAACCGCGCCAGAATGTCCGAGCCCCCGCCCGCCGAGAACGGAGTCAGCATCCGGATGGGTTTGGCGGGATAGCCGCCCTGCGCCTGCGCGTCCGCGGCCGTAGCGACGGCAGCGACCATGGCAGCGACGGCCAATAGAGTTCTCATTCCGCTTTCCTCTCCAGTAGTTTTTAACAGCAGGCAACAGAGGCAACGGAGATTTAGGACTTAGAATCTGCCGTACTCTGTTCCTCCTGTTCAATCTTTTTCCTGAGCAGGTCTTTACAGGAGGCAACAGAGGCAACAGAGGGTCTGCCCTTCTCCGTGATCTCCGTTACCCCCTGTTCAATGGGGGTTACTGTACTTTCAGGTCGGCGAGCTTGATCGCCTGAGTGAAGCGGGCGTACTCGGCGTTGATGTGCTTCAGCATCTCCTCCGGCGTGCTCGTCATGGGCTCCGCGCCCTGGCGCTCCAGCAGCTCGCGCGTGGTCGGGTTGTTCATGACCTTGATGAGCGAGCCGTAAATCCGGTCGAAGAGCGGCTTCGAGATGCCCTTCGGCGCGACGATGCCCGCCCAGCCGGTGGACACGTACCCCGGCACGCCGGCTTCGATGAAGGTCGGCACCTCCGGCAGGACCGACGAGCGCTTCTCGCCGCCGGTCGCCATCGGCGTGAGCCGCCCCGCGCGCAACTGTCCGATCACCGACGGCATCGGCACTATGGTGGCGTGCGACTCTCCTGCGGCAACTGCCGTGGTGGAGGTGCCTCCCTTGTACGGGACGTGCAGCACGTCGATCCCGGCCATGTGCGTGAACAGCACGCCGGCGAGATGGCTCTGGAATCCCGATCCCGCATTCGCGATGTTGATCTTGCCCGGATTCGCCTTCGCGTACGCGATCATCTCCTTGACGTTCTTGTAGGGCATCTTCGGATTCACGGCGAGGACGTTCTGCGTGCTCCCGATCAGGGTCATCATCGCGAAATCCTTCGTCGGATGGTAGGTGAGGTTCTTGTAGACCTGCGGCGAGATCACCTGCATCGCGGTCGACGATACGAGGAGCGTGTAGCCATCGGGCACCGCGCGCGCGGCGATTTCCGCGCCTATGGTTCCTCCCGCGCCGCCCCGGTTGTCCACGATCACCTGCCTGCCCCACTCCTCCGTCAACCGCGCGGCGAGCAGACGACCCAGATTGTCCACCGAGCTTCCCGTCCCCTGCGCGACGATCAGGCGCACCGGCTTGGTGGGATAACTCGCCGGCGGCTCGCTCGCCGCCAGGGCGCCTTCCATCGCCCCGATCAGGCCCAGCGCGGCATACGCGATACGGCGCTCGAGACGCCGCGCACGCTCAAAGGCTGCTGAAACGCTCATTACTTCCTTCTCCTCATTTTTGTGGGCTCCAGGACGGCGCCCGGATATTGATTCTCAAGCACAGCTTACCCGAGCTTGCAGCCAGTGAAAACTCCGCCACGACGCGGCCTTACCGCTGGATCTTCAACTTTCGAAATGTGCACAACTGCACACCCCGGGGCAGGTGTAGGAAATGCCTTACGGCATGCCGACGACGACCCTACATGCGTATCAGACAGGCTCGCATCGCCGCACGTCCGGTCGATATTGCACGATGCGTGCGAACAATCGATTCGACTCAAGGAGGAATGTCATGAACAAGTCGCACGCCGCCACCCGGAGCGCCACACGTACCCGTTCTTCCGTTGCGGCCGCCCGCCTGCGTCGAACACTGCTCGAGCTCGACGAGAGCGACGAGTTCGTCGATGTTCCCGAAGCTCCGCGCATGGCCGCGATCCTGGACGACGATGACGACTGGACCGAAACGGACACGGGTGTAACGGACATCAACCTGCTGCTGCACGGGGTCTCGTACCGCTAGATTTTTATTTGTCCCACACACGAAAGGAGTAGACATGAAGTATTCGATACCGCTTGTCATGGGCTTGGCACTGTTCTCGATATACGGCTGCGAAAAACCCGCCACCGTCGTGACGGCGCCGGCACCGGCGCCGGCCGTCGTTCCGGTACCCACGCCCGTTCCCGGGCCGCAGGGCGCGCCTGGTGCCCCTGGAGAAAAGGGTGAGCCGGGTCAGCCGGGCGCGCCGGGCCCGATGGGCGAAAAGGGCGAGCCGGGCAAGAAGGGTGCGCCTGGAGGAGACACCGTCGTCATCGTTCCTCCTGCCCCGGAACCGCGCAGGTAACGACCGGCGATCCGGCTCGTATTGATTCCGGCTCGTATTGATTCCTATTGGGAGTGCACCAAATGAAGCATCTCAAATCGATTCTCGGCGCGACCTGTGCCGCCACCGTGCTGGTGGCCGGCTGCGCCTCGGATCCGTACTATTCGTCCCCGGCGCCGGTCTATCAGGGCCAGGGCTATCCGCCGCAGGGCTATCCGTATCCGCCGGCTCCGCAAGGCCAGTACTCCTACTACGGTGTCGTGGACCGGATCGAGGTCGTGAGGCAAGGCGATGCGAACAATATCGCCGGCACGATCATCGGCGGTATCGTCGGCGGGCTGATCGGGCACCAGATCGGCAGCGGGTCCGGCAACACGGCGGCGACCATCGCCGGCGCCGCCGGAGGAGCGTACGTGGGCAACCAGGCCCAGGCACGTTCGCGCGGGCCTAACGAGGCGTTCCGCGTTACGGTACGCATGGATGACGGCTCGTTTAGAACCGTCACCCAGCAGAACATCACCGATTTGCGGACCGGTGACCGTGTCCGGGTGGAAGGCGACTCCGTGTATCGCGTTTAGCTGCGCATCGCAAAACAAAACCGCCCGCAATCTGCGGGCGGTTTTTTTTATGTACACCCCAAAATCCCCTCTCCCCCGGTCTTGCCCCTCACCCCAACCCTCTCCCCGTTGACACGGGGCGAGGGAGTATTCTCTGTGGCCGATCGGGACCCATCTTAGTAATATCCCTCTGCAAAGCTGAGGGATATTTACAACCAGAACTGCCAGATCCGCGCCGCCCACTCCTTCAATCGGAGCGCCGGCGAGCGCCGGTTCCAGGCGGCAGGATCGATCTCCCTGGAGGCCTCCAGGTCCTTCTCGAACATGGCCTGCATCTCCCCGGCAAATTCGCGGCCCAGGACGACCGCGTTCAGCTCGTCGTTGTACAGAAAGCTGCGCCAGTCGAGGTTGGTCGAGCCGATCGTGGACCATACCCCGTCGACGATGGCGGTCTTGGCGTGCAGGAGCGCGCTCTGCCGCTCGAATATCCTCACGCCGCCGTCGAGGAGAACGTCGTAGAACGATCGCCCGGCATGGAACACCAGCGGCGAATCGCTATGGCTCGGGAGGATCAGCTTTACATCGACGCCGCGCCGGGCGGCATCGATCAGCGCCTCGAGGAGCTGCGGATCCGGCACGAAGTAGGCGTTGGTCAGGTAGACGTGCTTCTCGGCGTTGGTCACCGCGGACACCAGGGTCACATAAATCGTGCTGTACGGGTCCTCGGAGCTGCTGCCGATGGCGCGCACGATCTGCGTCCCGGCGGCTTTCAGCTCCGGGATATATTCCCCGGCGGGGAGCGCTTCGCCGCCCTGCTTCGCCCAGGTGCTCATGAAGAGCTTCTGGAACTCGTCGACGACCGGCCCTTCGATTCTCACGTGGGTGTCGCGCCAGCCGAGGGACGAGGGATTGGAGCTGCCCCTCAGCGCCGACGCCGATGCGGTCGAGTAGTCGTTGCTGATGTTGATCCCCCCGAGAAACGCGACGGCGCCGTCGACGACGAGCAGCTTGCGATGGTCGCGATTGTTGATCTGCCAGCCCTTTTTCGCCTTCAAGGGGTTGACGGGGTTGAATTCGACGACGCGCACGCCGCCGTCCTTCAACCGGTCGAAAAAGGGTTTCGGCGTCTTGAGCGAGCCCACGCTGTCGTATATCAGGTTGACCTGGACGCCCTCGCCCTGTTTCGCGAGCAGCACGTCCGCGAATTCCCGTCCCTTTTCATCGTCCTCGAAGATGTAGGTTTCCAGGTTGATATGGCGCTTCGCGCCGCGTATCGCCGCGAACATCGCCTGGTAGGTCGCCGGTCCGTCCTGGAGCAGGGACACCCTGTTGCCGACGACCATCGGGCTCCCGACGATGGCCTCTTCCAGCGCGACGTGCTTCTCCAGTACGTCTGCCGAGCCGCTCTTGCGCTTGATTTCGGCAAGTATCGCCGCGCTACGCTGTTTTGAGAGCGGGCCGTCCGGGCCGTCCAGTTGCACCGCGTTCGGCGGTGCGCTGCGCATGAGCAGCGCCGTGTTGGGCAGTTGCGCGCACGCCGCCGCCAGCAGGCAGCAGGCGACCGCCAGCGAGAGCGTTTTCCGCCTCGCAGATGCCAGCGCGGACATGGGCGCCGTGGGACCCGTCACGCTCCCGCCATCACCGGGCCGGGACGGCGCTCTGGTGGACCGCGCCCGTCAGAGGAGACGACGCCGGCGCTGCGCGCCGGTCGTCACGCGCGGCACGCCGTTGCCGCCGTTCCTCCCGCGCCTGCTCCCTGAATCTGTCGGAGGCCTTGCCGACCAGCAATTCGACCTTGCAGATATCGCGGTCCGCTTTCGCGAGCTGTGTACAGGAGGCGGAGGCGTCCTGCGGGTCCGCAGTGTCCACCGTGGAGGCGACTCGCATCGCTACGGGGCGCTGCGGGCCGATTTTCACCTGCTCGATGATTTCGTTGATCAGGACCGCATTCAAGGCGATGTAGTACGCCGCCGCCAGGCCAACGAACAGCATCGTTTTCCCGGACATCGAGCGCCAGCCGCTGTGAAGGTCCATCCGCTTCCCGCGTCCCGGTGTGGGACCCCGCAAATGGTCGCAAAACATGCCGTTATCGTATGTAGGCGGTCGTCGACAGCCCACGTAGGTACGCGGCCGACAACGAGGGTGCCCCGCGGTCGCGGGCGGGTGGTCAGAGATCCGAGGAGCGGAAGTCCGATCGTGTTCGCCGCTGGCCGGGTCCTGTCGGCATGTCCAGCCTCCTGGATCCGACTCTCCCGCACTTACTGATCATAGACTTGGCCATCTTCATTTTCCGGAGACCCACCGTAACCGGAGAGTCGGCCCACTCATCTGGCCATCCCGCCACCCGGGCGCTACTCGCGGTTTGTGGACAGCCGCGGGCGACTCCTCGGACGCCGACGCCGCCCGACCCTTTCCCTGAGGCGGATCGTGATGGTGCCGGATAGCGGGGTTCGGAATCGAACTCGCCATTTCTCCGGGGCGTAGCGGGCGGTCGCCCTTACCCTCCCTGTTACCCTCCAAAACGAAAAGGCCCGCGCGCGGCGGGGCCCACTCCGAGCCAAAAGTCCTTGTTGTGCCGGTAAGGTGGCCCACATACTAGGACTCCAGGAAGGCGCAGGACGCGTCGGGCGCTCGGGGGAACGTCCGAACGCATGAACAATGAGATGAGCGCCGAAACAGGCGCCGCCATAGTAGCCACAGGGGCAACGCAATGGTTCCCACGGGAGGGGAGCATGCTCCAATACAAGGGCTACGACATTTCGACCACGACCTTGCACACCAAAGGACCGGCCGTCTCCGAGACCGCCTACATCGTGCGCAGAGGCGAGACGGTGGTGCGCAGTGGCACCGTGCGCGGCCCCTTCTATTCAGAGGAAGTCGCGCACTTCGCCGCCGAGACCGGCGCGCGCGAATGGATAGATCAGCACGGGACTTAGGAAAGCGCCCCGCGCGTGCCGCGGTGGCAAGCGGGGACGGGACGGTCCTCAGGCACGTTGGAAGCGACCGGGCAGTCGCCCGCTCGCGGCCGTTCACAAGCCGCGAGCCGCGGCCGGGTGGCGGACGGCCGAAGACTGATCCGATTTTCCCGGCATCGGTAATTCCCAGGATCATGCGACGCTCGACTCACACACCACATGCGGCGGAAGAATCGAGGAGCCAGTACCGGTAGCGTCCCAAGAGAACGCGATGGTCAAATCAATTGCCAGATGGCGTTCGTCAGAATCGGAGCGCCTGTGTGCCGGGAGAATCCGGCAGGCGAGGCGTCCGACAGGACCCGGCCAGCGGCGAGGCCGCGGCTTCAGCTAACCTGACCACCCCGGCCGCTTCGCGTCCACCCTCCTATTTGCAGGAGGGGAATGTCTTGCTGGATCCCGGCTTTCGCCGGGATGACCTGCGCAGCAAATGCGCAGGTCACTTCCCCGCGTAGGCGATGAAGCGCTCCGGGCTGACGCGAACCGCGGCCCCGGTGGGACAGGCGCGCACGCAGGCGGGGCCGCCCGCCAGGTCCTTGCACATGTCGCACTTCACCGCCTTCTTGCCCAGCTCGTCGTTGTGGTAGTGCTCCTCGCGCCCGGGCTCGGTGGTGAGGCCCGACAGCAGCCAGGCCCACAGGCTGGGCGCGTGCCGCTTCGGGTTCACCTGCGACATCTGGATCACGCCGTACGGGCAGTTGCGCTGGCAGTTGCCGCAGCCGATGCAGGTGTCTGCGATGTATACCTCGCCGTTCGCATTGCGGTGTATCGCGTCGGGCGGACACTCCTTCATGCAATGCGGATTCTCGCAATGCCGGCACGAGGTCGGGACGTGTATGTTCGCGAAGGTCGGGCCGGCCTGGCGGTCGAGGCGGGACGTCCCGTCGTGCACGTCGGCGCACGCCTTCTCGCAGTTGTCGCACCTAACGCACAGGCTCTCGTCGATCAGGAGCACGTCCGTGCCCTCGCCCAGCCCCTGCCCGATCAGGAAGCTGATCAGGTTTCCCGGGTCGGGCTCCGTCTCGCGCTGCACGTTCTTCGACATCCGCTCCAGGGCGGCCGCTTCTATGCCGCCGCGCCATGTCTGGTTGCGGCTCAGCACCTCGTTGAACGCCTTCGCTTCCAGCAGGATGGTCTCGCAAGTGACGGCCGCGCGCACGGTCGCGGTGCGCTTCGCCTCCGAGGAGAGCAGCGCCATCTCGCCCACGTAGTTGCCCGCGGCGACGTACGCCAGCACGACCTCCTTGCCGCCGAGCACCCGCGAAATCGTGACCGAGCCGCGGCGGATGAGATGCAGCCCGTCCGCCGCGTCCCCTTCCTTGAATATCGTCTGGCCGGCGGCGAAAGTCTTGATCACCGCGCCGGCCACCATTTCGTCGAGGTCCGCGTCCGACATCATTCTGGCAACCTGGGTGCGCACCGCGCGCCGCAGGGATGTCTGGTCGATCTGGCGCCGCACGGACTCGATGCTTGCGATCAGCTTCAGCATCGAGCGCCGCGGCGTCTCGATCAGCACGCAGTTGTCACCGGCGCGCACCGTGCCGGAGCGGCGCCGCCCGGAGAGCAGCCCCAGCTCGCCGAAAAACTGCCCCTTCGCGAGCGGCACGTTCCTGAACTTGCCGTCGTTGCCCGGCACCTCGATCATGACCTCGCCGTCCACGATCGAAAAAAACGTATTCGTGTAGTCGTCCTTCTTGAAGATCAGCTCGCCTTTCTGCGGATTCAGCACTTCGCTGTCGAGCATGAACTCGCGCAGCTGCAGAGTGGTCAGGTCCTTGAACAGCGGTACGTTGGTCTGCACCAGCGCCAGCGCATCGGACACGTTCTTCGCACGCTTGAAGTTCCTGAACTTGGCCTTCAACAGATCTTCGTCGGCGGGCTCCACCGCGTTGCCGAGTATGTACTCGACGACCTCGTAGCCCTGGTTCATCGCCTGCTTGATGAGCGGATAGCCGCCCAGCGCCCCGATGATGTACAGCCCCGGCACGTTCGACTCGTAGGTCGCCGACACCTGCGGTACCGCTTCCATGGTCTGGTTCGGAAACTTGATCCCGAAGCTCTCGACGAGCTTGCGCGGCGGGATCGCACCGAGCCGCGCGATCATGCGGTCGCAGGGAATCTCCTCGACGCCCGACGGCGTCTGCGCCGTGAATTTGAGCGGCTTCGCGCCGCCCTCGACTTGTTCGACCTTGATCGCGCTCGTGCTGAAGCGGCATTCCATCTTGCCGCTGCTGATCGCGGCGGTTACGAGATCGATGTTGCCCTGCTTGACCCGCGGAAACTCGTCCACGCGGTTGATCAGGATGACGCGGTTGTTTTCCGCCAGGCCGAGCGCGTTCTCGATGCCGGCATCGCCGGCGCCGACCACGACGATCGTCTCGCCACCGTATTCGTCGGGATCGTCCAGCTGGTATTGCACGCGCTCGAGGTCTTCGCCGGGCACGCCCAGCATGCGGATATTCCCCTGCAGCCCGATGCACAGCACGACGTTTTCCGCCTGGTAGGTCTCGCCGGCCGCCGTCTTTATCTCGAAGTCGCCCTTGGTGCCCGAGATCTTGTTCACGTTCGCGCGGTGCCGGACGTTCACCTTGTACTTGTCGAGCTCCTCGTTCCACTTGCCGAGAACCACTTCGCGCTTGCCGGCCGTGAACGTCATGGGGCTCCGGAGCGGCAGTATCCCGGGCTCGGCCATCACGTGCTTGCCCTTCTGGTAGCGGAATATCGTGTGCGAAGGATGCTCCTCGGCCTCCAGCAGCAGGTGCGGCACCTTCAGCTCCGCCGCGTGCGCGGCGCAGGACAGCCCGCTCGGGCCGGATCCTATGATGGCAATCTTGACCTTGTCGCTCATTTGCTTGCTCCTGCTTCGACGCTGGCCCTGAATTCGCGCAGCGCCTTCTGAAACTCGACGGGCTGGTACTTCTCGTCGTGCTGCACCGTCGCAAGCAGCCGTCTCATCGTCGGCCTGAGCGGCGGCGTGCGCAGGAGCTTCTGCCTGCCCATGAATTCGGCGACGCTCTGCATCGCCATGACCGCCTGCTCCGCGCTCTGGTAGTCGGCGTACTGGCCGGAGAGTCCGTCGTCTATGAGTCCGTTGAGCATCGCGCGCACGTCCTCGCCGGTGAAGCGGTAGGCGCCGATTCTCGGAATCATGGACTCTATCATTTTTTCGGCCGCGCCGGCCTGCGCGATCGCATCGTTGCCGGAGGCGACGGCCTTGTGCAGGCGGTCGACCTGCTGCGCGAAAGCCTGCGCATCGTTCGGCGCCACGCGCCGCGCGATCTGGCGCAGCATGAGCAGGCCGGAATCGTTCAGGCGCACGAAGCCCCCGCCCGCCCCGGTCCGCGCCGCGGTATTGCGCTTGTCCGCCATCGGGTGATGGCAGGAGTGGCAGTCGAACAGCACGAGCTCCGGGAAGAGGCCGTCGCGGCCGCGCGGCCCCCGCAGGAGCTCCAGCAGCTGCTGCGAGGCGACCGCCTGCCCGATCGCCCATGCGCGCACCCCGTCCCAGCCGCCTTTCCGCTTCTGCCAGTCGGCATCGATCCGGAAATGCGCCGGCCCGATCTGCGTGAAGGTGTCGAGCTCGAAGCTCATGCGCGGATGTCCGGCGGCCATGATCTTGTGGGTGACGAACTTCTGGGCGGTGCCGAGGTGGCAGGACAGGCACAGGCGCGCGCGCGCCACGTCGTTCTCGGTGGGATACATGCCGTTCGCCAGGTTCCTCGCGTGCGTGGCGTCGGGCTCGACGTGCGACTTCAGCCAGCGCTCCGCGGGACCGTGGCAGCCTTCGCAGGAAACGCCGTCGGAAACACTGAAGCCCTTGTCGCGCTGCTTCGGGTTATGCGCATGGCAATCGAGGCACACGTCGGACTGGTGCGCGGGCCGGGGCAGGTCGAGCTTCTTCGCGATCTCCCGGGACCGCTCGTTCAAGAGCACGGAATAGGACCGATGGTGCTTGTCCGAGCGCGACCAGGTCACGTACTCGTTCTGCAGGACGCTGGAGCCCTTCCACGTCTCTATCGCGCCGTGGCACAGGCTGCTCGCGCAACTGCCGACGCCGAGGGTCCTGTCCTGCGAATAATGCGGCAACGGCGCCGCCGCGCGCGCGCCGGCGGCGGCGGCAAGCAGGCCGGCCGCGGCGAGTTGCAGAAGCAACTTGTGGTATGCGGTCATGGCTTCTTCTGCGTTGGTTCGGGATTGTCGCGCACCGTCCACGGCGTGCCGTCGGGCTTGAGATACATCCTGCGTTGCTCCTGCAGGTTGAACGGCCGGGAGCCGACGCGGCCGAAGACCGCGACCTGGCCGCCGGTCTCGTCGACCGCGCGGTCGCGCTCCAGCGCGCGCGAAAGCGACAGCGCCGGCGTCTGCGTCTTGCGCCACGCGATCACGTGCGGTTTCGGCTCGGGGCTGAAGCCGTAGAACTTCGGCTGCGTATCGGGCGCCGTCAGCTGGACCACCTTGAGCCCGTTCTTCCCGTCGGCCACGTAGGCGAACGCGGACGCATTGGTCGAGGCGACCGTCACGTCGCGCACGTCGTTCAACGTGCCGTCCGCCGTGAACTTCATGTAGACCCGCGGCTTTTCCGGGTTCTCGATGTCCACGATCACGAGCCCTTCGCTGCCCCCGGCCACGTAGGCGTAGGTGCGCGCGATGTGGATGCGCTGCGCGTCGGCGAGCGGCACGAATGCGGACTCGACGATTTTCGCGCGTTCGGGAATGGTGACATCGATCACGCGCAGCCCCGTGTCGTCGGTGACGGCGAGATAGCGCAGCTGCAGCGCGCTCGAGCGCGCGCCTTTCACCGGGACCACCGCCGCAACCCGGGGCTTCAGGGGATTCGTCAAGTTGACGATGACCACTCCGGCCGCGGCGGTCACGTAGGCGTAGGAGCCGCCCAGGACAATGTGCCGCGCGCCGTTCAGGACGCCGTTCTCGTTCCAGGTCAGCGCGCGCTTGAGGAAATTATTGCGCGGCTCGCCGTCCTGCAGCGTGTTGACGTCCACCAGAATCAGTCCCTCTTCCGCATCCGTGATCACCGCGTAGTTGTAGATCGGATGGAACGGCTGCTCCTGGTTGACGACGCGCATCAGGTCGCCCTGGTTCTTGAGCGGCGCGACGGGCTGGGTGGTGGGCAGCGCGACGCACGTCGCGTTCCTGCTGCGGATGACGGTATTGTGGCCGACCGGCGAGAACGGCGCGGTGATGATGCGCTGCGAGATGCCCTTGTTCGCGATCGACGCCACGTCGTAAGCGCGCATGCCGCCGGGGCCCTCGGCAACGTACAGGTACTCGCCACGCAGCTGCACGCACGACGCGCGGCCGGCGGTCCCGTGGCTGTGCGCTTCGGACAGCATGCGCTCGCGCTTCAGGTGCGCTCCGTACCAGTCCGGGTAGGCGTAGCGGTGCAGGAAGCTGCCGATCACGGCCTGCGGCTCCTCCCACTCGGTGACCTGCACGGCCTCGATATGCTTTTCCTCGCCCACCCACGCGTTGAAACCGAGCAGCCCTATGTAGCCGGTGCCGTGCAGGAGCGTCTGCGCCAGGATCGCGTTGTTGTCGTTGTCGGCCGACAGGTGGCAATCCGAGCAGGTCTTGGTTTCGGTCTTGCGCTCGGTATGGGGATAGTGCGGCGCGAACGCCTGGCTGGAATAGCCGCTCGCCGCAGTCGGCGGCTGCTGGATATAGATCCGCTCCCGGTTGGCGTTGGTCGAGGAGAGCACCAGCGCCGAGGAGGAGCGGACCGGCGCGATCCTCATGTTCTTGACCGGACCGTGGCGGCCGAGGAAGAACATGTCGTCGCGCACGACCTGCGGGTTATAGGTGGCGAAATTGCGCGTAAACCCGCCTTCGTAGTGATGGCGCTCGCTCTTCTCGTTCGCCTCGATCGGCAGGTGGCAGCCCCCGCAGCTCGTCGTCCACGAGAGGTGACAGGTCTGGCACAACATCTTGTCCTCGCCGTGGGCGCGCTTGCCGCTGGGCACGTCGAGCCCCCAGCGCTGCGCGAAATTGTCGTACTCCCCCAGCGCAACCAGCTTGGCGCGCGCGGCCTTGGGGTTGTACTCCTTGTGCTTCGGATTGACGGTGTCCTTGACGAGCGACATCTTCCATTCCCGGTCGGGATACATCACCGAGCGCTGGTAGAGCGCGCCGCCCCGCCACTCGAAGCGCTTGCGCCCGTCGGGCGTGCGCATCAGGTTCATGTCGGTACCGCCCGGCCGCGCCGCCGGCCCGGAGGTGAACAAGGTCGGATAGCGGTCCGCCGTGCCGTGGCAATCCTGGCATTCGATTTCGACGGCTGCCGCCACCTCGCCGTAGATATGCCCGTTGCCGTGCGAGTCCTGGCCGAAATGGCAATCGGCGCAATGCATGCCGATGTCGAGGTGTATGGAGGTCAGGTGCACCGCTCCCTTGGGATTCGCCGGATCGAATCGCTTCGGGTCCTGGTCGGACACGACGGTGCCATCCCTGTCGAGCAGGTTGCCCTTGCGGTCGCGCTTGTAGATCGCGCGGAAATTCCAGCCGTGGCCGTGGTAGTCGGCGAACTGGGTATCCTTGAGATCGGGATTGAACCGCAGGCCCTTCTCGCTCGCGGCGGGGTCCGGATGGGCCCTGGAGACCTCCTTCAGGAACTCCGGGTCGCCCCACTTCCCGCGCACTGCCGCGCCTTCCGGGTTGCGGTCCAGGATACGCCGGCGCTCCTCCGCAGTCGGGTACTTCTGCTTCTCGGGCCACATCGACGGCGCGTCAGACTCGTAGTCCCACATGGTGTAGCCGTAGAAGCTGTTCACGAATATGTTCGGCTGGTGCATGTGGCAGATCATGCATTGCGACGAGGGAATCGAGCGCGTGAACTCGTGCTTGAGCGGGTGCCCGGAGCGGTCCTTGGGAATCATCGGATCCGCGGTGATGCTTCTGCCGTCGTTGCCGTGCTTCGCGTACACGCCCGAGCGCGCCGGGTCCCGGTCGTTCGCGTAGATCACGTGACAGCCGGCGCAACCCGAGGAGCGGTAGTCTCCCGGCTGCTCGTTGGTGCCGAGGAACCACATGAGCGGATCGTTCAGGCGCGTCTTGGTGATGTTGATGACCGGCACCGCGATGCGCCCGCCCGTGCCGGGCCCGCGGTTCGACTGCTTGATGTCGGGGCGTCCCGGCTCGTCCAGCAGTTGCAGCCTGCCGCTGTTGTTGGGCAGCCCGACCTCGGGGAACTGGCTCGAGATCACCCGGCCGCCGCGCTCGAACACCCGGAAGATATCGCCCGGCGGCACCGTCTCCCACGCCGGCAGCGGGAAGAGCTGCGGCAGCACCCCCTTGTGCGTGAGCCAGTCGTCCGGCACCACCGGGTTCTTGATGGTGGCAGGCTCGCCGGTGCGGGTATAGGCCTCTCCAAGCACGCCGCGCTTGAAGGGCAGGATGCCGTTGTTGTAGGCCGCGCCGTTGAACAGCATCGCCCCGGTCGCCATCAGGCTCCGCTCCGCCGCCTGTATGATCGGCAGGTGGCAGGCGCCGCACGACTCGCGCACGACCCGGTAGTCGGACGGATTGATGAAGCGCACGAACGCCGGGTTCTCGCGGTTCAGCAGCGTATACGTGATTTCCGGATTCGCCGAGTTCTTCCATTCGCCAGGGAAGCGCGGCGGCACGTGGGCTTCCTGCATCGCGGCCTTGAGGTCGCCACCTTCGGGCGGCTTCTTCACCGTTGCCTTCCCGCCGTGGCAATCGGTGCATCCGAGCATCACCGCAGGGTTGGCGTGCATGGTGTGACGGTCCGACGCGGTGTGGCACGTCACGCAGCCCGCCGATTTGCCGTCGGCGTCGGCCTGGGTCTGCCGTTCCGGCGCGGGCGGCCCCATGGGCGCGTCCGGGCCGGCCGGCGCGGGCGCGTGCGCGAATCCGATCACCGAGGCGGCGAGGAGCAACAACGCGATGAGGACAGCTCTGAACGAGAGGACTCGGCCCCGGCCTCGGTCTCTCGAAGCCCCAACTCCAGGGGGAACCTCGCCCGCGTTATCGCGGTATCGATCACTCATGCAGAGGTTCCCTGTGAGGTCTTCATCAGAAGGTGAGGAGCAGGTTGATCAGTCCGGAGTACTGCGTGGAATCCACTGAGTTGCCGTAAATCTCCTTCAGTCCTTTGCCGGGAAAGAGCGCCCCTATCGACGCGTTGAGAACGACGTTCTGGGTAAAGTACGGGCGATACTGCACGCCGACGGAAACGTCCGTGCCTATCCTGACGCTGGAGAACCGCTGGTTGCGCAGCACCGCCAGGCTCGACAGGTTGTCGAACTCGAGATAGTTGACGTTGCTGATGACGCGCAGCCGCGGCGTGACGTCGAAATCAGCGCCCATTCCCAGCAGGTGCAGCCCCGGGTTCGTGAAATTCGACTGGCCGAACTCGCGCGAGCTGCGCAGCGACGGCAGCACGCCGTTCCTCATCGACAGCGCCACGCCGCCGCCGCCCACGAGGGGCACCGCCTGGCGTATCCAGTAGCTGGTGTCCGCCCCCGCGAACTGCGGATTCTCCAGCACCGCATCGAAACCCTGCGCCTTGCCGTCGAAAGGATTCTTGTCGCCCGAGGCGTAGAGGCCGCTCGCGCGCACGCGCACCCAGGAGAAGTCCCGCGAGAGCTCGATGGCCCCGAACCAGGCGCCGATATCCTCCTTCCGGCCGGATATCATGCCCCGCTCATCCCTGCCGTACGCGTAGTACGCGGACGCGCTGATGTTCCACGGGCCGATGTGGCCGTCCCCGTTGTAGCCGAAATAGGTCACGTTGTAGTTGTGCCCGCGTCCCGTTCCGAAGACCGCGGGCCGCTCGAGAAACCCGTTCTCGTTGTAGAAATCGGGGCGGTCGCCTTCCCGGTTGCGGTTGTGGAGTATCACCGCCTGCGAGGTGAAGCCGAGCCGCAGGGAATCCTCCGAGAACAGCCCGGCCAGGGAATCCTGCCGGTACACGTTGAACAGGTAGACGTCGTCCGCGCGCATGCGGCGCGTGATGTCGTTCAGGCCGCTGTTGGTGTCCTTCTCGAGGCGCCGGAACCACGCGAGGTTGTACTGCCACTGGTTGTTGTCCCGTATCCCGAAGACCCGGACGCCGAACGGCTGGTCGAGGAACAGGAAACCGCGGAAGTCCGCCGTGATCGGCTGGATGCCCACGCGCACGCTGTCGAAATCGTAGCGGGGCGAGACGTCGCGCAGGTGCTTGTCGACGAAGAGCTCCTGCACGCCGAGAAAGTTGTCGTCGCGGTTCGGCCCGGCAGCGGGATTCACGTTGACCGCGCGGAATTCCTCGGTAAGCGTCCGGTTGAAATTGACAACCGGAACGAACCGGAATTCGTAGTCGGGCGGCCGGAAAGTCGTGTTGCCCTTGATGAGCGCCAGGCTGAGGATGGCCGTTTCCGCGAACGTTCTCTGGCGCCCGCGCCCGAACGTTTCGTTCGATCCCGGGCGCTGCGTCGACTGCGCCCCGGTCGGGATCGGCAGCCGGCGCGCCTCGAACAGCGTATCGGACACCGCGCCCAGGTTGAAGAACCAGTCGTCGCCGAGCTCCTTCTGCAGCACGGGCAGATCGCCCTTCACCACGTTGGGGTTGTACGGATCGAGCTTGTTGTAGGGGAGCAGCCCCAGCGACTGCATGAGACGCCACCGGTCACGGATGGGGATCTCGTCGGCCTGGTAGAGCGGAGACGGCGGCGTGACGCGCGACGGATCGATGAGCGGCAGCCGCGGCTCCAGCGTCGTGCCCTGCGGGCGCTGGCGCTCGATGCCGGGCTCCGCCTCCTTCGCCGCTTTCTCACGCTCGGCGAGCTGCTCGGGCGTCAACGACTGTGGAGCGCGCGGGTCGAGGGCACCCGCCTCGTAGGCGATGCGGCCGTCCCCGGGAAACGGCCGTACCGTCATCACCGGCCCTGTCGCCAACGTCGCGTTCAACACCCAACCCTCATCACCGGAAGCGCGCCTCACGCGATACCAGTCGCCGGATTTCCGGTCCGCCTCGATTTCCACGCCCTGCTCCAGCCGCGCCACGACCCGTGAATTCGCGTCCGGCTTCTCGTGTATGGAAACTTCCGGGACCTCCACGTGCAGCAGGTAGCGCTCGGCGGCGGGCTGGGGCGGTACCGCCGTCCCGGGAGGCGGGGCGGCCGGCGCGGGCGCCTGGGCCCAAGCCGGTCCGCAGGAGCATGCCGCCATTACGGCCAGCGCCCCAAGGGTTAGCGCCGGGCTATATGCCATTGCAGACATTCGTGGCAGTGGTGTCGAGGAACGGCGCCTGCGGGCAGTTCACGTAGCGTAGCTGTCCGCCGGGCACCGTGATCTGATCGGCGCGCTGCCCTGCCGGCGCGTGCCCGATGCCGGTGCCGAGCACGGCGCCGGCGTTCGCCAGGCCCAGAAAGGCGATCATGTCGTCCTGGTCTATGCCGTCGCCGGAGATCCCCAGCGCGCCCACGAGGACGGCGCCGCGGAAGATCGGCACGCTGCCGGGAAAGATCTGTATGCCGTTGGTGACAGCCGGGATCGGATTGCAGGGCCCGGTATTGGTCCCCGCGAGTATGTTGCCGACGACCTTGGCCTGCACCAGGTCGAGCTGCAGCCCGTCCGTGAAGGGGCTCCATTGGTTGAAGGGCTTCGACAGCGGCCCCGGACCGTTGCCGTTGATGCCGTCGGGCAGGAACGGCCGCGCGAGATTGCCGACGGCGCGATTGGTGTAGGCGATCCCGTTGGTCAGCGCGCCGGGTATCACGGCCTGCATGTTCCCGACGTACGTGCTGATGGGCGCTCCCTGGGCATTCAGCATCGCCGCCGCATCAAACCTGGAAAAGAGCAGCGCGCTGCGTGCCTTCTGCACCGATACGTCCGTGCCGAACACCGGTGCGTCCGGCGTGCGGATCAGGCCGACGATCGCGGCGTTAGTATCGACCACGGTCATGGTCACCTGCGCGGGCGATCCCAGTGGCTGGCGGATCTGCGCGCGCGCGCGATTCGCGATTTTTATGGCCTCGGCCAGGATGCGCGTGACCTCCGCCTGCGTCATCAGGCCATCGGTCCCCGCCATCGGCGGAAAGCGGTTGACGCCGGCCCCGTTGTCGAGCACGTAGGCGTTCAACCCGGCAAACTCCGGCGTGGTGGTTTCGGGGCGAAATCCGGATGTGGCCGTGCTGAACACTACTCCCGCGGTCACGGCCGGCGCGGGCTTGTAGGCAGGGACCGCGATCAAGCACGCAGGACATGCCGTCACCGCATCCGGCGCCGCGCCGGGATTCGACACGATCGCTTCCGAGTCGACAAAGCGGAACGTCCGCCCATCGGCAGTGATGCGATCCGCCCGGACACCGGCCGGCGCGTCGAACCCGCGGGCGCCGGCGACCGCGACCAGCTCATCCAGATCCTGGTCGATATCGCCGATATTGAGGTCGAGGCTGTACAGCGCATCCGCGATGACCCCGATGCCGCCCACCACGACGCCGTTCTTGTAGAGCGGCAGGCCGCCGGGGTCCGCCGCGAGGCCGAGCGGTGAGGGCTTGGGTCCGATGGTGGTTCCCGTCGCGCCGACGACGTCGGAGCACGAGAGCTGGGAGAACTGCACGCCGAAGAGCGGCCCGCCCGGCGACCCGATCTCGCCCGGATTGAAATTCTCCTGGACGATCTGGCTCGCGGTGCGCGTGGTGAACGCGTTGCCGCCGGACGAGAGGTAGGCGCCGGTGACAGCCTTGCTGATCGCGGCGTAGCCGGAAGGCACGATATTCACGCCCTCGAGCCCGCCCACCACGCCGCGCCCGCCGGAGATCAGGAAGGTCGCCGCAGCGCCTGCCATCTGAAAAACCGCCAGCACGTTGCCGGAACGGTCCACGACCGCGATCGTTGCGGCCGCGCCGCGCGCCTGCGCCTCGAACACTGCCTGGCTCAGGATGCGCTGCACCTCGGCGACCGACAGCGCTTGCGGGGCGGCGGCAGGGACAGGCGGAGGCGCCGCGGCCACGGTCGGCCCGCCGTCGCCTCCCGCACCGCCACCACAACCGGCCAGCAGGAAGACAAGCAGGGCCACGACGACGGATAGCTTCATTTTTTCCTTCGCGGCCTCATTTGGGCCTGATTCTCTCCAAACCAGAGCTGCTTGCCGAAGTGGAAGCTGTGGCACATGGAGCAATCGGACGCGAGCTTGTCCTCGATATGCTCGGTCGGCCGGCCACTGACATGGCAATCGCGGCACGCCTTGATGTCCGGCATCGCGATGTCGGCGGAGCGCTCCGAGCGGGTGGCCTGGCTGTGGCACGAGAGGCAGTCCACGGTCGCGTGCTTCGCGTGCGTAAACCGCGCCTGCGGCAGCCATTCCTTCGCGACGCGCACGGGCGCAACCTGCCAGCCCGCACCGTCCGCCTTCCGCGAGAGCTCGTGACACGTGATGCAGACCTCCCGCGCCTTCCTGGGCTGGTTGCTGATCAGCTCGCTGAACGCCTGGTTCGCCTTCTGCTCGGCTACCCTCAGGGCCACACCGCGTTCCTGGTACGTCAGGACCGCGCCCGGCCGCACCCGCCGCAGGTCCGCCGGCGGGTTGACGCCGGGCGGCACCTCGCCCAGCACGAGCCGGGCATAGAACTCGCGCAGCATGGTCAGGACTTCCTCCGGGGTGCCGTGCACCGCCTCGCGCTTCGGAGCGCCCGGCTCGAACTGCAGCGAATGGCAGTCCTGGCAATGCTGCGCCATCGTCACCGGCAACATCAGGCGGCCGCCCTCGCCCGGCTGGTGGCAGTCGCCGCAGCGCAGAACTCGCCGTGATCCTTCGGTCCGCCGCGATCCTTCGGTGTCGTCCCTCAGCCTGCCGACCCGATCGCGTATGCCGCCCTGGGCGAGATGCAGCTTGTGATTGAACTTCAGGTTCGATCGCTCGACCAGGTCGGCGGCCGCGGCAGGATCGTTCTGGCGCACGCGGCGGACCGCGTCCGGCGCCTTGTCGTCCCGGTTCGCATCGCGCAGGGACAGCCTGAATTCAGGATGATCGTAGTAGAAATCCGTGGCTTTCCCCGAGCCCGCATCCTTCACGATGCTCTTCACGTCGCGATGGCAGGCGGCACATTCATCCTGCCCATGCGGGGCCATCTGACCGCCCTTGTGATCGCGATGGCAGGACGTGCAGCGCCCGTAAACCTCGTCGGAGGAAGGATGCGCAGCCTGCGCTCCGGACGCAGCGGCGGGCAACACGTGCGCCGCAATCTGCTTGTGGCAGCCGACGCACGACAGATCCCGGACCTGCACGAACGGGAACTGGTGGCACGCGCGGCAGTCCGTGCCGATCACCCTGTGCGCCTGGGAAACCGGGCCTGGATTCCACGCCTGCAGGAACTGATCCGCTACCTTGGTTACGAGCTCCTGCTCGTCTTGCGCCGCCCCGCTGATGGACGCCATCGTCGGATACCCGAGCAGCGATGGAGCGGCGGGAACGAGCAGGCACAGGAGCAGCGTCCCCAGGAATGCGAGATAGGAGAGCCGGCGCTTGGACAGGCGCGGCGCCTGCAGCGCGAAGCGGCGGCCGTCGCCGCCGAACGACGCAAGCGGCACGACGAGCTTGACCGACACCGCCAGGGAGACGCCGGCGGGTGGCGCCTCGACCTCCAGCAGATACGGCCCCACCTCGATCTGGTCGCCGATCGCCAGCTTCGCGCCGTCGACCGCGCGGCCGTTCACCTGGATGCCCCCGGTCTCGGCCGAAATCGTCGCCTCGGTCTCCGCGACGGCAATCTGCGCATGCTGCAGCGCGATCCGGGGATCGGGGAGGTGGATCTGGCATTGCGTGCCGCGGCCGATGATGACCGTCGGTCCCGTGACGCGCTGCTGATCGCGCTGCGGCTGCCCGCGCCGGTTGACGGTGATATAGGTTACCTGGATGTCCATCCCGGCTGCCCGCTACCAGAAGTAGAACACGGAGATGACGTGCGCACTCAGCGCGGCGAGCAGCGCAAACGACAGCGGTACGTGAAAATAGAGCCAGACCTGCATCAGCGCGCGAATCTGCAGGTCGCGGCGTATCCGGTCCGTCAGCGTGACGATGCGCGACATCTCCACGACGAGCTGCTCCTGCGCTTTCGCCTGATCTCCCGTGAAGCGCGCGCCCATCTTGAGGAGCTGGTCGCGCGCGACGCGCATCGGATGCGCAAGGTCAACGCCGCCCAACTGGCGCCAAAGGCTGCCGCGCAGCGCGGTTCTCTCGGCCGCGAGCCTGGACGCGTTCATGAACAGCGCGTTGACCTCGTCGGGCAGGTCGAGCGCAATGCGCTTGCACTTGGTTTCCAGGTCGGCGACCTTGAGCAGCATCGTCTCCAGTGTTTCACCGGCCAGATTCGCCGTCATGTCCTCGGGAAAGCGCAGGTAGGAATAGACGCCGAAGAATCCGCTCACGATCACCAGCATCATCAGCGCGTAGGCGAGCGTATGAACGTTCCAGCCGAATTCGAAGGCGCAATGAAGCGTGGCGATGATGATGAGGCTCGTGCCGAGGTAGACGTGCGCCGAGGCCCAGCCCTGCACGCTGCCGAGCCTCGAGCCGTAGCGGCGCTTGCGCACGCCGAGCAGCATGAGCCATACGATGAGCAGCGCGGCGATCGTGCCCAGCGTGTATCCCAGCCACGTCCCTCCGTACGGCCTCCCGTACGGCTTTACGAAAGCAGACAGGGCCTCGGGAACGGTGGACGAGAGAACCTCGGGATACCCGTAGACGCCGATGGCCGCGGCGCACGCGAGAAGCGCAACCTTGAGATAACGCCCACGCTTGAACTCGAGAAGAGACTGGTGTTGGGCCATCAAGAAGCGTGAAACCTTCCCCGAACTGCGATTTCATACTTGATCGCCCGTCCACCGTATCCGCGCGGCGCGCAGTCGAGGACTTATGCGATTGCCCAGCGGCCGAAATTATAGCGGATGTGACCCCTTCGTAAACGCTGTTCCCGGGTTCGCTCGCGCCGCTTCTTTCGCGGACCGCGACGCTCGAGGCAAGCCCGTGAGCGATGCCGGCTCCCATGCGAGGCACGAAGCCTCGTCCCGCCCGCTGAAGGAGCACGCAGCATCTCCGCCGGTCAAGGTGCAGCACGGACAACGTGAAATGAAAGGTATTTATACTCAATCGCTTGATCGGTATACTCGACCGGCGACGGCAGAGCAGCCGCGGGCGGTTGCCGCGGGCGGACGCCACCGGCGATGCCGACCGCAAGCACCGTGCCAGAAGCTGTCCGGGCGAATACAAAAAAATGCGCGGGATATCTACACAGCCGCGCGGGGGCGTGTTAGCCTGCCGATCCGCCCTGAAACAACGCCCAGACGGTGGGCGTCGGTCCGTCACAGTGAAAAGCGGCAGCGACCGTCCAACAGGAGAAGGAGTGAGCTATGTCCAATCCGGAAATCGAGCAGATGTCCGTTGCGCAGAAAGCCAGCGCGGAAGTGTTGATGACGCTCATGCGCACATCGTTCGAAGGGATGCAGCGCCTGGCGGAGCTGAACATGGCCGCCGCGCGCGAGACGTTTTCGAGCAATGTGGCGACCGTCACCAAGCTCGCCGCCTCGAAAGACGTGGGCGACATGGCGCGCGCCAACCAGGAACTGGCGCGGCCCGAGCGCATGCTGGAGTACTGGCGCAGCGTCTACGATCTCGTTTCGGCCATGCAGAAGGACGTCAGCGCGGTGATGCAGGCCAACTATACCCAGCTCACGAGAACGGCCGCATCCGCGATCGAGCAGAAAAAATCCTCCGCCGTCGACGGCAGCGACGTGATCGCCGGCGTCATGAAGAACATGCTGGAGCAGACGAACAAGGCGTTCGACAACATGACGGCGGTCGCCAACCAGATGACCAGCATGGCCAACGCCAACATCCAGGCCGCGACCACCGCGACGGCGAAAACGGTCGGATCGGTCACCGAAATCGTCAGCAAGAAATAGGAAACCGGGTTTCCGGTGCAGGCGTGCTGCGGCGGTCATGTGCCGAGGGGGCGGTACGGCCCCCGGCGCGGCGGCCGCGTTTCTGTTACGGTCCCGCGCCCCGCCGCCGGTTCTGCGGCGATTTTTTCGAAACATGACTCTTGGGAGATACCAACGTGCTTAAGGGCAAAAATGCAGTCGTAACCGGCTCGACCAGCGGCATCGGGTTGGGAATCGCCGAGGGATTCGCGAAGGAAGGCATCAACCTCCTGCTGAACGGATTCGGCAACGCGGGCGAGATCGAGAAGATCCGCGCCGGCCTGGCGTCGAAGTTCGGCGTCAAGGTGCTGTACGACGGGGCGGACATGAGCAAGCCCGACCAGATCGAGGCGATGATGAAGAAGTGCCAGTCGGAGCTGGGCGGCTGCGATATCCTGGTGAACAATGCCGGCATCCAGCACGTTGCGCCGGTCGAGGAATTCCCACAGGCGAAGTGGGACGCGATCATCGCGATCAACCTTTCGTCGGCGTTTCACACGACGAAGAGCGCCGTGCCCTACATGAAATCCAAGAAATGGGGCCGCATCATCAACGTCGCCTCGGCGCACGCGCTGGTGGCCTCCCCATTCAAGTCCGCCTACGTCGCGTCCAAGCACGGCATCCTGGGCTTCACCAAGACCATCGCCCTCGAGGTCGCCGAGGTGGGCATCACGGTGAACGCGATCTGCCCCGGCTACGTGCTGACGCCGCTCGTGGAATCGCAGATTCCCGATACTGCCAAGGCGCGCGGCATCACCGAGGAGCAGGTGAAGCGCGACGTGCTGCTCGCTGCCCAGCCCACCAAGCAGTTCGTCACCGTCGAGCAGGTCGCCGGGACCGCTGTGTTCCTGTGCTCCGACTCCGCCGCCTCCATCACGGGAACGAATATCTCGGTCGAGGGCGGCTGGACGGCGCACTGAACCGGCGCTGAGGAAAATGAGAGGAAATGAGGAGAAAAACGAGCGATGAGCGAGGCGACCAACTTACGGCTGCGGGGAGTCACCGACACCTCGCCCAAGCCGAGAAAAAGAATCAATCTTGCCCTGCAGGGCGGCGGCGCCCACGGCGCCTTTGGCTGGGGCATTCTGGACAAGTTTCTCGAAGACGGGCGCGTCGACATAGAAGGTCTGTCCGGGACGAGCGCGGGCTCGATGAACGCGGTGGTCTACGCCTACGGCAAGCTGAAGGGCAGCGACAGCGCGCGCCAGGCACTGCACGATTTCTGGAAGGGCATTTCGGATGCCGGGCAGCGGTTTGCCCCGCCGAAAATGCCCTGGGACGGGTTGTTCGCGCATCTGCAACGGGAAGACAACCCGATGCATGGGCTGATGAAGTCCATGATGAGCCTGTTCTCCCCGTACCAGATCAACCCGATGAACTACAACCCGCTGCGCGAAGTGCTGGAGAAGAACGTCGATTTCGCGGAGCTCGAGAGGAGCCAGGTCACCAAGCTCTTCATCTGCGCAACCAACGTGCGCACGGGCAAGGTGAAGATCTTCCACACGCCGGACGTCACTGCCGACACGGTCCTCGCCTCCGCCTGTCTGCCGCAGGTCTTCCAGGCGGTCGAGATCAAGGGCGAGCACTACTGGGACGGCGGCTACATGGGCAACCCGGTGCTCTATCCCCTCTTCTATTACACCGAGTCGCGCGACGTGGTGATACTGCACATCAACCCGATCGAGCGCCCCGGCCCGCCCAAGACGGCCTTCGACATCGCCAACCGCCTGAACGAAATCACCTTCAATTCCTCGCTCATCAAGGAATTGCGCTCGGTCTACTTCGTGCAGAAGCTGCTCGACGACGGCTGGATCAAGGAAGAGTTCCGGGAGAAGCTGAAGTACGTCCTGATCCATTCCGTGCGCGCCGACAACGCGCTCTCCGACCTGTCGGCCTCCAGCAAGATGAACAGCGAGTGGAAGTTCCTGACGATGCTGCGCGACCGCGGCCGCGCCCTCGCCCACGAGTGGCTCGATCACAACTTCGAGCACCTCGGCGTGCGCTCGACGGTCGATCTAAAGCGGGAATTCCTCTAGACGTCAGGCGTCAGCGGTCAGGGGTCAGGGGTCAGGCGGGATCGTAAATGTTCTGACTCTCCCCTCCTTCCAGTGGGAGGAGGGGTGCTCGCGTGAGCGAGCGGGGTGGTGAGAGAGCTCTCAGCGTCCCGTGCGCCGGTCGCTCCATGGGAAAAACAGTCCGGCAGACCGGCGGCCTGTTGCGTCGGCCCGTTCGCCACGCTCCCATCCCCTTGACGCATGCGCAAGGCCGTACGACCGGCGTCTCATTGCCGCGGCAAGAGTGTTGTACATCCAGCCGATCACGGCGCCGGCAACCGCTCCGTCTACGAATCCGTAAAGCGTACCGACGATCACCGAACCCGCACCACCCCCGGGCTGATAGCCCGGATACATGGAACCGGCCAGATCGAGGAACAGGCGCCCATAGTCCGGCCAGAGCAGGTTGGCCACGGAGACGAGCAGGATCGCCGCGCCCCAGAACGTTCCGGCCGCCAGGGCGAGCGCGGCAACATTGAAATTGATGCCGTCGCCGTTCATGTGCGGGTCGGCCGCCGTCGCGAGTTTCATCGTGTCATCCTTGTCAATTCGGGTCGAAAGCGGAACGGTGACCGCCGCTCCAATGCCTTGTATACGGCTTGTATTGTTGCGCTTGGCGCCCGCGAGTCTTGTCAGTGTTTTACCGATTCGCTCGTCGTTGGCAAACTAATGCTGTACCCGGGCACAAACGCGGGTGGGCGAATCGGCTCGTCGCCGGTCCCGGTTTGGACCCGTTGTCGCTTGTTAAAAGGCCCGCGCGCGGCGGGCCCAAACCCTCCTCCGAGGATTTACCTACCTCCGGGGAGACCTAGGCATCGGGTTTCCGCCACGGCGGTATCGTCGTCGGGTCTCTACGCGTGGTTTTGGGTTGCTCGCCCGGCGCAAAATCGGTGCGCCACTCGTTGCTTTTGATGGCCCACTGCTGCGTTCCGGAACTGAAGCCGTTGCGCACGGCGTCCACCATGATTTTTCCGAAGCTTTCACAGGGTTCGGAAGACGTGACGGTCGTGCCGTCCGCGCGAACGCATCGCCATAGCCAGCTTTCCTCGGCGGTCTGAAGGCGGACGAACTCCCACCGGGTACCGAGTTTGTCCATTTGCGCGCGACGCGCGGGAATAAAAGGAAAAAGTATACACTCCAGTACGGCACCCCGGAAAATACCCGGGTACGCAACTTTGCACGGGCTACCGAGACGACTCTCCCAGTACTGGTACGGCCTCAAGACAACGCGATGGCCAAGTCGCACACCGGATGGGGCCTGCGGAGTCGGATCCAGACGCCGGACATGCCGATAAGACCCGGCCAGTGGCGAGCGCGCGGGGCTTCTTCCTCGCTGCGCTAGAATCCACGCATGAAGCCTACGGCCATAGACGACATCCTCCGCGGGCGCGCGCCGCAGGATACGCCAGTGACGGTGAAAGGATGGATACGCACCCGCCGCGATTCCAAGGCCGGCTTCTCCTTTCTGCACGTGTCCGACGGCACGAGCTTTCACCCGCTCCAGGTCGTGGCACCGGCGGCACTGCCGAACTACGCCACGGAGATCACGCGACTCACCGCGGGCTGCGCGGTCGAAGCGGTCGGCCCGATCGTGCCCTCGAGCGGCAAGGGCCAGCAGTTCGAGATGCAGGCGAGCGCGGTCACGGTGGTGGGGTGGGTCGAGGACCCCGACTCGTACCCCATCCAGCCCAAGCCGCATACGATGGAGTTCCTGCGCGAGGTCGCCCACCTGCGCCCGCGCACCAACGTGATCGGGGCGACGGCGCGCGTGCGCCACACGCTCGCGCAGGCGATCCATCGCTTCTTCCACGAGCGCAAGTTCCTGTGGGTCAACACGCCCATCATCACGGCCTCCGACGCCGAGGGCGCCGGCGCGCTGTTCCGCGTATCGACGCTGGACCTCGCTAACCTGCCGCGGGATGCGGCGGGAAGGGTCGATTTCAGCCACGATTTCTTCGGGCGCGAGGCATTCCTGACGGTATCCGGGCAGCTCAACATCGAGTCCTACTGCCTAGCGCTCTCCAACGTCTACACGTTCGGACCGACCTTCCGCGCCGAGAACTCGAACACGAGCCGGCACCTCGCGGAATTCTGGATGATCGAGCCCGAGATCGCCTTCGCCGATCTCTCCGACGACGCGTCGCTCGCCGAGAACCTGATCAAGTACGTGTTCAAGGCCGTGCTCGAGGAGCGCGCGGACGACATGGCGTTCTTCGACGAGAGGGTCGAGAAAGGCGCAGTCGCCCGCCTCGAAGGCATCGTCGGCTCGGAGTTCGTGCGGATGGAGTACGCGGAGGCGGTGCGCGTCCTCGAGGCGGCGAAGGAGAAGTTCGAGTTTCCGGTGCAGTGGGGCATCGATCTCCAGTCCGAGCACGAGCGCTACCTCACGGAGAAGCACGCGAAGAAGCCCGTGATCGTCATGAACTACCCGAAGGAGATCAAGGCGTTTTACATGCGCGTGAACGACGACGGGCGCACCGTGGCGGCGATGGACGTGCTCGCGCCCGGGATCGGGGAGATCGTCGGGGGCAGCCAGCGCGAGGAGCGGCTCGACGTCCTGTCCTCGCGCATGGCCGAGCATGGCCTCGACCGCGAGGCGTATCGCTGGTACCTGGATCTGCGTCGCTACGGCACGGTGCCGCACGCCGGCTTCGGGCTGGGCTTCGAGCGCACGCTCTCCTACGTCACCGGGCTTTCCAACGTGCGCGATGCGATCCCGTTTCCGCGCACGCCGGGCAACGCGAAGTTCTAGCCGCCGTCACCCGCCCAGTCACGGGTCACGCCGTTACTTCTTGGCCAGGTAATCGTGCACGACCTTGCCGTAGGGTAGGGTCATGTCGGTATCCATGTGCAGCCCGCCGACGACTTCCCTCACCGGCAGGTCCGCGAGCGGGCAGTTCACCGAAGGAACCAACTCGAGCCGCGCGTGCCCCGTCCAGGCGCCGTGCACGACGACGTTCTCGAATCGTACCGCCACGAGCTGCGCGATGGCCGGCGTACCGTCGATATCGGGAATGAGCTTCAACGTGATCTGCGTCCGCGCCAGGTGCTCGCCTTCCTTCTTGTGGTCGGCCTTGAAGGCGTCGTGCTTGTACACCATGGTGCCGACGGCGACCGGTTGCGTCGCATAGTGCAGCGTCCCGGTGAGGGTATCGGCATTCGTCGTGAGCACGGACTTGCCGTACTTCATCGGGTAGCCCCAGATCTCGCGCCCACCCGCCAGCGGCGACGTATTGTCGAGGTACATCTGACTTACGAAGTTGCAGGCTTCGCCTTTCAGCGTGCAGGGAATCACCTGCGCCGCGGCCTGGTAGGCGCCGAATCCCTCACCGTCGGGCATATCGACCCATTGCACGGCCACCGTGTCTCCTGCGGGCTCCAGCGGCTCCGGCAGCGCCTCGCGGATCAGGGCGGCATCGGTCCTGTAGTTGATCACCATGTACTTGCGATTGAAGAACCGGTACGGGCCCCGCGGAAACGTCGGGCTCTGCAGGGGCATCGAGGGAAGCGCTTTGACGTCACTCTTCTTCATGGTCTCTTCTCCTCCGCTCATGCGTCCTTGAGGTAGTCGAACAGCACCCGGCCGTGCGGCAGGGTGAGGTCGCTCACGAAATGCTTGCCGCCGACAATCTTCTTGATCGGCAGGTCGGCGGCCGGCGCGTTCACGTGCGGAATCAGGTGCAGCCGCGCCGGCGAAACCCACACGCCCTTCACCGTGATGTCGGTGAGGTTGTAGGCCACCAGCTGGCAGATCTTCGGCCCGCCGTCGACGTCGGGAATGATCTTGAGATTGCACGAAGTCCGGGTCATCCCCTTCGCCTGCGCTTCGACGCCGCCGGGCGCGACCTGGTGCTTGTAGGCCATGGTGCCCATGGCGACGAGCTGGCCGGCATAGTGCAGCGTGCCCGTCAGGGTGTCCGAGCAGACGTCGAGCTTGGGCAGCGCGTACTTCTTCGGGAAGCCCCAGATTTCCCGTCCCGCGGAAATCGGCGGCTCGTCGTCCAGGTACATCTGCGCCGTGAAGTTAATCGGCTCGCCCTTGTAGAAACAGGGAATGACGATACCGCTTTCGCAGTAGTCACCGAAGCCGGAGCTGTCGGGCATGCGGATCCACTCGTAGAGAACGTATCCCTCGGGATTGGGGTCCAGGGGCTCCGGCACGGCCTGCCGCAGGAGTTCCTTGTCGGTCTCGTACGTGACGATCATGAACTCGCGGTTGATGAACCGGTACGGCCCCATCGGATAGCTCGGGCTTGCCGCCGGCATCGAGGGGAGCTTCAGGATCTGCTCCGGTTTCATGCTACCTCCCTGTTGGGCTACGACAAAGGAGACGGATGATAGCGTGAATACGCCCCGCCGTGTCTGGAAGAGCCTGACGCAATTCCTCAGCGGCGGGCGCGTGGAGAAATGGCGAGGGTCAGCCGGTTACGCCCTTCCTGATATGCATAGGACGCGGCGTCGGACAACGCCTTCACCAGCGGCATGCCCAGCCCGCCCACCGGCCGCTGATCGAGCGGCGCATCGAGGAGACCGGGCGCGGGCAACGTTAACGGATTGCAGGGTGGGGCGGCGTCTTCGTATGTTAAGCTTAACTCGACGCCGACGCTTACGACGCTCACCCACACGGGCTGGTTGCTGTCGCCGCCGTAGCCGTGCACAACCGTGTTCGTGAAGAGTTCCTCGATGATCAATTCGACGAAGAGCTGCGCAACGCCGTCGAAGCCGGCCCTGCCCGCCGCCGCGGCCGCGAACTCGAGGAGCTCCGGCAGCGCCTTCATGTCGGCGACGAATTGACGCGATTCAGCGGGCGCGGCCATGGCGGCGAATCAAACCAGGGAGATACTGCGATGATGAGAATCATGCTGCTCGTTGCCGGGCTTGCCGCAGCGCTGCAGGTGGCAGCCGCCGAGGATGCCGGGGTCGTCAAGACCGCCAAAGGCAGCGTCACCATTCAGCGCGCCGGCGAAAAAATCGCGGCGTCGCCCGGCGCCAGGGTGGCCGCCGCCGACCGCATTGCCACCGGCGCGGACGGTTCGGTCGGCATCATCCTGCGCGACAACACGCTGCTTTCCGCGGGCCCGAATTCGACCCTCGTGCTCGAGCGCTTCGCCTTCGATTCGACCACTCATGCCGGCACCATCGATGCTTCGGTCAAGCGCGGAACGCTCGCCGTGGTCTCGGGAAAAATCGCCAAGCAATCGCCCGGCGCGGTGCAATTTCGCACGCCGAACGCGATCCTGGGCGTGCGCGGCACCGAGTTCCTGATCGACGCCGGCCCGGGAGAGGAATGACGTGGCTGCCGTAGTCCCGATCGTCATCATCGCCGTCATCGTCGCGCTGACCGGAAAGGACGAGGCGCCGGGCAATCGCGTCGTGCTGATTCCGGACGCCGATGGCCGGACGGGCGCGGTCGTGATCCGGAGCGCCGGCGGGGAAACCGTCCTCGATCGCCCGTACTCCGCCGCGGACGTCAGCAGCAAGGGCGCGGTCGCGCTCCTCCAGGAGGACGCCGCCGCCGTCCGGCAGCGCTTCGGCGCCGCGCTCGACGCGCAGCCGCCGCGGCCGGTTTCGTTTACCGTCTATTTCGTCACCAACAGCGACGAGCTGACACCGGAATCGCACCAGACTTTCGAGCAGATCAAGGCCGAGCTGGTGCGGCGGCCCGTGCCCGACATCATCGTCATCGGCCACACCGACCGCGTCGGCGCCGTCGAGTACAACGACAAGCTGTCTCTCGTTCGCGCGCGCACCGTGCGTGCCGCGCTGGTGGCGGCGGGCATCGCCGCGGACCGCATCCAGGAAGCCGGGCGCGGCGAGCGCGAACCGGTCGTTCCGACGGCCGACGAGGTCGCCGAGCCGCGCAATCGCCGTGTCGAGATCAACGTTCGCTGATTTCGGCCGTTTCATCACGGTCACAGTCCCAGCCACCGCACCACCAGCAGGGTCACGTCGTCGGACGGCTCGGCCGAGCCGACGAACTCGCGCAGGTCGGCGAGAATCTCGCGCAGCAGATCGTTGGCCGTGGCATCCCGCTGGACGCGGGCGAGCAGCGCGTCCAACCGCTTCCTGCCGTAGAGCTCGCCGGCGGTATTCGCCGCTTCGGTGACTCCATCGGTAAACATCACCACCGCGTCCTGCCGCGCGAGCTGCACGGAATCGCTGCCATACTCGAATTCATCGAGCACGCACAGCGGCGGTCCGCCGGCCGCGCTTTCGAGGCTGCCGAGCGTGGACGATTTCAGCACCGGCGCATCGTGGCCCGCGTTCCAGTATTCGAGCATCCCGCTCTCGGCGTCCAGGACGGCGGCGAACATGGTCACGAACTGCGCCTCGGGATTGTCGCGCGCGATCTCGACGTTGGCCTGGGTCAGGACCGCCTTCAAGTCGAGCCGCTGGCGCAGGGCGATGCTCTTGGAGAGCGCCTTGGCGATCGACATGAACAGGCTCGCGGGCACGCCCTTCCCCGATACGTCGCCGATCAGCAGGAACACGCGGCGCTCGTCCAGTCTGAAAAAATCGTAGAGATCGCCGCCGACCGCGCGCGCCGGCTCGAGCGCCGACGCCAGCTCGAAGCGCTTCTCGCCGGGGAAAGCCGTATCCGCGCGCGGTAGCGTTCCGAGCTGGATACGGCGCGCCGCTTCCAGTTCTCCGGCCACCCGCGCAGAAGCCTCGCGCTCGAGCTGCAGGGCGTGCTGGGCCTCGCGCCGGCCGCGATCGGCTTCGATGAACGCGCTCGCAATCAGGGCGGCGAACACGGCTGCCACGCCCACGGATACGCTCGCGGCATCGAACAGCAGGCCGGCCCAGTAGAACGCGAGGAAACCAGCGGCGAAGGTGAGCACGAGCACCGCGACCGCGAGCGCCGTGGCGTGGCGCGGAGGCACCACGGGGACGGCCAGGATCAGGAATGCGCCGCCGCCCATCTGAAACACCAGCTCCACCCAGTGCATCCAGTACGGCCGCAGGAGAAAATGGCCGTCGAAGAAGCTCTCCAGAAGCTGCGCGTGATACTCGACCCCCGGCACGTACTCTCCGCGCGGCGTGGTCTTGTAGTCGGTGAGCCCTATGCCGGTCAGCGCCACGATGACCAGCTTGCCCTTCAGGATGTCCCGGTCGAGCCGTCCGTTCATTATGTCGAGAGCCGAAACGTAGCGCTCGCCCATGAAGCGGGTGAAATGCACCCATGCTTCGGCGGTAGGCTGGGTCGGTACTCGGAGGTCGCCCACCGTTACCGCCGTGACGCCACGCGCGCCGGTTTCGACCTGCACCGTCTTCGCGCCGATTCCGACGCGCAGCAGCTCCAGCGACAATGCCGGCACCAGCGTGTCGCCGATCGCGCTGACGAGCGGCACACGCCGGATGATCCCGCGCTCCGTGTCGGCGGAAAGCAGCGCCTGCCCCCGCGCCGCCGCCTGCAGCTCCGGCAGGCTCGCCAGAACGAGCGGATAGCGCCGGACGTAGGGCATCGGGTCGGCGCCGACGACGGCCATCTCCCTCACCCGGAGCCCCCGTGAAGTCGCCGGCGTCGCTTCCTCGAACCCGGCCGCTCCCAGCACAACCGGCGCCGCGCCCAGCGCCGCTGCGAGGACGCCGTCGTGCGCGGGCAATGCTGTCAGCGCTTTCTTCAGGGCGTCCTGCGACCGCGGCAGCGTACGCGCGAGCGCTTCCGGGGAGGTGGCATCGCGCTCGGGCATGATGATGTCGAGACCGATCGCGGCCGGCCGCTCCTGCGCTATCCGGTCGATCAGCGCGGCAAACCGGTCGCGCGGCCACGGCCACTGGCCGTACGCCTTCAGCGAATGCTCGTCGATGGCGACGATTGTTACCGGTCCCGAGTTGCGCTCGCGCGGCAGATAGACCTGGTAGGCGTCGAACAGGGCGAGTCGCGCGGCCTCGAGCGGAGAATCCCGCGGCAGGAGCAGCGCCGCCGTGGCGACGAGCAGCGCGAGCGCGGCGGGACGGCCGCGCCCGGCCCCGAGGGCGCGCACGAACCACGCGCCGGGACTGGAACCTGTCACCATCACACCTCCAGCTCGAGGCCGTCATACGCAGCGATCACTTCGAGCTGGTGGCCGTCGCGCGTAATCTCCTCGAACCGCCGCGTTTCCTGCAGCACGCTCGCGACGCGCGTATCGTCGAACGCCGGCTCGTGGTGAAACAGGGCGAGCGTTTTCGCGCGCGCCGCCTGGCACAGCTCCACGCCGACGATGTTGCTGGAGTGGCCCCAGTCGGCCTTGACCGAGATCGCCTCGAACAGGGAATACATGGCGTCGAAAATCACCAGGTCGGCGCCACCGAAGAATTCGATGAAGCCCTCCCGCTCCTCCCGGTTATCGAGCCGGTGCTCCGAGTCGGTCGAGTAGACCACGCACTTGCCGCCCGCCTCGAGTCGATAACCGAACGAATCGCCGGCGTGGAGCTGCAATTTGGGCGTGACGCGCAGGCCGGCGATGGCGTAGCTCTCGCCGGGCGTGAGCCGGCGGAACTCGACGTCCGCCGCGAGCTGGGAAAAATCGACGGGGAAGCTCGGCTCGGCCTGCTGCCGGCGAAACGCCTCCTCGATTCCGGCGTGGCAGCCGTGTATGACGATGCGGTTGCCCGGCACGTATACCGGCCCGAAGAAAGGGAACCCCATGATGTGGTCCCAGTGCAGGTGCGACATGAAGACGTGATAGGTCCGGGGAGCGTCCGGGCCGTACTTTTCCAGGAGGTGCTGTCCCAGCGGGCGCGCGCCGCTGCCCATGTCGAGGATCACGTGCGACGCATCGTCCCCGGTCAGCTCGACGCAGGAAGAATGCCCGCCAAAAGTGCCCGATGTCTCGAACCCGAGCTGCCGGTCCACGTAGTCGGCGATCTTCTCCGGGGTATCGAGCGAGCGGCCGACCGCGCCGGCAAGCGCTGCGAGCAGCTTCGCCCGGATGTCCGGCGCGGTGACCGACACGGGGATGGAGCCGCGCGTGCCCCAGAACCGTACTTTCATGCCGGCTTCTGCAGCGACTCGAGCGCGGCGTCAACCTCGTCGAACAGGGCGAACACCAGGTGGAAACGGCTGATCTGGAACACCTCGCGCACCATCGGCGTCAGCGCCGCGATCACGATACGTCCGCTCTGCGCCTTCACCTGCTTCGCGGCAACCATCAGGGCCCGCAGGCCGACGCTGCTGATGTAGTCGACGCCGGACATGTCCAGCACGATCGCCGGGCCGCCGCTCGCGCATTGCGCCACGTGGGTCGCCAGCGCCGCCGAGAATGCGTCCGCGGTGACATGGTCGACGCGCCCGCGCGGACTCACCACGATGCTGTCGCCGACGCGCCGCGTTTCGAGTTCCATTCCGGATGTTCTCTGAGATCGGTGTCTGTCCGGGGAGCGCCCGCGGGTCCAGCGGACACCGACGCTCCGTCGGAATTCAGGTATTCTGCCACGAAAGCCCCGTTTCATGACGAGCTCAGAGCTCAGGACGCCGATGCCGGAAAACCGCTTGCCCACGGCAAAAGGTTTTCTCATGTACCTCGTGTGGACGTACGTGTGGGGCTCTCTGGCGGCGGTCGCGGTCATGTTCGTCCTGGTAGCTCTCGGCCTGGAATTCACCGGGCAGCAATGGCTCGACTTCCTGCTGATCGCCTTCTTCGTCGTGCCGGGCTACACGCTACCGGATCTCTATCTCATCTGGCGCCACGTGCAGCCGGTCACCCGCGTCCTGGAGACCCTCGGCAAAAACGAAAAGAGCGATACGCGCGACGTTTCGAAGGCCATCGTCTGCACGCTCAACCTGCCGTTCTACGCGTTTCTGCGCGTGACCCTGTTTCACGGCCCGATGGCGACCCTGTTCGTCGGGATCGGCATGTACCTCGGCAATCGCTGGCTCGACAGCGGCTGGGCGGACTGGCAGATCATCGGGATCATGCTGACCATACTGTTCTTCGCGTCGCCGACCCACGCGATCTGCGAGTTCTTCGTGATCGCGAAAAAGCTTACGCCGAACATCGAGTTCCTGTGGCGCTATTGCGAGCGGATAGAGCCCGAGCATCAGCAGAGCCTCATTACCATCCGCCTCGGCAGCAAGCTCTTGTACCTGATCAACATCGGGATCGGGATCGCGACGGGGTCTGTCATCGTCGGCAACATCGGATCGCCCAAGCGCATGGAATACACGGTGATCGGCGACTCGGTGAACCTGGCCTCGCGGCTGGAAGGCGTCACCAAGACCTACGGCAGCAAGATACTGATCGGGGAGACCACCCGGCGCGAGCTGAAAAACGATCACCTGCTGCGTGAGATCGACCTCCTGCGCGTGAAGGGCAAGACCGAGCCGGTGGCGATCTACGAGGCGATGGATCACTATTCCGCCGAGCGCTTCCCGAGCGTCGAGCGCGCCATCGGCTTCTTCAACGACGGCATGCAGGGCTATCGCGGGCAGCGCTGGGGACAGGCGATCGACTGCTTCCGGCAGGTGCTGGCCTTGAACCCGGCGGACAAGCCGAGCAAGGTGTTCCTGGAGCGCTCCGAGATTTTCCGCGAGACTCCGCCTCCCGAGGACTGGGACGGAGTCTGGGTAATGACTTCCAAGTAGACCGTCCCCGGCGAGCAGGGTTACAGGGACATCATCTCCACTTCCCGGGTCACCGACCGGGTGTGCGCCGACACGGGCACGAAGACCGAATGCGAGCCCGGCCCGCCGGCCACCACGATGCTCAGGTCTTCCGGCTTCGCGGAAATCGGCACTATCGTGTCGGGCCCGATCTCGCCGAGCTCCGCGCGGCGCCCCGTGGCCATGCGCTCGAACTCGCTGCCCTTCGCGCGTCCCGCGCGCATCTTCGAGGCCTCCCACAGCCGGCGCTTCACCTCGCTCTTTCCCCAGCCTTCACCGTGGAAGAGGTTCGCGTGCTGCGGCGCCAGGATGATGAAAGGCGCGCCGCCGTAGACGTAATCGCTGCTCGCGGGATACTGCATGGTGTCGCCGATCATGGCGATCACCTCTTCGGCCCTGCGCGCAGTCATGTTCATGCTCCACGTCCCGAGCGCACCGACGACGGTCACGGTGCTCGTATCGGCCGCGAAGCCGCGCTCGACGTGCAGCGCCTCCCATGGGCTCGCCTCCTCGTTCTCGGCGCAGCAGAACGTGTACTTGCCGGGCTGCCCCTGCGTCGCCCGGTCCATTTCCCCGGGCAACGCGCCGCCGATGTTCTGCAGAATGAGCCGCAGCGCCCGCCCGAGGGTCGCATTCGCCCACGCGCCCTGTCCCAGGCAGCCCGCTCCGGCGTTTACTTCGAGCCGGCGCGCGATCGGACCGTTGATGATGAGCCATACCGCCGAGGGGTTGGTGGTGGCCTGTATCGCCTGCAGGTGGAACTGCCGCGTGGCGACGGCCTCTGCGGCGGCAATCAGCACCGGGAGGTACTCCGGATAGCAGCCCGCCATCACGCCCTGTATGGCGATGTACTCGACGGTGGCCGCTCCCATGCCCGGGGCGATCGTCGCCACCACTTCGTCCGGAGCGCGACGCGTGTGGCGCAGCATCCGCCGTACGGCCTCCTCCGTGGGCGGCGCGATGATCAGCCCGTCTCCCCAGCGCCGGCTCATGTAGAGCTTGTTGAGCTCGTCGAGCCCGCCCGGCGCCTCGATGAGCCTGGCGCGCGGCGCCGCCGGCAGAGCCGCCGCCGTCGCGGTCGGGCCACCGGGCGCCTCGCACAGAAGGCGTGCGATATCCCCGGCGCACTCCGCTGCGATTCGCCCGAGCTCGTCGCGCGAGCGGGTACCGAACGGATGCGGGACCACCGCGATCGGCAGGTCGGGCGAGCCCAGGGCTTTTTGCTGCGCGCGTCCAAGCCCCACGAAGCTCGTCGAGCATACCGTGAGCGCCGCTTTCCCCCGCTTCGCCGCCTCTACCGTGTCGTGGACACTCCACGACGTGCAGGAGCCTCAGTCGCCGGATCCCGTGATGACGGCATCCACCTGGCCGACGAGCTCGTTCATCATGGCTTCCGCCAGACCCTGAGAAGCGCTGCGCTTGCGGCGAAGGACGACGCCCTTCGCGCCATGTTGCTCGACCAGGATTCGTGACAGGTCCTCGACCAGGTGATTGAAATTCGGCTTCGAGTTGTCGATGAAGCCGATGACTTTGCCGGCCAGGCTGTCCAGCGATCGCCCGGGCTCCCGCGGCTGCGTGAGACAAGGCGCTACCGGGTCGTAAACCAGCATGCTGCTCGTCATGGTCGCTCCTCGCGTGCAACAAGATACGGTCGAAATCGATTCTAGTCGAAAGGTGACCTGCGACGCCTGACCCCTGACGCCTGACCCCTGACGATCAGCAACCTGCCGCGCGCAGCGCCGCGAGCAGCGCCTCGAACGGCAGCTGCACGCAGCGGTAGCGGCTGCGATGACTGTGCACCGGCGAGAACGCTTCGAGATCCTTCCACGCGGCTGGAGACGGGGCCTGCTTTTCGAGCATCTCCGCTACACCGATGCTGATCCGCTCGATGTCCCCGGGGCTGGCGCCCGCCGCGTGCTTGCCGATGACCGAAGCCGCCGCGCGGCACAACAGGCAACCCCGAACCCGGTGCGCGATAGCGGCCACACGGCCATCCGTCATCTTGACCTCCATGTCCACGCGATCGCCGCAGAGAGGATTGTCGACGAGCGCCCGCCCGTCCGCTAATGCGAGCGTGCCCTCGCCGGTCGCGGCGGCGGCAAGCGCTTTGATCGCGTCGTGATAGATCTGGCTGGCGCTCAAGCCTCGCCCTTGTAACGGACCTGGATCACCTGGGACAGGATGGAAACGGCGATCTCGCGCGGCGAGCGGCCGCCCAGGTCGAGCCCCACCGGCGCGTGGATGCGCCCGGCCTTGTCGGCCAGCCCCGCCTCGGCGAGGCGGTCCACGCGCTTGGCGTGCGTGCGCTTGCTGCCCAGGGCGCCGACGTAGAACACCGGGCTCCCGAGCGCGGCGATCAACGCGGGATCGTCGATCTTCGGATCGTGGGTGAGCGTCACGACGGCGCTCGTCGCATCGAGATTCAGCTTCTTGAACGCTTCATCGGGCCATTGATCGATCAGCGTCACGCCCGGAAAGCGTTCCGCGCTCGCGAAGGCGCGCCGCGGGTCGATGATGATCACTTCGAAGCCGGCGAGCGCCGCCATCGGCGCGAGGAACTGGCTGATGTGCGCGGCGCCGACGACGATCAGGCGCGGCGGGCGGGCGTACGAGCGCACGAAAAGATCCTCCGTTCCGGCGAGTATGCCGCTCTTGTCGGCGACGAGCATCCGGCGCACGACGGCACGACGCTCCTCGTCGAGCGTCAGCCCTTCTTCCCAGCGCTCGCCGTCGAACAGGCTTTGCGCGCCGTCCCCGAGCCGCGTCACCACAGCGGCGGAAGCTCCCGCCGCAGTCACCGCCCGCAACCGTTCGTAGAGCGTCTTTTTCACTCGACACGCTCCACGAACACGCGCACCTTGCCGCCGCAGGCGAGCCCGACCTCCCAGGCCTGCTCGTCGGAGACGCCGAATTCGAGCGTGCGCGGGCTGCCGTCCTTGATCGTGGCGAGCGCTTCGGTCACCACCGCCCCTTCTATGCACCCACCCGAGACCGAGCCGACGAACTCGCCGCGATCGTTCACCGCGAGGTGACTGCCTTCGGGCCGCGGTGAAGAACCCCACGTCTGCACCACCGTGGCAAGTGCAACGCCCTGCCCGCCCGATTTCCAGCGCTCGATGTGGGGGAAAATCTCTTCCGTGTCTGTCGTCATGATGTTTCTCCGGAAAGTATGGATCCTCGTGTCGTCAGCGTCCGTGGTACACCGGCTTGCGCTTCTCCAGGAACGCGGCGGCGCTCTCGCGGAAGTCCTCCGTCAGATGCATGCCGCGCGGCCCCGTGGCATGAGCTTTAACATCGATCTCGTTGAGCATGGCCCGCCGCGCCTTGACCACGGCCTGCACGGCCAGGGGCGGGTTCTCGAGAATCTTTCGCGCGAGATCCTCGGCTGCCTTGATATGCTCTCCCGCCTCGCACAGCCGGGTAAGCAATCCGTGGCGGGCAGCCTCTTCCGCCGTCCAGGTCCGGCCGGTAAGGGAAACCTCGGTCGCGAAGGCGCCCGCGCCCTGGTTCGCGATCATCATCCAGAACGGCGTACTGTCCAGGCCGCGCGGCGTTTCCGTGATCTGGAACTTCGCGTCACGCGCCGCGACCAGCAGGTCGGCGTAGAGCGCGATACGCACCCCGAGACCGTACACGTAGCCGTGCACGGCGGCGATGATCGGCTTCGAGTTGAAAGAACGGAAGAACGGCTCGCGGAAATTCCCGCCGCGGCCCGCCGGGCTGCCGAGCTTCTCCATTTCCTCCTTCGCGCGCATCTGGCGCTGCCTCACGTCCGCGCCGCTGCAGAACGCCCGCCCGTTGCCGGAGATGATTCCGACCCGGGCGTTGCCGTCATCGTTCAAACGGTAGAGCGCGTCGCAAAAGGCGACCCCGACTTCGTCCGAGAACGCGTTCAGCTTCTCCGGGCGGTTCAGCGTGATGAAACCGATCCCGCCTTCTTCCCTGTACTCGACCAGTGCCATCGACGCAGTTCCTCCGCTAATCCTGAAGTCGAACCGATTCTGCCACAGAGCACACAGAGTTCACAGAGAAAGACCGCGAACAGGTAGGTTCAACTTCAAGTTCTTTAACAGGAGGCAACAGAGTCAACGGAGGCTTCAAGATTTGCTCTTCTCTGTTATCTCCGTTTCCTCCCGTTCAAGTGAAGCTTCCCTTCTAACCCAGCAGGGCGCCGCGCGTCTTCGTCTGCACCCGGTAGACGCTGGTGCGCGCCGTGATGAACAGCACGCTGCCATCCTCGCCCCATGCCAGGTTCGCGGGTAGCTCCGGCAGGATAAGGCGGCCCAGGAGCGTGCCATCGGCGCGGCACACCCACACCCCGCCCGGTCCCGTGCAGAACACGTTGCCCTGGAGGTCTACCTTCATGCCGTCGGGCACTCCCGGGTCGCTCGAAGCCATGTCCAGCAGGATGCGGCTGTTCTTGAGCCCACCGTCCGCGGCGACATCGAAGGCGCGGATGTGCTTGCGGTCGGAGTCGTCGATGTACAGGATGGATTCGTCCGGGGAGAACGCGAGGCCGTTCGGCAGCACGAAGTCTTCCACCACGAGCTGCATTCCGCCGTCGGGGCGCAGGCGATACACGCCGTTCAACGGCTGCTCCTTGCCCGGCGGAGCCTTCCACCAGCCGGCCGGGCGTATCGCGCCGGACGGGCTCGCAAACAGAGCGTAGGGCGGGTCCGTAAAGTAGATGGCGCCATCGGACTTCACCACGATGTCGTTAGGGCTGTTCAACCGCTTATCCTGGAATTTCCCGGCGAGGACCGCGCGCGTGCCGTCGTCTGCCACGCGCGACACGCACCGGCCGCCGTGCTCGGCCGCCAGGATGCGGCCCTGGCGATCCAGGGTAAGGCCGTTCGAATGGCCCTTGGCGAAGGTAGTGAGCTCCGGACCTTCCGCCAGGCGGCGCCAGCGCGCGATGCGGTTGTTCGGAATATCGCTGAAGAGGAGCGCTCCGCCGCGCCACACGGGGCCTTCCGTAAAGCCCAGCCCTCCGGCGATGCGCTCGATCACAACATCGGAAGCGATGAGATCGTTCAAGCCCGGGTTACGTACATCCAGCGTCGACATGGTTCCTCCTCCTTTGATGTTGAGCCTTCAATCTTCCGCCTTCCTCCTTCGGATCACGCCTGCCTGCGCTCCAGGTCGCTCGCCGGTATGTCGGCCTTGCGCATCAGGAAACCGCTCGCGAGCAGGATAGCAGCGTTCGAAAGGAACACGGCCGTGACGCCGAACGCCGCGCCCACGCTCCCGAAGACGATCGGCACCACCAGGTGCGTGCCGTTGCGCACCGTCTTTTGCACCCCGAAAGATTCCGCTATGCGGCCCGTCGGCGTGAACAGGTACAGCAGCGACATGGTCATCGGCTGGGCGCAGCCGACGCCGAGCCCGAGCAGGAACGCTATGGCGCCCAGCGCGTAGGGATTGCCGAAGAACGGCAGCAGGGTGAATGCGAGCGCCGCGATGAACATGGCCGAGACCAGTATCACCGGTTCCGTGAGTCTTTTCACGAGAATCGGGATTATGCCGCGGATCACGAATGCGGCGGCCGACATCAGCCCGAGTATGGTTCCGATAGCGGATGCGGAAAGGCCGAGCGAATGACCGTAAATCGGGAGGTAGAACTGAAAGAGATCCTGCGCCGAGCCGACGACGCCCGCGGCGATGATGGTCATCCGGACGGAGGACATGCGCCACAGGTCGAGAACGCCGCCGCGCGTCGCTGCCCCGGCATGCGAGGCCGCCGTCCGGGGCAGCAGGTCCGGATACGCCAGCAGTATGGGAATCGGCACTGCGGTCAGCACGGCCAGCACGAGATACACCTCGAGCTGGCCGACGTAGTCAATCGTCAAGCCGGCGATGAGCGGCCCGAAGAAATTCGCCGCGGACCATCCCATGGTGATGAGGGCGTAGTTGCGCGCGCGGTGTTTGGCGCCATCGATACCGCCGACGATGGCTTCGAGCGGAATGCTGAACACCTGATGGGCGAGGCCCAGCACGAAGGCCGTCGCGCAAAGCACGGGCAGGCCGCTCCACACGGGCGGCAGAATCAGCGCCGCGGTCATGACGGCGGAGCCCAGGATGATCGGCAACCTCGGCGGCACCCGGTCTGCAAACCGTCCGATAACGATCGACAGCAGAAAGGGGGCCAGCGAATAAAGCGCGATAACGACGCCGATCGCGAACTGATTGGCGGTCAACTGCAGGGCGTGAAGCGACATCGCAACCCGGCTGCCGCTGAACCCGACCTGGCTCAGGACGGACACTATTACAACCAGGTAAATCTTCATGCCGGAAACGACGGATGGCCGTGGAGGGGTCGCACCGGGCCCAGCGTAAATCCTTTTCCGGCCAGCGTCACCTCACCCGCGGTCGCATCGTGGAAACAGCTTCCAGCGTCGCCGCTGCCACCGCACCCACGACTGCGTCGGAACGATTAGTTCACCGGGGCTGCGGCAACCGGTTTCGGCGCCGGCTTCTCTGCTTTCTTGAGGCCTTTGATCGAGACCGTTTTGCCGTCCTTGATGGGAACCGGAATCCACTCCCCCGCTCCGATCCGGTATTCGAGCAATATGTCGTACGAAGCAGTTTCCTCATCGCGCGGGACCACGCCCGGCGCCAACCGGGCAGTGCTCGCGGAGGATGGAAATACGATCGTCCCCTTCTGGCCCGAGGATCGCGCAGCATCGAACGGCGCCGAGACGTTGCCGCCTGTCAGCACAAGGCGCGCGTTGCCCCCGCGCCCGTCGAGCGCCGCGACGAGGCCGGGATAAGCCGCGTTGAACAGCTTCTCGTCCTTCGGCAGCTTGTAGGTCAGGCGCTTCGCGAACTGCCCCTGCTCCTTGGCTCCCAGCGTCGCCGACTTGCTGAAGTCGAGCTCGCTGGTGTCGCTCGCGAGCACCGCGCGCTCGTCCGGATTGGGGAAATAAGTGAAGAAACGCGCCGACGGATCGAGCATGGAGTGAAGCGTATCCTCCGGGTTGAACTTGAGGCCGACGTCCGCTTCCATCTCGACGGCCTTGTCCCCGAGCCCCACGGCTGCCGGATCGAACTCGAACACGACAACTCCATTCGACATGCGGGCCGGCGCTCCCAGGTCCTTCCAGTCCTTTGCGCCGGGCAGGCGCACGCGCGCGAGCATCGAGTGAAAGCTTGCCGGCAGCGCCGCGGGCTCGAACACGAATTCGAGGGTCGCCTTGTTGCCGACCTTGTCTACGTAGGCGTTGCGCAGCCGCATGAAGGGCTTCGGCGCCGTGACCGCTTCGGGCAGGATCGTCACGGCGCCGGGGAGCCGGTCCGTTCCGACCGAAGTCACCACGATCAGGTCCTGCGATGTGCGCCGGCCGTCCGGCTGCGGCGGCGGCATTCTCAACGAACGAAACGTCGCCGCAACGCCGCGCATGCTCGGCAACACCTCCACTGTGTCAGCCTTCTGGTTGCCGACGTACACCTCGGGATTGCGCCACAACTCCCGTCCTTCGATAACGACGGTCTGAGCGCACGCGCGTGACGTTACGCCCAGACATTGCTCGGGAACAGCACGAAGCGAAAGAGTTCCACCCAGATGCTGCTCGGCCAATGCATAGATTTCCGGCTCCCTCATGAGCTCGTACTCGCGATAGAGCAACGCCGGGACGAGTCCGCGGTACCTGGTACTTGGAAGGCTGACGTTGATTCCATCCGCCTCGCCCTTGAACAGATCGAAACAATCCTTTTCTGCGCCGCTCGGATCGAGCCAGCAACCCTGCCCTTTGATCGTTACCGACGCGAACCACGACGGTACCGTAATCGACCCGGTGAAGGTATACCGCGAAGGCGTGTGCACGAACGTCGCCCTTTGCTTCTCGTCGATCGCGAACTTGGGGCCGAGTATCCAGCCGAAGGTGTCGGTTCCGTGCAGAAAGCTCACCGCCAGTGGTTGTCTCTTTACGGCATGGAGCAACTGCTGATCCTGCGTAAAGCGCTCGAATGAGCTTCCGATCGCCAGCCCCTTCGTCGTCAACAGATCCAGCATAAGTCCGAATTGCGTGGCCTCGTTGCGGCTGGCAACGTCGGAAATGTTCTGGACATACTCCTTCGGCTCGACCGTCGCCACGCGGGGTGGCTGATCGCCGTGGATCTGCCTCAGCCGTCGTTTCAGTTCGTTGACCGCGTCTGGTTTGGACTCGAACTGCACCCTGTAAAACGTCCGCCCGTTTGAATCCGGAACAGGCACTATCTTGCTGACGAACGCGTAGTTCAGAGGCTCTCCCAGGCGAATCTTGACGAATCCGGCAACCAGGCACGACAGGTCATTCTGCTCGGAAGACGTGAGCTTGCGCTTTTGCTGGCTGTCGAGCGCACGCGGCGCAAGTCCCTTTACACCGCAATTCTCCAGAAGGGCCACACCCTCCTGGGCACCAAAGACCGACAGAATGCGCCGCCGCCAGTTCTCGCTGAGCGCACCTGCGCCAGCACGCTCCTGGAGCCGCAGGTTGTACAGGTTGACCTCCTGCTCCAGGACGGATCTGAGCTGCGGGACGAAATCAGGATGATCGACGAAAGCAAGATCCTTCTCCTTGTCGTTGTTCTTGAAGCTGTCTTCCACCTTGAGCTTTGCAATCATGAACCGCCGGGTGTTGTTGCCAGGCGCAAAAGTGACGTCAAACTTGAGCTCGTAGAGCGCCGAGCCGTTCAAGTCGTGGGAATCGTCGAGTATCTTCTCCCGGATGCGCGCGTTCACCATGTCGCGATAGGCGGCCTGGTCCTCGAAGCGCTGGATGGACGTCAGCTCGGCGCGCGTGGTGAGCGCTCCCGCGGGATCGAGCGTACGGTTCTCGTTCGCTCCGAGGAGCTTGCTGGCGTCACCGCGAGCGGGCAGAGTCGACGATGGCGCGGGCTTGGTGAGCTTGTCCACCTTGTCGCTCAACTCCTTCACCTGGCCCTGAAGCTTCGTGATCTCGGTCTTGAGGCTCTGGTCCGTCTCCTTGCCGTTCTCGGCCTTGACGCGGCCGCGCACGTCCTCCAGCTGCTGGCGCAACTTCTCCATGTCGATCTCGTGCTGCGCGCGCTCGATCTGCGCCTGTCGCGACACCGATTCCTCGGTGTTGCGCTTGCGGGCGGAGTCGATGCGTCCCTGCAGCACATCGAGCGCCAGGTTGAGCTGGAATACCGTTGCTTCCGCCGAACGTCTGTCCTGAACCCCCTGGAATCCGGTCGTCACCTCCTTGTCGAGCTGGCCACGCAGCCAGTTCACCTCGCCGGTGCGCTCGGTGACGATTCTCTCGCGCGTGAATACCTGCGGCCTGCCCACGGACAGGACCCCCCCGGTTTCCGGTTTCGGAATCGAGAAACAGCCTTCAAGACAGGACGCGATCGCGCAGGCCAGCAGCAACCATCGAGCACTTCTCATTGCATCTCCCGATCGGATATCGCGATCGACGCGGCGATCGCATTATTTGTTATGAACCGATTCCCACATTCTCGCGGGTGCCGGCCGCCCCACCCTGCCGGTGTCCGCCTGATCACACCTTTATCGTGATCACCTGGCAGGGCTCCTCGCCGTCCTTGAACTTGTGCCCCTCGGTATTGCACAGATCGGTTTCGGACTCGAGCGCGTCGAGCAGCGTCTTGCGCGGCACCTCGGTCTTCTTTTTCGAGTCGCCGTGCTTGCCCTTCATGGTCGAGATCGCCGCCTTCATTCTTTGGGTGCCGCTGCCGCGCTTCGTGAAGTTCTCCCACAATAGCTTCCTGGGCGTGGCGTTCCGGCTGCCGTGGTGGCCGACCTTGTAGAAGTCGACGGCCGAGAGCAGCTTGCGCGTCTTCTCCGAGTCCGGCGCACCCTCCAGCGCCCAGCTCCAGTTTTCGATCTGCGCGTCGCCCGGAAACAGGAGCTTCTTCCCGCCGACCTCGAACAGCAGGATCAGGCTCGTGTTGTTCATCTGGTCGTCCAGCACGCGCACGATTTCGAGCAACTGGTCCGCGGACAGACGGGCAACCCGGTCGCGGAACCAGCGCGCTTCCGCGGGCACTGCCTTTCCTTTTGCCATGCGGTCCCCGGGCTTTACCGCGGCGACTCTTGGTCCGCCCGGGCCCTTTCCTCCGAGGAGTTGCCAGAACTGGTCGGGATCGCTCGAGCGCATCTTGCGTATCTTTTCCGTCTGCTTCAGATTCGGTGGACCGAGCACGTGCACCTTGACGCCGTCGAGCAGCCCCTTCCCGGCCAGGCCCGGGTTGGACCCGTGGTGCGCCCACACCGCCTTCGCACCCGTGCGGCTTCCCATTGCGATCAGGTTTTCTACCGCGGAGCGGTTCTTGATGTTGTCCATGCCCAGGAAACGAAGCTGCTTCGCCGCCGCGGCGCTCATGCTCGGAGGCGGACGCTGCCCGATGCGCGAGGCGTGGTCGGCGAGCCGGTGCATGGCGTTCAAGCCGGCGACGAAGCCTTTCGACGAGCGGCTGCTGTCACGTGTTGCAGTCTTCGCGTCCTTCGCCGCGTCGGGGTCCTCGGTCCACGGCTGGAGCACGACCTTCGGCTTGCACTCGGCGATGACGGTTCCGGAGTTGCCGCTCTTGCCGTCGGTGGCGAAGCCGCTGATATGGTCCGCGTGGCGGTGCGTCGCGATTACCGCCGTGAGCTTTCCGCCACAGACGCCCTTGATGTGGTCGGCGACCCGCCGCATGTGCACCTTGGGACCCTTCAACTGCTTGGGCAGCTCGGTCGTGCCGAAATCGATCAGCACGTGGCGCTTGTCGGTCTTGGAGTACACGAAGGAAACGAGAAAGCAGTCTCCGAAACCCACCTGGTAGGCCCGGATCTCGATGGAAGAAGGCTTGGCCATGGTTACCACCCCTCGGAAGGAAAGCGACGCGCGGCGATCGCGCGCTGGCGGTGCAGATCGGAGAGTCGCGCCGGCGTCAGGCGTGCACCATCGCCCCCGGCCCGGAGCTGACCGGCATCCCACAGGTGCTGGAGCCGGGCGGTCTGGCGCCGGCCGAACACGTCGTTGTGAACGTGGTACTTCACCTTGCCGTACTCGTCGAAGATCAGTACGCCCCCGCCGTAGACGGGCGTGACCGGATCGGTATCAGGCTCCTCCGGCGCCTCGTCCACGTCCTTCAGGCTCTTCTCGCGTCTTGCCTGCCGCTCCGCCCTGCTGTTGGCAAGCTCGGCGATATATTCCACCGGCAGCCGGATCTTCTTCTGGCGCAGCTCCGACTCGGTAAGGCGGGCGACCTGGTAGTACTCGGCGACGGTCTCGCGTAGCGTGAAGCCGTCCACGCCGATGCGGATGCAGGGACGGACCGAGAGCACTTCCGTGTACACGCCGGGATGCACCCCGAGCGCCTTGCGGTTGTCCCAGAGGAAACGGAAGACTTCATCCTTGTCCGTGCGCATCGACTCGAAGCGCACGCGCTCATAGCGCATACGACGCGCTTCCTTCGGCCAGGCCCCCGGCTCGTCCTGCCGCGTCGCGCTGGGTTTGATTCCGTACTTGTCGAAGGACTTCAGCATGTGCTCGCGCAGGTGGTAGCGGCTGTCGTCGGGCCGGACCTCCGAGTCCGCAGTAATCGCCGCGGAGAGCGCATCGCCGAAATCCAGGTGGACCGGCGGCATGTAATCGAGCGCGCGTATCCACATCGTGATGAGCGCAGCGGCGATGTCCGAGCCCTCCTCCGCAACGCGGCGCGCCACATGCGTCTTCTGGTCCTCGGCCTTGGCTTCCTGCAGACGCATGGTCCAGGCTTCCAGAAATCCGTTCATCACGGCGGCCACCAGGATCTCGCCGCGGCGGTGCGGCTCCTCGAATTCGGGGTCCGTTATCCATTGCCTGCCGGGCTTCATCTCCGCGCTGCGGCGCAGCGCGTCGCCCCGCACGGCGTCCATCTCTCTGCCCATCTGGTCGGCGAGCCCGAAGAGGGCTGTCTGGCGCAGCGCGTCGGCCTGCACTTCCTCGTCCGAAAGGCTCTTCCTGCGTTTCCCCAGCAGCTCGGCTACCAGCTCCACCTGCGAAAACACCGAAAGCAGCGCGATGACGTCCGAGAATCCTTCGTGGAATGCACCCTGGTCCGGGCCCGAGGCATCCATGTAGCGCTCGCGCAGCGCGTCGAGCAGCGCATGGGTGGTCTCGTGCACGACGATGTCGTGTGACAGGCAGGTGTAGATGTTCTTCCCTTTCCGGCCGGGGAAATAGCCAAATACGAGGCCTTCGACCTCACGGCTGTAAAACGCATTGGCATCCATGACCCCGTTCGGCGCCACCTTGAGCTGGTGCACGCCGAACGACCAGCCGATGCGCCGGCCGAGGGCAAACTCGAAGCGCGCCAGCGTCTTCATTACGAGCGCATAGGCATTCTGCGCATGGAACCGAAAATCACCGACGATGGACGGATCGCCGTCGCACCAGGCGGCCGGCTCGCGCTTCTCGAGATCGTGAGCGCCGCGGTACTGCCCGGTGCTGGAGTCATAGTCGACCACCTGCACGCGGTAGCCGATCGGTCCCGGTATCAGGGTCTCGGCCGGGATATCGATCTGCGCCATCAGAATGTTGCCGTCCCGCCCGGTCGTGATGCTCGGGTCCTGCGCGATGACGGTCATGCGCCGAGTGGCGGGTAGCGGCGTGGTTCCTTCGCCCGACCGGCTGCCTTTTGTCTCGTCCATGTCCCCCCCTTCCGGTGTCGCGAACCGCCTCATCCGGCAGTGTTGAACCGAATGAGCATGCGCTACTGGAGTATGCCATATGGATTCGGACGGCTGGCAATCGGACAAAGGTCGTAGCGTAGGGAAATGCCGACAGCGCGTGTCAGGGAAATCCTGATCTTGACGACCGTCTTCCGATTCCACGCAGCGGACCCGAAGTGGCCAGCAACCGTCTGAAGACGCTACACTTCCCGGAAGCAGAATACGCTCAATCGTGCGAGAGTCCTTGGATGCCGGTGAAATGGGATAGGGAAGCGGACGTCGTCATCGTCGGATTCGGCGGCGCCGGCGCTGCGGCGGCGATCACCGCCCACGACATGGGCGCGCGGGTGCTGATGCTCGAGAAGGCGCCGGAAGGAGAGGAAGGCGGCAATACCCGGATCGCCGGCCAAGGCTATCTGCACGTCAACGACGTCGACAAGGCGATCACCTACCTGAATGCGCTGTGCGGGCGCTACCCGGTGCCGCAGCAAATGGTACGGACCTGGGCCGAGGAAGTCCGCGTAAACAACGACTGGGTCGCCAGCATCGGGGGCGATCCCCAGGAGCACCAGCACCAGCCCGCAGGCATCGAGTTTCCGGATCTCCCCGGAGCGGATTGCGTCCACAAGTTCCACAACGGAGACGTCCTCGGATACTCGAAGACATGGCAGTTCTTCGAGTCGGCGGTCAAGCGCCGGCCGATCGAGATTCTCTACGAGTCGCCGGGTCGCGAGCTGATTCAAAACGGCATCACCGGGGAAATACTCGGCGTACGCGCCCAACGGAACGGCAGGGCCATACACGTCAAAGCCCGCAAAGCCGTCGTCCTCACCTGCGGGGGCTTCGAGAACAACCAGGAAATGATCAGGAACTACCTGCCGGGCCTGCCCTACTGCTACCCGTCGGGGTCGCCTCATAACGAAGGGGACGGCATCCGGATGGCGCAACAGGTCGGCGCGGACCTGTGGCACATGAACAACTACGCGGGGCCATCGATGGCCTTGAAAGTACCGGAGTACAGGACGACCTTCTCCATGACGCCGCTGCACTTTTCCCACGAGCTGCCCGGCGGCATGATCGTCGTCGGCCCGGACGCCAACCGCTTCGCCGACGAGAAGTACCGGGCCAAGCACGGCAAGGTCAGGAGAAACGGGCTGTGGATGCCGCTGCCGGTTCCCTGTCCGATGTTCATGGTCTTCGACCACGCGCTCTACGCGAGCGGGCCGCTGTACGACCGGAAGCCGGTGAGCGGCTGGGCGCGCATCGTCGAGCGCTATGAATGGAGCGAAGACAACAGTGCCGAGCTCAAGCGCGGATGGATAAAGCGCGCTGAAAGCCTCGCCGGCCTGGCAGAGTCCATCGGGTTGAACGGCGGCGCGCTGGAGGAAACCGTGCGGCGCTGGAATCTCGGCTGCGAGGGCGGCAAGGATCCCGAGTTCGGCCGCCGCAAGATGCTGATCCCGATCGTGAAGCCGCCTTTCTATGCGATCGAGCTCTCCCCCTCGATGCTCAACACGCAAGGCGGTCCGAGGCGCAACGAGCGGGGGCAGATCGTGCGGCCGGACGACACGCCGATACCGCGGCTCTACAGCGCCGGCGAGCTGGGCTCGATCTACAGCTACCTCTACCAGGGAACCGGGAACATCGGCGAATGCCTCGCTTTCGGCCGCATCAGCGCGCGCAACGCGGTCGCCGAGTCGCCCTGGGACAGCGAATAGGCGGGAGCCCGTCCGGGCCGGTCTGCGCCCCGTCGTTACCTTCGCGGGACGCGTATACTGCTACCCTCGTAACGTTCCCGGCACTTTCCAGCGGCTCTCCCTATGTACGGTACCGGACACAGGATCGCCGCCCTTTCGGGCACACTTCCAAGTACAGAGGAGATCGTCGCTATCGGGTGAAACGAAGGCACCCGACCAACTCTGGGAAAGATCTCAAGTCCCATGTATTCCGGAATACCATTGCCCTGGTGGGGCTACGTCGTCGTAGCGTTGATATTTACGCACGTCACGATCGCGGCCGTGACCATCTATCTGCACCGTCATTCGGCGCATCGCGCTCTCGATCTCCACCCCGCGGTCAGTCATTTCTTCCGTTTTTGGTTGTGGCTGACAACAGGCATGGAGACAAAGCAGTGGACGGCAATACACCGCAAGCATCACGCGCGTTGCGAAACCGAGGACGATCCGCACAGCCCCCAGGTACGGGGCATCCGCAAGGTAATGTGGCAGGGCGCCGAGCTTTACAAAATGGAGGCTCGCAACAAAGAGACCATGGAGAGGTTTGGCCAGGGGACGCCGGATGACTGGATCGAGCGCAATCTGTATTCATCGCACTCTGTACTCGGGATCGGGACGATGATGGTGATCGACCTCGTGCTCTTCGGATTCATCGGGCTCACGATCTGGGCGGTGCAGATGATCTGGATGCCGGTGTTTGCAGCAGGCGTGATCAATGGCGTTGGCCACTATTGCGGCTATCGCAGTTTCCAGGCTGAAGACGCAAGTCGTAACATCCTGCCTTGGGGCATCCTGATCGGCGGTGAAGAACTCCACAACAACCACCATGCTTATCCCGCATCCGCGCGGTTATCGAGCAAATGGTGGGAATTCGACATCGGCTGGTTATACATACGTACGTTGGCCTGGTTCGGCCTAGCGACCGTCAAGAAAGTCGCGCCCAAAGTTCGGCTCGTCGCAGCCAAGGCGCAGTGCGATGAAGACACGCTGCAGGCCGTCGTCATGAGTCGTTATGATGTGCTGGCAAGATACGGGCGCTCGCTGAAACGAGCCTGCAAAGCCGAAATCGCGCAGCTCGGTGGCCGTGTCGCGAGCGTCGATTGGGGTGTCTTTAAACGCTGGCTGCATAGCGACGAGGACAGGCTATCGCCGGCAGATCGCGAACGTCTTGCCGGAGCGTTGAAGGTCAGCAAGACGCTATACACCGTCCATTCAATGCGCCTCGAGCTGACAGCACTGTGGCAGCGCTCGAGCAGCACAAAGGAGCAACTGGTCAGTCAGCTGGAAGACTGGTGCCAGCGCGCGGAGGCGAGCGGCATCGCTGCGCTGCGCGACTTCTCCAGACATCTGCGACGGTATCAGCTCGCTTACTGAGCGTCGCCGCACGCATGCGTGCTCCGGGCTAGATCGCGCCCGTCGAGCCATTGCCAGACTAGCAGAGCGAACGTCCCTGCAGACGAGCCTGGCGGCCAGCCGGTGCGCCGTCGCGAAACCGTCGTGGAAGCCCGCGGTCATCAGTTGCCAGCTTGCCGTCGCCGGCAGATACTGCATGCTGACACATCGTCCGGCGCAGACAAGCCGCCCTCCCAAACCATGACATCGATCTCCCCCCAAAGCCACTACGTAGTCCGCGACGCCGTCAAGCTCCATCATCTGGATTGGGGCAATCACGGGCGGCACCCGCTGGTGCTGGTGCACGGCAGCCGGCTGCACGCCCATGTCTGGAGCCATTTCAGCCGCAGGTTCAGCGACCGCTATCACATCATCGCGCTCGACCAGCGCGGACACGGGGAAAGCGGGTGGGGAGCGGCGGACGGCTACCAGATGGAGAATTTCTACGACGACCTGCGTGCCGTAGTCGAAAAGCGGGGTTTGTCGCGCTTCACCCTGATCGGGCATTCCCTGGGCGGCAGGGTCTCCATGCTGTTTGCCCACCGTCACCCCGAACTGCTGGAGCGCCTGGTGCTGGTCGACATCACACCGGGACGCCCTGCGGCCGCCGCGCCTGGCGAGATCCCTGATGACTCGCGGACGTCCGTCGGGGAATTCGACAGCCGCGAGGCCGCCCTCGCCCATCTCAGGCGCCTGATGCCGCGCGCGCCCGGTCACCTCGTCGAGGAAAGCGTGCGCCACGGCCTGCGCGAGACCGGCAACGGGCGCTACACCTGGAAGTACGATCCCGGGTTTCTGAGCGGGGCGAGGTCAAGGTCGACTGGCGTGGATTTGTGGAGCATGGTGAAGTCCATTCCCACGCCGACGCTGCTCCAGTACGGCAGCCACAGCAACGTGGTAAGCCCCGAACTGGCCGCGCGCATGGCCGAGATCATGCCTCGTTGCACGGTGGAGCGCATCGAAGGCGCCGGCCACGGTCTATTTACCGATCAGCCTGAAGCCTTCGCGGAGAGCGTAGAGCGCTTCCTCGCGGCTACCCCCGCTCCAGCCTGAGGGAATTCAGCTTCCCGCGGCTTTGGCCTTGCGCCTGCGCGCGGCTGGTGGCTTGAGCTCATGGAGAACGGCGCGCGCGCCCGCGCCCGGCGTCAGCTCCACCAGGGTCATGCACCCGCTTTGCTCCGTTCCGTAATAGGCGGCGGGCACGCCGGGATAGCAGGCGAGCGTATTGCCGTGACGCATCTGCCGATGAACGTGCACGTGCCCGAGCGCCAGGTAATCGAAGCCTGAATCCGCGATCTCCTGGGGCGTGATGAGCGAGGAGCGGTCCGACTCCGGCTCGTCCATGTAAAGGCCGTGCGCCATGCCGATGTGCCACAGGCTTCCCCTGCGTTTCGGAGCCCCGGCGAGCGGCTTGTTGGTGCGGTCGTGATCGAGCATGCAGCGTCCCCACACCGTCGCGTGCAGCTCCGGGAATTCCACCTGCACGCCCTCGATTTCGTCGAGCAGCGTGACGTGATGTCCGGCGTGACGGAAGTCCATGCGCTGCAGCACGGAGCGCTCCTCCCAGCAATCGTGGTTGCCGGCGATGATGACGGTGGGACAGGGCACGCGCGAGAGCTGCTCGTAGACGAAATCGATTACGTCGCCCTGGATGCGGTTGTGGTCGAACAGGTCGCCGGCGATGAGGAACAGATCGGACCGGGAGTCGAGTACGGTATCGATCACGCGAGCAAACGCATCGCGCACGGGCTGGCCATCGTCCCCGTCGTGCAGGTGGACATCGGAGGTGTGCGCGATCTTCAGCGGTCTCTTCATCGGTTTCCGGGTGCAGGGGCAGAGGGTTCGATTGTAGACGTTTCGCGCGATCGCTGCCGTGTGCGCGCCCGGTGCCTCTGGCGCGGGATGCGCTCCCCACTTAAACTGGCAGGCACTATCGTCGGCCGGGTATGGAAGGAGCTGCCATGACACAGGAACAGAAACCGCCCTCGGCGGCCCAGAAGAAGCTGCCCTACGGCGGTTATTACAACCGGCCGCAAGCCGGCGACGAGACGCTCCTCACGCACGTCGGTCCGGGCACGCCGTGCGGCGAGTACCTGCGCCGCTACTGGCATCCTTTCCTGCTGTCGTCCGAGCTGAAAGAGCTGCCGGTCGCCGTGCGGCTGCTCGGGGAGGACCTCGTCGCGTTCCGCGACAAGTCCGGCCGCCTCGGGCTGCTCCACCGGCATTGCCCGCACCGCGGCGCATCCCTCGAGTTCGGGATACCTGCCGAGCGCGGGATCCGCTGCTGCTATCACGGCTGGCACTTCGACGTCGACGGCACGATCCTCGACACGCCCGGCGAGCCCGCATCGAGCCGCATCAAGGCGAATTTCTGCCAGGGCGCCTACCAGGTCCGCGAGCAGCACGGCCTCATCTTCGCCTGCATGGGCCCGCCCGAGGAGGTGCCCGAGCTTCCGGTCTACGACACGCTCTGTTATCCCGACGCGACCATCGCGCCGTTCAGGATCACCGTGCCGTGCAACTGGCTCCAGATCGTCGAGAACGCGGCGGACCCGATCCACAACGCGTTCCTGCACGCCATCATGAGCGAAAGCGGCGAGCAGTTCGGCGAGGCCTTCAAGGTGCTGCCCGTGCTCGACTTTCCGGAGACGCCGATCGGCATGCTGTCGATGGCCACGCGCAAGGTGAACGACGTGGTCTTCATCCGCGCGGGCGAGCTGATGCTGCCGAACGTCGCCCAGTTCACCTCGGGCGCGGGGAAGGCGCTGACGGAGACGGTGCGCGCGCATGCGACGACCACCCGCTGGGCGGTGCCGATCGACGACCACAGCGCGTTCTACATCGGCGCCGGGCACTGGGACGAGCGCTCCGCCCCGCGCAGCAGGTCGCTCGACGACTACGGCGTCGACAAACTGCCCCTCATCGGTCAGACCGCGGAGCGCCCGTACAAGGAGCGCCAGCGCGAGCCCGGGGACTACGATGCCATGGTCAGCGCCGGGGCGATCGTCAATCGCAAGGCCGAGCACCTCGGCACGACCGACCGCGGCGTGGCGCTGATCCGCCGCATGCTGGCGCACGCGATCAACGCGATGCGCGAAGGGAAGGTGCCGGCGATACCGCGGCACCCGCAAGACGGCAAGCCGGTTCAGACGTACTGTCACGAAGTGATCCTCAAGCTGCCCGATGCGGCCGCGCTCACCGATCGCCAGGTGCTGGGGGAATTCGGGAACCGCGCGGCGAAGGCGATCATCGAGATCGAAGGGCTCTCACCCGGCCAGCGGGACGAGAAAGCGCGCTCGCGCATCATCGAGATCCTGCAGGAATGCTGCGTCAAGGGCGGGGCGGCAGAGCAGAAAACGGCGGTCAAGGCGTGACCGTTTCCGCAGGCGCCGGGACGAAGCTCGCGGCAGAACTCGTCGTCGCGGGAGGACTGGCCTTCGTCTCGGGCCTGGGTCCCGTCGATCCCACGAACGAGCGCGTGCCTCTGCCCGAGAAAGTCGAAGCGCAAGTACGCAGGATCTTTGCCAACCTAGACGCGATTCTTCAATCCGCCGGTCTCGCACGCCGGAACCTCGCTTTCGTGCGGATCCATCTCGTCGATTTCGAGCGGCTTATCGAGCGCGTGGACCAGGCGTACCTCGCGTGCCTGGGCGAGGCGTCGCTCCCGGCGCGTACCGTGGTAGGCGTGACGAGCCTTACGCGCGGCGCGCTGGTCGAGATGGATTTCATCGTTCGAGCGTCGTGAGTGTCACCGAAGAGCCGGTGCACGCCGGCGGCTTCACGGTCGTGCTCGCGAAATCGAACCGCACCGTGTTCGTCGAGGAAGGCAGGACCATCCTCGAGACGTTGATCGACGAGGGCTTCAATCCCTCGTACTCCTGCATGGAAGGCGTGTGCGGGACGTGCGAGACGCGCGTACTCGAGGGCGTCCCCGATCACCGCGACCTGGTCCTGAACGACGCCGAGAAGGCAGCGGGGAAGACCATGATGATCTGCTGCTCGCGGGCGAAGACCCCGACGCTCGTGCTGGACTTATAGGACCCGATCGAACGTCGCGTCAGGTATTACTACAAGACGAACGGGATCCAGCGCTTTACCCGCGCGCGATAGGCGGAATATTCGACGCCAAATACCCGCTCGAGCCGCGCCTCGTCGTGCAGAACCCGTCGCTGGAACCAGATTGCGCGGGCAACCAGCAGAATGAGCGCGAACCACGACCAGAACGTAACGACGAGTCCCGTCATGAAGATGAGGTGGCCGAGGTACATCGGATTCCGCGTGTAGCGATACGGGCCTGCGGCGACGATACGCTCCGGCATGGCATCCATGCCGGCAGTTCCGCCTGCACGCGGCAACCGGTAACTCCCCACGAGAAGATATTGCAGATAACCCCAGCAGCGGGATGCCCCAGGGCACCACGGTCAGTCCTCCCTGGTTGAGCGCGAGCTCGAATGCAACGACGATCAGAGGGCACAGGAAGAACGTGTGCGCGGGGGTTCGCTTGAGCCACCTCGCCATGCGCTACAAGACGCCCGAGCTCTTCAGTGCACCGATCTCCTCCGGCGCGAGCCAGCCTTCGAGTGCGCGGTCGGCGTCCGGCGCCTCGGGCGGCGTCGGCTTGTCAGGGGGGGTGCGGCTGAAGCGCGGCGCCGGCGCCGGCTGCTCGATACCGCCCACCTCGATTAACGTCTTCCGCGCCTTGACCTGCGCGTGGAGCGGCGCCTCGGCCATGCTGAGCACGGGCGCGAAGCACGCATCGGTACCTTCGAGGAGCCTGCACCATTCGTCACGCGTCTTCGACCTGAAAGCGCGCGCGAAAAGCTCTTTGCCGCGCGCCCAGTTCTTCCTGTCCCGCTGTGTCCCGATTTCCCCGGGCGATATACCGAGGATACGCAGAAGCTCGGCATAAAAGCGCTCTTCGATCGCCGCCACGGAGATCCACTCGCCGTCGGCGCATTCGTAGACGTCGTAGTAGTGCGCTCCTGAATCGAGCGAATTCGTTCCCCGCTCGAGAGAGAAGAGCCCCGCGCCGTACATGCCAAACGCCGAAGTCAGAAGCGATGCCGTGCCGTCTACGATCGCTGAGTCGACGACCTGCCCGTGCCCGGACCGGCGCGCCTCGATGATGGCTGCAAGAATTCCCATCGCGAGGTAGAGCGATCCGCCGGCGTAGTCGCCGAGGAGATTCAGCGGCGGGGTCGGCGCCGCGCCCCTGCGTCCGATCGCATGCAACGCGCCCGTCAGCGCGATGTAGTTGAGATCGTGACCCGCCGCGTGCGCGAGCGGACCGCTCTGGCCCCAGCCTGTCATGCGCCCGTAGACGAGCTTCGGGTTGCGCCGAAGACACTCGGTCGGGCCGAGGCCGAGGCGCTCGGTGACGCCCGGCCGAAAGCCTTCGATCAGTGCGTCCGCCTTTCCGACGAGCCCCAGCACCAGGTCAACGGCCGCCCGCTGCTTGAGATCGAGGGCAATCGATTTGCGGTTACGCAGCAGCAGGTTGAACTCGAGCGGCCGCGGCGTGCCAAGATCGACCTGCTCCTTGCGATCGACGCGCAGCACCGTCGCGCCGAGATCCGCGAGCAGCATCGCGCACATCGGTCCGGGACCGATTCCGGCAAGCTCGACGATCTTCACGCCCTTCAGTGGGCCCATAACCGAAGCGATCCCGGAGCTAACCCACGCTTGCCACGATACGCGGCGGCGTATGTGCGGATGCGGCGTGATCGCCGTCCCAGCGCTCCACTTCGACAAGCATCGAGAGCGCGCTCGGTCCTTGACTGAGCTTCGATGTACCTTGATCCAGCGAAAGCACGTTCGGATTCCCATGGCGTTCGAGCGCGCGGTCGCTCGCATCGGCGGGATCGTACCAGGCACCGGTGGACATGATGGCGACACCGGTGCGCAGACCCGCATCGACTTCGACCGTCGCCAGGCAGGCGCCGCGCGCATTGAACACGCGGACGACCACGCCGTCGGCAAGCGAACGCATGCTCGCGTCTGCGGCGCTCAAGCGGATGCGCTCGTGACCGGCGCGTTTGGCCGCGCGCGCGACAGGGCCGTAATCGGCCTGGCTGTGCAGCTTGTCGGGCGGCTGCGTGGTGATGAGATGCAGGGGGTAGACGCGCGCCTGTGAAGCGCCGAGCCATTCGCTCGGCGGCAGCCAGGTCGGGTGCGGCGGACAGTCGTCGTAGTTGAAGCCGGCGATTCTCGCCGAATAGATCTCGATCCTGCCGCTCGGTGTTTCCAGCGGATGTGCCGCCGGATCGCTGCGAAAGTCCTCGAACAGCACGAACGCGCGTTGCGGCAGCGGCAGCTCGAAGTGGCCGCGCTCCCAGAAGACCTCGAACGGCGGCATCTCGACGCCGGCCGTCAGATTCTTTGCGCGCGCGCCGTCGTAAAGCCTGCGGATCCAGCCGGTTTCGTCCAGCCCGTCCGTATAGCGAGCCTCGAAGCCGCCGCGCGCAGCAAGCTCGCAGAAGATATCGCGGTCATTGCGTGCCGCGGCGATCGGATCGATCGCGCGATGCATCGCGAACAGGAACCGATCGCGCGCCGAGCCGCCCAGGTCGTTGCGCTCGAGCGTCGTCGTCGCCGGCAGGACGATGTCCGCGTGGCGCGCCGTCGGCGTCCAGTGCGTTTCGTGGACGACCACCGTATCCGGGCGCTGCCAGGCTTGTCGCAAACGATTCAGATCCTGGTGATGATGAAATGGATTACCGCCGGCCCAATAGACCAGACGAATATCGGGATAGCGCGACCGTTCGCCGTTGAAGTCATACTCGCCGCCCGGATGCTCGAGCATTTCGGTCAGGCGCGCCGACGGGACCGCGGTGCCCGCAGGGTTCTTGCCGGTCGGCAGCTCGGGCGTGGCCGCACCCGCCGGGCGGGGACTGCCGACGCCGCCCTGCGAGCCGTGCCCGAACCCGAAGCCGCCGCCCGGCAGGCCGATCTGACCGAGCATCGCGGCGAGCGTGATCAGCATCCAGTACGGTTGCTCGCCGTGGTGCGCACGCTGGATCGACCAGCTCATCGTCAATAGATTGCGCGTCACGGCGAGCTTGCGGGCAAGCGCGCGGATTTCCGCCGCGTCAACGCCACAGATCGGCGCCGCCCATTCCGGACTCTTCGGCTGGCCGTCGTCGCGTCCCGTGAGATAGCGCTCGAACCGCTCGTATCCGGTGCAATACCGGGCGAGGAAAGTGCGGTCTTCGAGTTTTTCGCTCACCAGCACGTGCGCCATGCCGAGCAGAAACGCCGTATCGGTTCCCGGCCGGATCGAGATCCAGTGCGCGTTCAGGAAATCGGGGGCATCGCCGCGGTTCGGGCTCACGACCACGAATTCGATGCCCGCATCCCTGGCACGGCGCAGCCACGTCTCCATGCCATGCTCTCCGGGCCCGCCGGACGAGACTTGCCCGTTCTTGAGCGCGAGCCCGCCGAACGCGACCATGAGGCGCGTATGGCCGCAGACGTTCGTCCAGTCGGTGACGTGGCCCGTCACCGGACCTGCAGTGCCGACGACGTGCGGCAACAGGAACATCGCAGTGCCGAAGCTGTAATTGCCTTTCTTGTCGACGCAGCCGCCGCCGCTGAACAGGAATCGCTTCAGCTGCGAGCCGGCGTGATGCATTCGACCGGCCGACGCCCAGCCTTGCGAGCCGCCGAAGATGCCTCCGGCCCCGTGTTGCGCGCGCACCCGCTTCAGCTCGGCGTCGACGAGCTCGAGCGCCGTGTCCCAGTCCACTTCGACATAAGCGTCGTGTCCCGTGCGCCGCCGGTCGCGATGCTTCAGCCATCCCTCACGCACCGACGGCCGCGCGACGCGCGACTTGGAATACACCACCTCAGGCAAGGCACCGAGCAACGCTGAGGGCGATGGATCGAGCGCAAACGGATCGGCGCGCACGAAACGCCCTTGCTCGACGACTGCGGTGAATGCGCCCCAATGGCAGAGGGACGGGAATCGTTGAGTCACGTGCATACCTCCATTCGCCACGGTCCAGTCAGGAGCCTATCCGAAACCGTTGCGGATGTGCAGTCCGCAAAACTGATGCAAGCTTAGCGGTTCAGGAACTCGACGAGCTTGGGTATGACCTTGCCAGGGGCCTCCTCCATGAGCCAGTGCCCGGATCCTGTCACGATGACGCCCTCGACGTTGCTATTCACTAGCAGGCGACCATCAGCCCGATATCGTGACCGACGATTCCGATGCTCTTGTCGAGGTAGTGGATGCGAATCCCGTTGACTTCGGCGAACTTGCTTTGCGGCGCTTGCGCGAATGCCGTACTCAGGAAAGCGGTTGCGCACAGCGCCAGCATTGTCTCGATGATTTTCACGATCCCTCCAACAGTCTAAGATTGCCAGGTCGACAGCCATCAACCGGCATGATTGCGTTGGGGTGGTCTACCAGCTGATTGTATCGACGATCCTGAATGACCGCCCATAAAGGAGACCACCAGCCGATGGTTGAAACGTGGTTAGCCGCCGATGGGACCGTCATCACCATCCGCCCCATTTCTGCGACCGACCTGGCTCTCGAGCAGGAGTTCGTCGAGGGTCTCTCGGCGTCCACCGGATATCAGCGATTGATGTCAGCCCGGCGTCCCTCGCTCGCGGAGCTCAGGCGCTTCACCGACATCGACCACGAGCGTGAAGGCGCGCTGATCGCGACAACCCTGGTCCAGGGAAGAGAGCGTCAGATCGGCGTGGCTCGCTACGTCAAGGAGGAGTCCTCACCCGGCGACGCCGAGTTCGCGATCGTGCTGAGCGACGACTGGCAGCGGCGCGGGCTGGGAACCAGACTACTCGCCAGTCTGCTTGCTGCAGCGAAGAACCATGGTGTGCGGCGATTGTTCGGCATGACGATGTCGGAAAACCGCGGAATGCTGGAACTGGGGCGCAAGCTGGGGTTCAAGCTTGCGCCAGACCCTGCCTCGGCGACCATCACCAACTTGACGGTCGACCTTACTCCGTCACCGCCCGCGTGACGATGCCAGTTCAGTGCTCTGCCCCTTCAGCAGATGAGGGTGCGCAGCACGTTGCCCTTGGCGAGTATTCGCTGGTCCGGTCCGCGGGTGTGATCGGTCTCTGGATCGTAGTAGCCTCTGATCCGACCATTCGCGTCGCGCAGCACCTGGCCGCCGTTGGCCTCGGTCTCGATGGAGCCCAGCACGGTACCGCGCACGTCCAGGATGGGCTCGGTCGCCGCCATCTGCACCCCTCACGCTCAGCCCCGGAGCGCGGCGGAAACCGCGTCCGCGAGCGAGCCCAGTCCGAACGAAACGTCGTGGCGCCTCCCCTCGATGAAGATCCCGGGGGTGGACCTCACGCCGCTCAACCGGCCGCCCTCGATTTCTTCGCGCACCCGCTGCAGGTACAGCTCATCGTGCATCTCGGAATCGTACTTCTCCATGTCGAGTTCCAACTGCGCTGCGTACGAGCGCAACTGGCTGAGCCTGAGATGGGCCTGGTTGTCGAACAGCAGATCGTGCATTTGCCAGAACTTCCCCTGGGCGCCGGCCGCTTCCGCCGCCAGCGCGGCGTGCAGAGCGTGCGGATGGACCTCCTCCAGCGGGAAGTGCCGGAAAACGAGCCGCACCTGTCCTTCGAAGCTCGCGACAAGATGCTTCAGGGCCGGCGCCGCCTGCTTGCAGTTAGGGCACTCGAAGTCCCCGTATTCGACGATCGTAACAGGAGCACGCGCGGCGCCCAGCACGTGGTCTACGGGGCTGACCGGCACGGCGAGATCGGGTGTATGGGCGTGACTCACTTGCGTTCCTATACCTTGCCGTAGTTGCGAGCCTCGACCTTCCACAGTAGCTTGTCAACGCCGCGGGAGGTCCCCGTAGGCGTAGTGCGCCCCTCCTTTCACCTCGAGGAGTTGTGTAGGGACATTGTTGGAGGGAGATAGTTTCGATGACATATAAATGGCTCCACCCTGAACCCGCGCCTACGGACAAGACAACTTTTCGATCACCGTGCCGATCTCCCCTGGGTCGCCCCTGCAGGGCCCCACGGCCATGTGACCGGCCCGAACCACGCGCCAGAAGCGGTCGCCCCGGCGTTGATCAGGCCGAACGCCACGAGCGCGAGGCTCTGCGCGAGAAACACATACGAGAGATCACCGCTCCAACGGAGCGCCAGCCAGCCGCAGAGTGCGGCGATGCCGAGACGCGTCAGGTTGCCGATGACCGGCCAGAACAGCCGCCCCGCGCCCTGCGAAGCGAAGTAAAGCGAGAGCGCCAGTCCGAACATCCCGTAGAACGGGCCGACGATCCTCAGGTAGCGAGCGCCGGCCTCCAGCATGGCCGGATTCGTGTCGAAGAGGGTGAGCCATGCGTTCGGGAAGGCAGCGGCGCAAATGCCGATGGCTTCGGTGAGAACGACGGCAATGCCGGCGCCAATCCAGGCGGTACGTAAGGCGCGCTCTCGCCTGCCCGCGCCGATCGCCGTGCCGACCATGGTGACGAGCGGGGAGCCCAACCCGAAGACGAGCGGCACCAGCAGATATTCGAGCCGCACGGCGGTGCCGTAGCCGGCGATGGCAGCAGGGCCGAACTCGCCCACAAGCGCGGTGCCGATGATGATCGTAACGTTGGTTGCAACCGTCACGAGCGCGGCGACCAGCCCGACGCGCAGGATTTCGTGGAAGAGCGGCCAGCGAAAGCCCGCACCCCCGAGCGATGGCCGCACAACCCCTTTCCCGGACCACAGGTACGCCGCCAACGCGGCAACTCCGACGCCGTAGTAGCAGAGGAACGCCAGCGCACCGCCCGCGATGCCCAGCGCCGGGAACGGTCCCCAGCCGAAGATGAGCGCGGCCGACAGCGGTACCAGGAAAACGACACCGAGGCACGTAACGAGGGCGGGCAGCACCATATTGCCGCTCCCGCGGATCACGGCGGCGAAGGAGTTGAAGAGCCACACGAGCACTGCGCCCGCGAATATCCAGCCTGAGTAAACGAGGGCTGCGCTCAGCGCAGGGCCGCTGCCGCCCATTGCCGAGTAAAGCCAGCGCCCCCCACCCAGCAGGCCGAGCGTAAACGCAAGACCGAAGACGAGTGCGATCACGAGCGCATGCACGGCGAGCGCATCGGCATCAGCGCGGCGCCCCCCGCCCAATGCCCGCGCGATCGAAGAGGCGATACCACCCCCCATAGCGCCACCAGACATCATCTGCATCAACATCACCACGGGGAAGACGAGCGCCACGCCAGCGAGCGCGTCGGTGCCCAGCTTTCCGATGAAATAGGTCTCGATGAGCCCCGCCGCCGTCTGCGCCATGAGCGTCAGCACGTTCGGCGCGGCCAGGCGCAGGAGCGTCGGCGCGATCGGCGCCTCGAGGAGCATGCGGGTGCGCGGATCCATCTAGGCCGCCAGCGCGGGCTTGAGCCGCGGCGCTTCCTTGATCGGCATGTGAATGAGCGCGGCACCGACCGCGAGCATGATGTCGATGTACCAGACCCAGTCGTAACTGCCGGTGCGCTCGAAAAGCTGGCCGCCGAGCCAGGCACCCAGGAAGCCACCAATCTGGTGCGAGAACATGACTATGCCGAAGAGCGTTGCCACATAGCGCACACCGAGCAGCTTGCCGACGAGGCCGACGGTCGGCGGCACGGTGGAGAGATAGGTGAAGCCGAGCACCACGGCGAAAATCATGAAAGTCGTCGCCGTCTTCGGAGCGAATACGAAAACCAGCACCGCGAGCGCGCGCGCAGCGTAGAGGAGCGAGAGGACACGCTTCATGCGCCAGCGGCCGATCGCCCAGCCGGAGGCGAAGCTGCCCGCGATGTTGAAAAGACCAATGAGCGACAGCGCCCAGGCTCCGACCTCCGGCGGCAGTCCGCAGAGGGCGACCACACCGGGAAGATGCGTCGCGATGAACGCGACGTGGAAGCCGCAGACGAAGAAACCGGCGGTGAGCAGCAGGAAGCTCGGATCGTGCCACGCGTCGCGCACTGCGTGACGCATCGACTTCTCCAGAGGCGCGCCCTGCGGTGCGGAGGGATGCAGACCTCGCAATACCCAGGCAAGGGGCACGATGGCGAGCGACAGCAGACCGAGCGCTGTCAGCGCGCCGACCCAGCCCAGTATCCCGGTGAGCAGTACGGCCAGCGGTGCGAGCACGAACTGACCGAACGACCCGCCGGCGTTGACCATCCCGGTTGCGAGCCCGCGTTTTTCGGCGGGCACGACACGAGAAACCGTCGACATCAGCACCCCGAGACCCGTCATGCCGGCACCGCCGGCCGCGACGACGCCTATCAGGATGACCAGCATCCACGTCGTACTCGCGTGGGGCGTGAGCACCGTTCCCAGCATGACGAGGACGGCGCCGGTGGCAATCACGCGCCCAGTACCGTATTTGTCCGCGAATGCGCCGGCGATCGGCTGCGTGATCCCCCACATGAGCTGGGCGCAGGCGAACGCGAGACTGATCGCGGCGATGCCAAGCCCGGTCGCGGTGTTGATAGGTCCGATGAAGAGCGCTACCGACTGGCGTACGCCGAAGATCAGCGCGAATACCAGGGCAGCTACAGCGATGATGCCCAGCTGTTTTCGATTCATATGATGTATATCATATTATTGGCCAAAAAAAACTCACCCACGGTTCCCGCGGACAAGCTCACGCGCCGCCTTGCGAATCGACTTGGAAAGCTCTGCATCATCGGACGCGCGCGCCAGCATGAGCGCCCCGACCAGCGTCGCCACCGTGCCCATCGCCTTCTCGTGCGCCGCTTCCTTGCCCCAGTCGGGCAACTGGCGCTCTACCAGCCCTATGAGATCCTTGATGCGCCGGGTTACAGCCCGGCGCACGCCCGGACCCTGGCGCGGCACCTCGCTGCCCGCCGCCGCTATGGCACAGCCCAGGCCCTGCTCCGCTGCAGTAACGTGATTGTCGGCGAGGTAGGTGTCCACGAGCGCCATGAATTCCTCACCCGCAGAAGCTTTCGCCAACGCGCCTGCCAGTGCCTGCGCGGACTCGAGAGCGGTCTGTTCGGCCGCCGCGGCAAGGAGCGCCTCACGCGACTCGAAGTGAGCGTAGAACCCGCCATGCGTGAGCCCCGCCTGTTTCATCACATCGGCAACAGCGACACCCTCGTAGCCGTGCTTGCGTATGGCGCGCGCGGCGGCACGCAGGATTCGCTCCCGCGTCTGCTCCTTCTTGGAGATCGTCTTGACTTCGGGCATATGATAAGTATCATATTTTGATCCGTCCTTGTCAAGGATCACGACCATCGGCACTCAGGCTGGCTCAGCAAGCGGGGCCAAGGAGGCGGTCACCCCCCGCGAATCGCTGGCACCAGATGAACCTCGCTGTCTGGACGGATCGGGGCGAACCATGCGTCCTGGAAGATCTCACCATCGATGGCGATGGCGTAGCCGCTCTCGAGGTGAGGAGCGAGTTCCGGGTAACGCTCGCTCAGTACGCGTAACAGCTGGCGCACGTCGCGCGCATCGAGTTCGATCTCCGACGCTCCGCCGGCTAGTTGCTTGAGGGTGCCGCTGAGGACGACGCGCGCCAAGCGTCAGCCCCCGGCTTTCGCGGCCGTGCCTGTACCCTCGATCGCCTGGAGTACGCGTGGCGGCGACATCGGCAGTTGCGTGAAGCGGATACCCAGCGCATTCTCCATCGCGTTCGCGATGGCGGCCATCGGAGGCACGATCGGAGTCTCGCCCACGCCGCGCACGCCATAGGGGTGGCGGGGATTAGGGGCTTCGACGATGACGGTGTCGATCATGGGTACGTCGGAGCACACCGGGATCCGGTAGTCGAGAAAACCCGGGTTCTCGATCCGTCCGTCGGCGTCATAGATGTACTCCTCGTTGAGCGCCCAGCCGATGCCCTGTACGGCGCCGCCTTGCATCTGCCCTTCGACATAGGCCGGATGCACTGCCTTTCCGGCATCCTGGATGGCGGTGTAGCGCACAATGCTGGCCCTGCCGGTTTCGCGATCAACCTCGACATCGACGAGGTGTGTGGCGAAGCTGGGACCCGCACCCTGCGCGTTGATGGCGGCGTTGCCTACGATCGGGCCGCCGGTCTTGCCTGCGGTCTTCGCGATCTCGGCAAACGATAGCTCCCTGCGTCCGTCCCCGCTGATCGTGCTCGCGCGGCCGTCCTCCCAGATCACCTGGTCAGGCGCGATCTCCCAGATCATCGCCGCCCGTTCGCGCAACTGGCGCACCATGTCGCGGGCCGCCTCGATGACCGCCAATCCGCTGGAAAACGTGACGCGACTGCCACCGGTGAGAAAGTTGAAGCCCAGGCTGCTCGTGTCCCCGATCAGCGGACGCACCTTGTCGAGCGCGATACCGAGCTCTTCTGCCGCCATCATGGCGAGCGAGGCACGCGACCCGCCGATATCCGGGGTGCCAGCGACCAGCGTCACGCCGCCGTCCTCGCTCAGGTTGAGCGTCGCACAGGTCTCTCCGCCGATGTTGAACCAGAATCCCGACGCGACGCCGCGGCCCTGGTTGGCCTTGAGCGGAGCGCGGTAATGGGGATGGGCACGGGCTGCCTCCAGCGTCTGCACCAGGCCTATCTGACCGAATTTCGGTCCATACGCCGTTTTGGTGCCTTCCTTTGCCGCGTTCTTCAGGCGGAACTCGATCGGATCGATTTCAAGTCGCTTCGCGAGCTCGTCGATCACCGACTCGACCGCGTATTCGGAGATGGGGGCGCCTGGGGCCCGATACGCGGCGACCTTGGGCCGGTTCGACACCACGTCGAAACCGAGCACGTGCACGTTTTCCAGTTCGTACGGAGCAAATGCGCACATGCATCCGGGCCCTACGGGGGAGCCCTGGAACGCGCCCGCCTGGTACTTGAGTAGGGCATCGGCCGCGGTGATCCTGCCCTCGCGGGTGGCGCCGATCTTGACCCAGACCTTCGAGCCGGAGGTCGGGCCGGTCGACTGGAACACTTCGGTGCGCGACATGACCATCTTCACCGGCTGCCCCGACTTGCGCGATAGCACGAGCGCGAGCGGCTCGAGGTAGACAACGGTCTTGCCTCCGAAGCCGCCGCCGATCTCGGAGGGGGTCACGCGCAGCTTTGCGAGATCCATGCCGAGCAGTTTCGCGCAGAAGCTGCGCACGATGAACTGCCCTTGCGTCGTGCACCACAGCTCTGCCTGACCATCCTCGGACACGCTCGCGAGGCAGGCGTGCGGCTCAATGTAACCCTGATGCACGGGTGCGGTGGTGAACTCCCGCTCGATAACGACGTCCGCTTTCGCGAAGCCGGCCGCGATGTCTCCGAGATTGAACTCGACACGCTTGGCGACGTTGGAGGGTTGCGCCGGCTTGGGATCCACGCCAATCGTATACATGTTGTCGTGAAGCACGGGTGCGCCGGGAGCCATTGCTTCCGCCACGTCGATCACATGCGGCAGCACTTCGTAGTCGACGTCGATGAGATCGAGCGCCTGTACGGCCACCGCCTCGGTGGTCGCCGCCACTGCCGCGACCGCGTGGCCTTCATAGAGTGCCTTTTCGCGTGCCATGATATTGCGCGTCATGTCGCGGTAGTTCACCATCATCTCGCCTGCCGGAATGAACTCCGAGGGCAGATCGCTTAGATCGCCGGCAGTGATAACCGCCTTTACGCCCTGTAAGGCCAGGGCTTTCGAGGTGTCGATCGATTTGATGCGCGCGTGCGCGTGGGGGCTGCGCAGCACCTTGCCCACCAGCATGTTCGCCATGTAGAGATCGGCGCCGAACCTGGCACGGCCAGTGACTTTGTCCGCACCGTCGGGACGCAGCGGCCGGGTACCCACCACCTTGAACTCGCGCTGAGTCAAGCCTTCCGTGGCAACGTCGTTCATCGCTCAACTCCCAGGATATCGATTCTCTTGCCGTGATTCACTGCTTTTGACCAAGAATATTATGCAGCAATTCCCGAATAAGTGTTTTGGTAGTGGACCGGTGCAGCGCCCACCTATCCAGTGCTCTGGTTGACGACAACCTGGCGTGGGTCCGAGTCACGCGCCCGCTGTCGAAGGGCGCTACGGCATTGCGTACGCACGACCGCTCGAGCACCTCCCGCTAGTTCGTCAACATCGTGAAGCGGCTCCTCGCAGGCGAGGGGTGACGATCGAATGGGCGCCTGAGCGGATACTGCATAAATTCAGTTTAGCGAAGCCTGCAGCTGCTACGCGCATACCGGCAAAGTCTATGGCGTTCGACCAGTCCGGACTTTTCGGGGAAGCCTTATGCTACATTCATTACGTCATGCTCAATGTGCCAAATGCTATTACGCTTGCGCGGCTCATTCTCGTCCCGGTGATGGCCTATTTTCTCACCGTCGGCGCATATAGCGTTGCACTGATCGTCTTTCTGGCGGCGGCCGTTACCGATCTGATCGACGGCTTCATCGCGCGTATCTTCAGGCTGACTTCAACCCTGGGCGCAACGCTCGATCCGATCGCGGACAAGCTCAACATGTTCGTCGCTACGGTCCTCCTCGCCTGGCAGGGGCTCATGCCGATCTGGCTCGCAATCGCGATCGTTGCGCGGGATATCGTTATCGTTGGTGGCGCCCTCGCCTATCGTCTGGCGCTCGGCCATGTTGAGATGGCGCCCACCATGCTCTCTAAAGTGAATACGTTCATCGAGTTCACTGCGCTGCTGCTCGTGATGGCAACCGCAGCAGAAGTGGTCGATATCGGCACTTGGCTTTCGACCGTCTTCCTGCTCGTGTTGGCGACGGTTCTCGCGTCGGGAGCGCAGTATGTTTGGATATGGGGGCGCAAGGCAGCGCTCGAAAGCCGCCGCATGAGTTGATGTCGGATTTGCGTGACTGACACGCCCGCGGAAGGGGAAGTTCTGCAGCGTCCTCCGCCAAGAGCCATCGCGGATCCACGGAGATCGGTATGAACAGGTTCGCTGCACCGCCAGCGGAATGCCAACTGGTTCTCACTTGGGGTGACGTCTACCGCTCTTGCGCTCGACACTTTGTCGAATGTTCGACAGCCGACTGGAAGCACGTGAAGGTAATGTGCGGCGAGATGATCGGCAGCGATGCGGCCTTTTCCGAGGCTTGCGCATGAGCCAGGACGCGTCGCCTCTGGGCGCGGCAACGGCCAAAAAAATACGGACCGGCCATGAGGGCCCGGTCCGCACTCCGGGGGGAGTCGTAAGGGTTGTTTAGCTATTCGGTTCTAGTGGCCTCTGAGTGGCGCGGTTAGCTGGGCCGACGGAAACGCCACCCAAACGCTGCCAAGCCGGCCCCAAAGAGAAGTGCGGTCGATGGGACCGGGACAGCGGCGGCATCAATTCGAGACGTAATTTGAGACGTAACTTGTGGGGTGACTTCTGCCGTCAAGACGGAGTCCGCGAACAGAAAATTCCCACTCAATGAACGAACCGTGATGCTGATCGTCCCGTCGGCCTCAAGATCGGCAAGCGAGGCAACCAGAGCGATATTGTTCGTAACACCCGGGTTCGGGACGCAGTTGCCGGAAATACAACTGAATGTCTGGGTTCCGATGTCATAGCGAAACGTCTCGTGGTTCACCCCCGTCACCACCTGTTCTGTCAGGTGGATATCTATCGTCGCGCCAGTGATGGTGTCCCCCACAGAGAAGCCATTGTCCGTGATGTCGTGTACGAAAGTGAGAGCGCTGGTGGTGCAGGAGAACAACGCGGGACATGTCGGCGTGCTGCCAAACGTGATGAGCGTGTCCGTCGGATTGACCGTATCGGTGACCGGAATTGCGCCAGCCGGGGCAGCAGCGCACAACGCCGATACAACCGCTACCGCCAGTAGTGCTTTAGTACGAACCATCTTCATTGCAACAACCTCCATAAAAGGCCCGCTTGTAGCCCCCGTGCTGAAAGCTAACGCACGAACCATGCCAGTACGTTTGAAAGCCCGCTTGTAGTCCCCGTGCTGCAAGCTAATGCACGAACCATGCCATTACGCTTTGAATGAATGGGTTGAAACGGGCGGGTAGCTCGATGAGGTCAAATGTCTCCGATTCGGAGGCTTCGAGTACCCAATCGCTCTCCAGGATCACGCCATGTGAGAGGCGCACTGTCAGCGCGGCGTCGGTTATGTCGTAATTCAGTCGGAATTCAGGCGATCCCAGGCACCGGCCCGCCGCTGTAAGTCTCTGAAATGATTATGCCCGGTGAGTGGCATAGATCTTGCTGCGCAATGGTCGTTCGAAAAGGCAAACCCGACCGAAAGGCGGGGGCGCAAAGTTACCGGTCTAAGGGGCTAGGGCCCTACGACAGCGGGATTGCCGAAATGGTGCGGATGCTGATCCTGTCTGCACTTCGCAATAACCGCACTTTGCCTCCCATTCGATCGCGCGTTGCCAATAGCCCGGGCGTTTCCACGTACTTCGGAAACTGCCTGCCTGTGTCGGTCACGTACCTGGAGGCCACAATGCGGTGGATGATTCGAGCAGCACGAGTTTGGAAAACGTCCGTAAGTCTGGTCGCGGTAGTAGTCTTTTTGGCGTACACCTGCGGCGCTTGGGGGGCGCAAAGCGCAGGGACGGTAAAGACTCTGACTGGCTCGGCAACAGTGACCCGCGATTCATCAGCGCTACCTGCCGCACCGGGGCAGCGCATTTTTCCGGGAGACCGCATCTCGGCGGCGGCAGGAAGCTATGTCGGCGTCACGCTGCACGACGACACGCGGTTAACGATTGGACCAGGAAGCGAGGTGCTGATTCGCGAATTCGAATTCAACCCGAACTCGTATGCCGGCGGCCTCGCCATTTCGTTCATCAAAGGTACGGCACGGGTCATCACAGGCATCATTGCCAAACACACGCCTGACCGCGTCACTTTCAATACACCGACGGCGACGATCGGCATACGCGGCACGGACTTCATCGTCGACTTGGAGCGGGAAGAATGATCACGAGAGCTGCTGTCATTGTCGCTCTTGCTGTCGTGCTGGCCGGCTGCGGGTCGCAGCCCGTTGTGCAGCGGTCAGCGCGCGTGTCGGAGCGTGTCATCCTGCTGCCTTCGGAGACGGCCACGCCGTCGGCCGTCATCGTGAAAACCCGGGATGCGGAAGTGCTTTTGAACATGACCTACACAAGCGTCGAGATCCGCGGCGGCGCGCTCGTATCGAGCGCAACCACGGCCGACGAAGTCCAACGCCGCTACAGCGGACTGCTTTCGGCGCAGCCGAAGAAACCGCAGCCCTTCACCATGTATTTCGTACTAGGTACCGACGAGCTCACACCGGCGTCGAAGGCTGCTTTCGAAGATGCGAGAAGGCAGGTCGCATCGTGGTTAGCCGCCGAGATAGTGGTGATTGGCCACGCGGACCGTTTAGGGACCCTCGAGTACAACGATAGGCTGTCGCTGCAGCGGGCACAGATGGTTGCCCGGCGGCTCGTGTCGTCGGGCGTGCCACCTGAGGTCATCGAAGTCGCGGCGCGCGGAGAGCGCGAGCCGATCGTCCCCACCGCTGACGGCATTCCTGAGCCTCGCAACCGGCGCGTCGAAATCAAGGTGCGCTGACTGCAGCAAGACATATGCCCGGTCGTCCCTAAGCGACAACCGGGGCCGGGCGGAGCGGAGAGGATTCTCCAGCCGGTCATCTAAAAGCGTCGCGGCACAATTTTACTGCTGCTGGTACTTCCTGCGGCCATGGTGTGCAACTTTTAGCGACCTCCCGTTCCAAAGCTATTCGGCGGCTGAAAAACGGCGAGCGAGGCAATCATGGCTGAAACCGGCGTGTTCTCGCGTAATGTTCGTTCCAGGCGAACGAAAACGGCCATCATGGCGATCCTGCTCCTCGTAACGCTGGGCGGTTGCGGGCTGTGGCTGCTCTCACGCGAGACGACATTGATCCATGCGGCAAACGCACTGTCGCAACGCCTCGATGGCCGTCTCCAGACGGTGGATCTCCGCGGTTCACTGCTGGGAACGATCACTGCCGCTGAACTCCACTATCAGGACCGCTTCGGCAGGATCGCGATCAAGGACGCGCACCTCGAGTGGCGGCCCATCCGGCTGCTGATCGGGCAGGTGGCGGTCGGCGCGATGACCGCGAAAACCGTCACGCTCGAGTTTGCCGAATCGGAGGACGAATCGCGCAGGCCCCCCGAATCGCTCGCCGCGCCGATATCGTTTGCCGTGACCGATTTTCAGATTGCCGCGCTGTCGATCGTCCGGCCCGATGCCGCGCAGGAAATCCGCGGTTTGCGCGCGGCGTTTTCGGGCAACAGAAAGCAGCTCAAAGCCGAAGTGAAGTCGCTGGCGACGCAATACGGCGCTCTCAAAGGCGAGCTAAAGATCGGCGCTGAAAGCCCCTTTGCTCTCGACGGAAATGTCGAGCTGACGGGGCCCGATCCGCGTGTGTACGTTGCCACCGCGAGGCTCGGCGGGAGTCTGCTGAACGCAGAGGTCGCGATCGATGCGAAAGCGTACGATGCGATCGCCTCCGCGAAGCTCGCCGTGGCGCCGTACGATGCGCAGCCGCTTACACAGCTCGAATTCACCACGAAGGATTTCGATCCGCGAGCCTGGGTGGCGAACGCGCCGGGCGCGAAGCTGAGCGGCGAAGGTCGTCTCGCTGCGCGTGAAGGGCGCCGGCTCGACGGAACGCTCGACGTCAAGAACACCGAACCGGGCACGATCGACGATAAGAAACTGCCCTTCGCACAGCTGTCGGCCGCTTTGCAGGGTACGCTTGAAGAACTCTTGCTGACGAATATCAGGCTCGATCTCGCGGGCGCAGGCCGCTTCGCCGGGGCGGGTGCATGGCGCGGCGGCGCTCTCGATCTGAACCTCGACACGCGGAATTTCAACCTGCGCGGCGTTCAGAAGCGGCTGCACCAGACAAACCTCGCCGGCAAGGTCGCGCTGGGCGGCAATACGGCGGCGCAGCGGGTGCGTTTCAATCTCATCCAGCAGCAGTACCACGTGCGCTTCGCGGGCACGCTGGTCGAGGGTATCGTGACGATCGACGAAGCCTACGCCCGCGCGGGTGCGGCCGAGCTTGCGACGCGTGGGCGCGTCGCGTTCGATACGCAACGGTCATTCAACCTCGCAGGGCAGCTCCGCAACTTCGATCCAGCGAAATTCGGCGCCTTCCAGAGTCAACTGGTCAACGGTCGCTTCGAGCTGAAAGGACACGTCGAACCGGTGCTTCAAGTTGCGGCGAACGTAAGCGTGACGGACAGCAAGCTTTACGGTCTGCCCGCGACGGCGAATGGTACCTTCAAATCGCAGCGTACCGACCATCCCGACGTCAGCATTGACGCGACGTTGCGCGTGGGCGACACGCGGGCAAGCGCTAAAGGCATCGTGCGCGACCCTGCCGACGCCCGCTCGGTGGATATGCAGCTGACACTCGCTGGAGGAAGCATGGCCGAGCTCTACAGGATCGTCGGGGTGCCGCTACCGCCCACCCCGCCGTATCGCATCGCCGGCCGCCTCGTTCAGCGCGGCGACCTCTGGCAGTTCCGGCAATTCACCGGCGCCGTAGGTGATAGCGATCTGTCGGGCGACTTCCTTGTCGACCGCGGCCGCACGCCGCAATTCATGAAAGCCGACTTGAAGTCGAACCGCCTCGCGCTCGCGGACCTCTCCGGCTTCATTGGCGCGGAAAAAACTCCGGGCGGCAACGTCACGACGCCGAATCCGAACCGCGTGTTACCGGATTCGCCCTACAACCTCGAGAAGCTCAAGGCCGCCGACGCGGACGTGAAGTTCGAAGGGAAACAGATCCTGACAGAGCGCCTGCCGGTACGAAGCATGATTACACATCTGGTTCTCAAGGACGGCGTTCTCACACTCTCGCCGCTCAACTTCGGCGTAGCGGGCGGCAATCTCTTTTCTCAAATCACGCTCGACGGGCGCGGCTCGATCATCGCATCGCGCGCCGACATCCGCGTGCAGTCACTGCAGCTCTCGCAGCTGCTGCCACAACTCAGGATCGCGAAAGCGAGCGTGGGCGAAATCGACGGGAGCGTGAAGTTGGCCGGGCGTGGCAACTCGGTGGCAGCGATGCTCGGCACGGCGACGGGCGATACGACACTGGTGATCGGGGAAGGCAAAGTCAGCGATCTCATGCTGCGGCTTTCGAACCTCGACCTGGCGAACTCGCTGGTCGTGCTTATGCGGGGCGATCGCGACATTCCAATCCGATGCGTGGTGGCCGACCTCGCCTTCGAGAACGGCGTCATGCAGCCGCGGCAATTCGTGTTTGACACGGCACACACGACGCTGGTCGGCGAAGGAAAGGCGAATTTCGCGGACGAGACGCTCGATCTGCGCTTGGTCGCCAAACCCAAGAGCGCGAGCCTGCTTTCGCTGCGCGGCCCGATCAATGTAAAGGGTTCGTTCGCGCAGCCGGCAGTGATGCCTGACCTGGGGAGACTGGCCGCGCGCGCAGGGGGCGCGGTAGTACTGGCTACGGTTGCGACACCCCTTGCTGCGCTCGTGCCATTCATACAGATGGGCGGAAATCAGGATGTGCAGTGCGGCCCGCTCATGCAGGCGGCGAAGCAGGCGATAGAGCAGCGCGCGACTTACGTCGTTGGCCGGTAACAGCTGCTCTCATCTGCCGATGAGTGAGAAACCTGCCAGGGTCTTGAGGTGAATAGGGTTCAAACCCCGCTAAATGTTTGATCCTGCAATTATTTTCGTCCATCCTTTGGAAAACTCCAACGCCCACAATCAGCATTCGGCGCTACCGGCAGCGGTGGGAATTTTCCAGATTACCGCGACCCTCTCTGAGTCCTTAGTGCAACGGGTGATCCTGCCGTCATGTTCACATTCAGCAAAAAATAGGAGAAACTGCCCCGACGATTTCGCATGTGGGAGGCGCGATGCCTGCTTTGCAAAGAATAACGTTCACTGCCTTGATCGCGACCGTCATGGCGAGCACTGCCGCACCAGGTCTTGCGCAGTCAACGCAGGATTTTCCAACGAGACCGGTCCGGATCATCGTGCCGCTGACGGCTGGCAGCGCCGCCGACCTGCTCGCGCGCAGGCTCGCCGTGAAGATGAGCGAGAACTGGGGTCAGCAAGTGGTGGTCGACAATCGGCCCGGCGCTGGCACAACTTTGGGAACAAGTATCGTAGCCAAAGCTACGCCCGACGGCTACACGCTCCTCGTCAATTCGGCCGCTTTTGCGGTGAGTGCAGCGCTATATTCGAAGCTCCCGTACGACTCGCTCAAAGACTTCTCGCCCGTGAGCCAGATTGCGATCGCGCCGATCATTCTGGTGGCAGCGCCTTCGCTCGGTGCGAAATCAGTCAAGGACCTCGTCGCGCTCGCCAGGCAGAAGCCGGGACAGATCACCTACGGCTCTTCCGGTGTCGGCAGCAGCACCCATTTCGCCGGAGAGCAGTTCAAAATTGCCGCCGGGATCGAGGTCGTGCATGTCCCGTACAAGGGACCACCCGAAGCACTACTCGACACGATGACGGGGCGCATCCAGTATCTCCTAGCGCCTCTTGTGCCCGCGCTGCCGTTCATCAAAGACCGGAGATTGCTGGCGCTGGCTGTAACCACCGCGCAGCGCACGCCGGTTCTGCCGGACGTGCCAACGGTCGCGGAGGCTGCGCTGCCGGGTTACGAGTACCAGGATTGGTGGGGAGCGTTCGCGCCCGCAGGGATGTCGAAGCCGGTCATCGATAAAATAAGCAAGGAGATCGCGCGAATCGTCAATCTGCCGGACATCAAGAAGCAGATGCTGAACCAAGGCGAAGAGGCAACACCCAGTACGCCAGAGGAGTTCACCAGGTTCGTCCGCGCCAAAGTCGAGACAGCCCGCAAGGTGGTCACGCTCGCCGGCATTCGCGCTGAGTGAACACAGCAACGGCAGTAACCGCCCGAATTGCGGGACGAGCGTACCTGTTCCCCGGCGGCCGGCCCTAGTTCAGTACTTCGGGTGAATTTCGTATCACCTCGCGCGCCAGGTAATTGAACGTGGCGCTGATGTACTTCGGCGAGCCGCGATAACCACGAGCTTCCAGCGCGTGCTCGCGCTTTACCGCCTTGATCGGACCGACGGCGCGCGCCATCAGTTGCAGCTTGGCCGCGCGCTCCATGTAGAAGCCGAGGATAGTCGCCGCCTCCATCGTCTTGCAGGCGGTGAGCACGCCGTGATGCGCGAGCAGGATGGCCTCTTTGTCGCCCAGACCCTCGGAAATGATGCGCCCTTCCTCGTCGCCGATCGGCACGCCGGGCCATTCCGGCAGGTAGGCGCAGTTTTCGTACAGCACGCAGGTATCCATGTGCGACACGATCAGCGGTTCGGCGATCATCGACAGAGCTGATGCATGCGGCGGATGCGTGTGCACGATGGAATTGACCTGCGGCCGCTCCTGGTAGATCCACAGGTGAAAGCGGTTCGCCGGGTTGGCCATGCCATCGCCTTCAAGCACGTTGAGGTCGTTGTCGAACAGAAGGATGTTGCTCGCCTTTGCTTCGTCCAGGCCGAGGCCGAAGGACAGGCCCCAGTAGGTGCCGGGCTTCTCGCCACGCAGCGTAATCTGGCCGGCGAGCGCCGACTCGTGCCCGTCCGCATCCAGGATGCGGCAGGAAAGCGCGACGCGTTGCGCGGGCGTCCAGTCCGGGCCGCGCAGGAATTTCTCCATGTCGCTCTTCATTTTCTCGTGGTACTCGGACTTGGGCCTTACGGTCATGTCATTCACGTGACACCTCCTTTGAAGCTAGTTTAGCCCGGATCAGCGGTGCCCCGTGGGCACGCCGCGCCGAGCGTAGAACTCCGATACCTCCGCGATCTCCCTCTTCGTCATCTGCCTCACGACGTTGCGCATCTGGGCGTGGATATCGTTGCGGCGGGCGCCTGTGGCGAACGCGTGCAGTTGATCCTCGAGATAGCGCTTCGGCATGTGCTCCAGCCACGGCGTGCCAAGCTTGCGGTCGATGCCGCCGTGGCAGGAGGCGCACGGCGCGATGTTCCTGACCGGATCGCCGACGCGCACGAGGGCGGGCGCGGGTGAATCGTCAGCCGCGGGTTCGAGCCGCGGCTTGGGTAGCGACGCGTAGTAGGCGGCTAGGTTGTGTATGTCGTCGTCCGCGAGGTTCGCCGCCAGGGCCTGCATGACCGAATGCGCGCGGTCCCCGTTCTTGTAATCGACCAGCTGCTTCATGATCACTTCTCGATACTGGCCGGCCAGATTGGGCGTGTCGGCCGCGGTGACCCCCTGCGCTCCGTGGCACATCGTGCATTGCTGGAGCGCAAGCGTAGCGCCGAGGCCGATCGAGGCCTGTGAAGTCCCGCTGTTCGCGGCATCCGGCAGGATGACGCGCGTCGACACCCGTGCTTTCACGGGCTCGGCAGTTTCGCTCCACTTCGTCGGGACACCGGCCGCCCGGCAAATCGCCGCCCAGATGCCCTGCGCACTGAAGTCGGGGTGCGCCGACGGCAGCCATACGAACCCGACGAGCAGCGTGACGAGCGTCAGGACGACGAGCGAGATCACGCTCCACTGCACGTAGCGGCGGCTGGCCGGATCGTGCGGCGCGGCCATCACTGCCCTCCGATGCGCACGGCGGGCACGGAGGTCTCCTTCAGCATCGCGAGCTGAGCGATCGGGAAGCCGTAGTTCACGACCGTCAGCGCAATCATCATCGTCACCCAGATCGCGAAGCCGTTGAGCGCGAGCGGCGTTCGCTCGACCGGATGCGCGGACGCGCTGAACGTGAACGGCGCGGGGTCGGCGGCGCCTTTGCGCGCCACCGCCAGGATGTAGATGAAGAGGAGGCCCGAGACCATCACCACGAAACCGCCGATCGTCGAGACCGTCACCGTCCACGCCTGCGCCTGGAGATCGGGGTGCGTGTAGTCGAAATACGCCATGCGGCGCGGCATGCCCAGCAGCCCGACGAGGTGCCACGGCATCGTCAGCACGAGCATGCCCAGGAACCACGTCCAGAGTTGCACCTTGATGAGGCCGGTTGAAAGCGGCCGGCATTTCGTGAGCTGCGGCCACAAATCATAGGCGACCATGAAATACATGATCACGATCGCGCCGGCGAAGATGAGGTGGAAATGCCCGGTGATCCACTGCGTGTTGTGCACCGTCTCGTTCAGCTGGTAGCTCATGTTGATGATGCCGCCCGCGCCGCCGAAGCCGAGCATGATGAACGAGAACGTCACGGCGAGCATCATGGCGTTGTCCCAGGGCAGCGCCTTCACCCACCCGATCAGGCCTTTACCGCCGCGCAGTCGCGCCGCGATCTCGACCGAGGCGACGATCGTGAACACCGTGAGGAACGTCGGCACTGCCACCATCGCCGTGAAGACCGCGTGCACGAACTTGAAGCCCGAGCCGACATGCGGATCGGCAAAGAGATGGTGGATCCCGATCGGCATCGAGAACACGAGGAACAGCACGAACGCGACGCGCCCCATCGTGTCGCTATAGAGCCGGCCGCCGATCGCGCGCGGCACGATCGTGTAGAACGCGATGTAGGCGGGCATCAGCCAGAAATACACGATCGCGTGCAGCGTCCAGGAGAAGAAGACGCGCGCGAGCCCCGCGTCGATCGTGTCCTTGAAGCCGAGCGCGACCGGCAGGATGAGCACGAGAATCTCGATCGCCGCGCCGACGGCAGTCCACGCCCAGAGGTACGCCCCGGCGACGTTGCCGAACATCGCGAGCGGAATCGTGGCGCCCGGATGCTCTTTCTTCCACGCGCGCAGGTTCACGGCCATCAACGCGACCCACACCCACGAGCCGACCACGACCAGCACCACGCCGAGATAATAGAAGACGCTGCCGACCATCGGCGGGTAGAACGTGAAGAGCACCGACGCGCGGCCGAGCGCGACGGGCGTAGCCGCCATCACGGCCCCCGTCACCACCAGCCAGAAACCACCCCACGCCCATTTGAGCCCGATCAGCGGCCGCTTGAGTGACAGCTCGGTGATCGCGTAGCCGAAGCCCATTGCAACGAGCGTCGGCAGGACATAGCCCATCACGGTGCCATGGCCGGTGACCGAGCGGTAGTAGTGCTCGGGATTCCCGACCCAGGCGGAGAGAGGGCTGCGCACGTACATCTGCCACTCGCCCAGCACGAGCGCGGCCGCGAACGCGACGAACGCGACCCAGAAATGGGCAAGCACGAGCCTTCTAGCGAGAAACACAGGTCAGCCTTTCTCCCTTGCGGGCCTTCGCCATGAACTCCTGCTGCGGCACGACCTGGAACCGCGCCCACATGGCCGCGTGCCCCGTTCCGCAATACTCGTGGCACGGCATCAGCTGCTCGCCCGTTTTCCGGAACGTCGCCGTGAACGTCGCGACGTAGCCGGGGATCAGCATCACGTTCGCGTTCGTGGTGCCGACGACGAACCCGTGGACCACGTCGGAGCTCGTGCCGCGGAACGTGACCGGCGTCTCGGCCGGCACGAGCATGCACTGCGGCTCGAATGAGTACTGCTGCGCGACGAGCCGCACCACCACCTTGCCGTCCGCTTCGACGGAAGTGCCGAGGTTGGATTCGACGAACTCGCCGGAGATGTGCAGCGTGCGCGGATCGATCGTCTCCACGCGGGACGGCGGCATCGAAGACCAGTGGACGCCGGTGAAGATCATCATCGCGACCAGGGCGACAATGATCATCGCGACGATGATGCCCCACCGCCGCTCGGCCGCGACGGCAACCGCTTCCGACGCGTGCGCGGTCTCGCTCACTGGATCGCGCCTCGCGGCAGAAACACGAAGAAGTAGAACGCGAAGTAGATCGCCACGACGATCGCGGTCGCGATGCCCGCGACCGCAAAGGCCCCCGCCGGGCCGCGGCTCACGATTTCGTCCACTCGCGCGTCGCTCGCCTCGGTCGCGTGGCGGTCATCCTGCGGTGTGCCCATGGTCCCCCCTCCTTATTCCGGCAAGAGCTTGCGCAGCTCGTTCACCTGGGCCGGCGTGACCGGAGCGCCGGCATTACCCCAGGCGACCCGTATGTAGGTGACGACTGCTGCCACTTCGTCGTCGCTCAGAACGTGCAGGAACGGCGGCATGCCGTGCGGCTTTGGGTTCTTGCGCGTCCCCGGTGGATAGCCGCCATTCAGCACCATGCGTATCGGGTTGACCGGCGTCGCCATCGTGATCGATGGGTTCGCCGCGAGCGGCGGATACGCGGGCGGGTTCCCCTTGCCTTCGTTGCCGTGGCACATCACGCACTGGTCCAGGTAGACCTTGCGGCCCATCTCCAGTACCGCAGGCTGTGTCAGGCGCTCGGCACTGGAGACCGAGGGAGGCGCGTCTCCCGGCGCCAGCGACTTCAGATACACCGCCATCGCGGTGGCGTCCTCGTCCGTGAGGTATTGAAGGCTGTTGTAGGTGACTTCCGCCATGGGACCATACACGGTGGCGCGTTGGGAGACGCCGACCTGAAGCAGGTCCGCGATGTCCTTCACGCTCCAGTTACCGAGACCGCCCTCCTGGTTCGACGTGAGCGAGGGCGCGTACCAGTTCTGGTTGGGAATCATCCCGCCTTCGAACGCCTGCGCCTCGCTCGAGCCGCCGAGCCGGTTGATGGCGGTGTGGCACATCGAGCAGTGGCCGAGGCCTTCGACCAGGTACGCGCCCCGATTCCACTGCGCAGACTGCTTCGGATCGGGGATGTACTCGCCTTCCTTGAAGTAGAGCGTGCGCCAGCCGACGAGGAGCTCGCGCTTGTTGAAGGGGAAGCGCAGCTCGTGCGGGCGGTTTTTCTGGCGCACCGGCGGAATCGACATGAGATAGGCGTAAATCGCGTCGCAGTCCCCGCGCGTGACTTTCGTGTATGCCGCGAACGGCATCGCCGGATAGAGCAGCGTGCCGTCGCGCGAGATGCCCTTCTGCATCATTCGGTAGAAGTCGTCGGGCGTCCACCGGCCGATGCCGGTCTCGTCGTCCGGCGTGATGTTGGAGACGTAGAGATTCCCGAACGGCGTCGGCATCGCGCGCCCGCCCGCGAACGGTTCGCCGCCGGGCGCGGTGTGGCAGGCGATGCAGTCGCCGGCGCGCGCTAGGTATTCGCCGCGGTCGATGATCTGCGTCGTCACGTCCACGACCTTGGAGGTGCCCGTCAGCGCTCCGGGGCGCACGACCTTCCAGACGAGCGCGGCCACGACCAATCCGCCGACGAGGACCAACGCGACGATGAAGGCGAGCTTGCGCATGCCGGCTACCGCTGGCTGCCGCAGGCGAGCGGCATCCGCACGAGGTTCGACTTCTCGGGCGCGGCGTCGGCCGGCGGCTTCTGGCGCGAGAGCCAGGCGGCGAGGGCGCCGACGTCGGTGTCGGTCAGGCGCACCGCGATGCGCTTCATGCAGTCCGGATCGACCGCCACGCGCTCGCCCACCCGCCAGCGGACGAGCTGCGCTGCGATGTAGTTCGGGCGCAAGCCGACGAGCCCGGGGATGCCCGGTTCCATGCCGGTGAGACCTGCTCCATGGCAGGAGATGCAGGCCGGAATGCCTGTTTTCGGGTCACCCGTTCGCGCGAGCGCCTGGCCCCGCTCGAGGCTCGCCGGGTCCGCAGGTACGGTCTCGTGCAACATGAACGCCGGGCGTTGCTTCGCATAGTGCTCGGCGATCTCGCGCAGGTACGCGTCCGGGAGATACGCAACGAGGTAATTCATCGGCGCGTAGCGGCGCTTGCCGTCGCGAAACGCGACGAGCTGGTTGTAGAGATATCCGGCCGGCTTGCCGGCGATGCGCGGGAAGTAATCGTTGCCCGTGCCCTGCCCGCTCTGCCCATGGCAGGTCGTGCAGCCCTGGACGCGGGCCTCCATCGAGTCGAGCGTCTTGAACGCCGGGATCGCGGCGTTCTGGGCGAGCGCCCGCGGTGCGGCAACGAGCCACGCGGCCGCAACTACGGCGCCCACCGCGAATGCGAGAAGGCGCAACCGGTTCTTCGCTGCCCGTGTCATTGTCTGGGACTTTTATGCATTATCCCTCGCGGCACCCCGGCCGCCCATTGGCACATGGTGCAATTCGACCCTGCGGCGTCGGTAGCGTCTAAGGAGAGCAGGCCAGCCCGCGCGAATGGCTCGAGATTGAGTCGCTAGCTCAAAGGGATTGATCGGCTGATGCCCGCCCCCATCTTTGGTTAGTGCTATGCCGCCGCCCACCCAATACACTCTTTTCGACCAAACAGCTGCATTTCCGCACGGTCTAGTCTACCGGGCGAATTTTCTTACAAGCGACGAGGAAGAGCAGCTGTTGGCGGAGTTCGTCCGCTTACCGTTCAAGCAGGCGCTATTTCAGCAGTACACGGCGCGGCGGCGGGTTGTTCGATATGGAGAAGGCGAGTACCCGGCGAGCTACGGCAACCAGGCGGAGAATGCGAATCCGCGCAGGCCATTCCCAGAGTTCCTCCTGCCGTTTCGCCGCAAGATCTCGCAATGGCTTGGTATGGACGAGAGTTCGTTCGTACATGCGCTCTGCACCGAGTACCAGCCAGGGACGCCGATAGGCTGGCACAGTGACGCTCCCCATTTCGAGACGATCGTCGGCATTTCACTCGCTGGGAAAGCGCGAATGCGGTTCCGACCATATGCCGCCAAGAACGACAAGACGGCAGCGATTGCGATCGAGCTTGAGCCCCGTTCGGCCTACGTGATGCAGGGCGATGTTCGCTGGCGCTGGCAGCACCATATCCCACCTACTACGGAACTGCGCTACTCGATTACGTTTCGCACGCTTCGGTCTAACGCACTAACGAAACGGCCTCCGCCATAGCCGTAAACAGTCCAGCGCAGCTCGACTGGATCCGGTGCGCACTGAACCGCTTCAACTGACAGCGGGTTGGCGTCAAGCCCGGCCTCCCCTTGTCAGACACATCAGCCGGTTTCTCGGTAAACCATCCACGCCTACAACGTTGCCCGAGCGGCTACGTGGCAAAGCTGGCGGTATGCTGAAAGCCCGCACCTCACGCTTGAATTCGACTGAACCTGTCGAGGAACCCCTCGGTCTATTTGCATGACGTGGGCAAGATCCGCATTGGAATATCCGGCTGGCGCTATCCGCCGTGGCGCGGGGTGTTCTATCCCGATGGACTCGCTCAGGATCGTGAACTTGAGTTCGCGTCGCGGGCGCTGCCGACCATAGAGATCAATGGCTCTTTCTATTCACTTCAGAGCCCGGCGAGCTACGCGCGCTGGCGCGATGCCACGCCGGCGGACTTCGTGTTCGCCGCCAAGGGCGGGCGCTACATCACGCACGTCCGGCGATTGCAGGACGTTGAGACGCCGCTCGCAAACTTTCTCGCTTCGGGGCTGTTTAACCTCGGAGACAAGCTGGGCCCTCTCCTGTGGCAGTTTCCTCCCAACTTCCGGTACGACGCGGAGCGCCTGGAGCGATTCCTTGCAATGCTGCCGCGCGATACGGGAGAAGCTCTCGTGCTCGCGCGCAAGCGCGATGCGCGCATGAAGGGACGTTCCCGGTTAGCCATCGAGCGCGTGCGCGTACTGCGCCATGCGGTGGAAATCCGCCATGCAAGCTTCGTCGACGAGTCGTTCATCGCGCTCCTGCGGCGGCACCAGGTCGCGCTCGTTGTGGCCGACACGGCGGGCAAATGGCCATACCTGGAGGACGTAACGGCCGATTTCGTCTATCTCCGTCTGCACGGCGACAGAAAGCTGTACGCGAGCGGCTATACGGACCGGGCGCTCGACCGTTGGGCCGAGCGCATCCGCGCCTGGAGCGGCGGGAAGGAACCGCGGGACGCGCAGCGGATCTCGACGATAGCACCGGCTAAGCGGCGATCGCGGGATGTCTATTGTTACTTTGATAACGACGTCAAGGTGAGAGCGCCCTTCGACGCGCAGCGCCTCATGGACAGGCTGGGGCTGGCCGTCGCGAACCGGATCCCCAGGAGCCGCCTGAGGCGTGTCCCCTGGAAAGAGGCGTCCCGGATGGCGGCGCCGGCGTTCTTTCGCGCACCGCGACAGCGGTGACAGCTCGGCATTTCAGAGAACCAATTGGCGCGCCAATCGGCACTGCCTTAGGCTCCGGTATGAACCGTTACCCATGTGACCGGAATGCACCGTTGCGAGCCTGGTTCTCGCCGACGGAATGATCAGCGAGTCGCCGGCGTACCAGTGGGGCGGCTCGTATGCGGTGGCCGCGTTCGTGCTGACCGGTGCGCTGATGCTGTTCGTGCTGCCGGTTCGCCGTCGGGTGCTGATCGGATCTGTGCCATCCCTCCCCGGGATTGAAAACGAAGCTCCATAGTTCCGTTTCCGGTCGTTTTTCACTTGCGCGCATGCACCCGACCGGGCAGGATTCTCCAGACATGATCGCCCCGACGGATCGACATCGGCGGTTAACCTGTTCGCGCGCCATCGCTTGCCGATACACCGTTCAAGAACAAAATTCAAGGCAAGATTGCGCACCACGGCAGGGCGGCATCCAGCAATCGCTGGCAAATATCTTGCGGTTCCGCTGGACGAGAAGCCGGACGCTGCAACCATCGAGTTGGTCTGCACGGTCAGGCAATTGACGATGCGCGGGGCGGGAGATAAAGTGTAATCGGGAGCGAGGAAGGATGTCTGTAATTCTCAGGCACGAAGATCTCACTCGCCAAGACAGCCCAACGGCCCGAACCGTCGATCCCCGGTTGTGCGACAGTACATGCGGTGGCTTCCGCAAGCCGGATTCCATTGCAACTGGAGCGCGCCGGGCATTGGAAGCTACCCCTCGGATGGAGGGAAATGAACCAGTCGGGTAATAACATGAAGCACCTGCTCAGGTTTCTTTGTACGTTGGCGCTCGTCTGTCTCTGCCGGGGTACGTTGACAACGACCGCGTCGGCCCAGCAGGTGACGCAGCAACCGATTGCCGAGCCGGTGTTCATGTGTGGTTCGGGAGTGGCCGGGCAGCGGCACGACAAACAACGCATCTTTGAAAGCGTGCCGACCAGACCACTGGCGGTATCCGACGACGGCAGACTGTTGTTCGTGATCAATACGCCCGCCAACTGCCTGGAGATTTTCGAGATAGGAGAGCGGGTCCTGACGTTGCGCAGCACCGTGAGCGTAGGTATCGACCCGGTGGCAGTGGCGCAGCGCACTGCCACCGAGTTGTGGGTGGTCAATCACGTATCGGATTCGATCAGCATCGTGAGAATAGACGGTGCGCCGCGGGTCGCAGCAACACTGCAGGTCGGCGATGCACCCTGGGACGTGGTGTTCGCAGACCACGGTCGCGACAGGCGCGGCGCCACGCACAATCGACGCAATCGCGCGTTCGTCAGCGCCGCGTTTCGTGGCCAGCATCACCCTCAGTTCAAAACCTCTTTCCTGCTTCAGAACCGCCTCGACGCCAAAAACAGCGAACGCGGTGAACAGATCGGCAGAGCCGATCTGTGGGCGATCGATATCGGCGCCAATACCGGAGACACAGAGGTCGCCGGGGTCATCAACCTGTTTACCGACTCGGTGCGGTCACTGGCCGTGAACCGGGACGGCAGCCAGGTTTTCGCGACCGCCTTCAAGTCCGGCAACCGCACTGCGGCCGTGGCGGTGCCGTTCGATGCCCTGATCGGCGAAAAGTGGAGCGCCGACGGTGTCGGCCACCCGGAGCCCATGTTGATGGTGCAGCAGAACGACAAGGGCGAATGGCGCGACCTGTTGGGCAGGGACTGGTCCGAGAAACTGAATTTTTCGATCGCCGACAACGATCTGTTCATCATCAATGCGGGCAGCGCGCTGCAACTGGGCAACCTTTCGGCGCCCAAGTTCAATCGCCATGCAGTGGCAACGACGGTCAAGAATCTCGGCACGATTCTTTTCAACACCGTTTATGACGCCAGGCACAATCGACTGATTGTCTCGGGGCTGGAATCGCACAATACCCAGCCGATGCAGGACAAGCTCAAAGAGCGGTTCGTCAGCAACCAGCTGACCGTCGTCGACCTGAACCGGAAGCCCGCGCCCGGCGTGCACCGGATCAACCTGGACGGCAGGGAGTTCCAATCGGCTCGCGTCACTCCAGGCATGGCCCTGCCCGGTGCGCTGCATCTCGATCGCGACGGCGATCAGATCCTGGTTGCGTCGATGGGCGGCAACAAGCTGTCGCAGTTCAAGTTGTCGACGGATGCGGGGAAACCGCTTCAGGCTAGCGGTTTGAAACAGCAGTTTCTGGGCAAGGCACGCGACTACGGCGCTGCCCCGGCGGGCGGACCCGTCGGATTCGCCACGGATCCGATGGACCGACTGCTGTTCGTCTACACCCTTTTCGACAACAAGATCCTGACCTATCGAATCACCTCGACAGCGCTCGACAAGATCTCCGAGTACACGATGTTCAGCCCGGAGGCGCTGGACGTCCGTCAGGGCAGGCAATGGCTATACGACGCAACGCTGACTTCCTCCAACGGCGCGGTCGCCTGCGCCTCCTGTCATGTCTTCGGTGGCTCCGACAAGCTGCAGTGGGATCTCAGCCAGAAAGACAAACCCCTGGAGATCGTCGAGCTGGGTTACGTCGCCCACCCTGGCCGCGAGATCCCGGACCTGAAGACCGAGATCCGTGCGATTACCTTCAAACAGGATCCCGCGGCGGTCAAAACCGGGGACAGACTGCCGCTGGGAAATACGCGAGTGCCGGTGGTGTTCATGGGTAGCAAGAAAGCCTTTGCCGAAGCGCTGCAGAAGAACACCATCGACCTGAAATCGCCGGGACTGGCCTACCTGGAGAAAGGCGACGCCGACCCGCGCCTGTTCAAATACAGGGGGACCTTCACCACCCAACCGGCCTGGCTGCTGATCGATACACCGTTTTTTCATCCGCTGAAAGGACCCATGCTGACGCTTCCCTTGCACGGGCTCACGAACTCGGGCGCGTTGCATTTCAGAGGCGACATGCAGGGAAGCGCTCCTGGGGGCGGCAATCATTGTCCCAAAGGACGGTCCGTCGAAGAGCGCGCGCTGAAGGAGTTCAATACGCCGTGCGACGGTTCCCCGGGCACTTTCGAAGGTCTGATGGGCGGCCAACGATTGTCCGAACAGGACATGGATGCTTTGACCCGTTACGTGTTCGCGCTTTCCTATCCACCAAACCCGATCCGTCCGCTGAATAACCGGGTCAACGGCGCAGGGGAGAAAATATTCACCGCGCAGAAAATCGCGGTCGACGTGACAGACTTCGCCAAGGTTCTGAACAAGGGACCGCTGATCTTCACCTGCGCCGAGTGTCACACGACCGACCGAGATGCGGACCGGTTCGGCACCTCGAAAATGATGTACTCGGCACCGGCGCTCACCCTGCAGGACGCCAAGATTCCCCACCTGAGATTTCTCTACGACCGGGCGGGTTTCTTCCGCGGCGACTACCGCAAGGCCAACGCATTGGTCAAGCAGGAGGGGATGGTCGCCAAGCTCAGGAGAGCCATGTATGCGAACTTCGGATTCTATAAAGCCGAGTTCGACAGTGCGCCCAGATACCTTGCGGTCCAGCCGCTGGACTACTACGATGAACTGATTCATGCAATCGGTTACAACCACGGCGCCTGGTTCGACAGCACCATGTTCGCCACCAGCGCGGTCTGGATACTAAACGGCGAGGATCCGCGAAGGCAAACGGAAGAAACGCTGCGCCGCTACGAAAATCTGTACGAATACCTGATGGCGTTCGACACGGACTATTTCCCGATGTACGGTCAGCAGTTCACGTTCCGTGCCAGCGATCTGAACGCGATCAAGTCGCGAACAGTCGGGAGCGCTGCGTTGCTGGACAAATTCAGGGGGTTCGTCGATTCGATCTATTCGCCTGAAGGACACAACGGCGTTCAATGCCACTTGTCCTACTACACTACGACCGCGACCGGACGATGGCAGAAGATAGCAATCAAAAGCAAGAACAACCTGGACACCGGCAACGGCGAATCCCTGGCCAGAGCGCTGCTGTCGCTCACCCCTCAACTCAAGCCGATAACCTTTACGTGCAGCTGACATGAAAAGAGCACTCGCCTACATCGAACGGAAAAGCGCCGCGTTCGCGCGGCACCCGATGTTGGACTATCTGAAAAACGAATCCATACCGGCAAAACAACGACTGGTGTTTGCACCGTACATGGCGCATTTCGTTTTTTCGTTCATGGACATCAACCGGTTCGTCTTGCGCGATTTGAGTTCCAACGACCAGTATCAGCATTTGGTCAACATCCACACCGACGAGGACAGCCATCACTGGCCCTGGTACCTGAACGACTTGAAGAAACTGCAGATGGACAAGTCTGGGACTCTCTCCGAATTGCTATATTTCATCTGGAGCGACCACGGCATCCGTTCACGCATGCTGACCTACGATATGGTAGGTCTCGCCAAACAGGCCTCGCCTATCTGCAAAGTGATTCTGGTGGAGGTGATCGAGAAGACCGGTAGCGTGTTTCTCGCGCAAACAGCGGAAGTGAGCCGTCAGTTGAGCAATCAACCGGATTACCTGTATTTCGGGCAGCACCACCTGGATTGCGAAACCGGACATCACATGGGCACGGCCGACATCGAAAGGAAACTCGAGGTCATCGAGTTGACGGCGGACGAGCTCGAGAAAGGCATCCGCCTGATCGACGGCACTTTCACGCTGTATGAGAATTTCCTGACCGAGATGCTGGAGTTCGCGCAGCATCACGACCATTCGAAGCTGATGGCGAGCGACCGCTATCCCGCGGATATCTCCCAGAGCAGTACATCGTATCGGTGACGGCTCGACGCGGCAACCTGTTATCGAGCAGGAGAGTTTTCGGGAGTCCGATCTTCCTGACCGGTCGGACATTCTGTGCGCGTGCGAGCGCCGGTTCGAGATCACCTGCTTGCGAAATGACCGGGAGCACCACGATCGGCGATGCAATCGAGTGACCTCCGGAATGCATTGATGCCACTCGACGTAACAGACCTCGGCCCCGCCCTTACGCATCTTCAGCGCCTGGAAGCGGAAAGTATCCACATCATGCGGGAAGTGGTCGCCGAGACCGACAACCCGGTCATGCTGTACTCGATCGGCAAGGACAGCTCTGTAATGTTGCACCTTGCGCGCAAGGCATTCTTTCCCGCGCTGCCTCCGTTTCCGCTGCTCCACGTGGATACCACCTGGAAGTTCCGCGACATGTACGCCATGCGTGAGCGGGCCGCGCGCCAGGCGGGAATCGAGCTTCTCGTACACCAGAATCCCGAAGCAAAAGCGCTGAACATCAATCCCTTCGATCACGGCTCCCAGGTGCACACGGACATGTGGAAGACGCAGGGGCTGCGCCAGGCGCTCGATCAGCACGCTTTCGACGCCGCGTTCGGCGGTGCGCGCCGCGACGAGGAGAAGTCGCGCGCCAAGGAGCGGATCTTCTCCTTCCGCAGCGCCCAGCACCGGTGGGACCCCAAGAACCAGCGGCCCGAGCTCTGGCGCCTGTACAACGCCCGGAAGAGGAAGGGCGAGAGCATGCGCGTCTTTCCGATCTCGAACTGGACCGAGCTCGACGTGTGGCTGTACATCTACGCCGAGAACATACCGATAGTGCCGCTCTACTTCGCCAAAGAGCGGCCGGTCGTGGACCGGGACGGCATGCTGGTGATGGTAGACGATGACCGCATGCGCCTGCGTCCCGGTGAACGGCCGATGTCGAAGTCCGTGCGCTTTCGCACCCTGGGATGTTACCCGCTGACCGGCGCAGTGGAGTCGAGCGCGGCCACGCTGTTGGAAATCATACGCGAGCTGATCCTGGCGAGGACCTCCGAGCGGCAGGGACGCGCGATCGACCACGACGGCGCCGCCTCGATGGAAAAGAAGAAGCAAGAGGGGTACTTCTGATGGATACCGGCAACACGCTGCTTGCGACCGACATCGGGCGTTATTTGCAGGCGCATCAGCGCAAGAACCTGCTGCGCTTCATCGCCTGCGGCAGCGTCGATGACGGCAAGAGCACTCTGCTCGGGCGCCTGTTGTACGAATCAAAGTCCCTTTTCGAGGACCAGCTCGCCGCGCTCGAGGCGGACTCGAAAAAAGTCGGCACTCGCGGTGAATTGCTCGACTATGCGCTGCTCCTCGACGGGCTCTCCGCAGAGCGCGAACAGGGCATTACCATCGACGTGGCGTACCGATACTTTTCCACCGATCGGCGCACCTATATCGTCGCCGATACCCCGGGACGTGAGCAGTACACGCGCAACATGGCCACCGGCGCCTCGACGGCCGACCTGGCGATCATCCTGATCGACGCCCGTAAGGGCGTGCTGGTCCAGACGAGGCGCCATACTTACCTCGTCTCCCTGCTGGGAATCCGCAGCGTCGTGGTTGCGGTCAACAAGATGGATCTCGTCGGCTACTCGCGGGAGGTATTCGAAACCATCGAGCGCGACTACCGGGCGTTCGCGGAGCAGATCGGGCTGACCGAGATTGCATGCGTTCCGGTATCGGCCGTGAATGGCGACAACATCATGGCGCCCGGCCCGCGCACCCCGTGGTACCACGGACCGACGATCATGGACGTGCTGGAATCGGTGGAAATCGACGAACAACGCCTGCAGAAGGCGCCGTTCCGCATGCCCGTGCAATGGGTCAGCCGGCCGGACCAGAATTTCCGTGGTTTCGCAGGAACTATCGCGAGCGGCTCCGTTCGCCGGGGACAGCGCATACGCGTTCAGCCGTCAGGCCACGAGAGCAGCATCTCGCGTATCGTGACTGCCGACGGCGATCTGGAGGCCGCGTTCCCCAATCAGGCGATCACGCTGACACTTGCCGACGAAATCGACGTCTCCCGTGGAGACGTGATTTCCGCGGCCGATGCCCCGGCGGCGATTGCCGACCAGTTCGAAGCCACGGTCGTGTGGATGAGCGAACAGCCGCTGCTGCGCGGGCGGAACTATCTGTTGAAGGTCGGCGCGAGAACGGCAATGGCCACGGTGGCACCGCTCAAGCACAAGATAAACGTGACCACGCTCGAGAAGGTCGCGGCCAGCAAGCTCGAGTTGAATGAAATCGGCGTGGTGAATCTGGAGCTCGATCGAGCAATCGCGTTCGATCCGTACCGGGAAAACCGCGAAACGGGCGGTTTCATCCTGATCGACCGGATCACGAACGATACGGTCGGCGCGGGTATGCTCCATTTCGCGCTGCGCCGAGCCGACAACGTTCACTGGCAGGCGCTCGAGGTAGACAAGAGCGCACGCCAGGCGCTTGCCGGGCATCGCAGCGGCGTCGTCTGGATGACCGGTTTGTCGGGAGCCGGCAAGTCGACGCTCGCCAACATGCTTGAGAAGCGCCTATATGCGCGCGGCTTGCGGACCTATCTGCTGGACGGCGATAACGTACGGCACGGCTTGAACAAGGACCTGGGATTTACTGCGGCTGACCGCGTCGAGAACATCCGCCGCATCGCCGAGGTTGCCAGACTGATGGTCGATGCGGGCGTTATCGTTATTACCGCGTTCATTTCGCCGTTTCGTGCGGAGCGCAGGATGGCGCGTGAACTGATGAAGCCGGGCGAGTTCATCGAGGTTTTCGTGGACACACCGCTGGAGGTGGCGGAGGACCGCGACCCCAAGGGCCTTTACCACAAGGCGCGGCGCGGGGAGCTGAAGAACTTCACGGGAATCGACTCGCCTTACGAGGCCCCCGAAAACCCCGAGATCCGGATCGATACCGTGGCCAATTCGGTCGAACAGGCGACGCAACAGGTGTACGACGCGCTGGTCCGGATCGGGTTGATCGAACGCGAGTGAACGGCGGAAGATGGATCTTCGATTGCGGCGTTTTTGGATCGTCGCCGGCTGGGTGCTGGTTCTCGTAGTGATCTACCTGTCGGTCGCGCCTGCGCCCATCGATCCTGTAGCGGATGAAAGCGACAAGATTTCGCATGTACTCGCTTACTCCGCGTTGATGGCCTGGTTCGCGAACCTCTACAACGAACGCTCCCCGCGCGGAATGTTCGCCGCCGGCTTCGTGGTCATGGGCATAGCGCTCGAATTCGTCCAGGGCTGGACCGGTGACCGCAGTTTCGAGGTCGCCGACATGGTGGCTAATGCCGCTGGTGTGGCCGCCGGGTGGGCCCTCGCGCCGCCGCGGCTGCCGAACGTGTTGTGGGAGGTCGAGCGGGTGTTCTGGTAATGCTGGTGAAGGCGTAAACGATCACGCGTGCGCCAAAAAAAAACCCGCCGAAGCGGGGTCGGCTGCCCTGCCTGCCCGGAATGACCTTCAGTTCGCGCGTTTGCTGCGGCGGCTGAATCCGAGTCCGGCGAGGCCGAGGCCGAGGAGCGCGAGCGTGCCGGGCAAGGGCACCACGCGGGGCTCGGCCAAGAGCGTGATTGTCGCGTTCTGCACGAGCGTCTGAAATTCAAGCAAATTGGCAAACCCGTCCGGCCCTGCGAAGTTGAGCGTATTCATTTCGATCCGGAATAGGCCGCCATCGCCGAATGGCACGTCCACCGGTGCCCACACGATAGTCAGATCGACAGTGCCAAGGGGTTCAGTTGCAGTAGGCGGGCCGGGTGGTTCGGGGTAGTTCGGCACGGGACCGGCTATTGCAGTTCCACTGCCAGTGACCGCGATTGTTCCCACTCCCCCGGGCAGCGCAAACGTGAAACTTGCCGTGACTCCCAGGCCATCGAGTTCCGCAGCGTCGATAAAACGTTCGCGAAGCGTCATGAAGCCAATGCCAATGGCCAGGGACGATCCTGCGCCGGACAGGGTAAAACTCGCTGACCCTCCTCCAGCAGAGAAAAGTATATCGATCAGGGTGCCGCCCTGTCCGCCGAGCAGACCACTTACCCCTTCTCCTGGAAGCCCGAAACCAACCGGTACCACTTCACCTGGGGGGCTGGGGAGCCCAGTGGGCTCTGTCCCATAACCTGCGCCCGGTGTAAATCCGTCGAACGTAACACTGAACGGGACAGCACCGACAGCGCTACTCACCAAGAACGCCAGCAGTGCCCCCACCCAACCAAAATACCGACGATTGCCCTTCATAATCAAGCGCTCCCTGGATTCAATCCGCCTGTCCGCGCCCTGCCGATATCAGTTTTCTCAGCTCTTCGACTGATTGTTTCTAGGATTCGCCGCAGACACAAGCAAGAATCGAGCCTTCAAGAACATTGATTATAAATCAATCAATTGGGTGAGTATGCCAGCTCGTCTACTGGAATAGTGTAAATTTTCTCGACAATAATTCGAGTCGGAGGCACTCATTCCGTTGCATAAGCCCAGCTGTCATGGATATTTAATCAGAAAATCATATATTTAACGACCACGCGGATTCGTTAAATTTCCTGACAACCCTCGGCCTCCGCCACGGTGGCGCGGGACGGGAAGTAGAAACCGATGGATCGCATACGCGTCAACTTGCCGCGTGGCACTATGCTCCCGCACGTCCTGTTGCGCACATCGAGTCGCGGTAGCGCCTCTCAGCCTTTCTGCCGCAACGACTGCCAGCGGCCCCGCCTCGCGCGACATTCCTGGCGGCTCACCTCATCGCTGGTAGGGAGCGTTTTATTAAGCATTCGTGAAAATGCTTGACGAAGCATTTCGCGATCTTCTCCCCTCGCCCTTCGGGAGAGAACTGGGCGTGAGGTATCGAGCGTCAAGCACCTGCGAACGCTCGATGCGCATCTCGACCATTCTCGCGGTCTACCACGATTCATGGAAAATTTCGAATGTAGCGCAGCGTCCCTCGCCTTGAGGGACCATTCGCGTCAACGTTGAACATGTGAATTATTGCCCAGTCGGCCAGTGTGTGCGTCTTCGGCTCTAGCCGAACGGGAGGGTATAGTGTAAAAATGCGAGGAACGAAAATCATGATGTTCAGCAGTTGCCACTTCGCAGCTCGCCGCAAGCTCTAAGCGCACCGGAAGCGTGAAACACGGTATGCGGCTGGCACGTGAGCCGAGACGCTGCGGTCCCACTGACACATTTCAACCACCGAGAAAACCGCCCTTCTGTTCAACTATGCTTACATTCAAGCAAGATCTCACGGCCCGCGTCAAAAGCTGGCTGCGCCCATATCTCCAACCCAGACGCTTCCACGCCTATGGCGTCGGAATGCCCAAGACCGGTACGCACTCCCTTGCAGCCGTGTTCGAGCGGTATCGGGTATGGCACGAGCCGGAGCGCATACACTTCATGGAACTCATCATGGCGCGCACGAAAGGGGAGATCTCGGAAACGGCGGCGCGCGCCCAGCTTCAACGGCTGGATCGCCACCTCTGGCTCGAGCTCAACTCGTCGTGGACCAATTATCTGCTGACGGACATGATGCTCGAAGAATTCCCGCGGGTGAAGATCGTTCTTACGATTCGAGATTGTTACTCGTGGCTCGACTCCATCTTCAACGAAATGCTTGGCCGGACCCACGCCGATTACATGGTTTCTTTTCACCGCTGGTACGCGAGCTCACTTTCGCCCGGATCGCACCAGGCCGGAGATCGCGTCCTCGCCGAGCGCGGCCTGTGGCCGCTGGATTCATGGCTCCGTGCCTGGACCGAGCACAATTCGCGAATTATTTCCATGGTTCCGAGCGACCGGCTGCTGGTTGTGCGCACGCAGGATATCCGTAGCGATATTCCGCGACTGGCTCAATTCATGGGGGTCCCGGCGGACACGCTCGATGCGGGGCGCTCGCACGAATTCAAGGCCGAAGCGAAATTCGGCCTGCTCTCCAAGCTGGACGAGCGATATCTGCAGGATCGCGTCGAGGCGAGGTGCGCCGATCTGATGCGCAAGTTCTTTCCCGAAATCCGCGGTCTGCAGGACGTTCGGGGCTACCAGACGCGCGATGCGGCGCCCTCGGCCGCGACGACGTCCTGACGGCAACCCTAGGGAACCTCTACTGCGGGACAGACCCGAGGGCGCGCCGCACCTCAAGCCTGCTGGCGGGCGATGAATTGCGGGCGGAGATACAGGACAAATCCCGCGATGAGCGGCAGCGTGAGAAGAATCGCAGCCGCGCCGGCGATCCAGGCGTTGCCGATCACCTGGAACGTCACGAGCCACAGACCGAACGCGGCGAGCAGCAGCAGCGTCGAGTCCCCGAACGTCTGCACACGCAGAACCTGCCCGCCCAACTGGCGCCGGCAGTAGTGGACCACGTACACCAGATACAGGATCCGGCCAGCTACCGCTCCGACTGCAGCGCCGAGAAAACCGTAGTCGCCGATAAGGAGTACGCAAACAGCCGCGTTGAGCAGCACGGACGCGAACGCACCGGCAACGTATTCCTGCAATCTGTGGTTCGGATGAGCGAAGAGGAACGTCTCCGGAACCAGCGCGGCGATCTGCAACGCGCCAGCCCATCCGAGTATTACCAGAGCCATCGCCGAGGGTGCATAGTGCTCCCCGAACAGGAGCGAGATCACCTCCGGCGCCATGAATGAACTGCCCAGGAGCAGCGGCAGGGCAAAAACGGCCATGACCAGTTTCACGCCGAGATCCAGCTCGCGCGTCACGGTAAGTCCCTGGCTCAGCCGCACGGTTACGGACGGTATCATGACCCGGCGCAGGGTCATGACCAGCATCACAACGGTGTTGGTGACAGACTGCGGGGGTCCGTAATATCCCACCGCCTCCTGCATTGGAATCGGCCCGCTCAGGCGGCCAAGCAGAATCACGTTGAGCGCGCGGTTCAGCTGGTTGCTGAGGTGTATCGGAGCAAACGGGACAATCAGGAGAAACAGACGCCACCACTCCGCCGGCCGCGCCCGGATCGAAAAACGGAAGTTCCGGGCACGAAACAGGCTGGTCCAGATAAGGGTCATCACGAAGGCAGACACGGTTTCCAGCACGACGACCGCCATGAGCCCGTATCCGGCAAGCAGGAGCGCGGCGCTCGCCGTGGATGAGAGAACTATGGAAGTGACCGTATATATGCTCGGGACCTCCGCGCGCTCGTGCGCCAGGTAGTACGCGGCGTAGGTTTCGCTGAGGGGATCGAGCAGAAGCGTAATTGCCGAGATGGCCACCAGCGCCAGCAGATCCAGGTCCTGCTGAAACAGGAAGAGCGTGGCCATCAGGCCGACGTACCCGGCAAGCCCCAGCACCAGGCGCATGCAGACGATGTCCTCGAACAGCGACAGCGCGTCATCCCTCCGGCGCGCCAGCTCGCGAAAGGTAATTGGCCCGACCCCCGCGTTGATGGTCACGGAGACGACGCGCACGTAGGCCACGACCAGCAGGAAGGTACCGAACTGCGCCGGGCCGAGTTGCCGTGCTGCGAACGCGACCCACAGAAACGCGATCCCGGCACCGATGAACTGGGCCGCGGTAACGATCGAAAAATTTCTTGCGATGACCTGGAACATTGCTTATGAGCGCGCGCCGTACAAGGGCCCGGCAACCGGGCCTGCCGCGTTTCTTACGCACGGCATGCGCGCAGCGATGCTATTCCGGAACGTCAACGGCGGAATAACGACGATGCGGCTCCGGACATTAAGGGTTCGAGCCGGGAGAACATGATCTGCTGCATTTTCCGCAGATGAGTATTGACGAAAAAGTGCGCGCCTTCGAACGCTTCCAGCGCGAACTCTCCCGTGGTCTGCTCGTGCCACGCCTGCACCACCGGTAGCGGGGCGCTACGGTCCTGCGATCCGCCAAAAGCTTGAATCCAGAAATCGAAGGGCGGCCCCGGCCGGTAAACGTAACGCTCGCACAGGGACAGGTCCGCGCGCAGCACCGGCAGAATGAGACCGAGCAGGTCCGGGTCCTGCCACAGCGCCACCGGCGGATCGTAATAGCGGCGCACCTGCTCGAGAAACTCCTCGCGCGGCAGTTCGGCGAGCGGCCGCGAATTCGCAGCAAGGTGCGGGGCACGCCGCGCCCCCACGAACAGCCCGCCGGGCAGCGGCGCGCCCCGCCCGCGAAGCTCGCGAATCACCTCGAACGAGATCAGGGCGCCCATACTGTACCCATACACCACGTACGGGCGGTCTAGGTAGGGCTGCATGGCGTCGGCGATCAGTCCGGCCGCCTCGTGCACGTCGCTCAACGACGCTTCGCCATACCGCGACTCACGTCCCGGCAATTGCACCGCATGCAGTTCGACCGTATCCGGGAAAGCGCCGGGCCACGCGTTGAAGGCAGACGCCCCACCGCCGGCGAACGGTAAGCAGAACAGGCGAAGCCGGCACTCCGGTCGCGCCACGCGGCAATAAATCCAACGATCTCGCCTGCCGGTGGCGCTCACTTGAGGCTCAGTCGGCCACTGGTATGGCGCCGGCCCGGTCCCTCGCTTCGCGGGCTCTCGCAGCTTGCGATTGTCTGGAAGAAGACGTCAGGGACGGACAAAGTCATGTCGCAGGTATCCAGACCGCGGTAACCAGTTCGTTGCCGTCCAGACTCCGTCCGCGCGCGACGAAACCCCTGGGGAACGGACCGACATCCTGCTGAAATATGCAGCGTAGTGCGCCTACATCATCGGATTCAACTCGCAACGCCATATATTGCATGAACAAACCAGACCGCGGGTACTGCGCCTTGTAGAGCGCCTCCTTGGCCGAGAACAGGGCGAGCGCGCGCCTGCCCCGGCTCGACGCAGGAAGTGCTTCGACGTCAGCCCTTTCCTCGTCCCGCAAGGTGAGGCGCCACAGGTCCCGCCCGAGCTCCGTGCGCGCTTCTCCGTCGATACCTATGGTGCCATAGCCCGCTTCGACGAGCGCGACCCATGCACGGGTGTCGCTGTGAGCAATACTTCCGCAGATTCCTTCCGGCCAGATCGGGGACCGATCGTCGGCATTCAGCAGGTCGAAATCGCGCACACCGAAGAAACGCTCCAGGCCTGCCCGCGCAAGCGCGCGCGCCGTAGCGTACTCGCGGCGCCGTTTTTCAACGAAACCCGCCATCGCAGCGGTCTCCTTTTCCGAAAGCAGACCGACCGCCGCAGCGTTGATCGTGCACGTCAGGACGTGCACGCGTGGATCGTCGAAAAGCCCCGACAACCGGCAATATGTGTCGTCCGGCATGCGCGTGAGCCGGAGCGACGGCACGCACGCCTCAGGCGCGCCCGTAACGTCGGAGCCCATGCATCGAGATTACGATCTGCTGGATCTGGGACGTGCCCTCGATGATCTCGAGGACCTTGGCCTCGCGCATGTAACGCTCGACGGGGTACTCGCTGCTGATACCATTTCCACCGTGAACCTGCACGGCGTCGCATGCCGTCTTGAAGGCCGCTCCGGCGGAAAAGTGCTTCGCGATCGTGGTCTCGATGATTGCTTCCGGGCTGCCGGACCGGCGCATTTCCCCTGCCCTGCAGCACAGGCTCTTCGCGGCGTAGAGCCGCGCCACGGCCTCCGCGATCATTTCGCGAACCAGCTGGAAGGTGGCGATGCTCTCGCCAAACTGCTTGCGGTTCCGGGCATAGGCGACCATTGCGTCCAGCGCGGCTTCGGCCAATCCGACCCCCCCCCACGCAATCGAGTAGCGCCCCTGATCCAGAGCGGTATTGGCCACGTAGCTGAAGCCCTGCCCGGCCTGGCCGAGCAGGCTTTCCTGCCCCACGACCACATCGTTCAGCACGACTTCGCCGATGTGACATGCCCGGCCAGCCATCAAGCCCCTCTGGGGCTCGAAAGATAGGCCGCCCGCGTCACGCTCCACGAGGAACGCGGAAACGGCTTCGCCGCTGCGGGCCATCACCAGCAGCAGGTCCGCAATGCCGGAGAACGTGATCCAGCGCTTGCGTCCGTTCAACCGGAACGCGTCACCGTGCACTGTGTACGCGGTCTGGATGCCCGCCGCGTCCGACCCATGCTCGGGTTCCGTCAGGCAGAACGCGCCGAGGGTCTGTCCGCGCGCCAGGCGCGGTAGCCACCTGCGGATCTGGGTCTCGCTGCCGCACTTGAGTATTGTCTCGCCCACCAGCGCGACGTGCGCCGTCAACAGCCGGCTCGCGCTGGAGTCGCCCTTCTCCACCGCTGCCACCAGCAATCCGTACGCAACCGGATCGAGTCCGAGCCCGCCGTGCTCACGCGGCAGCGTGGCACCGAGGTAGCCCCTCTCCGCCATCTGCGCCAGTACGTCCCGCGGAAAGACACCGCTCGCGTCGCTGCTGCCCGCCCGCGGTTTCAGCACCGTCCGTGCAAAATCCGCCGCCTCGTCTACGATCCGGCCCTGGCGCTCATCCAGCCCGATCTTCACCGGACCACCGTCAACCGGCCCGCTCCTGGCTCTTGCGCTCGACGAAGCTCACCATCTTGCTCACGGAGTGGAAATTGTTGATGTCGAGGTCCTTGTTGCCGACCTTGATACCGAATTCCTGCTCGAGATAAGCGATCAGTTGGACGGCGAACAGCGAGTCGACGAAGCCCTTGCGGAAAATATTGTCGTCGTCGCTGAACACAATGTCGGATTGGAAGATGTTGAGATTGCTCTCGACCATCGCGCGGATCTTTTCTCTCACAAAGCGCTCCACTTCACGTTGCTCCGGATCTCGAGGAAGTCCGGCAAGTGCGGAACGTCCTTCAGATCGTTTTCCAGCACGACGAGTCCGTCGTCGCGTTGCTCTTTTTCCGCAAAACCGGCGACCATATAGGACAGCCGCATCATGCGATTGTAGCCGGTGTCCCTGAAATCGGCGAGCAGCCGGATGCCGTGATTCCGCGCCGCGTTCCTCAGGTACGTCAGCAGCACCGCTCCGACACCTGTCGAAAGCACGCGGCAAGAAAACAGCATCAGCTTGAGGTTCCAGGTGTGCGGCGACTGCTCGATCAGCGCGAGCCCGATCTTGCCGTGGCTGCCATATTTGTCCTTTAGCTCGCACACGAGGATTTTATACCGTGGGTCACGCCGCATCGCATCCAGCGACTCCACGGTATATCTCTCGCCGGTGGCGTTCAGCTGATTGGTCCGGTAGGTCAGCTCTTCCGCCCGCACCAGGTCGCTCTCCTGCGCCTCGGCAATGTCGAACACCATGTTCAGCTGGCGCAGGAAGCTTTCCTTGGGCCCCGCGTACGCCTGTTCCTCCTCGCGGCGCGCCATGTCCTCGATATACATGCGGCGGCGCATCGCCGACTCGTCGGTCACGTACTTGGGCTGCAGGCGGGGATGCTCCAGGATGTCGAGGTAACGGCAGCTGTCGAGGCACCACATCTCGCCGTGAACACTCGCGACCTCGTCGCGCTCGAACGGCTGGTCGTCGAGGAACAATATCGTGTCGTAACCGACGTTGAGGTTCTTCTGGATCCTGGTCACGGACGCGGACTTGGCATCCCAGCGAATCTCCGGATAGAGAAAATAATCGGCAATTCCGAACTCGCGCAGTTTCGCCAGCGCCAGATCCCGATCGTTACGGCTCGCAATCGAATGCAGGATGCCGCGTCGGTCCAGCGTATCGAGCACGTCGCGCACGCGCGGCTTAAGGCGCACGACGGGATCCTCCATCAGAATGCCGTCCCAGATCGTATTGTCGAGGTCCCACACTACGCACTTCACAGTTGAACCCTGCATGCCCGCCCTCCGCCGCGTCGCAGCTACCTGGAATATTTGAAGAACCCCTGCCCGCTCTTCCTGCCCAGCTTCCCGGCATCTACCATCTTCTGCAGGAGCGGACACGGACGATATTTCGAGTCCTTGTATTCGTCGAAAAGGACCAGAATGGAATTCAGTACGGTGTCGAGGCCGATCAGATCGGCCGTCGCCAGCGGCCCCATGCCGTGGCCGAACGCCAGCCTGAAAACCTTGTCCACATCCGCTGGTGTTGCCACGGCGTCCTGAACGATGAACGCGCATTCGTTGACCGCCAGCATCATCACGCGGTTCGCCACGAAACCGGGAAAGTCCTTGACGAGCACGTGATCCTTTCCGAGCCGCGTCACCAGCGCGGTCGCGGTCTCGACGGTCTGCTCGGACGTGCGCTCGCCCCGGATCATCTCGACGAATTTCTTCATCGGCACCGGATTCATGAAGTGCATGCCGATCATCCTCGACGGATCGGGCACGTGCTGGGCTAGCTTCGTGATCGAAATGCAGGACGTGTTCACCCCGTAAACGGTTTCCTTTCCGCAAATCGCCGAGAGCCGCGCATACAGGCGCGCCTTCTCGTCGTACTGCTCGATGATGTTCTCGATGACGAAACCTGCGCCCGCCACCGCCGCCAGGTCGGCCGCGAAGCGTATCCGACCGAGCAGCGCCTCGTCATCGACTTCCCGGTACTCCGGCACCAGCATGCGATAGGACTTCAAGTCGGAGCGCATCGCTGCTCTCGCTTGTTCGAGCAGGTCCTCGGCGACATCGTTCAGAATGACTTGATACTCGCGCATGGCCAGGTCAAGGGCGAGACCACGGCCGATGGTGCCCGCACCGACCACTGCAACTGTTGTTATTTCCATATGCCCTTGCTCTATCTCCGATTCCTCACCGATTCACCGCGGTATCCGGCGGCTTTCGTGGTCAGCCCGTTCGGACATCTCGAATGCGAAAGGAGCTAACGATACGGTAGTTAGGTTTCGGAAGAAAGACGATGTTATCCGCCCGCTACCCGAGTGTCTCCACGAGAACCCGTTCGTGTCAATGTAACTTTACACACCTGCCGTCGTAAGTACGCCCGAAAGGCAGGCGAACAGTGTCAAAGTAAGGAAGATCTCGTCCGACGAGGCGGCGGTCGGTGTCGCGGAGGTTGTACGACCCGCGGTCGCGGAAATGAGACCGGATCGATTGAAGAGCCGTGATCCGCCGGCAGTACTTCCACCTACGTGTGCACTTCGGGAACGGCGCCGCGCTGTAGGCGCAACTCACGCAGGTGCTGCGGGCGCTCCACCCAGCGAACCCGGCGCGCTGCAAGCGCCGGGAGCCCCGGCGCTGCCGACGGTCACCGAAATCAACTTACCGAAAACCCTTGAGCCATGACTTGACGAAGACGCGAAATTGCCTGCAGATTTCTGACCGAGGTGTCCGGAAGTCATTGACATCTTCCGACTCCTCATTTGTTCGACATGCCGTGAGACACGGCCGGGGCGGCTCGCCTTTCTCTATTTGCGTCGGTCATGAAAAAGTGCTTGATCATGAATGCCGGCGGATCCACTTCCCACCATGTTTCGCCTTGCCACCAACGACCCGGGTTTGCGTGATGATTGTTATGCCAACCTTCTCCCAGGCTCAGAATCGCAGCCAGCACGTTGTTGTGGCTCAGGTCGCTGACATCGTATCTGCGATAGCCTATCTGTGCTCGTCCGGTTACGTGCGGCAATACGCCGATGGCACCGGCACCATGAAAGCAACCGATTGCCGGCAAGGCGTACAAGAACCCTGCCAGCTTGATGTCTATCAGACATAGCACTGTCAGAATCGTGAAATTCATCAGGAAATAATTCTCGTGAACAAACCTTAATGCACGGGTACCGAGAAAAGGCGCTACAAATCTTTTTGGCATGCAAATGGCAGGCCAGATGGTAAACCAGCACTTCAGGGCTCCATTTTTCGGATTGTGCGGATCCGTGCCGGTGTCGCTGGTCGAATGATGCAGTCTGTGTATCGAGCACCACATGGCCGGACTGCCGAGGCTGGTAACCACGCTGGAAATCAACAGGATCTTTTCTCTGAATGGAGTCGTGGTAAATGCCCTGTGTGCGTAGTATCTATGCAGGGAAACGTTGACTCCCACGATACCGGTCCACAGGAAACAGACGAAGCCCAGTGCGAACCACCAATAGGCTCCTGCGGAAAAGGCCATGTACACAGCTGCAAGGCCGACAATGTGATTGGCGATGTGAAGGATTTTGAATTTCTGGATGTAGTTCAGGGATGGCATGATCGATTGTCTCCGGCAATAGGACTGCAAATACCCCCGCTTTCAACCGCATTCATGAACAGGGATCCGTAGTGCCCGGTCACATACCATGCGACAACCGGTAGAAATTGTTCAAATCAAGGCAGATCGTAGTCACAAAGCAGAAATCAAAACGCCGCTATCCCGCTGGGAAAAACTATATCGCCGGTCCGGCTACCGGTCAATTGCGCAGTTTTGTCGCACAGCTGTGTACAGCACTTGTCGGGATGGATCCAACCCCGAATTTGTCCGAGCGGTGGAATTTCGGCGCGATTTGAGGGCACGCGTCCGCGCCAACATGGGGCGCGACCTCCATTCTCGAAGACTTGCAGAGCTGGCACAGGCTTTGCTGTCTCCATATCTGACCGGCGAGTCGCGCGGTGTGACAATAGTCACAGCTCGTCGCACGCCAGATCCGACGATGGCGCTCTACAAAGTTCCGTATATCTATATACTTGCGCGACATGGACCAGTTCGAGGGCCGGGAGCTTGGGGAGTGGGGTACCTTCAATTCGGTACTGCACTGGAGAGGCGAGCACCAGAGCGAACGCACGGCATTCATTTTCCTGGCGGACGGCGAGCGTGAATCCGCACGTCTCACCTACGGAGAACTGGATCGCCAGGCCCGCTCGGTGGCCGCCTGGCTGCAAGAGCGCGAACTCGCCGGCAAACCGGTAATACTGACCTATCGCGCGGGACTGGATTTCATCGTCGGGTTTCTTGGCTGCCTGTACGCGGGCGCGATTGCCGTCCCGGCCTATCCGCCTCATCCCCGGCGCACCGATCCCCGGCTGTTGACCATGCTGGAAGATTGCGCGCCGGGAGCCGCGCTTTGCGTGCTTGCCGACTCCGAACAGCTCTCGCGCGGCCTCGGAGACCGCGGTCTGCAAGTCCTGGCGACCGACGCACTTGCCGACCGGTCAGAGGACTGGCGGGCAACGTATATCGAACCGGAGTCCGTGGCACACCTTCAATATACCTCGGGGTCTACCGGCAGCCCCAAGGGCGTAATGATCACCCACGGCAATCTGTTGCATCAGTGCGAGTACGCGCGCGAGGTCTCCCGGTGCAACGTGCATTCGACCGAGGTCAGCTGGCAGCCATTTTTCCACGACATGGGCCTGATCGCGGGCCTCGTGGGGCCTACGTTCTGCGGCGCGTTGACGGTCGTCATGTCGCCGGCAGCGTTCCTGCAAAGCCCGATCCGATGGTTGAGGGCTATCAGCAACTACCGGGGTACCGGGTCGAGCGCGCCCAATTTCGCGTATGACCTGTGCGTAAGAGGGACCACGCCCAGTCAGCGCGAAGGGCTCGATCTCAGTTCGTGGGAGATGACCATCAATGGCGCTGAACCCGTTCGAGCGGACACGCTCGACCGCTTCAGCGAGACCTTCGAGCCTTATGGTTTCCGCCGCCGCACGCACCTGCCATGTTATGGCATGGCGGAAACGACGCTTTGCACGACTGCAGGCCGGTTGGACCAAGACCCCGTAGTAACCTGCTTCCGGCGTGACAGGCTCGACCATGGTGCAGCCGAAACCTGCGCGCCCGAGGAGCCGCTGGCGATCCGCCTGGTTAGTTCCGGAATCATGGGCGGCAGCATGGAAGTCGCCATCGCGGATCCCGAAACCCTGCAGCGTCTTCCCGAGAGCAGGGTCGGCGAGATCTGGGTTTCAGGCCCCAGCGTTGCCCGCGGTTACTGGAAACGGCCGGATGAAACCGAAGCAACCTTCAACGCGCACATTGCCGGAGAAGGGGAACAGTCCTACCTGCGAACCGGCGATCTGGGGTTCCTGCTCAATGGTGAGTTGTACGTCACCGGCCGACTCAAGGACATGATCATCATTCGCGGCCGCAATCTGTATCCGCAGGATATCGAGCTGGCCGCGCAGCATAGCCATGAGGCACTGCAGATCGACGCCTGTGCCGCTTTTCCCCTGGAGGTCGAGGACCGCGAGGAACTGGGCATCGCGTTGGAGGTGAAGCGCTCGGGCCGTCAGCGGATCAGTTCGGATGAGGTGTTCGAGGCTGTTCGCGCCGCGATTGGAGAGCAGTTCGGCGTTGCCGTACATTGGCTCGGGCTCGTGCAGCCAGGCCGGCTTCCGAAAACCTCGAGCGGCAAGATCATGCGCTATGCGTGCCGCCTGGAGCACCTGTCCGGCGGTCTGGCGTTGCTCTCGGAATGGCGTGCGAAGTCGAGCGAGGAGCGCGACAGTCCGGCCCCGGCGGCAGTCGCAGGCCTGATCGAACTGCTGCGTGCCCTGCCCCGGGCGGACCGCCACCGCGTGCTCGTCGCCCATGTGCAGGGAGAAATCGCCCGCGCGCTGGAACTCGCTGCGTTGCCCGATCCGCGCACCGGCTTCGAGCGATTGGGACTCGACTCGGTTGGAGCCGTCGCCCTCGTCAACCGCTTGCAGGACGCGATCGGAAACAACGTCAGCCTGCCCGCGACGCTCCTGTTCGACCAGCCCAATATCGAAGCGCTTGCCCGTTACCTGGAGGACGTTCTGTTCGGAGAACCGGCGCGATCGCCCGTGCCAGCGCGAGCGGATCGGCTGCCGGATGAACCGGTAGCTGTCGTCGGCTTGGCCTGCCGCTTTCCCGGCGCCGCCGATGCCGATGAATTCTGGCGGCTGCTGGAAGAGGGACGCGACGCGATCCGGGAGGTGCCCCCGGAGCGCTGGAATATCGAAGCCTACTTCGATCCGGACGCTGGTGCCGTGGGCAAGATGAACACCCGGTTCGGCGGTTTCATCGACGACATCGAAGGCTTCGATGCGGCGTTTTTCGATATCTCGCCGCGGGAAGCAACCAGCATGGACCCGCAGCATCGGCACCTGCTTGAGGTCGCATGGCTCGCGCTGGAGCACGCGGGTATCCCACCCGGCCGGCTCGACGGCAGACCCGCCGGGGTCTTCATGGGCCTTTCCACCGGCGACTACGAGCGGATCCTGACCGGCCGGGGCCCCGAAACGACCGACGCGTTCATGGCCACGGGCAACGCCCACAGCGCAGCCGTCGGGCGGCTATCCTTCGCGCTCGGCCTGCAGGGACCCTGCGTTGCCGTGGACACGGCGTGCAGCTCGTCGCTGGTGGCCGTGCATCAGGCCGTGCAAAGCCTGCGCCAGGGAGAGTGCGAGATTGCGTTGGCCGGCGGGGTCAACGCGATCCTGCGCCCGGAGCTTACCGTGGCGTTCTGCAAGGCGCGACTGCTCAGCCCCGACGGCCGGTGCAGGACGTTCGATGCGTCGGCTGATGGTTATGTGCGCAGCGAAGGCTGCGGGATAGTCGTCCTCAAACGCCTGAGCGATGCGCGCCGCGATGGGGACCGCATCCTGGCGGTGATCCGGGGCAGCGCGGTCAACCAGGACGGACGCAGCAGCGGACTCACCGCCCCGAGCGGTCCCTCGCAGACGCGCGTCATCGCCGACGCCTTGAGCGTTGCAGGCATCGAGCCGGCGAGCGTGCATTACCTCGAATGTCATGGCACCGCAACCGTGCTCGGCGATCCGATCGAGGTTCAAGCCGCCAACGCGGTCCTCGCGCGGGGACGCGAGCCCGCCGATGCCCTCATCATCGGATCGGTCAAGTCCAACATGGGTCACCTGGAGGCCGCCGCCGGGATCGCAGGACTCATCAAGGTGGTTCTGGCACTGCAGCACGGCGCGATCCCGCGGAGCTTGCATTTCAAAGTACCCAACCCCCACATTCCCTGGGCGTCCATGCCCGTCAAGGTCGCAGCGGAGACGCTGCCGTGGGCGCGCGCTGATTCGCGCACTCGAATCGCCGGGGTGAGCTCCTTCGGATTCGCGGGCACCAATGCTCACGTCGTGCTCGAGGAGGCGCCACGGCAGGAAGCCAACGATGCCGGTGAGCCGATCGTGGATGCGTCCGGCCCGTGGCTGCTGGCCCTGTCCGCCCGAACGCAGTCCGGCGTGAAGGAGTTGGCCGTGCGGTACGCGGCGTGGCTGCGCGCGCGGGACGATGCGGCGATCTCCGACATCTGTCATGCCGCCAATACGGGGCGCAACCATTTCGAGCAGCGCGCAGTGCTGATTTGCGGCAGCCGCGAGGCGGCTCAGCAAAAGCTCGGCGCCCTGGCACAAGGCAAGCCGGCGCCGGGCTTGATTGCGGGCACAACCCTGCGCGAGCGCCGCCCGCGGGTCGCATTTCTCTTTCCAGGACAGGGACTGCAATACACAGGTATGGCGCAAGAGCTCTACGAGCGTGCGCCGGCGTTTCGCGAGTGTCTTGACCGCTGTGCCGCGGCGTACGACGACTTCGGCCGCGAGGACGGTTCGCCGCCGCTCAAGAGCCTGATGTTCGACCAGGACAGCGCGCAGCTTCTCAAGCAGACCCGCTACGTGCAACCCGCCCTTTATGCGCTGCAGGTGTCGTTGGCGGCGCTCTGGCAGAGTTGGGGCGTCAAGCCGGATGCCGTTCTCGGCCATAGCGCAGGCGAGTACGCCGCCGCGTGTGTTGCGGGAGTATTTCGTATCGAGGACGGCCTGAGACTGATCGTCGACCGGGCGCGTCTGATGCAAACGCTCCCGGAGGGAACGATGCTCTCGGTCACCGCACCCATCGAGACGGTCGAGGCGGCCATAGCCGGCGACGACACCGTGCACGTGTCGGCCTACAACGGATTGAACACGGTAGTCAGCGGTCCGATTGGCCGCCTGGACGTCCTCGCGGAGCAATTCGACTCGAAAGAGCTCTACTACGCCAAGCTGCCGGCGTCCAATGCCTTCCACAGTCCCAGCATCGAACCCATCCTGGACGACTACGAGGCGTGTGCGCGTCGCACAGAATACAGCGCGCCCCACACCAGGCTGATCAGCACCCTGACCGGCAAGCCTCTCGCAAATGACGAGACGCCGGACGCCGTGTACTGGCGCAACCAGGCTCGGCAACCCGTGCGGTTTGCGCAGGGGATCCAGGCGCTGTTCGAAGAGGTTGGATGCGACATCGCGCTCGAGCTCGGGCCGCAGGCGGAGCTCGTCTGGCTGGCGCAGATGAGCTGGCGCCCGGAGCATCCCGTGCTCTGGGCGAGCTCACTCGCAAAAGGCCGCAACGCTTACGAACAGGTATTGACCGCCGCGGCACAGATCCATGCACGGGGAATCACGCTCGACTTTGCCGTCATGGCGCCCGGCGCCCGCGCGCGCCGGACGTTTGCGCTCCCGTCCTACCCTTTCCAGCACGAGCGCTACTGGGCCGGCCCGATGGGCGGCGATATCGCCGCTGCGCTGGGAGACTCCGTCTACCAGGTCCGGTGGAAGGCAAGTGATGGCTTGCCGCCATCGTCAGCCGCCCGGCAGCAGCGCTGGCTGATACTGGCTGGCGAAGCGGATCTCGGCGCTGCGCTCGAAATGGCGCTGCGCGCTCGCGGACAGGAGTCCGTGAGAAGCGAGCGCATCGACGGCAACGCGACCTCGCCGGCTGCCATACGCGCAATGCTGGAGACTGCACGACGGCAGGCACCGGTCGATCACGTCGTGCATGTCGCAGGGTCATTCGTCGATTCAGACGGGGGCGGCGACGCTGTTCGAGAGGCACAATCCTCGGGAGTGATGAGTGCCCTGCTCGTCGCGCAAGCCCTGATTTCCACACGGGAGGCAACGCGGCTCTGGCTCGTGACCCGCGGCGTTCATGCGGTGCTGGACGACGAGCAAGTCGAGCCCACCCATGCTCCCGTGTGGGGCTTCGGTCGAACGTTCGCAGTCGAGCACCCGGACCGCTACGGCGGATTGATCGATCTCGCCCTCGGGCGGGACAGCACCGCGACAGCAGCCGATCTCGCTGGCGCACTGCTGCGCGACGACGGCGGCGATCAGGTGGCCGTGCGCGATGGCAAGTCCTGGACTGCGCGCTTCCGACGTGAGCCCGTGCGCGATGAATCGCCGTTGCGCGTCAGGGCGGACGCCGCCTACCTGATAACCGGTGGCACCGGCGCGCTGGGCCTGATGCTGGCACGGCACCTGGCCGGGCACGGCGCCAGGCAGATCGTCCTGACGAGCAGATCAGGAGGTAACGAGGCCGCGGGCGCAGTAATAAAGGCACTGGCAGATTCCGGATGCCGGGTCGACGTCTATACCGCCGACGTATCGGTGCACGCGGAAGCCGAGCGGTTGATGGAGCAGATTCGGGGTGCGCCCGGCGCCCTTCCACTGCGCGGGATTATCCACGCCGCAGGCGTCCTGGAAGGCGCCCCGATCGCGAGCCAGACGCGGGATCTGCTTGCGAGCGTGATGGCGCCGAAGGTCTGGGGCGCCTGGAACCTGCACCACCTGGCATGCAGGCATAAGCTCGAGCTCGATTTTTTCGTGCTGTTCAGCTCGGCCGCATCACTGCTGGGACTGCGCGGGCATGGCAATTACAGCGCCGCCAACGCGTACCTGGACAGCCTCGCCCATTACCGCCGCGGCAAGGGACTCCCTGCAGTTGCCATCAACTGGGGCCCCTGGGCCGAGGACGGCATGGCGACCCGCATGGAAGCCGAGCGGTGGGAGGAGATGGGAACGCACCTGATCCGCCCGAAGCTCGCGCTGCGAGCGTTCGACCTCCTGGCCGGCTCCGGCGCTGCTCAAGTCTGCGTTCAGCCCATGAATGTTGCGCGGTGGGCCACTCTGGCGCGCGCCGGGCGGCTACCCCCGATTCTGCTCAGGTTCCTGGAGGAGTTGTTCCTCCTCGCCGGGGTGGAGGGCGACATCGCGGGGGATTCCGCCCGGCGCGGCGCGAAACGCGGCCCCGGTGAGCTCGTTCGCCGCTTGGCCGCGCTGGGTCCCGCCGAGCGCCGGGAAGCGCTCGAGACGCACATGCGAGGGCGAGTCGGCGCCGTGCTGGGGCTGACGCCCGAAAGCGTCGATCCGGAAGCCGGCTTCTTCGACCTGGGCATGAACTCGATCATGGCCGTCGAATTGAGGAGCACGCTGCAAGCCGACATCGGCGATACGGTCGAGCTGCAGGCTGCGATTATCTTCAACCATCCAACCGTTCGCAGAATCGCCGCTTACCTTTTGACGTCTCTGTCCCCTGGTGAGGAACGCGCGCCGGTGCCGGTCCGGATACTCGATTCAAGCGAGGCTCAGGCCAAGGCGCTCAGCTGCGACGCAACCGGCCTGACGCAGGCGATCGACAGCGCCGTCAGCGAGGTCCTGGATCCTCAGCGCTGGTCCGCAGATCTCGACGAATCCGAGGAGAACAGGTTCAACCGCAAGGCGCTGGCTGCGATCCTCTCATTGCAGTCCGAGGTGGATCGGCTGCGATCGAGGACCGTCGAGCCGGTAGCCGTGATCGGCCTGAGCTGCCGCTATCCCGGCGCCAACGATCCCGAGGCTTTCTGGCGCATTTTCGACGAAGGACGCGACGAGATCACCGAGATCCCGGCCAGTCGCTGGGACGCCGCAACACATTACGACGCCGACCCGGACATGCCCGGCAAGATGAACACCCGCTGGGGAGGATTTCTGTCCGACGTCGAAATGTTCGACGCGGGTTTCTTCGGTATCTCGCCGCGGGAAGCACTGAGCCTCGACCCGCAGCAGCGAATACTGCTCGAAGTCGCCTGGGAGGCGCTGGAAAATGCCGGCTTGGCGCCACGCCGCTTGCGAGGCGTTCGCGGTGGCGTATTCATCGGTATCTCCGTATCGGACTACGCGGAGAGGGTATCGCGCCAGGACATCGGGCAGCTCGACGCTTACGTCGGCACGGGCAACGCGCTCTGCGCGGCCGCCGGACGGCTGGCATTCACCCTCGGCTGGGAGGGGCCGGCTCTTGCCATCGATACCGCATGCAGTTCCTCGCTGGTATCGCTGCATGAAGCGTGCGCGAGCCTGCGCGCAGGCGAATGCGATATCGCGCTGGCTGGCGGCGTCAGCTTAGTGCTCAACCCCGCGGTATCCATGATTCTTTCCCGTGCGCACATGCTGAGCCCCGACGGACGCTGCAAGACGTTCGATACGTCGGCCAACGGCTACGTGCGCAGCGAAGGATGCGGCGTGGTCGCCTTGAAGCGGCTGCGCGATGCCGAGCGCGATGGCGACCCGATTCTGGCGCTGATTCGTGGTTCCGCGGTGAACCAGGACGGGCGCAGCAGCGGCTTGACCGTACCGAATGGTGTAGCGCAGGAGCGGGTGATTGCCGATGCGCTCGCGAACGCGGGTGTCGCGCCGGCCGACGTTCAATACCTCGAGGCGCACGGAACCGGCACACCGCTGGGCGACCCGATAGAAGTGCAGGCCGCGGATGCGGTGCTGTCGCGGGGACGCGATCCGTCCAATCCGCTTCTGGTCGGCTCGGCGAAGTCGAACATCGGACATACGGAGACCGCGGCCGGCATTGCCGGGGTCATCAAGGTCATCCTGGCGCTCCGCCACGAGCGAATACCCAAGAGCCTGCATTACCGGACGCCAAACCCGCACATTCCCTGGGAACAGCTCAACCTGCGCATCGTGACGGAACCCGTCCCCTGGCCCCCGGGAGAGCGGCGGCGCATCGCCGACGTGAGCTCTTTCGGATTCGTGGGCACAAATGCGCACGTGGTGATCGAAGAGGCGCCGGTCCGGCGCGTTTCCGCTCGCACCGGCGCAAGCATTCCCGAGCGGGGTGCGTGCGTGCTCGCCCTGTCGGCGCGTACGAACGGCGCGCTGGGAGAACTCGCTGGGCGCTACCTGGAGGCACTGGTGCGGGACAGCGAAGTGCCGTTGCCCGATTTGTGCCATGCCGCCAACACCGGACGCGATCACTTCGAGCAGCGCGCGGCGTTGGTGTTCGGTGATCGCGAACGGCTGACGGCGCAGCTGACCAGTCTGCAGCAGGGACTCACCGATCCGGGCGTTCATCAAGGCCGCCTCGCGTTGCGAACTACGCGCCATATCGCATTCCTGTTCACGGGCCAGGGCTCGCAGTTCGCGGGCATGGGACGCGACCTGTACTCGACGGAGCCGGTGTTCCGCGATCATTTCGACCGCTGCGCCGCGGAGTTCAGCCGACTGCAGGGCGGGGCGCCCGGATTGCACGAGATTGTTTTCGAAGATGATGGCAGTGGCCGCCTCGACGAAACCCGATACACACAGCCGGCGCTCTATGCACTGGAGACCTCCCTCGCTGCGCTGCTGCGCAGTTGGGGCGTAGAGCCGGACATCGTCCTCGGTCACAGCGTAGGCGAGTATGCAGCTGCATGCACCGCCGGCGTATTCACCCTCGAAGAGGGCATGACCCTGATGGTGGAGCGCGGCCGATTGATGCAGGGGCTGCCCTCGGGCGGCGCAATGGGGGCGATCTCCGTTGATGCTGAGACGGTCACGGCCGCATTTCGCGCAGGAACCGATGTGTGTGTAGCTGCTTATAACGGCGCGGAGACCGTCATCAGCGGTGCCTCGGAGGCGGTGGACGAACTGCTGCAGCGCTTCGAGGCCGACGGCCAGCGCTGCAGGCGGCTGGCGACTTCGGGCGCGTTTCATAGCGCCTGGATGGACCCGATCCTCGACCCGTTCAAAGCTCTCGCATCCCGGATATCCTGCCAGCTCCCGCGGAAGCGCCTTATCAGCAACGTGAGCGGGGACGTCGTCTCCGACGATACGGTCCTGGATGCGACGTACTGGACCGAGCACATCAGGAAACCGGTCCAGTTCGAGCGCAGCATCCGCGCGCTCCAGCAGCTGGCCTGCGATCTCGTGATCGAGCTCGGGCCACAGCCGGTGCTTCTCGGCATGGGACGGCGCTGCTGGGACTCGGACCGCGAACCGGTATGGGTTGAGACCCTGCGCCGGAACCGCAGCGACGCGGAGCAGATCATGACGGCGGTAGCGCGTATATACGCCGGCGGTGGGGACGTCGACTTCGCGGCCGTCGACGCACCGTGGCGGGACACCCGCCGTAGAGTATCCCTGCCCTTCTATCCGTTCCAGCGCCAGCGCTACTGGATCGACGCTCCCGAGCCCAGGGTCGACGCCGCGCCGAATCCGCAAAGCTGCTTGTACCACAGTGTCTGGGAGCAAAAGGCTCTGCCGCCGGCCGCGCGCGAGCAGCGGCGTGCAACCTGGCTGGTCCTGGGCGATCGCGAAGGCATCGCCCATGAGCTCTGCCGACAGCTCGAGGGGCTCGGTCAGCGGTGCGTTTGCGCGCCGGCCGATGAACCGGTTCCATGGTCGCCGCAGACCCTTGCCAGGTTGTTCGATGAAGCGAATGCTGACGAATCGGCTCCCTTCGGGCACGTGGTGCATTTGCGAAGTCTCGATGGAACACGAGTCGAAAGCACCGACGAATTGCGATTCGCGCAGAAGCTGGGTATCGAGAGCACGCTGCGACTGGCACAGGCTTTGATCGGGTCTAGCTGGCGAGGGAAGCTCTGGGTGGTAACCCGCGGCGTACATCAGGTCACAGGGTCGGACCGGATCGAGCCGGCGCAGGGGCCGATGTGGGGTTTGGGCAGGGCTATCGCCATGGAGCAGCCGGAACTGTGGGGCGGGCTCATCGATCTGCCGCTCGACGGCGATGCCGCAGCGGTGTCCTCCGGCCTGGCTCAAGCACTCCAGTCCGGGGACGACGAGGACCAGATTGCCCTGCGCGACGGTCGTCGCTGGGTTGCGCGCGTGACACGGAGGCAGCCGCCCGGCGCGGCCCAGCCCCTGGAGGTGGCTGCGGATGGTACCTATCTGATTACCGGCGGCCTCGGCGACCTGGGTCTGCAAATGGCGCGCAGGCTCGTCGCGCGGGGAGCCCGCAACCTGGTGCTGGCCAGCCGCCGCATGGCCTCGGATTCTGCGCAGGAAACGATCGCGGACCTCGTGAACAACCATGATTGCACGATTCGAGTGATCCGCGCCGACATGTCCAGGGAGGCTGATGTCTCGCGCCTGTTCGGCGAGATCGAGGCCTCTGGCTTGCCTGTGCTGAAAGGCATTATCCACGCTGCGGGCGTGGCAAGCCTCGTTCCGCTCGAAAACATCGATGCTGAAGAGCTGGAGCGAACGCTGGGGCCCAAGGTGATCGGCGGCTGGCTGCTCGACCGTATCACCCGGGAACGCGGCATCAAACTGTCGTTCTTCGTGTGCACGGCCTCGATCGCCTCCGCGTGGGGGGCAGTCAGCCAAGCTGCCTACTCGGCTGCAAACGCCTTCCTCGAAAGCCTCGCCGAGTCGCGCAAGGCGCTGGGCGAAGCTGTCACGACGATCAGCTACGGCCCCTGGGCCGGACTCGGATTGATGGCGAGTTCGACCGAGCAGGGCGTCGCCTGGCTGCGCCGGCGCGGCCTGTCCCTGTTGGGCCCGTCGCTGGCGCTCGACGCGATGGAATCGCTGATGGTGGAGCGCGTCGCGCACGCCGCAGTGGCGGACGTGAACTGGGCGACTTTCCGTGTCCACGCCGAGGCCCAGCGTCCCTGCCCCTGGCTGGGGCGCCTGGGGCAGACTACTGAAACTGCGGGAGACGACAGCGCGTCCCGGCGGAATGCCTCGCTTGCCGCGGAACTCGAACGTCTGTCGAGCGCGCCTGAGGTCGAGCGCATACAATTGCTCGCTACGACGATCAGGACGGAAATATCTCAGGTCCTGGGCGTGCACCCGCAGTCATTGGAGGACGAGACTTCCCTGTTCGAGGTCGGCCTCGATTCCCTGATGGCCGTCGACCTGATCAACCGGCTGCGCCGCCGGTTGAGAAACACCCAGTTCACCCCCCGGCTGATCTACGACAACCCGACCGTCTCTGCATTGGCGGCGGCGGTCGGCCGCGAGTTTGGCGCGGCGCCCGGCAGTTTCGCCAGCGCGGAGCCGCCTCAAGGTGCGGGATCGGCCTCAAGGGCGCCGGATTCGTCGACACCTGGCGACCTGGCAGCTACCGAGGAGGCTCACTACCGGACCAAGAACGGCCCGCTTTACACGTATCGACGGTACCGGGACGGCGACAGGAGAGGCGTATTGCCTTCGTACGCCAAGTGCTTCGGACCAACGACGGCAAGCCTTCTGGATGCGGTTTTCGAGTGGAAGTACCTGGATCGTCCGGACCAGGGCCCATTGGTCGACATTCTCGAATCCAGCGGCGAGATCGTGGGCTGGAACGGGGCTCTGCCCGTACGATTCAAGATCGAGGGTGAAACGACGCCCGGCGTGTGGAGCACCGATACGCACGTCGCACCCGACCACAGAACGGTCACCGGGTGGTTTCTTCACCAGGTCGACGAAAATACACCCGGGATCAAGCTCGGGATGCCGAATGAAGCCATGTATTCGATTGCGTCGGCAATGGAATCGGTGATTGACCTCGACCAATTGCAAGACCTGAAGACGTGCCTCAACCTGGGCGGAGTGCTGAGGGCGCGGGGAGCGAATGCCCTGCTCTGCTGGGTTTCCGGTCTGCTCTACTGGCCCGTTCCGAGGGCATTCGATTTCGGCGCTCGATTGCGCGCCGACAGGAGCGTCACCGTTTCGCAGATCCCCCACTTCGACGGCAGATTCGATGAGTTGTGGCGCACGGCGTCCCGTGACTACCGAGGCATCATGGTGCGCGATCAGGCGTTTCTGAGTTGGCGCTTTGATCGCTGCCCCAACCGGGGCTATACGCGATACGTCGCCGATCGGGACGGCAAGGTCGTCGGCTACCTGGTGACCCGCGAATCCCGCTGGAAAGGCGGGATTCGGGGCAGGATAGTCGACTATCTCGTGAGCCGCGAGGATACCCGGGCCTTCGACGCTCTCGTCAGTGCGGCCCTGCGGGATTTCGGGGCGCGCGGGGCCGTTTCCGTCGCGTGCTCTGTCGCGTCGACCCGGACCGAGCACATCAGGCAGTTGCGTCGGCACGGCTTTCTGTCCAGCGAGCCGGGCGCCCGCATTGTTACCAGTCGCGGGCCGCATGACGCGAAGCTGGCCGCGATCAGGAACTGGCTCTTTACGTATGCCGATGGAGACATCGACTATTGCGAGGAGGAAAGCGAAACCTGAAGCGCTGCCTGTAACACGGCCCCCCGAGGCAGCCTTGCAGGAGGTTACGCCATCCCGCTGCGTTACCCGGCGTTGACCGCAGAGAAGAAACGCGCGATCGCGGCCCGTCGAACAGGGCCGCGCCTCACTAATGAGCCGGTATCCGGGGTTTTCCGCTCGCCATCCGTTCGAGAGTATATCCCCGACAACTGTCACAGGTCTTGAGGTAGAAGCCGTTCCATAAATTGAAACGCATGCTCTCGTATTGCTCGTCGCGGATGACGGCTTCCGTTCCTTGCTTCACGAGATTCCATGACGGCGTGGTAACCGACTTGATCTGACAGCACGGCGTCACGTCTCCCGAGAGCAGGCTGTACAGGATCGGAATATCGCAGCTTTGCCGCAAAGGATTCGGCCACACCTCCAGCCCCTCATCGCCGAAGTCCTGCAGGATGATCTCGGACAGAAACGGCAGATCCGTCTGGAATCGATCCTTCCTGATCGATTCGGAAACTTCTCCGGCTTCCTTCAGATGCCGCTTCTTGTCCTCGGGGTAGATATCGATATACGACTCTTTGGGATTGATCGTCTGAAACTCGCCAACCGCATCGACGCCGCGCTTTTTCGCTTCCTTCACGATAGCAGGGAAATCGTTCTGACTGTAGGAGAACAGGGTCCCCCGGACTGCGACGATGGGCCGAGTCAACCCGCGCCGATTCCGGTGCGTTGTCAGGCGCTCGATTCCTTCCCAGACCCGGCGCAGGTCGCCGTCGATTCGGGACTCGGCGAAGCGCGTGGGATCAGCCGAATCGATGGAAATCTGCAGATAGTCGACTCCCACATCGCAGAGCTTCTTCACGTTCGACCGGCTGAACATCGAGCCGTTGGTGGTAAGTCCGATCCGAAGGCCTTTCGCCTTCGCGTACTTCACCATATCGAAGAATTTCTTGTTCATGATCGGCTCGCCTTCCCCGACCAGCGCGAGGTGCCTCAGGGCTGGCGAGGAACTGTCGAGGATCTTGACGAAGTTTTCGTAGGTCAGATGCTCCTGCTTCATGTGGCGACCGACGCAGTACCAGCATCCGAAGTTGCAGAACGTGGTCGGCTCCAGATTGAGGATCCGGGAAGCGCTCGTCCAGAGCCTCCCTTCAATGCGCGTCGGTTCGAGCGACTGGAAACTGAGCAACTGCTTCGCCCAGGGCAGCAGCAACTCGTGGACCGGCAGGTTGTAGTGATGGCACGAATAACACCACAGGATACGTCGCGACGGAGCCCAACTGCGCGACCCAAGGCGGACATGCGCGAGTATCCGCACTGCCCGCGCCTCATCGCAACTCGGGCAGCGTACAAACTCTCCATCCAGAAATCCGGGTTTCTGCTCCAGCGGCACCAGGTGTCGGTGGCACCGGTTCCACAGATCGGTGACGTCGATGGCACGATGCAAGGTGGCGCTTCTGGCAATCCGGAACAGCGCCAGCCGCATCCGGACCACGCGTCCACTATCCCGCAGTGTAATTCGCAGAGATCGCAGCGTGCGGGCGATACCAAAACGGGCGATTCCGGACCTTATCTCGCGCAGCGAGAGCAGCAGCAGTTCCAATCGGCGTGTCATGGTGCCAATTATATAACGATGATCGACGTCGGAATGGCGGATATCTGGTAGGATTACCTCAACGCAGTCGCGTTGCCGATATCCGCGCGCGGCCCTTCCCAATCTGACCGGCCCGTACTGCGCTTCGGCGAGAAACGGCCGTCAGTACGCGTTGTTCTTGTTCAGAACGGCGATGATCGTGCGCGCGAGTATCTTAACGTCGAGCCACGGCGACCAGTGGTTAATGTAGTACAGATCGCAGTTCACGCGCTGTTCCATCTTCTCTCGAGTGGCAGTCTCACCGCGGAAGCCGTTCACTTGCGCCCACCCGGTGAGGCCCGGCTTCACACGGTGCCGCTGCATGTAGCGATCGATAGTCTGGGCATAGCTGTCATTCAGCCACACCGGATGCGGGCGCGGCCCGACCAGAGACATCGTCCCGGCAAGAACGTTGAAAAGCTGAGGCAGTTCGTCCAGACTCCAACGCCGCAGGACTCTCCCGATCGGCGTAACCCGATTATCGTGGGCAGTCGCCTGCTTCGCGCGCCCTGAATCCACATCGATTCGCATCGTACGAAACTTCCAGACATGGAAGCGCTGCCCGCCAGCGCCATGCCGCAACTGCTTGAACAGCACGGAGCCGGGAGACGAATGCTTGACGGCAAGCGCGATGAAAAACAGCAATGGCGCCAGAAGCACGATAAGTGCCCCGGCCATCACGACGTCCTCGATACGCTTCACCAGTCGTCCGTGACGCTCGATGCGCGAATCGGACAGCAGAACGATGGGCTGGCCGTCCAGTTCGTCGGATCGCATGCTCAACACCTGAGCGACGGAGAAATCCGGCAGCCAGTTCACGTTCACCGGAACGTTGACGAGGGCGCGTAATGCCCGCTCGGCGTCCGCGGAGCGTTCGAGCGGCAAAGCAACATAGATTTCGCTGACTTTCAGGATATCCACCAGCCTTTCGATATCGGAGAGCCCGCCCAGGTAGCGCCGCTCAGGCTTTACGTGGCCAACTCCGCCCTCAGCCGCGAGCCAGCCAGGTTCGGCGACGAAGCCTGCAATCTCGATACCCAGCCACGGATTCCGTTCGACGAGGTGCAGGTGGCGCTCGAGGGGCGCGCCGCATCCGACAACGATAGCGACGCGGACGTTGTATCCGCGCCGCCGCAGAAAGTGCATCGTCTTGCGAATCGCAACGTGCAGCACGAGCTGAGCCAGGTAGCCGGTGGCGCCCCAGAGCAGAACGAACCTGGGCGAAAAATAAGGATGCAGCTGCGCCAGGTAGGCCGTGGCCATCAGCAAGGTGAGCACTATCGCCCAAGCCTGCAGCAGGCGGACCGCCTCCTGCAGCAGCGAGCGGGTGCGCAGACGGTAGAACAGGTCCGACCAGGAATACACGGCGAGGATCAGCACTGCCGTCACCGCGATCAGGAGAACGTGCTGTTCGCCGAAGGTGCCGCCGCGAATACGCGTAACAGCGTAGAGCGCAATTCCAACGGCTGCAGCGTCGAGCAATTGCCACAGCTCTGAGATCAAGGGATAGAACTGCCGGAGCAGGCCGCGTCTGAACCAGAGCGCCTGTGTTCGCTGTCGGTCTTCTTCGTCCGCGATACGTTCCGCCTCGGGACCGGCGTCGGATTTGGCTTCCCCGGTTCGGGTTGGCATCCCCTGCTCCCTATCTCCCCTCTCCGAGCGCGCCGTGCGCCCTCCGGAGCGATCCAATAGTAGCACTACATTCCGTACCACCAAGCAGGAACTGCGTCACATATTTCACGTCGTGAACGCGCTGCACTCCTGCCACACAGGCTGCAGCCGCAGAACTGCCGCACAGAAATGGCGCAATGCGCACCACGCTGGATCGACTCCAACGTCCGAATGGTGCAATGCGCACCACGCTGGATCGCCTCCAACGTCCGGCGAGTCGTGTCGGACGAAGCGCGCCCTTCTGGCGGCGCGCCCGGCGTTCGTCTGCATGACACGAACGCAAGCAGTCTGGCACACTTCCATTACCGGTCCATGACCTCCACCCGAAATACGCAGGCGGGCGCTGAACCGCGGTCGACGCAGACATGGTTCGGCATCCCGGTCCGTGAAGCTCGCTTGCGGACGCGTCTCATGCTGCTGCGTCT
>DASRJL010000091.1:0-40066 GCA_035649495.1 Burkholderiales bacterium | reverse complement strand
GCGCGGCTGCATCAGGCCCAGGTGATCGACGATGAATCGATTGTCGGGGTAACGGTCTATCAGCGCCGTAGCGCCATCCAGGTTGCCCGCGCACGAGAGGTTGACCGGGAAGTCGTTCTTGACGGCTGCGCGCAATACCCGCTCGACGCCGGCATCGCTCCGGGCATGCGTCGCGTCCTTCCTCATCATGATGCGGATGCCGACCGTGCCCGGCGTCTTCTTCCAGTCGGCAATGACGTCGGCCACCGCCGGGTCTTCCGGGTTGACCGGCTTGACGATGGCGAGCCGATCGGGATGGGCCCGCTGCACTTCCACCGCATAGCTCGCGTCGTACTGGTACAGGGAATGGGCGGAGATGAAGATCGCGCCGTCGACGCCGACCTTGTCCATAGCCGCGACCATCTCGTCTCCCGTGACGTGAGGGGGCCAGTTCGGGACGCTGTGCCAGGGGCGTTTCGGCGTGTTCGCCTCATAGGCGTGGACCTGCGAATCGATAATCGGCATGGGGGATCCTCTCACACGGAATGGTTTCGTTAGGGTTGAGTGACCATCTAGCGCCCCGGCACCATGCCCAGCGATTTGTAGACGTCCGCCACTTCGGGCGAGGACAGATAGGTCAGTAGCGCCCTCGCGGCTGCAGGCGCCTTGGCGTGTGTGGAGACGAAGCCGACCAGTGCTGTCGGCGTCGAAATCTCGCGCGGCAACGGGCCGACGATATCCACCCCGGGGTTGTGTATCTCGCTGAGGAAGGTCAGCCCGATATCGACCTCACCATTCGCGAGCACCACCATCGCGTTAGCGCCACCCTGCACGCGCACCAGCCTGGGCTGCATCTGGTCGGCGATGCCGAGCTTCCTGAGTGTTTCCTCGAAGCTCACGCCGGCGGCAGCGCCCCGCGCGCCGTCAGGAAACGAAACCGCTCTCGCATTGAGGAGCATCGTCCTCACGGCCTGTGGTGTAGCGACGTCCGGCTTTGCCGCGCCTTTCCTGACCGCGACGGCCACGGGCACGGTTGCCAGCGGCGTTTCGCTGGCCGCAATGACATGACCGGTCGCGAGCACTTCCGCCAGCGGCGGCTGCACGATCGGAACGTCGAACGGCTCGCCGCGCATGACCTGCTGTTTGGTTCCGCCGCCGGAGCCGAATGTCGCCTTGACCGTGTGGCCGGTCTTCCTTTCGAAGTCCGGAATCATTTTCTGTATCGCATCCCGAATGCCGCCCGGCGCGATCAGTGTGATTTCGTCCGCACGCACGCTTTGCACAGTCATGGAAACCATGGCGATCAACGCAAATTGAAAAAACGACTTCATACACCTCCCTGCACGTTGATATTACACTATGGCAGTTCGCGCAAACGCAAACGCTACGAGAGGAGTTTCATGCAGTTCGGATTGTTCGGCAGCGCCTCGGCACGGCGGGGCAGCGGTGAGTTCGACAGCACCGAGGGCTACCACGACTGGATCGAATACAACGTCGAGGCCGAGGCGTTGGGCTTTCGCAGCGCGTTCTGCGTGGAGCACCATTTCACCGGCTACGGCCAGGTTTCCGCAACGCTCAACCTGCTGACCTGGCTGGGCGCCCGCACGAAGTCACTGCGGCTCGGCACCGCCGTGATGGTGTTGCCGTGGCACAACCCGGTGCTGCTGGCCGAACAGGCGGCGACGCTCGATCTTCTGTCCGGAGGCCGACTGGACTTCGGTATCGGCACCGGCTACCGCTACAACGAATTCGTCGGCTTCGACCTCCCCATGGACGAAGCACGGGAGAAATTCGAGGAAGCGATCGACGTCATCCTGAAGGCCTGGACATCGAACGAACCGTTCTCCCACAAGGGAAAATACTGGACCTTCAAGAACATCGTCGTCGAGCCGCCTTCGTTCCGCAGACCGCACCCGGCAGTCTGGATGGGCGCCGGCAACGAACGCTCGATTCGCGATGTCGCCCGCCGCGGGTTCAATCTGCTGCTGGGCCAATACTCCTCGCCGGCCGACGTTGGCCGCAACATCGCGATCTTCCGCGAGGCCGTGGAGGCGAAGGGCGAGCCCTGGGACCCGATGCGCGTCGGCGTGACCCGCGCCTTTTTCGTTACCGAGGATGCGCGCGAACGCGAGGCAGCGCTGCAACGGCGGCTGGCCAACCGGCTGCGGCAACTGAAGCTCGCGACCACACCCGACGGCAGGATACTCGGCGGACCGGATCGCGCGGACGGTGACCCGGTCGAGATCAACCTGGCGAGCGCGATCTACGGCCCGCCGGATGAAATCGCGCGGAGGATCGAGTCTCTGCGCGAGGCCGGCGCCGGCTATCTCCTGCTGAACGGCGGCGGGTCCGGTGGCGGCGAGCGGGGCCGGAAGAGCCTGCGTCGCTTCGCGCGCGAAGTGATGCCTGCGTTCGCCGCCACCTAGAAATCGTGCTGGCCGGATCGGGGACTATGGGGATGCCGCGCTGATCACTCGATCCCGGGCACGAAAAGTTGCTCGATCGATGGCCTGTCGCGGACGAGTCCCTGCTCCTGACACAACTGAACGACGGTTTCCAGCATCGTCCGATTCGAGCTGCTGCCATAGGAAAAGGGATCGCCGACGAACGATTCGCACGTCCTCGCCAGCTGTTCGTTTCCGAACAGGAAGCCCGGCGGTCTTTCATCAGGCAGCGACTGTTGAGCGAGAGTCTTCGATTCACGGAACGCCCGATAAAGATTCTCGATGAGCGCCGGGTGCTCGCGGGCAAGACTGCCGCGAACCATATAGGTGTGGTTCGCGGGGACATAACCGTGCGCGTCGTAAAAGCGCCTGCCTTCGGCAATGGGGTCGGCAAAGAGGGGGCGCAGTGCCTTGCCGGCCAGCGCCTGAGCGTTTCCACCGATCAAGGCCATGTCAAGCTCTCCTGCGGCCAGCATCGCGACGAGACTCTTGCCTTCGGGCGTCTGTTGCACGGAGATCCCCCGGGGAGGCTTGAACCCAAGCACCTCGCCGGTGCTGCCCGCACCGGCGCGCTCGACGTACCACTGCGCCTTGCGGGGATCCATTCCAAAATCGTGCTCGAGGACTCCTCGTGCCCAGAGGGTCGCAGATTGAACGTACTCGGCAATGCCTATCCGCTTGTTGGCGAGGTCGCGCGGGCCCTCGATCCGGGCGTCCGCGTGGCACGCGAAATTCGTGTGGAAGAATGCCCGCCGCGGAAATACCGGGATCGCCGTGACGTCGGCGCCTTGATTCCTTGCGATCAGGTAGGCGCCAAATGCCATCTCGCAGATGTCGAATTCCCAGGCCGTCAGCTGCCTGCGCATCGCCTCTGGTGAAGGGGAGCGCGTAACGACGAGCTCCATGCCTTGGGGCCGTACGGTTCCGTCGAAAAGGGGTTTGACGCAATCGTAGAACTCGCCGATAAGCGAAACGCGTATAGTTGCCACCATGCCCTCCCCTGGCGATCTTGATGGGCCAGCCAGCCCGGGTGCTTGATCCCCGGCATTCCGGTCCGCCCTGAGCTACGAGCTGCCGCGTTGAGTCGCCTTCTCGATCGCGGCCAGATCGTCCGGGGTCAGTTGCCAGTTGACGGCGCGCGCATTCAGCTCCACTTGCTCGACAGTGGTCGCGCCCGCGATGATGCTGGCGACCAGCGGACGTGATGCGAGCCAGCTCATGGCGAGCTCCAGCAGGCTGTGACCGCGCGCCTCGCAAAAAGAGGTCAAGCGCTCCACGACTTCCCAGTTGGTATTGCTGATCCAGCGGTCCGCCTGGCGTTTCTCGCGCGTCATGCGCGCACCCGCCGGCATGGGCGCATTGCGCCGGTACTTCCCGCTCAACAAGCCCGCGGCGAGCGGTGTGTGCGGTATCAATCCCAGTCCGTAGGCCTGCATCGCCGGCTGCAGCGTGCTCTCGAGCCCGCGTTTGAGCAGGTTGTACTCATCCTGGCAGGTTATAAAGGGATTCAGACCGTGGTGCGTCGCCGTCCACTGCGCCTCGACCACCTGCCATGCCGCGAATCCCGAGCATCCGGTATGGCGAACCTTTCCTGTCCCGACCAGATCGTCGAGCGCTCGTAACGTTTCCTCGATCGGTGTCAGCGGATCGGGGCGATGAATGAAGAAAAGATCGATCCAGTCCGTCTTCAACCGCTTCAGGCTCGCCTCGATGGCGGACAGGATGTAGCGGCGCGAGGCACCTTTCAGTGTTCCGGCCTCGTCCATGGGCAACCCGCATTTGGTCGCCAGCACGATATCCTTGCGCCGGTCGCCGAGACATTCGCCAAGAATTCTCTCGCCCTCGCCACGATTGCCGTTGCCATAAACGTCCGCCGTATCGATCAGCGTAATGCCCGAATCGAGCGCCTTGTGTATGACCTTACGCGACGCCTCCAGATCGATACGATCGCCGCCGAAATTGTTGCAGCCGAGCCCCACCACGGAAACCTTGAGACCGGACCTGCCCAGATTGCGCTGCTGCATCGTGTTTGCCTTTTCGGGATTCGCTGGCAACGTAGTCTACCGCAGCGCTGCCACCGCGCCGTAGTCGTGATGCCTGCGTTGCCCGTGAATTGGCCGGATCCAACGCGCGGGATCGAGCTGTTGACCGTCGGGCACGCAGTCGATACGCTGCCGTCGGCGGAGAATGCGCTCTGAAATTTGCGGGCGCTCCGCCGATGGGAGACGATGCATGAGTACTCGCTACAACATCTGCCTCGGGACGGCAGGATGGGGTGTGTGGCACAGCCCGGACGCAGGACAATCGTGGGTACGCCACCGCAAGCCTTTTCCGCTCAACAGCCGGATCCAGGCGCTCGTCGGTCACCCCATGGAGCCGCACACGGTCTTCGCCGGTGGCGATACTGGGCTCTTCGTAAGCCACGACGGGGGAGCCAGATGGGAACGCCGCGGCAATCCAAGAGACCTGCCGACGATCTGGTCACTGGCAGTCGATCCTGCCGAGCCCCGGATACTGTTTGCCGGCACGCGGCCTGCGGGGATCTATCGCTCGCGCGACGGCGGACTGCACTGGAACAGGCTCGCGGCGAACATCGCCCCGCAATGCTCGATCGGCGAGTGCTTCGTCACGAACATGCTGGTCGATCCGCACGATCACCGCACCGTCTGGGCCGGAGTGGAGATCGATGGCGTGTATCGCAGCCGGGACGGCGGCGACACCTGGACCCACGTCGAGACGGGTCTGTACGACCCGGACATACACGCGATGGCGATCGCGACGACGCGACCCCAGCGCGTGTACGTGAGCACTGCCCGCGAGGTGTTTACGTCCATCGACCAGGGCGAGACATGGGAGGCCATCGGCATCAAGGCGCGCTGGCCCTTGCCGTATGCGCGCGGCCTGGCCGTCAAAGCCGACGACCCGAACGTGCTCTACGCCGGCTGCGGTGAAACGACGACGGGAGCGAACGGGCACGTGCTCCGCAGCAGGGACTACGGAGCGAGCTGGGATACTCTCGAGCTGCCGGTGCGGCCCAATGGAACGATATGGGGGCTCGCTACGCATCCCGCGGATACCAACCGTATTCTGGCATTCAGCCTGTTCGGCGAGGTGTACGTCAGCGACGACGCCGGCGAGTCATGGCACAAGATCGCGCGCGAGTTCGGCGAGATTCGCACCGCGGTGTGGCTGCCCGGATAGACCGGGGCGCGGGCTTCGAGCTTCGATCCTATTTCTTTTCGTCCCAGATCCACGGCGGCACGGTCCAGCCGCGCAGGTCGTATTCACTCATGCACCGGTCCGCAAAGGCGTTGAATTCCTCGAGATGCCCTTTGATGCGGGCGAAATTCACCACGTCGAGCCGGATCTGCTCGTTGTTGCCGGCATAGTTCCGCTCGTAGAGAGCGTGCCGCGCGCCGAATTCCGTGCCGATCGCGTCCCAGATGAGCTTGAAGAGCTTTACGCGCTGCTCGGCGGTGCTGTCCGAGCCCCTGTAGTACTTATCGATCAACGGGCGCAGGTCGTCGTCGAGCAGTTCCTTGTAGCTCGATGGCGCTGCCAGCGGGCTGCCGCCGAGGAAAGTGGAAAACAGCTGATGGATCTCGGCCCAGCAGTGGTGGGAGAAGAGCCGCAAGGTCGCGGCATGCTCCGTCTTCGGGATGATCGAGGTGCCGGGGCCGGGCTGCGTATCGACGCAGAGCGTCGTGGTCAGAGCCCAGATCAGGTTGCGCCAGCCGATGATCTCGCCTAGTGCCACCTGCACGCCGCGAAAGTCGTCCGTGCCGTTGGCCGCTATGGCTTTGGCGAAGAGCCCGGCCATGAAGTCCAGCTTGACGCCCAGCCGCGTGCCCGCCTGCAGGTTGAAACGGTTGAAGAAGCCGGAGGCGCGGTACAGGCCATTCGCCTTTTCGACGTCGCGGTAGACGAGGACGTTCTCCCACGGGATAAAGGCGTTGTCGAGAACGAGGACCGCGTCGTTCTCGTCGAAGCGGCTCGACAGGGGATGATCGAAGGGGCTGATCGCCTTGTCCTCGTACGAGCTGCGGCACAGGAGCTTCGCGCCGCGTGTGTCGATGTCCGCGATGAACACCAGGGCAAAATCCTCCGCCTTGCCCGGAGCCAGCTGGGTGGAGCTGTTCTGTGCCACGAACGTGGCGTGCGTGAAGGCGGAGCCGGTCGCCAGCAATTTGGCACCGCTCACGACGATGCCGTCGTCGCGCTCCTTGACCAGGTGGATGAAGACGTCGGCGACTTCGTGGACCGGCTTCTTGCGGTCCACGGGCGGGTTGACGAGCACGTGGTTCAGGAAGAGCGCACGCGAGGCGAACTTCTTGTACCAGGCGCGGGCGTTGTCGGAGAACGGAGCGTAGAACTCCGGGTTAGCGCCGAGGCTCGCCATGAACGCCGCCTTGTAGTCCGGCGTGCGCCCCATGAAGCCGTAGCTCAGGCGCGCCCACGCTTGAATGGCGTCCCGCGCCGCGAGCAACTCTGCGGAGGATTTGCTCGACGCGAAGAACCTGTGAGTGCGGATGCCGTAGTCGTCGACGATCGTGAGGAGGTCGCGCTGCGCCGGGTCATGCAGCGTGTCGTACAGGCGCATGATGGAGCGGGCGCCATTGCGGAAGGCAGGGTGCGTGGTTACGTCCGGCACCCGCTCGCCGTAGATATAGACCTCGCGAGCATCCCGTAGACTTTCGAGATACTCCGCGCCGCTCATCAGGTTGTCGACTTCGGCGCGGGGCTCGGCACCTGGTGTCGGCGGTGTGGTGGCCACCTCAGCCCTCCTTGAGGATACTCTGCGTGCTCTTGAGGAGAGTCCTCACCCCATCGTCGAGTTGAAGTTGCCCCCGTCGAGCAGCAGGTTCTGCCCAACGATGAAGCCGGACGATGCAGCGCAGAGAAAAGCGCACGCCTCGCCGAATTCGAACGGATCCCCGGGCCGTCCGGCAGGGTAAGTCTTGAAATGCTGTGCGATGTACTCGTCGACCGGTATGCCCGCTTTGCGCGCGGCCTCCACGCGTCCCGAGCGCAGCCGGTCCGTGAGGAACGGCCCCGGCAGCAGGCCGTTGATGGTGACGTTGTGGCGCGCGACCTGGCGCGCCAGGCCGGCAACGAAGCCGGTCAAGCCTGCGCGAGCGCCGTTGGACATGCCGAGCTCGGGGATCGGCGACTTGACCGATCCGGACGTGATGTTGACGATGCGTCCGAACTTGCGCGCGATCATGCCGTCGACCACGGCTTTGATCAGCATGATGGGCGTGACCATGTTGCCGTTCACGGCTTTCATCCAATCAGCCTCGCCCCATTCGCGGAAATCCCCCCGCGGCGGGCCGCCGGCGTTATTCACGAGGATGTCCGGAGCGGGGCATGCCGCGAGCACCGTGGCGCGGCCCTCCGGCGTGGTAATGTCGGCCGCCACGGCGGTCACTGCGCGCCCGGTTGCCGAGCGGATCTCGGCGGCGGTCGCTTCGAGCTCGCTCGCCGTGCGCGAATTGATCACCAGGTCGACGCCGTTTCTCGCCAGCGACATCGCGCAGGCCTTCCCGAGCCCCTTGCTGGCCGCGCACACGATCGCCTTCTTGTCCTTGATGCCCAGGTCCATGGTTGTGGTCGCTCCGTCCCGTTGATGAGATCGACGCGCGGTCATGCGCGTCGCCAAGGTAGAAGATTACCCGGAATTTCGAGCGCCTTGCGATTGACCGCTTGCTGGCTGAAAATCGTGTCCGCCTGGGGAGGACAACATGATCCGATTTTTATCACTCGTGGCAGCGGCGTGGTTCGGGATGCCGGTGACTGCCGTAGCGCAAACGGCGCCCGCCGGCGCGGGCCCGGCACCGGCCGCCTTGATCGAAGAGCTGGTGCTGGCGAACCGCATCCTCGACAACCGCGGCTCGACGCCTACGGACACGTCAGCATCCGCCATCCGGCAAATCCGAACCGCTACCTGATGGCGCGCGCGATCGCGCCCGGCATCGTGACGGCAGCCGACATCATGGAATTCGATCTCGATTCCAATCCGGTCGACCGGCGCGACCGTTCGATGTTTATCGAGCGCTTCATCCACGGCGAGGTCTACAAGGTCCGGCCGGACGTCAACGCGGTGATCCACACCCATTCCATGGGCGTCATTCCATTCAGCGTGACGCAGACGCCGCTGCGGCCGGTGATCCACAACGCCTCGTTCCTGCATGTCGGCGTGCCGGTGTGGGAAATCCGCGAGGCCGGCGGCGCGACCAACATGCTGGTGCGCACCGGCGCGCTTGCCCAGTCGCTCGCCGCCAGGCTCGGCGACAAGCCGGTCGCGCTGATGCGCGGACACGGCAACGTGGTGGTCGCGGAGAACGTCCGGATCGCGACCGCACGCGCGGTGTTCACCGACGAGAACGCACGCATGCAGGCGGTCGCGCTGTCGCTCGGAGGTCCCGTGAACTACATCTCGGCGGAGGAAGGCGTCCTGCGCGACAAGAATCCGAGCGATCCGGCGCGCGCGTGGGAGCTGTGGAAGGCTCACGTGACCAGAAAGCCGCAGTAGATCATGCGCCGCTTCCACGCAGCCGCGCTCGGTATCGTGCTGGCGCTCGCCTCGATATCGGCCGGCGCGCAGCAGTACCCGACGAGACCGGTCAGGCTCGTCGTTCCGCTCGCCGCGGGCGGCCCCAGCGACAGCGCGGCCCGCGTTGTCGGACGGGCGTTCTCGCAGCGCATCGGACAGCCGGTCATCATCGACAACCGGGCGGGGGCGGATGGCGCGATCGCGGCCGACCTGGTGCTGCGCGCCCCGCCCGACGGCCACACGCTCCTGTGGGGCAGCACCAGCCCGCTGCTCGGCGTCCCGCTGTTGTCGAAGAAGCCGCCCTACGACCCGACGACGTTCTCGCCGATATCGCTCATCAGCCGCAATTCGCTGTTCCTGTATTCGCATCCGGGCCTCCCGGTGAAGACCGTGTCCGAGCTGATCGACTACGCACGCGCGAATCCGGACAAGCTCTACTACGCCACGAGCACGTTCGGTGACGTCGTGGCCGCCGCCATGTTCATGAAGGCGGCCGGCATCAGCATGACGCGTGTCCCGTACAAGGGAGCCGCGTTTGCCATCCCCGACCTGCTCGCCGGGCGCGTCCAGGTGGCGGTCGCCCCCGGGTCGGCCGGGCTTCCGTACGTGAAGGACGGGAGATTGCGCGCGCTCGCGGTATTCCTGCCGGAGCGGAGCTCGGCCGCCCCGACGGTGCCGACGATGGCCGAATCCGGCATACCCGGATTCAAGGGGGTCTGGGTCGGCGTATTCGGCCCGCCGAATATGTCCAGAGACCTCACGGAACGCTTGTCCCGCGAGCTGAACGCCCTCCTCCAGCAGCCCGAGGTTCGGGCGCAGCTCAACCAGCTGGGGTTGGAGGTAGCGGGGTCGACTCCCCAGGCGCTCGCAGCCTACCTCGAGGAAGAGCTCGCCAGGTTCGGGCGGATCGTCCGCGAATACAAGATAGCAGCCCAGGACTAGTAGTAGGTGCCCGGCGTCGAGCCGCCGTCGATGGCAATGCTCTGGCCCGTGATCGCCGATGCATGCGGCGAGGCGAGGAAGAGCACCATCGGCGCGATGTCCTTCGGCTCGACGATGCGGCCAATGGGGAACTGCTTGACGAAGCTCGCCTCGGCTTTTTCCTCGCTCACGCCCAGCTCCTTCGCCCGCGCGGCGAGGCGCTTGGGATAGCGGTCGGTCTTGGTGAAGGGCGGGTGGACGGTGTTCGCCGTAATACCCTGGGCCGCAACCGTCAAGCTGAACTGCTTGACGAAGGCGATAATGGACGAATTGCCGAGCGCGCTGGGCAGTGCGGTGGCGCCGGACTGGCGCGCGGCGGTGCCGCCGATGCAGATCACGCGGCCGCGCCCGGACTTCCGCAGGTGCGGGAGCGCAGCGCGACAGCAGCGCATGTAGGCGAGCGTCTTGCCCTGCAACCGTTCCATCAGCCCTTCGTCGTCCAGCGTCTCGATGTTGCCGCTGACCGCAGTCGAAGCGTTGTTGACCAGCACGTCGAGCCCGCCGAAGGCGTCGACCGCAGCTTGCACCGCGCCGATACACCCCGCGGCGGTGAAGAGATCGACCGCGACGGCCTTCGCCTTGACGCCCTTTGCCGCGATCTTCGCTTCCGCCTCCGCAAGTGCCGCCTTGTCGCGGCCGCAGATTGCGACGTTGGCACCTTCCTCCGCGAAAGCCAGCGCGATGCCGAGGCCCACGCCCCGGTTCCCGCCGGTGACCAGCACCGATTTACCCTTCAGATCCAGGTTCATTTCCTGCGTCCTCCCGTTGTTGCCGCCGTCCGTGCGGCGGGTGAAGGCAATGATCGCACATCACGCAACTGCGGGGTTCGGATACACTTCAAACGGGGAGACAACCCGATGACAGACCCGGCACCGGGATCTTCGACAGGTGCATGAACCTGCCATTCGTGGATCGCTCGCTCCATTACCAGGGGGATAGGATGAAAGCAGTCCGACTGTTTGCCGCGTTCTTCGCCTGCAGCGTCTCTGCCGCGGGCGTGGCCTGGTCTCAGGCGTTTCCCGCCAAGCCGGTGCGCGTGATCGTCCCATTTCCCCCGGGCGGGGCGAACGACATCGTGTCACGGCTCGTTTTTACGAAGCTCTCGGAGCAGCTTGGCCAGCAGTTCATCATCGAGAATCGCGCGGGCGCGGGCGGCACCATCGGCTCGGCCGTCGTAGCCCAAAGCAAGCCCGACGGCTACACGTTGCTGATACAAACCGCCGCCTCCCATGTCTCCAACCCGCACCTTTACACCAAGCTGCCGTACGACGCGCTGCGCGATTTCGTCGGGATAAGTCCCCTCGCGCAGGTCGTTGCCGTACTGACGGTGCATCCTGCGCTGCCGCCACGGTCGGTGAAGGAGTTCATCGCGCTGGCGAAGCAACGCCCGCAACAGATTCTCCACGGGCACTCCGGCTACGGCAGCTTCACCCACTTCAACGGCGTGCTCTTCGAATCCAGAGCGGGCATCCGCATGACGCACGTGCCGTTCAAGGGCGGCGGGCCCGCCGTGATAGCCCTGGTATCCGGGGAAACGCAGGCCCAGGTCGCGGCGATCGGCGAGCTGATCGCGTACATCAAGTCGAATCGCGTGCGTGCGCTGGGCGTGACTTCGAGGGAGCGGGTAGCACAGCTTCCGGATGTGCCGACGATCGCGGACACCATTCCGGGTTACGAATCGTGGACCTGGGTCAGTGCTTTTGCGCCGGCGGGAACCCCCAGGGCGATCATCGATCGACTCAACGCCGAGCTCGGAAAGGCGATGAACGATCCCGATATCGCGGCGAAGCTGAGCGCCCAGACGCTCTACCCCGCGCACAGGCCACCGGAGGAGCTCGACAAGCGCTTGAGGACAGACTACGAGATGATCGGAAAGCTGTTCCGCCAGTTCGGTGTGAAGCTCGAATAGAGGTCCTACACCGCGATCCGGTACACCCGAGCTGCCGTGTCGTGAAACAGGGCGGCGCGCTCGCTGGCCGAATAGTCCTTTGACAGCCGCTTGAAGGCGTTGAATACGACGGTATAGGCGTACGACACCTTGTCCACCGGGAAATTGCTCTCGAACATGCAGCGGTCCGGGCCGAATTTCTCGATGCAGTAGTGCATCAACGGCGCCAGCGTCTGCGCCAGTTCCTCCGAACCGATGGGCTTCGAGCGCGTGAGCCAATCGAAGCCAAAACGTTTCTGCCCCACCCCGCCGAGCTTGAGCACGACGTTGGGGCAGGCCGCCACGGCAGCGATGCCGCGCCGCCAATCGGCCAGCACCTCGTTGTCACGGTTGGCATAAGGTCCCACGCGCACCAGTCCGCCGATGTGGTTCAACACGATGGTCAGTTCCGGCACGGCGCGGGCCAGCGCGGCGAACTCGTCCAGCTGCGTGTGGTAGAGCGAGTTGTCCAGCGTCAAACCCATCTTCGCCAGCACCCGCGCACCGGCACGGTATTGCGACGTAGCCATAACGCCCTGAATGTCGCGCTGCGCAAGTTCCGGGCTGGCATCCCAGCCGGTGGCGTGGCGTATGCCGCGAAAGCGCGGGCTGGCCGCCTGCATCGCCTCCAGCACCGGCGCGACCCGATCACCCAGCTTCAGGTCCGCATGTCCGACGATGGCGGCGGCGATTTTCGCGGGGCCGTGCCTGCCGCTGGCGGCCTCGTCAGCCAGGCCGTTGATGTGAGCAACTTCGCCCACCGGGCGCATCTCCTGTGGCCCGTCGGCGCGATAAAACACCCTGACCTCGATAAACACGGTAGAGCGAATGTTGTGCCCGCTGTCGCGGATATCCGCGGCAAGGTCCGGCAACAGGTAACGCTGATAGGCCGGCGGCTCGTGCCGCTGCGCCCAGATGTGGTGGTGTGGGTCGCAGATCGGAAGGGCCGGCTCGAGCGCGGTTTCAGGGGTGAGATTGAGCCAGGCCGGCCCGCCGATAGTCATGATAGCCATGATGGTTTCCAATGAAATGTACGCGCATGTATTCTGCGCCCAAAACCCGTCAGAGGTCAGGCGTCAGGGGTCATGGGTGTTCCGGTTTCCTCACCATCGGCGTTCATCGGCGGTTTCATTTTCGGACTTCGGATACACTTCGACGGAGAGGACGAACGGGCGGAAAGCGATGGCGAAGCAGCTCAACGGTATTTTTCGCGAGTGGATGCGGGTCAGGCAGGCGGATGAGAAGGCGCCGCCGATCATCTGGGGCCACTGCATCGTCCACCTGTCGCATCCGGAATTTTGCGGCAGCGTCCTGCACACCTCGGGTGTGCTGTCGATCGCCGAACACAAGACGCTCCTGATCGCGGAGACGCGCAACAATTTCTACGCGTTGCTGGGGCCGGAGCTCGTCATGCCCGCGGATTCCAGGGTCGATCCGGAGACCTATGTGAAACAGCAGCGCGCCGAGATCCGCAAGACCGACGTTTATACCAGTGCTGCCCTCAACGCCGATCGCGATTGCCCGATCTGCCATGGCGCGGGTGTCTATCGTTATTCCGACCGGAGCATGGCGATCTGCGATTCATGCTGCAAGCACAACCAGGGCTGGTGGCAGCTCGAAGGCGCCTACGGCCCCGATAACGGCCGATGGGCCTGCAAAGTCGGTTGCGGCGTGATCGTCGATACGCCGCCGCCGGTGCTGGAATTCCTCCCGCGCGCGAAAACCTAAGAACCTGTTTCCCGCGCGAGCGCCTTCGCCGCCCACAAAGCGCTCGCAGTGATCCTCGCGCGGGCGACGTGCGACAGGTCGACAGCCTGCATGAGCCGCAACCCGATCGCCGCGACGGCGAAGTGGTAGTTGGCATCGTCTTCGACGCGGCCGAAATAGCGGGAGGCGGCGTCGCGGATTTTCCGGATCGATGCGGAATAGGGATCGTTGCGGGGCCGCCGCCGTCCCAGGGCGATCAGCCGCTCCTTTTCCAGAATTTCGCCGAACGAAGCATCCTGCACGTAGTTGATCCGGACGCTCGCTTCGACGTGGATCAGGTCCTCATGCACGTGCCCGCGCCCGGTTTTCTGGAAGTCGACGACCGTCACGCCGGCCGGATCGTCAGCGACGACGATATTGTCCGAATTCAGATCGCCGTGAAGGATGCAACTGCGGTAGGGACGCTTTCGACCGGATGCGAACAGTATCGCGCGCGGCGAGGGAAACGACAGCCCGCCGATGACGTACCGTCCGTCCTTCTGCCGCGCGTTGAAGTACCGTGCGGCGCAGGCCCGCAGGGTTGCTTCGGTTTCGGCCGTCGAGCGGGGTCCGGTGAAATACCGATCCAGATAGCGCCGCGCGAGATCGCTTTCTGCGCGAAACAGAGCCGGGTTGTACCAGGTATCGCGCAGCGGATCGAAGATCCTGCGCAGGACGAGCTCCACCTTCGTCGCATCGCCGCGTTGCAGATAATCCGTCAGCGTATCTATCCTGGGCCCTCTGGCACGGCCGACGAACGAATAGCAAAGACCCGAGTAAGCGCGCGTCCGACCGAACCCGAGCAGGTCGGGGCGGCAGGCGGCGGGAAGGGTCCGGCGGACAAATTTGTCGTAGTTCGCTTTTTCACTTGCGCCTTGCGCACGCGGCGCAATTTTCACGACCACTGGGGGGCCTTTGACCTGGCGGTCGAGGCCGAAAAACGGCGTCAGTTTGAACACGCGCGCCGCACTTCGGCCGCCGGTGAGGGCCTCCAGGGTGACCGCGCTGGGCTCCAGGTCCGCGACGGCGACGCCGGGCAAAAGCGCGAGTCGCCGGATGAGGGCCAGCGCCTGCTCGTGCTCGCGGGCCGTCCGGAACGGCGTGCCGCCTGAGAAACGGATATCTGGCAGCGTCGGGGAGGTTTTGCGGGGTATGGGCATGAAGCTGTGGCCGGAAGGGACACCGATCAAAAGGATGTGATTCTGATATCGTATCGTGCCGCCCCCTTGCAAGTCGGCATGGGCGTCGTAATGCGAAGAAGGTGAGCCATGCATAACGTCGAGCGCAACGCGGTATACGGCATGTACTCCGGCCTCGCGCTGCTCATGGATGTCTACCATCCGGAGAAGAGTAACGGCCACGGGATCGTTTACATCAACGGCAGCGGCTGGCATTCGCCCATGGCCTACGCTGCCGCGCCTCTGAAGGACACCCCGCTGGGCATTCCCTATGCCGAGGCGCTGCAGGCTGCCGGCTATACGGTCTTCGCAATCAACCACCGCCAGGCGCCGCGCTTCCGCTACCCGGCCGCCATCGAGGACGCGCAACGCGCTGTGCGCTTCGTGCGTCACAATTCGGGACGCTTCGACATCAGTGCCACTCGCATCGGTGCAGCAGGCGGCTCCTCAGGCGGCCATTTGGTCAGCCTGCTGGGTACCCTGCCCGGCGACGGCGACCCTGATGACCAGGACCCGGTAAACCGCGAGAGCGCCCGCGTCCAGTGCGTAGTTGCCCGCGCGGCCCCGGTGGATCTCGTGCGCATGGGTGAGCGGAGCCCCATGATTTCCAGCTTCATGGGCATGATCGTCCGCGGGGAGGCCGGTGGCCCATACGGGGTAGAGCAGCAGACCTATCGCGACGCATCACCACTCAACCTCGTCAGCAACACCACCGTGCCCTTTCTCCTGATTGCCGGCACCCAGGACACTATCGTTCCACCAGAGCAAACGGAATTGATGCACGCCGCCCTGAAGGCCGCTGGTGTACCCGTCGAGCTGCTGTGGATCGAGGGCGCCGGCCACGGCCCGGGTTTCCCGGGCGCCGTCAATCCTCCAGACTACCTTGGCGCCATGGTGCGCTGGTTCAACAAACACCTGCGAGGAAACGCCGCTTGATTGCCACCCCACACCGAGCCGTAGCAGCCATGCCGCATCATGCTGCGCGCGTGATCGCGGAGGCGAAGCAACGCAATCTCGGTTTCTGAAACGAAATGCACCACCACCCGGTATTGGAGACGTTAATGCGAACACGGACATGGCTCGGCATCATTGCGCTTCTCGCCGTTCGAACCGTCAGCGCCGCGGACGCGCCGATCACGAGCAACCCGATTCCGGCCCCGATCGAGAAGCGCGGCCTGGCGGTCGAGATCAGGGAGTTGGCGCGTCTGCCGGACACCCGCGGAATTCGGCCCGCCGACCAGGACGTGAAACCTGCCGGCTGGGCCCGGGTGAACTACGTACGGGACCTGCCCGATGGCCGTCGTTTCGCCAACGACTCGCGCGGTTTCCTGTACCGGATCGATTCGAACAATCAGCCGAACGTGTACGCGAACGTGGCGGAGACGTTTCCGCTTGCGGTCTACAACCGGCTCTCGAGCGGATTCATCGCGTTTTGCTTTCACCCGGAGTTCGCGCGAAACGGCCTCCTCTACACCGTGCACGCGGAGCGCGGCCCGGGCAACCCGGCGACGCCCGACTTCATCCCGCCCGGCTACGGGATGAAGGACGTGACCTACCACAACATCGTCACGGAGTGGCGCGCGACGAACCCGGCCGCCAACGTGTTTGCGGGCACGCGGCGGGAGCTCCTGCGCACGGCCCACGTGGTCGAGAACCTGACGCATCCCCTGAGCGCGGTCGAGTTCAACCCGACGGCAAAGCCCGGGGACGCGGACTACGGCCTGCTCTACATCAGCGGCAGCGATCATGGATTCAGCAACGGCGGCGGGCCGAACCAGAGCAACCCGGCGCAGACGCAGCGTCTCGATTCGGTCATAACCGCCATCCTGCGCATCGATCCGCGCAGCCCGTCGGTCACCCGCGGCGTGAAAGGCCTCGGTGACTACACGATTCCAAAGGCCAACAAGTTCGCCTCGGACCCGAGCGCGCTGGGCGAAATCTACGCCTACGGATTCCGCAACGCCCACCGGGTGTCATGGGACACCGACGGGACCATGTTCGCCAACGACATCGGGATGAACCACGTCGAAGAGATCAATATCGTCAAGAACGGCGGGAACTACGGCTGGATGAAGCGCGAAGGGTACTGGGAAAACGGCCGCTGGCGCGGCGGCGCGCTGAACGAGCTCTACCCGCTGCCCGAGGAGATCGTGGACGGGCGCCAGAAGGACGGCACCACGTATCCGGTCGCGATCTACGACCACGACGAAGGGCGGGCGATAACCGCCGGCTTCGCTTATCACGGAAAGATCGCCGCGCTGCGCGGCAAGTATGTCTTCGGCGACATTCATGGCGGCCGCGTCTTCGCGGCGGACCTTGTCGCGCTGAAGAAAGCCGACGACGGGATTCCCCGCACCGTGGCGCCGATCGAGGAAGTGCAGCTCTACGAGCGGGACGCCGGCGGCAACCGGGTGAACGTATCGCTGCAGGAGCTCATCGATCGGAAAATGGGCGCCAAGATCGCCCGCGCCGATCTCTTCATCAGCCAGACCCGCGACGGCGAGCTGCTCGTCACCTCGAGACAGGATGGCACCATCCGCATGCTCGTTCCGGATGGCGGTGGTAAATAAACCTCTCAGGAACCTGCCCGCGTCGACATGAGCCACCGGGGGACGATCCGATGACAAACCTAGATCGCTGCTACAACATCTTTGATCTGCGCGAAGGCGCGCAGCGCCGCCTGCCCAAAGGGATCTTCGAATACGTCGACAAGGGCACCGAGGACGGGATTTCGCTCGAGGAAAACCGGGCGGCGTTTCAGCGCATCAAGCTGCGCACGCGCTTTCTCAACGACTGGTCGAAGCGCGACCTCGGCACCGAGATCTTCGGCAAGCGCATCAACCTGCCGTTCGGGATCGCTCCTACCGGCAGCTCCGGCCTGATGTGGTATCGAGGCGAGGTGGAGCTGGCGCGGGCCGCTGCCGCGGCGGGCATTCCTTTTACGCTCGCCACGGGGGCGCTGACCTCCATGGAAGAGCTCACCCGGGAAGTACCGGATGTACGCAAGTGGTTCCAGCTTTACCCTTGGGCGGATGAGGTGGGCTCCTACGAAATGGTCACGCGGGCGCGCGACCTGGGCTGGGAAGCGCTGGTCGTTACGATCGACGGCGCGCCGGGCCGCGGGCGCGAGCACAACGAGCGCAACGGCTACTCCTTTCCGTTCCGGCCCAACGTCACGGCAGCCGTGGACATGGCGATGCATCCCGGCTGGCTGTGGCGCGTCATGCGCAAGTACCTCGTGAACGAAGGCATGCCCACGAACGCCAATTTCCCCGAGCGCTACCGCCATACGATCCTCGACGGAAAGACGCGCGTGCGTCCGAAGGCGTTCCAGGCGATGACCTGGGAACATATCGGGAAATTCCGCGAGTTCTGGCCGCGCAAGCTCATCGTCAAGAGCATTCTGAGCGGCGATCAGGCGCGGGCCGCCGTCGATGCGGGCGCCGATGGCGTGGTCGTGTCGAATCACGGCGGACGCGCCTTCGACAGCGCCATAGCGACCATAGACGTGCTTCCGGAGATCGTGGAGGCGGTTGGCGACCGCTGCACTGTCATACTCGACAGCGGCATCCGCCGCGGCAGCGACATCGTCAAGGCGCTGGCCCTGGGTGCGAAGATGGTGCTGGTCGGCAGGGCAACGCTTTACGGCACCGCATGCGGCGGGCAGGCGGGCGCCGCGAGGGCGATCAAGATACTTTCGGACGAAATGGAGCGGACCTTCGGCTACGTGGGCGCGCGGAGCGTTTCCGAAATCGGTCCGCACATCTTCGCGCATCGCGATGCGGGAACGTAGAGCCAATTGCGGCCTCGACTGTCACATCTGACTGCCAGGAACTCCGAATGTCCCCTGTCACCACCGCGCCGGCCGCGGAGTTCGTATCTGCCGCCGGCGTCGAGCTCGAAGTCCTGCGCCGAGGCACGGGCAATCCGCTCCTGCTGCTTCACGGCTTTCAGCATATCGATCCACGGCTGCCCGTCGTCGACCTGCTCGCTCGCGACTTGCAGCTCATCGCACCGTCCCACCCCGGCTTTGGCCGCTCTTCGCGTCCGGCCGATTTCGGCACGGTTTACGACCTGGTTCATCTTTATCTCGGTCTTCTCGACACCCTGCCGCCGGGGCCGCTGACGCTGATGGGGTTCTCGTTTGGCGGCTGGCTCGCCGCGGAAGTCGCGGTCAAGGCCGGGCGGCGCATCGACAGGCTGATCCTTGTCGACGCGCTCGGCATCAAGGTGAGCGACCGCGAGACGCCCGACATACTCGACGTGTTCAACGCGCATCCCCAGGATGTAGTCGCAGGAAGCTGGCATGACCCGCAGACTTACGCACCGCGCTACGACGACATGGAGGACGACGAGCTCGTCACCCGCGCGCGCAACTGGGAGGCGCTGGCCCGCTACGGTTTTCACCCTTACATGCACAACCCGCAGCTCAAGCGCTGGCTTGCCAACATCAAGGCGCGCACGCTGGTGCTGTGGGGCGCGTCCGACGGCGTGGTCAAGCCTGCCTATGGCGAGGCCTACGCCAGGCTGATTCCAGGCGCTCGCTTCGAAAGTATCGCCAACGCCGGGCATCATCCCGAAATCGAGCAGCCTGAAGCCCTTGCTGCGCGCGTGCAGGCGTTTTTGAATCAATAGGAGCGCCTATCGAATGAACGATAGGCGCCCTGATGTAGGCTAGGAAAGGCAGGCAAACGTAATGGACGTCTGGTACCAATGCGAAATACCGTATCCCCATGTGCCGCAGGATGTGCTCGATCGCGCGCCGTCGGTGCGCGCGAGCCTGCCCAACCGCTACTGCGATCCCAGGGTGGCCGCCGATCTGTTCGAGGAATGTATCGACGAATTCCTGCTATGCGATGAGCGCGGGCTGAACGTCGTCGGTATCGAGCATCATGCCGGAATCAACTCCCTGCTCGCCGCGAATCCCATGCTGGTGGGAATACTCGCGCGCCAGACCAGAAAGGCGCGCATCCTGAGTCTCGGCACGCTGGTCACGCTGCGCCCGGACCCGGTTCGTATCGCCGAGGAATACGCCACGGCGGACGTGTTGAGCCGCGGCCGGCTGGAGATCGGCTTCGTCAAATCCGGCGGCAGCGAAATCGCGTCGAGCAACGTAAGCATGGTGGACAACGGCGAGCGCTACTGGGAGGCGATCGATCTCATCTCCAAGGCACTGACCTCGCACGACGGACCGTTCAGCTGGGAAGGCAAGCACTTCACGCACCGGCATGTGAATATCTGGCCGCCCGCCTTTCAGCGGCCGCTGCCGCGCATGTGGTCGGCCACCGGTGATGCATCCACCTCAGCGGACGTGGGCCGTCGCGGCCTGGTGCACGCGCTGGTACTGCGCGGGCCCGAAGGCACCCGTGCCGCGTTCGCGTCAAATCGCCGCGCTCGCGTGGAGGCCGGGCTGCCACCTTCGACGACTGAGCGCTTTGCCTACGCGGCGTTCGTTGCGGTGGGTGAAACGGAGGAGGAAGGCCTGCGTCTCGGCGAAAAGTTGTTGTGGTTTCTCAATACCAGCCTCAAGTCGGCGCCGCAGTTCGGCAAATTCCTGCCGGGCGCCGCGCCGCCCGAAGCCGCGCCGATGATCTACCGCACCCGTCCCAAGGTCAGCAAGAGCGCCGAAACCCGGCAGGCAGCCGGCAACCTGAGACCGTCGCTCGGCGACAAGGCCGGCCTGATGTCCATGACAGCCGAAAAAGCCAAGGCGCAGGGCATTTTGTTCGCCGGCACCCCGGACAGCGTCTACAGGCAAATCATGGATTTCTACAACTTCGTCGGCGGTTACGGGCACCTGGTGATGATCGGCCGCTCGGGCTTCATGACGCACGCGGAGACCGAAAAAAGCATCAATCTCTTCGCGCGCGAAGTGCTGCCGCGGCTGAAGGAAATCGCCCCGGTACAGGCCGGTTTCAATCAGCAGTAGTCGCGGGTGTGCCGGCCGTGCGATCGGACTAGCAACCCTTCTTCGCGTGGCCCTTGGCCCAGCCCTTGCCGTGACCCTTCGGGTGAGCGCACCAGTCCTCGTGATGATGCGGGTACTGAACGCTGGACCGCGGCGCGGTGGTAACCGCAGGTCCCGTCGCAACTACCGCAGGAGCGGCGGAGTTGCTGCCGAGGTTCTTGCCGACCACGGCGCCTGCTGCGCCGCCCGCTCCCGCCCCGACGACTGCCCCCGTTTTTCCCCCGACTGATTGTCCGACCGCGGCGCCTGCGCCGCCGCCGACCGCGCCTCCGATGATTGCCCCGGTCTTGCCGCTGCCCTGCGTGGTTACTGCAGCGCCGGCCGCGCCACCGACAGCGCCGCCGATGATCGCGCCGCGCTGCGGATCCTTGTCCACCGACTGCCCGATCGCGGCGCCGGCAGCACCGCCCACCCCACCGCCGACAGCGGTTTTGACGTCACCCGCCAGAACGTTGACGGGGCAAAGGCCCAGCCCGAGAGTCCCAGCCAGGATTACAGCTTTGAAGCACGTATCGAATCTCATCGCGACCTCCTCACCCCAGAGTCCCTGACGCTTTAACGGCGGATTGCCTTCGCTCCTTAGCTGAATCTTTCCGCAGGGCCGCCCTTTTTTTTCGCACAGTGAGAGTCAGGTCATACGTCACGCTTTGGGGCCACGCCCGTGTCCGACGGCGTATTTTTCCGCCTTCCGCCTTTTTGCCTTCCTTAAATGGCCCCGACCATCCGCTCAGTGGCGGCGCGAAGGGCGCCCCGCGCGGCGGCATCGTAGGCCTGGGGGTCGGCCTTCGCCTCGCGCAGGACATCGAAATAGCGCCCGGTGACGGCATCGAGTGCCGGGTCGGTGACCAAACGAGCCGTGGCTTCGACGCCTTGCTCAATCGTGGAGAGCGCGTGCCCATACGCCTGCATCACCATCTTGGTCGGCATGAGCGATGAAGGGTGCAGGCAATTGACGGTGACGCCCGTTCCGCGCAGCTCCGCGGCCAGATCGAAGGTGAAGAGAACCTGCGCGAGCTTGCTTTGACAATAGGCGCGCCAGCCGCTGTAGCCGCGCTCGAGCATGAGATCATCGAAGTCCAGCGCCTGCTGGCCGGCCGACGAGACGTTGACGATGCGTGCCGGCGCCGAGCGCTCGAGAAGAGCGAGCAGCGCGCGAGTGAGGACGAAAGGCGCGAGATAGTTGACCGCGAACCGGAGCTCGATCCCGTCGCGGCTCAGCGCGCGCGGGGCTTTGCTGCCACCCGATCCGATGCCGGCGTTGTTGACGAGCGCGTCGAGACGCTCCAGCCCGCTCGCGAGCCTGGCCGCCATCGCACGCACCTCGGCGAGTGACGCGAAATCGGCCTGAACGAATTCGAGGCGGGCGTTACCCGTCGCGTCGTGGATTGCGCGCACGGTATCCGCCCCACGCCCTGCATCCCGACCGTGAAGCAGCAGTCGCGCACCGCTGCGAGCGAGGTGCTCCGCGAGATGGCGGCCGAGTCCATCGGTCGCGCCGGTGATGAGGATCGTCTGCTGTGAGAGAGGAGTCACACAAGCTCCTGGGGCATATCGACCGGCCTCAAGCTTAGCGAATCTCCAGGGACGATCAATTCCGCCGGTCAGCCGCCCTGGCCGCCCCCTGCCGGCGCATCCGCAAACCACAGCATCTGCTGGGTCTGCGCGAGCAGGGACCCGGAGGCGCTCCACACCGAAGTGAACTGATCCACGTAACCGCCCCGGGCGAGGCTCGCGCGCGAATCCATCAGGCAGAACCCGGTTCCCGCCGCGCTGAAATCCGCGTCGTTTGCCCGGTAGTAGACGGAAAAGCTGACGGTCGACACCGGGGACTGTGCCGGCAGCGGTATCCAGGTGGGAGGAAACGGCGTATCGCAAAGAGCGGTCAGGGATATGGCATCGAGCGGCCGCGGCTCGGCGTCGCGTATCCACAAGCGGGAGTCCATCGTCTCGGCGCGGGAAAAGAGCAGGCCGCTCACCGGCTTGAAGACATACTGATCGAGCCACGGCACGGGCGTCCTGGGATTGACGTACACGGGCACCAGGTCGGGCCCGGCCACGTCCGGGAAGCGCGCGTCCTGCAGCACCACGCTCTCCCGTGCGATGGACATCGTCACCTGAGCACTGGCGCATAGGCAGCCCGCCTGCCAGGCTTCGCTGCGCCAGAAGCCGACCGAACGGTTCTGCCGCAACGCGAACACGCGGACTTCCAGATCGCCATCGTCGATGCTGCCCATGAACAGTGCGTCGAGCGCAAGCGGCGCGCCGCGCGCCTGCGGCAAGCACAGGACAGCCTTCAGCAGCAGTGCCGCAATCCAGCCGCCGAACGGCCCGATCGCATTCCGGTAGCGATCGCCCGGTTTGCAGATGAAGACCGCGCTGGTGCCGGCCGGTCCAATCGTTCCAGGTCGAAGTTCGAGCGATGCGTCGAGTGGATGCATAAAATTGCAGGCGCTCGGGACCGGAGGCCGGACTTGCGTCCGCTCAGTTCCCCGCCGCTCCCCTCTGCCCGAACAGCACCTTGCGCTCGGCATCGGTCGGCGGAGCGCTACGGCGGAGCTCCTTGCCGAGATCGACGCCGCGCTGCACCGCCGGCCGGTCCTTCACCGCCGTCCGCCAGCGCATGACGTTCGGGTAGGGATCCAGAGATCCGCCGAGCGGCCTGGCGATCAGGACCCAAGGCCAGCAGGTCATGTCGGCGATCGAGTAGTCCTCGCCGGCAAGCCACGTCCGTCCCGCCAGCCGCCGCTCCAGCACGCCCAGACAGCGGTCGTACTCGTCGGCGTAGCGGGTATGCGAATAGGCGTGCGCATCCTTGCCGCCGGGTGCGTAGTTGACGAAATGGCTCAACTGACCCGCCATCGGGCCCTGGTTGCCGGTCTGCCAGAACAGCCACTCCTGCGCCTCCTTCCGCCCGCGCGCATCGGCTGGAAGAAAGCGGCCGTGCTTCGCGGCGAGGTACCAGAGTATGGCGCCGGACTCGAACACCGGCACCGGATCGCTGCCGTAGGACGCCGGCGGGTCGTGGTCGACGATCGCCGGCATGCGGTTGTTCGGGCTGATTGCCAGGAACTCGGGCCTGAATTGTTCGCCCTTGCCGATGTTGACCGGGATCATGCGGTACGGCGCACCCAGTTCCTCCAGCATGATCGCGACCTTCCACCCGTTCGGCGTCGGCCAGTAGTGGAAGTCGATCATGCGGCATCTCCAGTAGCGAGGCCGATGACCTCCGCCGCCGCCAGATCGGCGATCTCGGCGTCGCCGTATCCCGCCTCGGCCAGCACTTCGGCGGTATTGGAACCAAGCGCCGGCGCGCCGGCAAAGCGGTCGACCGGGGTCTCCGAGAACATTGCCGCCGGCCGCGCCTGGCGGAGCCGTCCGGCGCGCTCGTGCTCGTACTCGATAACAATGGCGTTCTCGACGATCTGCGGATGGCGAATCATGTCGCTGCGGGTCAGCACGGGGGCACAGGGCACATCGGCCGCCTCCAGCCGCTCGAGCCATTCCGCGGTCTTGCGGGTCCGCAGCACTTCCTGGGTCAACGCGAGGCGCGCATCGATATTCTCCTGGCGGCGCGCCGCGTTGGAGAAGCGGGGATCGGTCAGCCAGTCCGGCCGCTCCATCGCCTCGGCCGCCGCGCGCCACTGCCTGTCGGTCATCAGCGCGACCGTTATGTAGCCGTCGGCCGTCTCGTAGATCAGGTCGATGAAGCTCTGCGCGTCCTGTTGCGGGACGTTGCCGTCGACGAAGGTCTGGCTGCCCATGTCGGAGTGCCAGAGGAAGGCGATCACGCTCTCCAGCATGGACAGCCGCACGTGCTGGCCCTTGCCGGTACGCAACCGCGCGACCAGCGCCGCGGTGATCGCCTGCGCGGCAGTGATGCCGGTCAGCTTGTCCGGGAGGATCGTGCGCACGAGCCGCGGCCGCTCTCCATCCGATCCCGCCTGGATGGTGGTGAGCCCGGACAGCGCCTGGACGAGCGGGTCATAGACCGGCTTTGCCGCATACGGCCCGCGTTCGCCGAAACCGCTGATCGATACGTATACGATGTCCGGCGCTGCGGAGCGAACAGTCGCCTCGTCCAGTCCCATGCGCTCGATCACGCCCGGCCGGAAGTTCTGGGCGAACACGTCGGCGCCGTGGAGGAGCCGCATCAACACCGCCTTCCCGCGCGGGTCCTTGAGGTCCAGCGCGACCGAGCGCTTGTTGCGGTTGTTGTTGAGATAGTTCGCCGCCATGCCGCCGCGCCGGTTGGAGACGTGGCGGGTGAAATCGCCCTCGAGGCTCTCGATCTTGATAACGTCGGCCCCCTGGTCGGCGAGCAGCATGGTGGCCGACGGGCCGGAGACGACGCTGGTCAGGTCGACAATGCGGATGCCGTGCAACGGTCCTGACATGGGCGGTTTTCCCCGTTTCACTGCTGCGGGATACCCGCCTCCTTGATGACGCGCGCCCAACGCGCGATTTCCCCGCGCACGAACTGATCGAACTCCTGCCTCGTCGTCGGCGACGGCGGCATCCCCGCTTCCTGCATGCGCTTCTCGACCTCCGGCGAGCGCAGCGCCGTGTGCATGTCGGCGTTGATCTTGTCGAGAATCGCCGCGGGCGTGTTGGCGGGCGCCATCAGACCCTGCCAGGAATTCACCACGAAGTTGGGCACGCCGGATTCCTGCATCGTGGGCACGTCCGGCAGCACGGAGAGGCGCTGCGCGCTCGTGACCGCCAGCGCGCGCAGGCGGTTCCCCTGCAGCGCTCCGATGGAGAGCGGCGCGTTCGAGACGTTGATCGGCACCTGCCCCGCAATGGTGTCGGTTACGGCCTGTACCCCGATCTTGTAGGGGACGTGTACGATGTCGAACTTCAGTTGCAGCTTCAGAAGCTCCATCGTGAGGTGGGGCGAAGTGCCGGCGAGCGCAGCGGAGTAATTAAGCTTGCCGGGATTCGCCCTGGCGTAATCGATCATCTGCCTGACCGTCTTGAACGGCACCGACGGGTGAACGAGGATGATGTTGGGCGTTATGCCGATGCGCGTGATGGGCGCGAAGTCGCGCAACTGGTCGTAGGGCATCTTCGCGTAGAGCGATACCACGATCGCGTTCGACGCGATGTTGGCCATGAGCAGCGTGTACCCGTCGGGCGGCGACTTCGCGACGTACGCCGAGCCCAGCGTGCCGGCGGCGCCGACGCGGTTTTCGACGAAGACCTGCTGGCCCCAGAGCCGCGTGAGGCGCTCGGTGATGGTGCGCCCCACGATATCCGGCGAGGACCCGGCGTCGAACGGAATGACGTAGCGGACGGGCTTAACGGGCCAGGCCTGCGCCCAGGAGCCCCCCGCGGGGATCGCGGCCGCAGCCGCGACTAGTGCCGCGACACCTTGGTTTCGAAACGATACCGTCCGTGGGCGGAACCTTGCAAAATCAATGCGGCTCAGTACTAGGCCGCACAATGCCTGCCATCGTCCCCGCATCACGTACCTCCCTGAAGAGCGCCGCGCGGTGAATGACCTACGGGGTCAGTGTAACCGCGCTGGGCGCGGTGCGGTCAAGCGGGCTACTTACGTGGAACGGGGCCCACGCCCATACGAGGACAGGCACGCGCGCGGCATATCGTGCTAGCTTTGCGCACGTGCGCTATCTGACCATGCGGAGGGTCGTTCCATGAAGGGCGTCGTCGTCTGCCCGCAACCCCGTGCCGCGGATGTCGGCGCGGCCATCCTGGCGAAGGGCGGCAACGCCTTCGACGCCGCGGTCGCCACCGCCTTCTCGCAGATGGTGAACGATCCCTTCATGTGCGGCATCGGCGGCATGGGCACGCTGCATTACTACAGCGCCGGCGAAGGCCGTAGCGGCATGGTGGACTTCTACAACCGCGCCGGAGCCCGGGTGCGCCCGGACATGTGGCAGCACGACCTGAAGGGCCGCACCGAGATCTCGGGCTACTCCCTGTTCGACGATTACCGCAGCGAGATCGGCTATACCTCCATCATGACGCCGGGCACGCCGGCGGGCTTCGGCCTCTTCCACGAGCGGCATTGCAGCCTGCCCTGGGCCGAGCTGCTGGCGCCCGCCATCGCGCAGGCCGCGGAAGGCATCGTGGTGACGCCGCACCTGGCCGGCGTCTGGACCCGCTACCGGCAACCGGGCATTCCCGACGGCTACACCCGCCTCACGAAGACGGCCGAATGCAAGCGCGTGTATCTGCATCCGGAAGATCGCTTCTACGAAGTCGGCGAAGTCATGCGCCTGCCCGACTACGCGCGCACGCTGGAGCGCATCGCCCGTGGCGGCTGGCGCGAGTTCCACTTGGGCGCGCTCGGCGACGAGATCGCCGCCGACCTCCAGGCGAACGGCGCCTATGTCACGCGCGCCGACATCGCCGGCTTCGAGCCGGAGTTCTGCGCGCCGCTCGAAGGCTCGTACCGGGGCTACACCGTGCGCTCCAATCCGCCGCCGGGCAGCGGCGCGACCCTGATCCAGATGCTGCAGATCCTGGAGCACTTCGCGCTCGGCGACCACAGCTCGGCGCGGCACCTCGATCTCGTCGCGCGCGCCATGGCGGCCGCGCACGTCGATCGCAACGAGTATCTGGGCGATCCGCGCTTTGCCGACGTGCCGACCGCGATGCTGATCTCCAGGGAGCGCGCGGCCTGGTGGGCGGAGAAGATCGAGCGCGGCGAGTTTCCCGGCGACGGCAGGCAGGCGCCGCCCTCCTGCACCACGCACCTCTGCGCCATGGACCACCATGGCAACGCGGTGACGCTCACCCACACGCTCGGCACCGCGTCCGGCGTCGTGACGCCCGGGCTGGGATTCAACTACAACAACTCGATGAAGCTGTTCGACCCCATCCCGGGCCGCAAAAACTCGATCGCGCCCGGCAAGGCGCGCACCACCGGCATGGTGCCGACGATGCTGCTGAAAGACGGCAAGCCCGTGCTGGTAGCAGGCGCGCCGGGCGGCAGCGTCATCATCAGCGCGACGCTGCAGGCGATCCTGAACGTGATCGACTTCGGGATGTCGCCGGTGGAGGCCGTGACCGTCCCGCGCATCCACTGCGAAGGCAAGGGCATCCACGCTGAGGCGACGGTTCAGGGCGCGGTCGTCGCGGAATTGCGGAGAATGGGCCACACGGTCGTGCACAGCCCGCACAGCTTCGAGCCCATGATGTCGCGTGCGCACGTGATCTCGACACTCGGCGGAAAGATGCGCGGCGGCGCCGATCCGCGCGGCGGCGCCGGTGTCGGCTACGCGATGTAACAAAACGGGTCAGAGCAAATGGAGGGCGGAGCTTACGCATGGACCGCAGACAATTGATCGGTGTGACCGGCGCAGTTGCAGTCGGCGCCGCCGCAGTCGGAGTCGCCGCCGTCCGTGGCTGCGCTCCGTCAACTCGGCTTAAGAGCAAAGCGCCACCTTCCAATTGCGACGTTTACCAGGGCAGCACGGCGGATTGGAACCTCTGGGCGGCGGATCGAAGGGACCGTGCCTACGGAGCAGAACCCGCAAGAGCAATCGGCGAGGTGTCGAGCAACCCTGAGCTGGTGAAGCGGCTGCTGGCTTCGTACCGTCGCACATTCAGGAAAGAGCATTACGGGAGCATGTGGGGCACGATCTTCGAGCAAAACCATCTCCCGATTCATCAGGTATTCATGGCCGGGACCGCGGAGGAGGCAGAGCGGATCTTGCGCGACCCCGCCAGCACGGAGCTTCATCACGGCTTCGATACTACGGTTGCCGACTTTACAAAAAGGCTCATAGCGAGCGAAGCGACATCGCGGGGTCTGGCCAAAACCTGCAAGATGAAATTGCTGACCCTCGGCGACGCGCTTGGGGTGACCGAGCTGGACAACCCGGAGACTTATTGCGCCCGCCCGGAACCGGCGCCGGCGCCGGAAACCGACGAGCTGCTGGAACGCATCGAGCGGGCGCTTGGGTTCAGGATAGATTTCCCCAACCCGTTCCCGAATGAATTCGGCCTGGCCACCAAGCGAGGAATTGCGGGATATCGGGCGATCAATGCTCTTTATCAAGCCCATCGAATCAAGACGCTTGTCGCCCGCGTTCGCAACCCGCGCATTCTGGAGATCGGCGGCGGAACGGGGCGAACCGCTTACTACGCTCATAAGCTCGGGCTCAGGAACTACTCGATCGTAGACCTTCCTTTTACCGCAATCTCTCAGGGCTACTTTTTGGGCCGCACGCTCGGCCTCGAATCAATTGCTGCGGACGGTGACCCCGAGACCGCGAATGCGGTCAAGCTCTACGCCCCGGAAACATTCTTCGCGCGCCGGGAGCGCTACGATCTGATCGTCAACGTCGATTCCCTGACCGAGATGGGGTGGGAAACGGCTTCGGCCTATTCGAAAGCAATCCGCAGCAGAGCGGCCCGGTTCCTTTCCATAAACCACGAGTCCAACGAGTTCACCGTACGGCAACTACCTGGCCTCGCGCCCCAGACGAGATATCCGTATTGGATGCGGCGCGGGTATGTCGAGGAACTATACGTTTTGTAAACTGCTGGCGCCGCCACCACTCCACTTTTATCGCGCTACTTGATCTGCCGCGCACGCGGCACGAGCCACACCAGCAGTACGATCCCCAGCGCGCCGGCGATGCCCATCGCCGCGACCGCACCGCGCGAGCCGAGCGCGAAGGCCAGCAGGCCGATCAGCATGCTGCCCGCGGTGGAGAGCATCTGGGCCATGTTGAAAAGCGCCATGGTACGGCCGCGATACGCCGGCGGCGAGTTCGATTGCACGACGGTATGCACCAGCGCATTGGCGTGGACGTGGCACAGCCCCGCCGCGACCATCGCGACGATCGAAAGCGAGTACCACGGCGAGGCGGCGAACACCACGAGCGCCAACCCGTAGACGATCGACGAGTCGATCATGACCCTCCCTCGCGCCATCCGGTGGCCCGCCAGGGCGATGGTGGTCGCGCTCATGAGGGCGCCGAAGCCCATCGCGGCGAGCAGCAACCCCTGTCCTTCCGCTCCCACGCCCAGCAGGTCACGCGCGAATACCGGCAGCAGCGTAGTGAACGGAAACATCAAGGTACACACGACGGTCGTGCACAGAATTCCGGCGCGCACCGTCTGGTTGTGCCAGGAAAACCTCCAGCCTTCGACGATGCTGTGCGCGAAAGATTCCCGGCGCGCCGTCGCCGCCCTGCCGTCGGAGAGCGGCAGCGCCGCCAGTTGCGCCGTCCATACCACCGCCAGGAACATGCACGCGGCCTGCACCGCGAACGCGCCGCCGGTATCCACCATGGCGATGATCGCGCCCGCCAGCGCCGGCCCCAGGAGCCGCGACATGTTGAAGATCAATGCGGTAAGGCCGATGGCATTGGTCAGGTTATCAAGCGGCACGGTGTCGGTCACGATCGCCGAACGGGCGGGCTGCTGAATCGCCTGCATCGTGCCGGCAACCACCGCGATCACGTACACGTGCCATGGCTCGACGTGCTTGCTGAATATCAGGGCCGCCAGGACCGCAAACGACATGCCTTGTATCGTCAGTGAAACGAGCAGCAATGTCTTGCGCGAGTAGCGATCGGCGGCCGTGCCGGCGAACGGCGAAATCAGCAGCATCGGAATGAACTGGATGCCGCGCACAAGACCGAGCTGCACCACCGAATCGGTAAGCTGGTAGATGAGCCAACCGCGGGAGAGCTCGTCCATCCACATGCCGATGTTGCTGAACACCTGGCCTCCGCACACCAGCCGGAACTCGCGGTAATGCAGTGCCTTGAACGCGCGATGGCCGCGGATCCCCGCAAGGAACGAACTCATGGCCCGATTGTATAGGCTCGATCGTTCCGGCCACGGCACCCATACGCTTGGGCGAACGAAGGCGTCCTTGACCTACCGGGCGGACGAAGGGCTTGCGGGCAGCTCAGCTGCTCGCTCGGTCAAATGGGGAGCTATGCCAATAGCCGCCGCATTGGCTCCGATCAGTCCGGTTTTGCACCCGAGTACTTCACCACCTTGGCCCACTTCCCGGTTTCGTCTGCAAGAAGTTTCCCGAAGTCGGTGGGTGAACCATCAAGTGGTTCCCCTCCCAGATCAGAAAGGCGTGCCCTGAATGAAGGATCGGCGAGAGCGGCGTTGATTTCGGTGCTGAGCTTGTTGATGATCGCGGGGGGTGTGTTCTTGGGCACGCCGATACCCTGCCACGCGCTCGCCTCGTATCCCGGTACAAACTCGCCCACCGTCGGGATCTCGGGCAGCGCCTTTGCGCGCGTCACGGTGGTCACCCCCAGCGCGCGCAGTTTGCCTGCCCTGATATACGCAATCGAGGAAGTCAGGTTGTCAAACAGGACTTGCACCTGTCCACCGAGCAGGTCGGTGAGCGCAGGTCCAGCACCTTTATACGGGACATGCACCATGTCGACCCCGGCCATCATCTTGAACAGTTCGCCGGCCAGCTGAAGGGTCGTACCATTGACGCCCGCCATATTGATTTTTCCCGGATTGGCTTTCGCATACGCGATGAACTCGGGGATCGTCCTGGCCGGAACGGATGGATGCACCTCCATGACATTTGGCACGCGGACGATGCCGGCAATCGGAGCGATGTCGCGAAGAAAGATGAAATTGAGATTGTTATAAAGCGTGGCACTGATAGCGTTCGCCGCATTGACCAGAAGAAGCGTGTAGCCATCCGGCTGTGCCCGCACTACCGTCTCGGTGCCAATATTGCCGCCGGCGCCCGGGCGATTCTCGATGACGAATTGTTGACCGAGCCGTTCCGACAGATACTGACCGATCAGGCGCGCGACAATGTCGGTCGGACCGCCGGGAGGAAACCCGACCACAATGCGCACCGGTCGTGACGGATAGGTTTGCGCCCAGGCGCTGCGCGGCACGGCGGGAAGCGCGGCAACGCCCGCGGCTATACGCAGAAATCGACGACGGGGGAGTTTCATGGCGTTTTCCATCAAAGTGGGCGCTGCTGCGATCATTCGCTCCAGCGCGACCTCCAAACTCTATTCCTGTCGTGCTATAAGAGGAATTCCCTATCTGGTTTTACCCCCCCAAGGACTTCCCTAATGCTGCGCAAAATCGACTGGGAGAGCCAGATCGGCCGCCGGCTCAGGCTGCGAGACCTGCATGTGTTTGCAACGGTGGTTCAGCGCGGCAGCATGGCCAAGGCCGCGCAAGCCCTTGGCGTCTCCCAGCCTGCCGTCTCGGAGGTGATCTCCGATCTCGAGCACGTACTCGGCGTACGACTTCTCGATCGAAGCGCAAAAGGTGTCGAGCCGACCATATATGGTGATGCATTACTCAAGCGTAGCGTGGCTGCCTTCGATGAGTTGAAACAGAGCGTCAGGGATATCGCGTTCCTGTCCGATCCGACCGAGGGGGAATTGCGGATCGGCTGCACGGATTCGCTTTCGACCACCATCCTGCCCCAGATCATTTCACGTTTTTCCCGGCAATATCCGGGCGTATTGGTGCATTTTGACGATGTCGGCGCCCGCGCAACGGAGGTGCTGGGACCAGGGCTGCGAGATCGACAATTTGATTGCGTCTTGCAGCGGATTGTATTGCCGCTTCCCGAGGAACACTCGACTGATGACATCAATGCGGAAGTGCTCTTCGACGACGAATTGGTCATTGCGGCCGGCTCCAATACGCGATGGGCCCGCCGCCGCAACATCGATCTTGCCGAGCTGATCGATGAACCCTGGATCCTGCCGCCGCCAGGCACCTGGTATCACGCTTTCGTGTCGAGGCTATTCCAGGCGCGTGGGCTCGAAGTGCCCAAGCCGAGTTTGGTAACCCATTCCATTGCGCTTCGAACACGCCTGCTGACCGAGGGGAGCTACCTCACCACGTTTGCAAGCTCGGTAGTGCGACTAAATACCGACCGTTACGCCATAAAGATCCTGCCGGTGGACTTTCCGGTCCAACCTTTGCCGGCAGGCGTTCTGACTCTGAAGAACCGAACTTTGAGCCCGGTCGTCGAGCGTTTCCTTGGAATTGCCCGCGCCGTCGCAAAACCTCTCGCCGGTCGGGCCTGTTCCAGCCGAGGGAAATAGCTGCCGCCAATCGGCGCCGCGATACCGTGAGTATCGGGCGTTACAAGGGCGACCCAGGCGCTGTTAGACGATGCCCTCCTTCTTCATGCGCTTCACATCTTCGGGCGCTACGCCGCAAAGCTCGCCCAGCACGCTCTCGGTATGCTCGCCGAGCATGGGTGGACGGGTAATGCTCGCGGGCGAATCCGAGAGCTTCAGCGGGCAGCCCACCGTCTTGAAGGCGCCGCGCGGCGGGTAATCGAGATCGAGGATCATGTCGCGTGCCTTCAGGTGCGGGTCGGCGAGAACCTCGCTGGTATCCTGGCAGGCGCCGGACGGCACACCGGCGTCGCCCATCAGCTTCATGACCTCGTGCTTGGTACGGGTGGAGGTCCACTCGGTGACGATGGCGTCGAGCGCCGCGCGGTTTGTCCAGCGGTCGCCCGCCGTCTTGTACAGAGGGTCCTGCTCGAGCTCGGGCCGCCCCAGCACCTTGCACACCGCGGGCCACATCTGCGGCTGCGCATAGATGAAGACCCAGTCGTTGGCACCGCCGGGCGCGCACCGGTAGGTCGTGCCCGGCACCGTCTTGCCGAGCTGATTGCCGGTACGCACCGGCACGCCGGCGCGCTGGTGCTCGCGCAGGCTGATGCGGATGAGGTTCAAGACGGACTCCTGCATCGAGACCTCGACGTGCTGGCCGCGTCCCGTCGCATGGCGCTGGTTGATTGCAGCGAGTATGGCGATGGCCATATGCATGCCGGTGCCGCTGTCGCCGATCGAAGGCCAGTTGTACGTCGGCGGCCCGTCCGCCACGCCGGTGACGCACATGGCGCCGCCCATCGCCTGCGCGATCGGCTCGAAGCTCTTCATGTGCGCGTGGGGGCCATAGGTGCCGAAGCCCTTGATGGTCGCGAAGATCAGGCGCGGGTTCAACTTCTGCAGGTCCTTCCAGCCGAGGCCCAGCCGGTCCAGCGCGCCGGGCCCGAAGTTCTCGATCAGCACGTCGGACTGCGCGATGATCTTCCTGAAATGCACCTTGGCTTCGTCGCTCTTCAAGTTCAGCGTCAGGCTGCGCTTGTTGGCATTGAACGCGAGGAAGAACAGCTCGTCGTTGTTCTGCGCTCGCGCGATGTCGCCGCCTTTCGGCTCCTCGAGCTTGATCACGTCAGCGCCCAGGAATCCCAGCATCTGCGCGCAGGCGGGCCCCGCCTGGTTGTGCGTCATGTCGATAACGCGAATTCCTGCGAGGGCCTGGCTCATGGGATTCTCCTCAGGGGAAATGGTCGATTTCAGGCGGCTCGCGGACGAGCGCCGGATCTTTCATCGCCTATGATAGCGAAAGACCCGGGTGCTTGACTGACCTCGCGGATGAGGAACAAATTGGCATCGTCCTTCAAACAACATTACGAGGAGAACTGCATGGCAAAACCTTTGTGGCTCGCGATAGGCGGAATGATCCTGCTTGCGCCCGCGATCACCTGGCCCCAGGCCTACCCATCCAAGCCGATCCGCATCGTTGTCCCGTTCGCTCCCAGTGGGAACATCGACATCAACGCGCGGACCATCGCTCCCGGACTCACGGAAGTCCTGAAGCAACCCGTGATCGTCGAAAACCGCGCCGGCGCGGGAGGCAGGATCGGCTCGACTTTCGTCGCCAAGGCCCCGCCTGACGGATACACGGTCCTGCTCGGCGCGCCGGGCACGCTGGTCTCCCAGCCGGTGTTCCAGGACGATATCGAGTACAAGCCGCTCAGCGACTTCGTGTACACCTCGCAGATCTCGCTCGTTGCGAGCGCCTTGAGCGTGCACCCCTCGATGCCCGTGAAGAGCGTCAAGGAACTCATCGCATTTGCCAAGGCGCGCCCGGGAGAGGTGCTGATGGGATCGGCAGGCCTGGGTTCCGGCACGCACCTGATGGGCGAGCTGTTTCAGTCGCTGGCGAAAGTGAAATTCACGCACGTGCCGTACAAGGGCGGCGCCGGTGCATCGGTCGCCATCCTGAGCGGGCAGATCCATCTGTCGTTCGACCAGGTCACTTCCTCGGGACCGCAGATCAGGGCAGGCAAGCTCCGCGCGCTGGCGGTGACGACGCCCCAGCGCTCGAAGTTCCTGCCCGAGGTGCCGACGATCGACGAGGCGGGAGTTCGCGGCTACGATTATTCGACGTGGACCACGCTCGCGATTCCTGCCGCAACGCCCAAGGACGTGGTTCAGAAGCTGCGCGACGCGGTCGATACCGTCATTGCACAGCCGCGCGTACGCGAAGCGTTCGAGAAGCTCGGCGCCGAGGTGGTCAAGAACAGTCCCGCGGAGTTCACGCGCCGGCTGCAGGACGATTACGCAAGGTGGGTCCGCATCCGCAAGGAGACCGGGATCAAGTTCGACTAACCGGCGGTGATCTTCTCCAGGGGTGTGGGCTGCGCGGCATGCAGGGCCGGCAGCAACTCCGCGGACATCAGTCGCATGCTGGCCAGGGCGTTGGAGAGGGGCATGCCGAGGAAGTGTGTGCGAAACACGAAGTGGGTCACGCCCAGCTCCTCGATGTACGGCTTGAGCTGATTCCAGCAGTCCTCCGGTGAGCCGATCACGAACCGGTCCTTGACCAGCTCGTCGAAGGATTTGTTGATGCGCTCGTGTTCCGGCATGGCCTTGTCGCTCTCCCACTTGGCATAGGCCTTGTACTTCTCCGAAATATACGGCCCTCCCAATTCCATCGCCGCGGAGCGGTTCTTCGCGCAGTAGATCTCGATGCGGCAGGGGTTTTCGCGCGGCAGGGGTTTGCCCGCCTTGCGCAACTCCTCCTTGTACAGGACCAACCGCTCTTTATGGGTGGCCAGGGTGGCCTTGGGACTGTGGTAAAGACAATCCCCCAGTTGGGCGGCGCGACGGATGGCGTTGGGATGCTTGGCGGCAAACCAGATGGGCGGATGGGGCTTTTGCACGCACTTCAGGGAGAGATGCGCGTCCCTCAGAATGCACGTGTCGCTCTCGTAGGTCACCTTGTCCTCGGTCCAGAGCCGTTTGGCGACGGTGAGGCATTCCTCGAAGCGCTGCACCCGCTGCCCTTTGCGGACGCCGAAGGCTTCGAACTCGGCGGTACGGTAGCCCAACCCCACGCCGAAAACCATGTTGCCCCGGGAAATCACGTCCAGGGTGGCGATGGTTTCCGCGGTGTAAACGGGGTTGTGCAGGGGAAGCAGCAGCAACCCCACGCCAAGGGTCATGTCGCCCGAGTCGGCGGCCAGACGCGCCAGGTAGGGCACCATCTGCAGCCCCTGGTTGCCGCCCTCGTTCAGGTAGTGCTGCCCGCAGAACAAAGAGTCCCATCCGCGGTCCCGGGCGAGCCGCACCATCACGATCTGCTCCTCCAGGGCGCTGACCATATCCGCCCCTTCGAACTGCTGATTGCTGAGCATGATCCCCGCTTTCACTCCACTCATCGGTGTCTCCCTTTCGCCTACAACCTCTGGATAATGTTCTTCGCGTAGTCCCGCACCATCTGGTAGCCGCGCTCCAGCGGGAAGTTGCACATGAGCTGGCGCACGCCTTTTCGCTCCAGTTCGCGCACCTGCTCCAGCACTTCGCCCGGCTGGCCCACGATGCAGAATCGCTTGATGACGTCCGGCGTGACGAAGCGCCGCTCGTCCGGGGCCACGTAGGCATTGTGGCTCTCGTGCATCATCTTCTGGCGTTCGGCGGCGGGCCGCGCCATGTGGAATTCCAGGTAGTCCTTCCAGATCGGCCGCAGAAACTCGGGCGGATCCTCGCCGTATTCGAGGTGCCGGTCCACGGTGGAGTGCATGGCGGTCGTGATAGCGGGGCCGTATTCGTTGACGATGCGCTCGGAGTCCACCGGCTCACCGGGGTCCAGCACCGCGAAGTTCACCCGCACCGAGAGGTGGAAGTCGGCGAGCGACCGGCCGCTTTTCGCTGCACCCTTTCCGACATTGGCCAGGATCTGGTCCAGCGTGCCCCCGCGCGGGATGTTCGTGGTAAGGCCGTCGGCGATCTCCCCGGCCAGCGCCTGCGCCCTGGGGCCGTAGCCGGCGAGGTACATGGGGATGGGATCGCGCAGGTTGCGGTAACCTTTTTCGGTGAGCATGAAGCGAATGGCGTGCTTCTCGCCGTTGTGCTCGTACTCCGCGTCCTTGCCGTCGAGCAGGTTGCGCACGGTGCGCGCATAGGCCTCGAAGCGCTTGAGGGTCATGGGCTTCCTGCCGAGCAGGCGCATGGCAGTGTTGCCGGTGCCCATGGCCACGAAGCAGCGGCCGGGAGCGATCATGTTGAGGGTGGCCATGCCACCTGCCAGCGTGGGCGCGAGGCGCAGTCCAGGGACCGCCACGCCCATGCCCAGCTTCATGGTCCTGGTCTCGCGCGCGGCGACGGCCAGGAAGACCAGGGCGTCGGAGCGTATGAGGCCGCTGTCGGTGACCCACAGGTGCGTGAAGCCCAGCTTCTCCGCTTCAGTTACGTACTCCATTTCGTCGAGCTTCGCCCACGTGAGTCCGAATTCCATCCTGCTTCCTCCTTATGAGGCCTGCTTTTGCGCATGTTACCCTCTGAGCCATGAACACGACGCCGCGCGAGCTGTCGCTCGCTCATTTAAGCGTGCTGGACTGCACACCGCCGGAGCTAGTGACGGTGGCGGCTCAAGCGGGCTTTCGCAAGATCGGCATCCGGCTCTACGCCACGCCGAGCGTCGGGGTTCCACCCTACGACATGCTGGGCGACACGCCGCTCCTGCGCGAGACGCTGGCGCGGCTCGCCGCTACCGGCCTGTCCGTTCTCGACGTCGAGTTCCTGCGCTTCGAGCCGGAAATTCCGCAGGGCATTCCGGAAGGCTTCCTTGAAACCGGTGCGCGGCTGGGTGCGCAGTACGTGCTGGTCATGAGCACCGAGCCGCTTGCAGCACGTACGTTGGAACGTTTTTGTGACCTTTGCGACCGCGCGCGGCAGTACGGCCTGCACGTCGCCGTGGAGTTCGCGATCTACACCGGTGTCAGAACACTCGCAGATGCCGCGCGCCTCGTGAAAGAGTCCGGGTGTACCAATGCCTCGGTCCTGGTCGATGCGCTGCATTTCAGCCGCTCGGGCGGCTTGCCGTCCGACATTGCGGGCATCGATGCGTCGCTCTTCCGGTATGCGCAGATCTGTGACGCCGCGGCCGTCATCCCGACCGAGCGTGGCGATCTGATCCGTGAAGCGCGCACCGGGCGGCTCCTTCCCGGCGAGGGCGTCCTCCCCCTGCGCGATCTGGTGGCGGCGCTTCCGCCCGCGATTCCCCTGGCCATCGAAGCGCCGGTTCGCGCGACCACGGGCCTGCCGGCGCTGGAACGCGCGCAGCGCGCCTGGCGCTCGATGCAGGCGCTGCTTGGGCACAAGGGGTGATGGAGTGATGTCGCGTTCGCTGGTGATGGAGTGATGGGGTGGTTAGAATCTTCCCGCTACTTCATGGCTTCGTCACTTCATCACTTCATCACTTCATCACCGCAGGAACAAGACCGATGACTCCCCGACGCCAGTTTGCCGCACTGCTCGCCGCTTGCATGCTTTGTCCAATCTTCGCGCGTGCGGCTGACTGGCCGACCCGTCCGGTCACCATCGTCGTGCCCTTCGCCCCGGGCGGCGCCACCGACATCGTGGCGCGCCTGCTCGCGGAAGAGCTGAAGCAGCGATTCGACCAGCCGTTCATAGTGCAGAACCGGACCGGCGCTGCCGGAAACATCGGTCTCGAGGCAGTCGTTCGCGCTCCCGCCGACGGCTACACGTTGCTGCAGGGGACGATGGGCAGCCTCACCACGAATCCGCACCTGTACAAGGACGCGAAATTCAGTATCGAGCGCGACCTCGCCCCGATCTCGCTCACTTTCAAGGTCGACCACATTCTGGTCGTGAATCCCGGAGTGCCGGCGAAAAGCGTGAAAGAACTGGTTGCCCTGGCGAAAGCCAATCCCGACAAGCTGACCTACGGATCGGCGGGCGTCGGATCGTCCGTGCAGATGTTCGCCGTGCTCCTGGAGATGCGCACCGGGATCAGGATGCGCCATGTCCCCTACAAGGGATCGGCGCCGGCGCTGGCCGATCTCCTGGGCGGGCATATCGACATGCTGATGGACTCGGTTCCGACCTCGCTGCCGCAGATCGAGGCCGGCAAGACACGTGCGCTGGCGGTGACGGGCGGCAACCGCAACAAGCGCCTGCCGAACGTTCCGACGATGATGGAAGCAGGCATTCCCAACTACGATACCGCCGCATGGGGCTCGCTCATGGTGCCCGCGGGCACGCCGCCCGACATCATCAAGAGGCTGAGCCTGGCGGTGCAGGAAGCATACAAAAAGCCCCAGGCCCAAAAGACTTTCTCCGATCTCGGCGTCGACGCCATCGCATCGACGCCGGAACAACTGAGCACACTGATCCGGCGCGATACCGAGCTTTGGGGGCAGGTGGTCAAGGCGGGGAACGTGACGCTCAACTGAGGAATTTCTGCACAAAGGGGGTGCAGAAATTCCTTAATGAAATACACGATGTCCGTTCAGAAATCATTGGGTCTTACGCTCGACCGGGCCCGATGTACGAGATTGAGAGGCCACAATGATGCAGGTTCCATTTAAGGATTCTCTGCAGGCTTTTGGCAGAGAATCCTCATGAACAAGGGATTTCTTCTGGTATTGATGCAGCCGCCACCCACGCTGGAGGAGGAGTTCAACGCGTGGTACGACACCGAGCACATTCCCGAACGCCTCGCGGTGCCCGGTTTCGAGTCGGCCCTGCGCTATGTCTGCATCGACGGCGCGCCGCGCTACCTCGCCATGTACGACATGGCGAGCCCGGACGTCCTGAAATCACCGGCCTATCTGAAGGTAGGCTTCGGCAATGCGAGCCCCTGGACCAAGCGCGTCACCAGCCGCGTCCGGATCTATCGCTCGTTCGGGGAACAGGTCTACCCCGGCGCGAAGCTGACCGGGCGCGCCGCACGCATCCTAGTCCTCAGGTTCCGTGCGCTTCCATCCGCGGCGCGGGACACCATCATCGCCGGCATGCGCGCGAATTTCGAATCGCGTCCGCAAACCCTCCAGGTCCGGGTGTTCGCCTACGACACGGGCACGGGCGTTGATTTTCTCGGTTTTGTCGAAGCACGTGCGCCTTTGGACGGGGCGCTGAATCTCGAAGCGTTCGGCGACTGCGCGAACGCGCTCGACTTGGTGAATACCTATACGCCCTACACCTGACGAGCTTCGCGGCCTGCGCTGCTGGCCGGGTCCTGTCG
>DASRJL010000090.1:0-12996 GCA_035649495.1 Burkholderiales bacterium | reverse complement strand
CTCTCCCGCCTGCAGCGACGCGATGCCGGCGCGGCGGATGAATTCCGGGGTCAGCTCGTCGGGCTCGCCGAACCAGAAGGCGAGCACGTCGTTCCTGCCGAGGCTCGCGTTCGCGACCTCGCGGATCTTGGAGCCGCGCAGATGCAACACCGCGTCGCGGGCGGTCAACTGGTTCAGCGGAACGGATTCGGGAAGGTTCATGGCGGCGTATTCTACCCAGTGGTCGGAAATGAAGTCTAAACTGCGAATCCCGAGACCCTGGAGGCCCCATGTCCGACGAAGATCTGAAGGCCGAACTGGAGCAGTTGCGCAAGGAGAATGCGGCCCTGAAGAAGGGGGCGGCCAAAGGCGTATCCATGAAAGTCAGCGAGAAAGGGGGGCTTTCCGTTTACGGCATGGGCCGATTTCCCGTCACTCTCTACAAGGAGCAATGGCTGAAGCTCCTCGATCTTTCGGACGAGATCAGGACTTTCATTGCGGCGCACGACAGCGACCTGAAGAGCAAGGAATGACCGCGTTGCCGCCCGCCGGGTAGTCCCACCGATGTTTGTCTTTGAAATCGTAATCGCCCTGCTGCTGATCGGCTCGCTGTTCACGCTGTGGGCCCACAAGCTCCGTGTCCCCTATCCGGCGCTGCTCGCGCTGACCGGAGCGGCCCTGGCCCTGATCCCCGGAGTGCCCCAGGTGACGCTCGATCCCGAGCTCGCCCTCGCGCTCTTCGTCGCGCCGACCCTGCTCGACGCGGCCTACGACGCCTCGCCCCGCGATCTCCGCGAGAATATCGTGCCGGTGACGAGCCTCGCGCTCGGTACCGTGGGACTCACGATAGCCGCGGTCGCCTTCGTCGCGCACGCGCTGGTCCCCGGACTCGGGTGGGCCGCGGCGATCGCGCTGGGAGCGATCGTGGCACCGCCGGATGCTTCGGCCGCGGCCGCCGTCCTGCGGCAGTTGAAGCTGCCTCACCGCCTCGTCGTCGTGCTGGAAGGCGAAAGCCTCTTCAACGACGCCGGCGCCCTGCTGGTCTACCGCTTTGCAGTCGGCGTGGTGATGACAGGGGCTTTTTCCGAGTGGAGCGTGGTCCCCGTGCTGGTACTGGCGTGCGGCGGCGGTGTCGTTGCCGGGATACTGCTTGCCCGTCTGTACCTGCGCGTCACCGCCGCCGTGACCGATATTCCGATATCGATCGTGCTGCAGTTCATCAGCACGTTCGCCGTGTGGATACTGGCCGAGCGTGTCGGGCTCTCCGCGATCATCACCGTGGTCTGCTATGCGATGACGCTGGCGCGTCACGTGCCGGCGCGTATGGATGCCTCGAGCCGGATCGCCTCGTACGTGGTGTGGGAGGTGATGGTCTTCGTGCTGAACGTGCTCGCTTTCGTCCTGATCGGCCTGCAGTTGCGCGGGATCGTCACGCGCCTCGATCCCTCCGAGTGGCGCGTCTACGGGGTGTGCACCGCGGCCGTGTGCCTGGTAACGATCGTGACGCGCATCGCCTGGTGGATGTCGCACAACGCAATCGCGCGGTGGCGGATCCACCGTTTTGGCGTGAAGGTTCCGCGTGCCACGTATCTCCCGACTCTGGGCAGCGGTCTAATCATTTCGTGGTGCGGGATGCGGGGAATCGTCACGCTGGCCGCCGCGCTAGCGCTGCCGGCTGATTTTCCGCACCGCGACCTTCTCCTGCTCTGCGCCTTTTCGGTCGTGCTGACAACGCTGGTCGTGCAGGGGCTCACCCTGCGCTGGCTCATCGAGCGGGTCAACCTCCGGGACGATGGTCTCGTTGAAAGAGAGATCGGCATCGCGCGGGCCGAGACGGCCCGTGCCGCGCTGCGCGCGCTCGAATCCGACGATTCCCGGCCGGCCGTGACGCTGCGCAGGGAGTACGAGACGCGCCTGCGGGCGGCGGAGGATCGGCCCAAGGGGGACGAAGCGGAACACTCATCGGCTATAACGGACATCCAACTCCGCGTCGTCGCGGAGCAGCGCAAGACGCTGCTGGATCTCAGGGAACGCGATGTGATCGGCGACGCCGCTTTCCAGGCCGTGGAAGCGGAGCTCGATCTGGTGGAGATCTCCGCCGACTCGCGTGTCCGCCCCTAGGGCCTGTTTTCAGGGCGCAAAGCATCGACGCAATGGGCGCCATGGACAAGTAATGGACGCAATGGCGTGTTCCTTCGCGACCATGGTCTTTCCATCGGGTCCATCGCGTTGAGGCTGTTTGCTCTAGAGCGAGGCCGCCGCAAACGTATCGCAGTCCTTCGGGCGGCCCGAATCCAGGCCACGCTTGAACCAGCGCACGCGCTGCTCGGAGGAGCCATGCGTGAACGACTCGGGCACGATCCGGCCCTGGCTCTGCTGCTGCAGGCGATCGTCTCCGATGGCGGTCGCTGCGTTGAGCGCTGCGGCGATGTCCTGGGCGTTCAACTGGATGCCGGTGCGCGCGTGGTGTCCCCAGACGCCCGCATAGCAATCGGCCTGCAACTCCATGCGCACGGAGAGCCGGTTGTACTCGGCCTGGGGAACGCGGCCCTGCGCCGCTTCCAGCTTGCGGAAGGCGCCCGTGAGCTTCTGGACGTGGTGGCCCACCTCATGCGCGATCACGTAGGCCCGGGCAAACTCGCCCGGCGCCCGGAAGCGCGCCTGCAGGTCGCGGAAGAACGAGAGATCGAGGTAGAGCTTCTCATCGCCGGGACAGTAGAACGGGCCCATCGCCGACTGGCCCGTGCCGCATGCCGATCCGGTCTGCCGTTCGTAGAGCACCAGCGTCGGCGCCCGGTAGCCGGCGTTCGATTGCTGGAACACCGCGCCCCACACGTCCTCGGTGCTGCCCAGGACCTTGGCGGCAAACTGTCCTTGCTCGTCCGCCGGGGCGCCCTTCGAGCCTTCGCGCATCTCGTGGGGCGCGGTGACCTGCTCGGCCACGTTCAACGCGGTCCCGGGATCGAAGCCGAAGAAATAGGCCACGATGGCCACCAAAATGCCGCCGACGCCGAGCCCGCCCCCGACCATACCCATACCGCGCCTGTCCTGGACGTTACTGCTTGCCCGCTGGTTGCCAAGATCCATGTTCGCTCCTGCCTGACGGAATGAGGGGATGCTTGTCGGACCGCGCTGAGTGCCGTACGTGCCCTGAAAGGCTGCGATCGCCCGTCCGCCGCCCATTTGTCATGCGCCGGCATTGAGGAGATACTCGGGAAAAGGCTTGATCCACAAGTAACATCTGGATACGCGGCCGGTGTGGGGGCCCGTGTACAACTTCGAGGGAGAGGGGTCCATGAAACGGATTGTTCGCAACGCTGTCGGTGCTTCACTGACAGGCTGGTCGCTCCTGGTCCTCGTCGCGGCACTTCCGGCCGCGCATGCCCAGACCGGAAAATGGCCCGAGAAGCCGGTGCGCATCATCATTGCCGCCGGGCCGGGCGGAGGCGACGATTTCGTTTCACGCCTCATGGCGCCCAAGCTCGCCGAGATATTCGGACAGCAATTCATCGTGGAGAACCGGCCGGGCGCCGGCGGATTCATCGGGCAGTCCTCCGTGCAGAAGGCGCCGCCGGATGGCTATACGCTGCTCCTTGCCGGAGGGTCGATGGCAGGAGCGCGTTACGTCAATGCGCAGGTAACCTACGACGTGCTGCGCGACTTTACGCCGGTCTCGCTCGTGGAGACATCGCCGTTTGCGATGGTCGTACATCCCAGCGTTCCGGCGAAAAACCTGAAGGAATACATTGCGCTCGCCCGTTCCCAGCCCGGCAAAATGACCTACGGGACGGCCGGCGCCGGCCAGATTCCCTACTGGAGCGCGCTGCTCTTCAACAGCATGGCCCGTGTCCAGGCGGTCGAGGTGGCCTACAAGACGATCGGCGAAGCAGCCTTCGACGTGATGGGCGGCCGTATCGATTATCTCATGTCGCCCTTCGCCCTCGCCGTGGGCAACAAGACCAAGCTTCGTCTGCTCGGCGTGAGCACCCTGGCGCGTTCGCCCGTGCTTCCCGACGTGCCGACGATCGCGGAGGCGGCGGTGCCGGGCTACGACATGCCTTCCTGGCGCAGCATCATGGGACCGGCGGGCATGCGCCGCGAGACCGTGGCGGCGTTGAATGCCGCGATCGGCCGCACGCTCACCATGCCCGATATCCGCGAGCGGTTTCTCGCCGCCGGATCGGAGCCCGCGCCCAGCACGCCCGAAGAGCTCACCAAGAGGTACGCCGACTGGATCCAGCGGTTCGGCAAGATCGCGAAGGAGGCTGGGGTGAAACCGCAGTAGGCCCGGATACTGCGTCTCAGATAGGGCGTCGCAGATAGGGCGTCGCAGATACGGCGTCTCCGATACGGCATGTTGTGTGCGGTAGCGCACGGACACACGGCACACCGGCACCCATGCTCCAGTCGCTGGGGAGTAAGAGGGAGAAGCTTCATGAACCGGTCGTCTCGCAACACAGCGCGTCTTTCACTGGCAGGATCACTGTTCCTGGCGCTCGCCGCGGCGCCGGCCGCCGCGCAGGCTCAAGCCGGAAAATGGCCCGAGAAGCCGGTGCGCATCATCATTGCGAGCGGGCCGGGCGCAGGCGACGACTTCGTTACGCGCCTCATCGCGCCCAAGCTCGCTGAGCTGCTCGGACAGCAATTCATCGCGGAGAACCGGCCGGGCGCGGGCGGGCTCATCGGGCAATCCTCCGTGCAGAAGGCGCCGCCGGATGGCTACACGCTGCTGCTCGCGGGCGGCTCGATGGCGGGGGCGCGCTACGTCAATGCCCAGGTGACCTACGACGTGCTGCGCGACTTTACGGCGGTCTCTCTCGTCGAAACGTCGCCGTTTGCGATGGTCGTGCATCCCAGCGTTCCGGCGAAAAACCTGAAGGAATACATTGCGCTCGCCCGTTCCCAGCCGGGCAGGATGACCTACGGGACGGCCGGTGCCGGCCAGGGACCCTTCTGGAGCGCACTGCTGTTCAACAGCATGGCCCGCGTCCAGGCGGTCGAGGTTGTCTACAAGACAATCGGCGAAGGAGTCTTCGATGTGATGGGGGGCCGTATCGACTATTTCTTCTCGCCTTTCGCCCTCGCCGTGGGCAACAAGGCCAAGCTTCGTGTGCTCGCCGTAACCACCTTGACGCGATCGCCCGCGCTTCCCGACGTCCCGACAGTCGCGGAGGCGGCGCTCCCGGGCTACGACATGCCTACCTGGCGCAGCATCATGGGGCCGGCGGGCATGCGCCGCGAAACCGTGGCCACGTTGAACGCAGCGATCGGCCGCGCGCTCGCCATGCCCGATATCCGCGAGAAGTTTGCCGTGGGCGGGTCGGAAACCGCGCCGAGCACGCCCGAAGAGCTCACCAGGAGATACGCCGACTGGATCGAGCGCTTCGGCAAGATCGCGAAGGAGGCGGGGGTAAAGCCGCAGTAGGTCAAGAGCCGGTGATGAAGTGATGTCGCTACCGCTTTTGATGTCGCTTCGCTGGTGACGAGGTGTTCTAGCGGTTTTCCTTAAGAAATTCCCGCACGACCTGATTAAACCTGTCGGGATGCTCCAGGAACGGATAGTGGCCGGCCTTGTCGATGAGCACCTTGCGTGACCCCTGGATGACGACATTCAATCTATCCGCGTTGGCGGGCGGGGACATCTTGTCGTTCGCGCCCCAGACCAGCAGGGTCGGCGCCTTGATCCCGCGCACCTCGTCCTCACTCAAGCCGCCGAGGCCGCGGTCGGCGGCTGTCTGCATGCTCTCAATTGTATAGGCCGAGCGCAGGCGCTGCATCAGGTTCTGCTCCACCAGCTGGTCGGTAATGAAGCTGTGGTCGTAGTACATCTTCTCCATATATTCGCGGCTCTCCGCCAGCGTTGCAGCGTTCGCGCTCTGGCGCGCGCGCCAATCCGGCGGCGTGGTGCGCGGCGCCGGCGGGCCCGAGCGATAGCTGCCGCCGTTGACGAGCACTAGGCGTTCGACCATCTCGGGTTTTTGCACGGCCAGCGACAGCGCCACCTGGGCGCCCATGGATTGGCCAATGAGCGAGGCCCTGGGCACGCCGATCGCCTTCATGAAGCCCGCCAGGAAGCCTGCGAATACACCGCTGTGATAGTTTGTCATCGGCTTGTCGGACTGCCCGAAGCCGATCTGGTCGAGCGCAATGACGCGGAAGTCAGAGGCGAGCCCCTGGATCTGCGGCATCCAGCGTGCGCCCTCGCCGCCGGTGCCATGCAGAAGAATCACCGTTTCGCCGCGGCCGGCTTCGAGGTAATGCAGCTTCTGGCCGAAAACAGTGACCTGCTTCGCCACCGGTGCGATTGGTTGTTGCGCGCCAGCGCTCGCGGTGAACAGCAGTATGGATGCAATGACGAGAGCAGGGATTCGGGTCATGGATCGATCCTCATACGGTCTTCGGCATTCGAACGCGACATCCGTGTCACTACTCCAGGTACCGCTCGACCAGCCGCACCCAGTAGGCCGAGCCCACCGTCAGGTTGGCGTCGTTGAAGTCGTAGCGCGCCGTATGCAGCAGGGGGGGGTTCTCCCCGACGCCGTTGCCGATGCGCACGAAGCAGCCGGGCCGTTGCTGCAGCATGTAGGCAAAATCCTCGCTGCCGGTGACCTGCTCGATGTTGTCGACGACGTTGTCGGTCCCCACGAGCTCTTCCGCGATCTGCCGCGCGAACCCGGTCTCCTTCTCGGAATTCACCAGCACGGGATGCCCCAACCCGTAGTCGATTTCCGCCGTTGCGCCGTAGCTCGCCGCCTGCGACGTTGCGAGCTCGGTAATGCGCTTCTGCAGGATCGTGCGCACCTCGGCATCGAAGGACCGGACGGAGAGACCCAGCGTTACTTCGTTGGCGATCACGTTCATGGCCTTGCCGCCGTGGATGGAGCCGACCGTCACCACCGCAATCTGGGTCGGATTGATGTTGCGCGCGACGACCGTCTGCAGCGCCATGACGAGGCTGGAGGCGGCGACGATCGGATCTATGGCCTGGTGAGGACGCGCCGCGTGGCCACCGATTCCCTTGACGGTGATCGTCACGCGGTCGGACGCCGACATGAAGGGCCCGCTGCGGAAGTGAAACGTCCGCGCCGGCTTGCCGGGATGATTGTGCATGCCGTAGATGACGTCGCAGGGAAAGCGCTCGAACAACCCGTCGGCCAGCATCCGCTTCGCCCCGCAGTCGATCCCGTTTTCCTCGGCCGGCTGGAAAATGAGCTGCAGGGTGCCCGAGAAATTCCGCGTGGCGGCGAGATGCCGCGCCGCGCCGAGCAGCATGGTCGTGTGGCCGTCGTGGCCGCACGCGTGCATGACGCCTTCGTTCCTGCTCGCGTACGGGAGGCCAGTCTGCTCCGCGATCGGCAGCGCGTCCATGTCGGCGCGCAGCCCCATGCTGCGGGTGCCGCTGCCCGCCTTGAGCGTGCCCACGACGCCGGTCGTGCCGACGCCTTCCGTCACGGCATAGCCCCAGGCCTTGAGCTTGTCGGCGACCATGCGGGCCGTCGCCGTCTCCTTGAACGCGAGCTCCGGCTGCTGGTGGATCGCCCGCCGCCACGCGGTGAGCTCGTCCTGGCTGCGTTCGAGATCCTGGATGGTGCAATAGGTCTTCATCGTTTCCTCTCAGGCCGCGGGTTTTTCCCTGATGTATCGGGGTTCGGTATAGAGCGAGGATACCTCGACCTTGCGTATGGTTGGGTCGTCCGGAACCGCGAACAGCATCGGCGTGATCAGCTCCTCGAAGATTCCGCGCAGACTGCGGGCCCCGATCCGGTATTCGACGGCAAGGTCCGCGATCTGCTCGAACACCAACCTCTCGACGCTCAGGTCGACGCCCTCGTTTTTGAAGATTTCCCTGAACTGGTTGTAGAGGCAGTTCCTGGGCTCGACGAGAATCCGCGCCAGCATGTCCCGGGTCAGGTCCTGGAACCGGGCAATGAGCGGCAGCCTGCCGGTAAATTCCGGAATCAGGCCGAATTGGAACAGGTCGGTGGGCTTCACCCGGCGGTTCAGCCGATCCAGGATGTTCTGATCGTCGCCCTCGGAGGTCGAAATGAACCCGTAGGTATGCGCGCTCGACATGATGTCTTCCAGGCCGACGAACGCCCCGCCGCATATGAAAAGTATGGTGGTCGTATCGATATATTTCGCGTTACCGAGCCTGACCTGCGAGCCTTCCATGATCTTGAGGAGCGCATGCTGGACGCTTTCCCCGGAAACGCTGCGCGGCTGTCCGGCGGGTGCCTTCAGCTTGTCGATCTCGTCGATGAAAACGATTCCGTACTGGGAGCGCGCGATATCGCCGCCCGCCTTGTCAACCAGGCGCTGCAGGATGGCTTCTATCTCCTCGTTGACGTAGCGGGTCTGCGCGAGGGAGGTGGCGTCCGCCGTCACGAACGGCACGCCAAGCACTCTCGACAACGTTTCGCACACCAGTGACTTGCCCGTGCCGGAAGGACCGATCAGGAGGACGTTGCTCTTGCTCATCTCGAGCGTGTCCCGCTTTGCGCTCTCGATCTTCCGGTAATGCGAGTACACGGCGACCGCCATCACCCGCTTCGCTTCCTCCTGGCCGATCACGTACTGGTCGAGATACTTGACGATGAGGCTGGGCTTTATTCTCTTGTCGAGCAAGGGAACGGCCTCTCAGAACGTGTCACGCGTCACGTGTCACGTGTCACCCCTGGGACGCGGGAGCGGCCGGCTTCGCGCCCTGGTTCCTCAGCTTCTTCTCGCGCTTGGCGGCAACCGCGAGCAGCTTCTGGTGTCTTTTTTTCCTGCGCCGGGCAGTCAGCATTTTCGAGTGGGTACCTTTCGCGTAACTCATAGTGGTCTCCGGATGGTGAGAGGTTGGATAGCACGCTAGTATATAGGGCGCCGAGGGGCGGAGCAGGGGCCCCGGTTTCCGGGGATGCGACCCCCGGTGGCGCACAGCGGCCGACACGATAGACGCAATATTCCAGATAGCGATTCAGAGGCCGCTCGTAGTTGAACCACCTCGATTAGATGTCACCAACTCCCTCGGAAACCACCGACGCCCTCTTCGCGCGCTACGGCCCGCGCTATCGCTGGTTCGCCACGGTCACGGTATTGCTGGGCCTGATCGCGGCAATGGTGACGACGACCACGGTGAACGTGGCCGTACACGACATCATGGGCGCATTCGGCATCAGCCAGGATCGCGGGCAATGGCTCATGACCGGCGCGCTGGCCGCGCAGACCGTCGGGATGCTGTTGAATGCCTGGTTGATCCGCAGCTTCGGCCAGCGCCGCACGTTCGTGGGCGCCCTGTGCGTGTTCATCGCCGCGCTGCTCCTCGCCGGAGCGGCACCGAACGATACGGTGCTCATCTTCTGCCGGATCGTGCAGGGCGGCATCGCGGGTCTGCTCCAGCCGCTCGCCGTCTACACGCTGTATCGGGTGTTTCCGCCGAACCAGAAGGGGCAGGCGATGGGATACCTGGGCCTCGCGATCATAGTCGGACCGGCGCTGGGCCCCACGGTAGGTGGTTTCCTGATGGACCTCTTCAACTGGCGCGCCATCTTCTACATCGCGGTGCCGCCATCCGCCGCCGCCCTGCTCCTGGGAAGCGTCTTCATGCCGCAACGCGAAGAGTCGAGCACGCGCGCGGACTTCGACTGGCTCGGCTTCGCGCTGCTGTCGATAGCGGTCTCGTGCCTGCTCACGGGCCTCTCCAACGGCCAGCGCGAGGGCTGGTCCTCCTGGTTCGTCCTGAACTTCTTCGGCATGGGACTCGCCGCCGCCGTGGCGTTCGTCGTCTGGGAGTTGCGCATATCGCACCCGCTCGTCGAGCTCCGGGTACTCTCGAGCAGTCGTTTCGCCGCGGCCGCCTCGGTGGCCTTCATCATGGGGGTCGGGCTTTTCGGCAGCGTCTACATGGTGCCCCTCTTCGTGGAGTCGGTGCAGGGCTATACGCCGTTCGCGGCCGGCCTGCTCCTCATGCCGCCCGGGCTCGTGATGGGCGTATTCATGCCCATCGGCGGCTACCTGACCGACCGGCTGCCGGCGGCGTGGTTGATCATGACGGGACTCCTCATCTTCGCCCTCACCTGCTACTGGTTCGGCGCCGTGGACGTCAATACGCCGTTCTGGACGCTGGTATGGTGGGTGCTGCTGGGACGGATCGGCCTGACGCTCATCAACCCCGCGCTGAACGTCGCGGCGTTGCGCGCCGTGCGCGCCGAAAACCTCGGACAGGGCGCCGGGATGATCAACTTCTTCCGCCAGTTGGGCGGCGCGTTCGGCGTCAACCTGCTCTCGGTGATTCTCGATCGACGGACATTCTTCCATAGCAACGCGCTCGCCAGCGTCGAGACCTCCGGCAACAGTGCGACGGCCGAGCTGCTGCGCACGGTCGAGAACGTTCTGGCGCAGGGCGGACTACCCGAAAATCTCCAGGCGGCCGGCGCGTTGCATTTTCTCGACCGCGTGGTCTATGCGCAGGCCTACACCCTGGGTTTTCGCGACAGCTTTCTCGTCTGCGGGATTGCCTTCCTGCTGGCCGTGATCCCGGCGTGGATGATGGCAAGGACGAGGGCAGGCGTCTCGGATGAGGCGTCGCAGGTGAGGCGGGTTTGAGCTAAATCTTACTGCGGGAGATGCAACCTGATCTGATCCACGAGATCGGGACTCACGCTCGCCAGTGACAATATCTGGTTGAATCGCGAGACCGTGAAGCCTTCGCTCGCGACAACCTCTTTTATCTCTGCGAACGCCGCATTCTCGACCCGATCTTTCTCCTCGGTCGTCCGTGCCCCCGCCAGCATCGGCAGGTAGGAGTCGGTTACGCGTTTGACCTCTACGACCGCCGCTGCGAACGACTTGATCTCCGCATCGTTGACCGCCACAGGCTGCCCGGCCTCCGGCCTGATGGATTGGGCGGTAACCGTCAGGGGTGCGGCTAGTGCCATCGCTGCAATTGCGGCGAGGGCCGCCGCGGTGGCTGTGAAAATACGAAGTGTCATCGGCGCTCCCTTCCCGCAAAGATCGATGCGGCGATCTAAACCCGCGCAACATCCGTGCCACTCGACGAATCAACGGGTTGGAAATCGGGCGCGGGGCGGATCGTCGCCTGCCGCAGACAGTCCGGAAGCCCGGTCCGCTCAACCTGTTGATTCGGCCGCGGTTGGCTTGTCGTCCGGCGGCTACGCGACGACTGAAGGCCTGACGATTGGCGACTGAAAGAGAAAGGGGCCCTTGCGGGCCCCTTGCGTTTCGGATGGAGCGCTGGATCTACGCCGCAGCCTTCTGACGCTGCGCGGCTGCGCCGCGCTGCGCGAGGAGCGCGGCGGCATTGCCGCTCAGGATTTTCTCGCGCGCGTCCGCGCCGATCTCCGACTCCGCGACCGCCTTCAGCGTCCAGTCGACCCCGAAGGCAGTGCCGTCGGTGCCGCACACGATGCGTTCGGCGCCGTAGAGCCGCACCCCGGCCTCGATTGCGTGCGGGCCGAACGAGTTGCAATCCACGTACACCTTCGCGCGCCGGAAACGCGACGACGGCAGCTCCTCCTTCGGCGTGTCGAGGAGGCAGCGGTGGTCCATGCGTTCGACCTCGTACGGGATATTCCCGCCCAGGTTGTGCACGGTAACCGTCACGTCGGGATACGCCGCGAGATAGTCGGTGAGGCACAGCGTCACCATCACCGAGGACAGGCTCGCCTGCATGTCGAGCGTGCCGTTACGCCGGCGCGCGTTGTCGGTGTCGCCGCCGACCTTCGGGAACGGGTCGCCCGGCCGCGGGCCGTGGTGGATGAAGAGCATCGCCTTGTTGCGGTTCGCGACTTCCATCAGGGGACGCATGTTCTCGGCGTCCTTGCTCGTGAGGAAGGCATTGCCCGGAAGCTGGGTTCCGATGATCCCCGGCAGCTTCATCGCGCGCTCGAGCTCGTCCGCGGCGGCGCCGATGTCCACCAGCGGGACGGCGGCGTAGGCGGCGAACCGGCCGGGATACTTCTGGCAGATGGCCGAGAAATCATCGTTGATGAGGCGGCACAGGTGGATGGAGGTCTCCAGCGGCTGGGACTCGACCCAGCAGTACTGGCCCAGGAGCGACAGCACGCTTACCTTCACGCCCGTCCGGTCCATCTGGGCGATATAGCTCGCCGCGTCGTCGAAAGCCTCGGATACCGGCTGGTCGCCCATCCGCGATTTCACTATCTCCGTGCCATCCGGGTTCTTTACGATGCGCGGTTCCTTGGTCCGGGAGCGCATCGCTTCGGCCACTCCGGCGGGTCTCCAATGGGCATGCATGTCGATCATGGCTATCTCCTCACATCGTGGACGGATGAACGGTCAACTTACGGGGCAATCTATTCCAACCAGAGGGGCATGGCAAGCGACACCCAGCCCGTCCGCTACGCGTCCACCCCTCCCGCGCGGAGGGGAGGTGGAGTTCTTCCCCTCCCTTCAGGAGGGGTGCCTTCGAAGGAGGCGGGGTGGTGTAGATTTGCGCAGACAGCGGTTCCAGGAGATCTCATGGATAACGACGTCACCGCAACGCTCGCGCGTTTCGCCTCGGGGCTCAAGTACGAGGACATACCCGGCCGGGTCAGGGAGCGGGTCAAAGACCTGCTGCTCGATGCGCTGGCGTGCGCGCTCGCGGGCTGGCGGGGGGAAGACACGGCCAAGGTGATGCGCTTCGCCGCGGCGCTCGGCCAGTCGCAGGAAAACAGCATCGTCGGCGGCGGGAGAACGTCGCTCACCGGCGCCACCGTCTTCAACGGTTTTCTCATCACCGCGGTGTCGATGTGCGACGTCTATCGCCCCACCGCCACGCACTTCCAGCCGGTCATCGTCTCCCCGGCGCTCGCCATTGCGGAGCGCGATGAGGCAGGCGGTCGCGATCTTTTGGTCGCGCTCACGGCGGGCTTCGAGACGGCGGCGCGCATCGCGGCGGGCGTGGATTACGCGGCTTTCCGCAAGCGCGGCTGGCACGGCCCCGGCACGATCGGACCGTTCGGCGCCGCGGCCGCCGTGGGCCGCCTGATCGATTTCGCGGACGGCGCC
>DASRJL010000089.1:0-17846 GCA_035649495.1 Burkholderiales bacterium | reverse complement strand
CGTGTTCGGCTGCCGTATCGTGGTCCAGTACACACGGACGTTCAGCTCGCCGCGGTCGGCCAGGTGCCTGTAGGGCTCGTAGTGCTTCGCCCCCATCCCCCGTCCGCCGGCATCGAGCCACGCCGTGATGCCCATGGAGTTCAGCTCGGCCACGAGCTTGCGGGTATTGGCGAGCCATGCTTCAGACGTTCCATACAACGGAATCCTGGCCGCGACGAATGCCACTCCGCCTGCGCCCTGCACGACGCCCGTAGGCTTGCCCGTCGCGTCCTTCTCTATCGTCCCGTTGGGCGGATTGGGCGTTCTCTCGTCGATGCCGGCCGCCTTCAAGGCGGCCGTATTGAGGTAGCTGTGGATATAGACGGCCTGAAGCACCACAGGGTTAGCCGGCGCGATAACGTCCAGATCCTCGAGGGGGAATCCCCTCGGATCATCGGTGAACTGCTGCTCCGCCCAGCCTCCGAGCACCGCTATCCACTCGCCCGGCCGGGCGGCGCGGACCCGCGCGGAAAGCAGCGCCAGCGCCTGCTTGCGCGTGGTAACTCCGTCGAAGCGCAGCTCGTCGTGCTCGGCTGCGCGTATCCAGTGGGAATGGTTGTCGATCAATCCGGGAATTACCGTCCGCCCACCAAGATCGATCACCTTCGTGGCGCTGCCGACGAGCTTACGAATATCGGCGTTCGCTCCCACCGCGACGATGCGCTGTCCTCTGATCGCCACTGCCTGCGCGATCGTAAAGCGATCATCCACCGTAACGATCTTGCCGCCCACCAGGATCGTGTCCGGAGTTTCGGCTGCCTGGGCCGCCGCAACGAACATGGAGCACAGTGCCAGCAGAATTCCCAATCCGCACCGCATCGGTTTCAATGGTTCCTGTCTGCGTTCATCTGCGGTCGCGGCTCAATCAATCCTTTCGCGAATCTCCCGCACGATCCGCGCCGCCGACGGAATCACGTGATCCTCCAGCGCGTCCGCCGAGGGCAGCGGTATGTGCGGCGTCGTGATGCGGATGATGGGCCCGTCGAGGTCCCAGAAGCATTCGTCGGCGACGATGGACGCGATCTCGGCGCCCCAGCCGCACAGGCGCGGGTTCTCCTCCACCGTCACGAGGCGACCCGTCCTGGAAACCTCTGACAGTATCGTCTGCGTGTCGAGCGGCACCAGCGAACGCACGTCGATCACGGTGCAGGAGATGCCGTGCTCCTTCTCCAGCGTCTCCGCCGCCTCCAGCGACCGCGGGACCATCGCGGCCAGCGCGACGACGGTGCAATCCTTGCCGTTCCGCAGCACCTTCGCCTTGCCCAGTTCCTCGACGTGCTCGCCGTCGGGCACTTCGCCCTTTATCGAGTAAAGCGATTTCTGCTCGAAGAAGATCACCGGGTCGGGATCGCGCACGGCCGCCGCGAGGAGCCCCTTCACGTCCGCGGGCGTCGAGGGCGCGACGACCTTCAGTCCCGGGATCGCCATCGCCCAGTTCTCCACCGCCTGCGAATGCTGCGCGCCGAAGCGCGAGCCGGCGCCGTTCGCGGTGCGGATGACGAGCGGCAGCGCGATCTGCCCGTTCGTCATGTAGCGCGTCTTGGCGATCTCGTTGGCCACCATGTCCCAGCACACCGCCAGGAAATCCGAGAACATGATCTCGGCGATAGGCCGCAAGCCGGTCATCGCCGCGCCCATCGCCGCGCCTATGATCGCCTGCTCCGAGATCGGGCAGTCGCGCACGCGCTTCGGCCCGAAGCGCTCGAGCAGTCCCACCGTGGTCTTGAACACGCCGCCCGCCGCCGCCACGTCTTCGCCCAGGAACACGACGCGCTCGTCGCGCTCCATTTCCTGCGCGATGCCCGCCGCGACCGCGTCCCTGAATGTCAGTTCCGCCATGCCGAGCCTCCATCCGCCCAGACGTTCTTTTCCACGTCGACCACCGAGGGAGCCGGCGATGCCTTGGCGGCCGCCGTCGCTTCCTCGACCTTGCGCATGGCCTCCCCCTCGATGTCGGCAAGCGTCGGCTCGGCCACGCCCAGCTTCAGCAGACGGTCGCGGTAGATCACGATGGGGTCGCGCTTCAACCAGGCCTCCAGCTCGCCCTTGGGGCGGTACTGCCCCGGGTCCGCGCGCGAGTGTCCGCTGTGCCGGTAGGTCATGGCCTCGATCAGCGCCGGGCCATCGCCCTTGCGAGCGCGCGCCATGTATTTCTGCGCGGTGAGATAGACCGCGTCCGCATCGTTGCCGTCCACGACCACCTTTTCGAGGTTGTAGGCGGACGCGCGGTCCGCGGCCGGATGCTCCACCGCGGTCACGGAGCTGATCGGCGTGTACTCCATGTACAGGTTGTTCTCGCACACGAAGATGACCGGCAGCTTCCACACTGCGGCGAAGTTGAGCGCCTCGTGGAAGGCTCCGATGTTGGTCGTGCCGTCGCCGAAGAAGCACACCGCGACCTGCTCCGTGCCGCGATACTGCGCCGACCACGCCGCGCCCGTCGCAACCGGCAGGTGCGCGCCGATGATGGCGTAGGAGCCCATCGCGCCCTTGTCCACGTCGGTCAGGTGCATGGAGCCGCCCTTGCCGCCCAGCAGGCCGCACTCGCGCCCCATCAGCTCGCCCAGCACGCCCGTCATGGACGCGCCGCGCGCGAGCGTATGCGCGTGGCCGCGGTAGGTGCAGAAGGTCCAGTCGTCCGGGCGCATGGCGACCCCGAACGCCGCCGCGATCGCTTCCTGGCCGAGCGAGAGGTGGCTCGTGCCCTTGATGAGGTTCTGGAGGAAGAGATCGTACGCGCGCTTCTCGCAGTAGCGGAGCTCCAGCTGCAGGCGGTAGAGCTCGAGCTGCGTCTCGCGCCCGACGTCGCCGGCCGCCGCGGCGGCTCTCTTGCCTTTCACTTTCGTGTCCATGAAATGCTCGTCATGCGTAATAGGTCATGGGTGATGGGCGCTGGGTAATGGGCAAACACGCATGACGCATGGCCCATGACCCATGCCGGGTCTTAGTACTTGTTTGCAATAGGCAAAGTCTGCGCCGGGAAGAGCGTAATGATCTTCGCCCCCTGCGGCGTCAGCACCACCTCTTCCTCTATGCGCGCCGCCGACACGCCGTCTTTCGCGGGACAAAACGTTTCCACCGCGAACACCATCCCGGCCTTCAGCTCGTAGGGATCCTTGAACGAGTTCAAGCGCGAGATGAGCGGCCGCTCGTGCAGGCCCAGGCCGAGGCCGTGGCAGAAATTGAGTCCGAAGGCCGACATCTCGGTCTCGAAGCCGATCTCCGTGCTCTTCGGAAACGCCTTCGCCACCTCGTCCGTGGAGATCCCGGGCTTCAACAGCGCGATCGCGCCGTCCATCCACTCGCGCGCCTTCTTGTATGCGTCGTGCTGCGCCGGCGTCGCGCTCCCCACCGTGAAGGTCCGGTAGTAACAGGTCTTGTAGCCCATGTAGGTCTGAATGATGTCGAAATAGGCCTGGTCGCCGGGCCGGATCATCCGGTCGGTGAAGTTGTGCGGGTGGGGACTGCAGCGCTCGCCGGCGATCGCGTTGATCGCTTCCACGCAATCCGAGCCCATCTCGTAGAGGCGCTTCGTCGCCATGGCGACGATCTCGTTCTCGCGCACGCCCGGCTTCAACTGCTCGAAGATGTCCTGGTAGACACCGTCTCCCATGGCCGCCGCCATGTTGAGCAGCGTGATCTCATCGTGGCTCTTGATCTCGCGCGCATCGAGCATCACCTGCTGGCAGTCCCGAACCGTGATGCCGGCCTCCTGCAGCGCGAACAGAAACCCCGGCTCGACGACGTCGATGCCGAGCGGCATCCGGCTCACGCCCTCCTCGTCCAGGAGCGCCTTGATCTCCCGCGCTGCTTCCTCGAAGAGACCCACCCTGGGATGAATCGCCCCGCGCATGCCGGGATTGCCGGCGCGCCAGTGGTTGGCCGGAAGCCACGGGCAGTAGAGCCGGTGGTGACGGGCGGCGGACCCGAAGTCCCACACGTACGGCTCGCCGTTGCCGGTCAGCAGGCAGTAGCGGACCAGCTTGTCCCGCGCCCATTCCCCGATGACGGTGGAAGAGATGTAGCGGATGTTGTACTGGTCGAAGACGAGGAGCGCGCCCAGGCCCGACCCCGCGAGCGCCTGTCGCGTGCGCGCCAGGCGATACTCGTGCAGCCTGCGGAAATCAACCCGTTCCTCGAAATCCACCTGCATGCGCCCGGGCGCCTGCAGCGGGCGCTCCCAGCGGTGGCCGGGATCGGGATGCTCGATCATGGCCTCCGCGAGGGTCTGCCCGCGCCGCGGCCGCTTCGAGTCTATGTCCTCGGCCCTGACGACCTTGGGCGCTGCTTTCTTCCTTGCCATGTATTCTCCGTGCGCTGCGCTCAGGCGTGTCCCTGGTTGAGCCCGGGTATCGACCACTCCGCGACGCGCATGGGCTGCAGCACCGGTTTGCCGAGCAGAGGCGACGTGACGAGGTAGATCCCGGTGCCGGTGCCCACCCACATGAGCTTGCGGTCCCACTCCACGAACACCGCATCCGTGTCGCGCGGGTAGCTCAGGTAGTCATCGAGCGTGCCCGCCTGCCCGGGTATGAAGTAGCCGGTACTCTTCGGCTGCCGCGGATCGCTGACGTCGAAGAGCTGCAGCCCGGCGTTGAACCACGCGTAGGCGGTGAAGCCCGGATGCGGCTTGCCCGGCGCCTTCATGTGCGGCGGGTTGTGCGGGCCGAAGCGCCCGCGCTTGTCGCAGAAATCCTTGTAGGGTGCATCGGGCGGCGGCACCGGGACCGGAAACTTCGAGATCTGGCGCGGGTTCGCGGGATCGCGCACGTCCACGACGAGCGTATCCTGGTACGGCTCGTTGCAATCGGGGTTGAGCACCTCGGGATTGGCGATCACGAAGCCGCGATCGAGCCGCACGATGTCTATCGTGTGGAACGGAATCGAGCCCGGCTTGCGCGGCGGCTTGAACACGCTCACCAGGCGCGGTTTCCTGATGTCCGACAGGTCGTGGATGAACATGCCGTACGAGCCGTACGCGCTGTAGCCGTAGCGGCCGCCGTCCTCGACCCGCTTCGGCACGTACATTGGCCCGTGGAGGCTGTTGAACGACGTCTTGTCGCCGTACTCGGGCATTTTCTTGTAGTCGTCCTCCTCGCCCTGGCGCTGTCCCGGCACCCACCAGTTGGTGACGAAGCGTGGATTCGTCGGATCCGCAACATCGATGATCTGGACGCAGTTGGTGTAGTAGCGGAACTGCGCCTCAAGGTTGATGAAGGTGTTGTCGGGAGCGGTATCGAGGTAGGCGTACTGCCCGCCGTCGTAGTAGTTGCGGTGAGTCCCGGAGCCGGCCTGGACCTGGCGCTTGGGATCGCCCTGGTCGCACGCCCATTCCGAGAGGAGCACGAGCTTGGCGGGGTCGGTGGCGTCGTAAAAGCGCACCCCGCGCAATCCCTGCTCCTTCAGATTCGCCTCTATCAGCAGGGGATTGTCGTACTTGCCGCGCGGCCACTTGGGCGTGGAGAACGTCGCCCGCGAACCGCGGCCCGTCATCAGTATCCATTTCCCGAGCTTCTGGTTGTAGGCAAGCTGGACTGCCGAGCCGAGAAAAGCGTTGAGGCCAACGGACACCGGCTTCAACGGATCGGAGACGTCGATCACCTCGCCCTGCTGGAACAGGTAGCGCCGCTCGCCGACGGCCATCATCTGCATCTTGTTGCCGCGATGGTGGCCCGCCGAATGCACCGCCAGCACGTCGGTGTTCCTGCGGTACTGGTTGCGATCGAGGTAGGCGAGGCTCGTCGGCCGCGGAGCCGGATGGCGATTCGCCAGCGCGGCGCCCGCGAAACCCGTGCCGGCAAGAGCAGCGGCCCCCGCAGCCGCGCCCAGCTTGAGAAAATCCCGCCTGGTATCGGTCCCGTCTGACATGCGATCCCCCCTGGTCAGTTGATCTTCGCGCCCGCGGCGATCAATATCTTAGCGAACCGCTTCACCTCGGAGCGGATATAGGCGTCGAACTCTTCCGGGCTGGTGGGCGTCGGCGTCGCCCCTTGCGTCAGCATGCGCTCCCTGATATCGGGCAGGTTGAGCACGCGAACCACCTCCCGGTTGGCGAGATTGATGAGCGGGCGCGGTGTTTTTGCCGCCGCGAGGAGCCCATACCACTGGTCGTAGTCGAACCCCGGAAGGGCCGCTTCGGCCACGGTCGGCACGTCGGGAAACATCACGGAGCGCTTCGCCGTGCTCACCGCGAGCGCCAGAACCTTGCCCGCCTTGACCTGCCCCATGGACACCAGCACCGGCGAGAACGTGAACTGGACCCTGCCCGTCATGGCGTCGTTCAGCGAATCGACAGCGCCCTTGTAGGGGACATGGGTCGCCTCGAAGCCGGCGGCAAGCCGGAACATCTCACCGTTGATCTGCGTTCCGCTGCCGATCCCGGCCGAGCTGAAGTTGATCTGGCCCGGCCGCGCTTTCGCGTAAGCGATCAGCTCCTTGACGGACTTGGGGCCCAGGGAAGGGGAAACGACCAGCAGGTTGGGCACGCTCGCCACGCGGGTAACGCCGGAGAAATCCCTCACGGTGTCGTACGGCAGCTTGGAGTACAGCGTCGCGTTGCCGGCGTGCCCCGTGGAAACCATCATCAACGTGTGTCCGTCGGGGTTGGCGGCGAGCACGTACTGCGAGGCGATCGTGCCGCCGGCGCTCGGACGATTGTCCACGACCACCTGGTGGCCGGACTTCTCGGTGATCTTCTCTCCGATCCAGCGCGCGAGTATGTCGGTCTGGCTTCCCGGCGCGAACGGCACCAGCATGCGGATTGGTCTCACCGGGTATGCCTCGGCACCCAGGGCGGGCACCGCCGGAACGAGAGCGACCAGCAAAGCCACAAGCCTGTTCATTGTTGCCTCCCCTGTAAGCAGGTGATTTTCCCCGCAATACCCGAGAGGCTCAAGGTGGCCGTAGTGTCCGAGGACACTAAGCCCGCGCGAGGTAGCTCAGGTCCAGGTACTTTTCGGGCTCACCCTTCGGCTGCGTGTAGCCCTCCGCATCCCAGACCGTGTCTATCACCTGCTGCAGCGCCTCGACGGTAACGTCGGCCCGCGGCTTGGACGTGAACGCGACATAGGCCGTGGCGGTCTGCTTCGGATCGGTACCCAGGCGCGCCATCGCGATGTCCTCGGCTTCCTGCCGGTTGCCCGCTTCGAGCATCCAGGCGTACGCGGCATTGAACGCGCGGATGAAGGCGGTGAGCTGCTCCGGGTTCGCGCGCGCCCACGAGCGCCGGGCCGCGGCGATCGAGCCCGGGTAGCCCGGAAAGAAATGGGCCACGCTGCCGAGGGTGCCGAAGCCGCCGGCGAACAGCCACTCGTCGTAGGGAGGATTCAGCCACGCGGCCACCGCCGTCCCGGTCTGCAGCGCATCAAAGCGGGCCTTGACGCCGCCCGCCTCCACGATGGCGTAGTCGCCCTCCCTGAGGCCGTTCTGGGCGAGCAGCCTGTTCTGCAGCAGCGCGTAGCCCGAGCGCGCACCGTCCACCGCCACCGTCCGGCCCCGAAGATCGTCGAAGGTCCGGATTCCCGGCGCGACCACCAGGTTCAGGTCCGGCTGCGGCGCATTCGCCATGAATATGAAGAGATCGGAGCCCTGCTCGACCGACCGCACGACGTGGTCGGATTGCTGCAGGCCGATGTCGAAGTCACCCCGCACCATCGCCTCGAGCTGCTTCGCCGACGAGCCCGTCACCGTGGTCTGGACGTCGAGTCCTTCCTGCTCGAAGAATCGCCGCGCATGCCCGACGTACAGCGGCCACATGTGGAAGCCTTCGGAAATGATTGCAAGTTTCACGGTGACGGATATCGGGAGGAACACCCCGGCCTTTCTTCTTTTTAGTGCGTGCGGGTGGTTTGCGTAAGGATGGTAGCAGAGGTAAACCAATTGTCAACGAATCGGCGAATTGGTTCAAATTGGTTTATTATCGGTTTGGGCATTACACTTTGTCCGTACTTTCTGCAATCGGTTTCCCGAAAGGAGGCCGCCCATGTCATTGCACGCTTTCCGGACGCGTTCCCGGGACGGGACGCAGCGCATACGCGAGTTCATACTGGCCAGCGCGGCCGACGGGTCGCACGCCCCAAGCAACAGGCTGCCGACGGAGCGCGAGCTGGCGAAGCGTTTCAGCGTGACGCGCAACGCGGTGCGCAGAACCCTGGCGCAACTGGAGGCCGAGGGCTCGATCACGCGCCATGTCGGGCGCGGCACCTTCCTGGCCGGGCGCGCAGCCCCGCCCGGCGCGGCGGTCGCCCAGGACAGCATCTCGCATACCAGCCCGGCCGAGCTGATGGAAGCGCGCCTGCGGGTGGAGCCTGCCCTCGCGGAGCTGATCTGCACGAACGCCACGCCCGCCGACTTCGAGCGCATGGAGATGTGCCTGGAGCGCGCCGAGCGGGCGCCGACGCTGGACGAATTCGAGCTGTGGGACGCCGCCTTGCACGAGGCGCTGGCAGAGGCAACCCACAACCGCTTCGTCATCCACGTGCTCGACATGGTGAGCGCCGTGCGCCAGCAGGCAGAGTGGGGGAAGCTCAAGAACCGCATCGTCACCCCGGAGCGCCGCATCCGCTATCAGGAGGAGCACCGCGAGATCGTGGAGGCGCTGCGGGAACGCGACGCCGAGCGCGCGCGCGCGGCAATTGTCGCGCATTTGCAGCACGCCAGACGTAACCTGTTCGGTTACTAGTCCGGGAAGTACGACGGCGGAATCGGCAGCTTCCAGTAGGGCGTGAAGTCCACCCGCTCCGGTGGCACTGTCATTTCCGGCGGGCGGGACATCAGCTCGATGAGCTGCTCGCGCAGGCGCGGGTCGAGGAATTGCACCAGGCCGCGGCGCTCGTAGTCGGCGATGAGCTGGACGCGCGCGCCGTGCGCTGCCGGGCCGCTCCTCGTCGCCGCGACCGACCCGCCGTACTCCTGGTAAAGCGCGCGGTTCGCCTTCCAGAACTCGATCCACGGCGCGTAAAGCCCGGTCTCGGCAGCGACGTCCGGGGGCGAACGCTCGCTCTCGGCATCGCGTTCCGCCATGCGGGTCAGCACCCTGCGAAACTCCTCGAGCCACGCCCGCTCGTCCGCCGAAAGGTCGCCGCCAGCCAGCCGGGCGTTCAGCTCCTCCAGCTTGCGCGCGCGCTGGAGGCGGTCTCTGCGCTCGAATTCACGGTGATACGCCAGAAGCTCCGCGACATCGCTGGCGGTTGCGGAGAGCCCTTGCTCCGCGATGTAGTGGCCGTACACCCGCTCCCATACCCAATCCCGCAGGCGGGCCACCCGCGCCGGCGCGTCCCCCGCAGCCTCGAGCTCGGTTCGAGTGATTTGCGCACCGAGCACCCTTGCCGCATCTTCGGCGGCGACGGCGCTCGGTGACGCAACCGTCAGCGAGGCAAACAGCACGCAGGCTCTGAGAACAGCAACCACCCGATCATTCTAGCTTCTCGAATCACCGGTCACCGGTCACTGGTCACTGGTCACGCCGTAATTGCTACGAGCCCTCGGCCTTGCCGATCGCCTTCTCGCAGGCAGCGACGATTTTGCGGTATGCCGTGCGCCGCTTGCGGCGGCTGGCATGCTCGGGGATGGCCTCCACGCGCTTCACCACCTTGCGGCAGGCGCGCAGCAGATCCTTCGCCGCCGACACGATCGCCGGGTGCTTGCGCAGCGTGTTGATATCCTTCCGGGAGAGTGTCTGCAGAACCTTGTACTGGGAGCGCGTGACCTTGACCGATTTCATGGGCCTCTGCCTGGCGGATGCTGCGGTTCGCTGGCGCCGCTCCGGACGTCTGTTCCTGCGGCCGGACACCCGTCGCGGGACGGGTGCGCAAGATCTTGATCCGTCAGGATGACTGCGGGAGATTACGCTTTGATGACAGGCACTTGCCGGCACGTGGCGAGCGATGCGTGCCGTGGAAGGCGTCGGGACGAATTGCGGCGGCGCGGACAGCCTCCGGAAACGATCCGGAAACGGAGCTCGAACAATTCACAATTTCTGTGGATAACTTTGTGGGTAAAGGAGCGCGAGCGGCGCGAATGCGGCGAATTCACACGCTCGGCCCTGGGTTGCACAAAATTTCATCACCGTTTCAGGATCGTCAGGAGATTGTAGAAGTCGTCCGTCCAGACCCGGAAATCCGGACGTTGCGGCAGCGGGTCCGCCACCGAACGGAGCGGCTCGGCATCGAGCAACGCCTGGCTGCGAGTCACCACGATCTGATCGGTGCCGGACAGCCAGTAGCTCACGCCGTCGTTGCTCCCGCCCCAGTCGGATACCAGTATCGCTCTCAGCCCGAACGCCGTGGCGAGCCGCTCGACCACGGGCGCGATATCGACGAAGCGGTTCGTCGCCTGAAACACGATCACGCCCTCGGGCTTGATGTGGCGGACGTAGGTCGCCATGGCTTCGCGGGTCAGGAGATGCATGGGGATGGAATCGCCCGAGAAAGCGTCGATCGCAAGCAGGTCGAACCGCTGGTCGGCTTCCCGCTCCAGACTCAAGCGTCCGTCGCCCAGCACCACTTCCATCCGCGCGGCGCTGTCGCCGAGGAACGTGAACTCCCGCTGCGCAACTGTCACCACCTGCGGGTCGATCTCGTAGAAGCGGAAGACGTCTCCCTGGCGTGAATAGGCGGCGATGGCGCCCGCACCCAGCCCGATGATCCCGACGCGCCGCGGCGCATCCGGCAGGCTTGCGAACGTCCGGCCATAGCCGCTCGTTCGGCCGAAATAGCTGCTCGGCTCCTTGCGCAGCGCGGCGTCGAGCAGCTGGCCGCCGTGATTGATTCCGCCGTGGTACATCGCGCGATACGGCACCGGGTCCGAGAAGTCCCGGGTGCGAACGACGCCGTAGAAATTGCGCACCATGACGCGCGTGTTTTCCCGGTAGTCGCGGACGCTGATCGCGACCAGCGTCGCCGTCGCCGCCACCACCACGACCGAGCCCGAGGCTATCCACCAGCGGATCGAAAGCGAGCGCACCGCCACCAGCGCCGCGCACGCGACGAGCGCGATGCCCAGCTCGAAATAGCCCGGCAGCAGATTGGGCGCCGCGATGCCCACCAGCAGGGCGCCGAGCGCGCCGCCGAGCGACACCATCAGATAGAACGTCGTGAGGTACTGGGGAACCGGCTTCAATCGCGTGAGTTCCCCGTGGCAGAACATGCAGCAGGCGAAGAGTCCCGCCATGTACAAGGGGGCAGCCTTGTACAGATCGAGCGATTCGCTGTACCACGCCATGGCCGGGAGCAGCACCGCCACGGCCGGGAGGAACACGTCCCGGCGGTACCACCGCGGGTGGTCGAAGCACAGGATGAAGGTGACGAGGTAGATGCTGAGCGGGACCACCCACAGAAACGGTATGGAGGCGATGTTCTGCGTGAGGTGGTTGGTGACCGCAAGCAGCATGCAGGAACCCATCGCGGAGAGCGCCACCCACAGCGCACGCTCCCCGGCCGCGGGCAGGGCGGCAGGCTCCGCCGCGGCGGCTTGAGCTTCCCCCGGCGTCGCAGGGGCGTTGCGCGTGCTGGCCAGCGCCGTCGCCGCGCACAGCAGCGCGAACGCAGCGTAGCCAATGGACCACGACCACGACTGCGCAGCCAGGGTCAGCAGGGGCTCTAGCGCCACGGGGTAGGCGAGCAGTGCGAGGAGAGACGCGAAATTCGACAGCGCAAACAGCCGGTACGGCGCCGCGTGCCGGAACCGCTGCCAGAACCAGGCCTGCAGGAGCGGGCTCGTCGTCGAGAGCAGGAAGTACGGCAGCCCGATCGTCGCCGCCAGCAGCCCCAGGATCATGAGCGTCGGCTCGGTATCGGCGCCCGGCTTCCAGCGCGCGTCGGGAATGATCGGGAGGAGCGCGAGGCTCAGCGCCAGCAGGACGATGTGCACCCACGCCTGCCGCCGCGGGGTCAGCCGGCGCGTGGTCCAGTCGGCATAGGCGTAGCCGAACAGCAGGACCGACTGGAAGAACACCAGGCATATCGCCCAGACCGCGGCCGCGCCGCCGAACCACGGCAGTATCTGCTTCGCGATGACGGGCTGGACCAGGAACAGCAGGAACGCGCTCAGGAAGATGGTGGTGGCGTACAGGAGCATAAATGTTAAGGATAAACGTGGAACGTGGAAGGATGACCCGGTTTTGTCGCTTCAGAGCAGGTCGTCCCTCATCCTTCATCCTTCATCCTTCATCCTTATTGTTTTGTCGCCCGCCATTTGAATTCGTCGCCCGGCGCATTCGCCTCGCCGCGGGCGGTACCTTCCATGGACCTGCCCGTCACCTTTCCCTCGAAGCGCCGGCGGTAGATCGGGTCGTCGTGGTCCACGAGCACGAACGCGATCGCGTCGCCGTCCAGCCTCGGGGTGAGCACGGCCACCTGCTTGCCGCCGCGCTGGGCAGCTACGCTGATCTCCTGGTACTTCTGCTGAACGTCGAACTCGTACTCCGCGTTGCCGCGGGGCATGCTGACCTGGACCTTCCAGGTTCCGCCCGCGTGCACCGGTATGAGCCAGTAGTAGACCGTGCTGTTGGTGCCGCGCACGGTCGCGCGCAGATCCGGCTTCCAGTCGCCCATGTCGAAATCGTGCGAAACGACGCGTGTGCCGGGCCTGAGTTCCGCCAGCAGGCGCGGCCGCAGCTCGATATTCACCCGGGGCAGGAGGTACAGGGTGACGACTGTCGCTTCGGCAATCTTCGTGTCGAACAGGTTGCGCTGGTAGAACTGGGCGCGATCCGACACCCCGGCGAGCTTCGCGTTCGCCAGGCTTTCCTTCACCCGCTGCGGATCGAGATCGACGCCAAAGCCGCGCGCACCGTACTTCCTGACCGCGGTAATCAGGATGCGCCCGTCTCCCGAGCCCAGGTCGACCACGAAATCGCCGTTCCCGACGCCCGCCAGGCGGAGCATCGCCTCCACCGTGGCCTGGTTGGTCGGTACGTAGGGGACGTCGAGATTGCCCGGATAGCGCGCGTTTGCCGCCGCGGCGGGCGATGCCTGCAGCAAGGCTGCCAGAAGCCACCAGCCGAATAACCTGCAGGCCATCCCGCTCCGATACGTCAACATCCCGGCGCGCACCATAGCACAAACGGTGTGGCCGACGCCCGGAGCCGGCCCCGGTCGGGACCACGGCTGGCAGGCCATGGAACTGTCGGGAAATTCGTCGCCGCCAGCAGCCCCCGACGAAGTACTGACAGGGCTCGCGCTTCCCTGCCGTGGCGCACCCTGTACGCCGGCTCATCGCAAGACCATGAAAAATAGGCCTTATGTCCGGGAAGCGGGATTCCCCCCGGGGCTGGTACGGAATCTGCTGAGGATGGCATCGAGGCAGCGGAGAACGACGTGGTCATATACATGGACGATTACCGGAAGGCGCAGGCGATGAATGTCGCAGCCCATCGTCGTTACGACGAAGAGCTCCTGTGCGTGAACTGGAATCCGGCAGTCCGGGTCCTCGCCATGTCCTGGTTTCAGACGAACCAGGAACTCTCTCCCGAGCTGCCCGACGATTTCTCGAAGATAGACGCCGACGCCTTCCTGGGCCGCGTCTACTCGCTGGCAACGCAAGTCTAGCGTCCACCTCTCCCCCGGAGGCGGGCCGGTGCCCTTTGTGGCCGGTCCGCTTTTTTTTTGCCTTCGGCAGCTTCGAGCTACGGGCTTCGAGCAACGAGCTTCGAACTGCGCGCTCCGGGCCCAATTGGCGGCGCACGGCTGGTAGCTCGCGGCTGGCGGCTCGTGGCCCCGCGGCTCGCAGCTAGGCGAGAGCCGCGAGGACGCGCTCTCGCGTAAACGGCATATCCCTCAGCCTCACCCCCATCGCGTTGTAGATGGCGTTGGCAATCGCGGAACATGTCGGGCCCTGGGCACCCTCGCCCGCTCCGAGCGGCGGCATGTCCGGCCGATTGACGATCGTCACACGGACCTCCGGGACTTCCTCGAACGTCAATATCGGATAGTCCTCCCAGTTGCGCGTGAGGATGCGGGTGTCGTCGTATTGCACGGCCTCTTTCAGCGCCCAGCTGACGGTCTGAATGATGCCGCCCTCGGTCTGGTTGATAAGACCGTCCGGGTTGATCACGAGCCCGGCATCGATCGCCGCCCACACCCGTTTCACCACGACGACCTCGCGGATCTCGACTTCCGCGATTTCCGCTACGTAGATGGCGCCGTTCTTGTACCGCGCAAAGCCGATGCCGCGGCCGCGCGCGCCGTCGCCCTTTTCCCCGGAACGCCAACCGGCGCTCGTCGCCACGGCCTCGAGCACCGCGCGCCCGCGGGGGTCCTTCAGGTGCCGCAGCCTGAATTCGAGCGGATCGGCGCCGGCTGCCGCCGCCAGCTCGTCCATGAACGATTCGATCGCGAAGACATTGGCGGTGCCGCCCAGCGCGCGCATGGAGGACACCCGCACGGGAACGCGCTTGACGAGATGGTTCACCACGCGCTGATTCGGAAACTCGTAGAGCGGAATCGCGTTGCGGTGGCTGCCGCCGCCGGGTAGCGGCGGATTGGCCTGCGGCGAGGGCGCGAAGGGCTGCGCCAGGTGCCAGGCTGCGACCAGATTCACGCCGCTGCCCCTCGGACGCGAGGTATGACCGTTACTCCACACGTCCTCGACCCAGTTCACGATGTTGCCGCCGGCATCGAGCTCCGCCTTGAGGCGCACGACCATCGCCGGCCCGTACGGCTCCCAGGTGAATTCGTCCTCCCGCATCCACTGGACCCGGACCGGCACCCCGGGCACGGCGCGAGCGAGCAGCGCCGCATCGAGCGCGACGTCGTCCGCGCCGTTGTGGCCGTAGCAGCCGGCCCCGTCGGCGTGAATCAGGACGACACGCTCCCGGTCCATTCCCAGCGCACGCGCAAGATGCTCGCGCAGCGGGAACACCCCCTGGCTGTGCGTCCAGACCGTGCAGCCCCCGTCGGCGAACTGTGCCACCGCGCACGACGGTCCGATCGCGGCATGGGCGATGTAGGGGCGCGTGTACTCCGCCTCCATCGTCCGTGTGGAGCGGGCGGCGGCGGGGGCGTCGCTCTTCTCGCTGATGACTTCGTCCTCGGTCTGCTCCTGCAGCAGGAACCGTGGATCGGTCGTCGGCGGCAGCCCCGCGGGCTCGTTCCAGCGCGCGCTGCGCGCGGCGCGGGCGAGTGCCAGCACCGCCTGCTCCTCCCGCTCTGCGATCACGCCCAGAAAACTTCCGTCGCGCACGACGGCGGTCACGCCGGGCATGCCCTGCACGGGCGCCGCATCGAACTCCACGAGCCGCGCGCCGTAGCTCGGCGGGCGTACCACGCGGCCATGCAGCATGCCGGCAAACTGCAGGTCGTGAACGAATATCGGCGTGCCGCTCACCTTCGCCGGAATATCGCGGCGCGGCACCGAGGCGCCGATCACCGTATGCTGCGATGCCGGCTTGGGCGCTATTTCCGCGGTAGCCTCACGGGCGAGCAGGTCGACGGTCGCGATTTCCCAATAGGTAACGCTGCCTCCGGAGCGGGCGGTCACGACACCGTCTGCCACCGACAGCTGCTCCAGCGACACACCCAGCCGCTGGGCGGCGCGCTGCAGCAGCAGATCGCGCGCTTCCGCCGACGCGTAGCGCAGCGCGGTGCCGCCATCGGTGATCGACTGGCTACCCGAGGTCATGCCTTCGTTGGGACTGTAACTCGTGTCGGTACGCGCCAGCCGGATCCGTTCCAGGGCGACGTCGAGCTCCTCGGCGACGATCTGGGCGAGCGCCGTGAGTATCCCCTGGCCGATCTCGACCTTGCCCGGGAACACCGTTACGGTGCCGTCGGTCTCGATGCGCAGCCAGCGGTCGAGCCTGCGATTCGTGTTCAGGCTGCCCGGCAGCTTGCGCGGTGCGTCTGTGGCCTGGCTCATTTCGGCGCCATCCTTTCTGCCGCGCGGCGGACAGCGCGCAGTATGCGGTGATGCGTGCCACAGCGGCACAGGTTGCCCTTCAACGCCGTACGAATCTCGGCGTCCGAGGCGCGCGGATTGGCGTCGAGCAAAGCCTTGGCCGCCATGATGATGCCGGTGATGCAGTAGCCGCACTGCGCCGCCTGCTCATCGACGAAAGCTTCCTGCAGGGGATGAAGCCGGCCGTTCGTTGATATGCCCTCGATCGTCGTCACTGCCTTGCCGGCAGCGGCCGACACCGGCAGGTCGCAGGATTGCACCGCCTTGCCATCGATGACGACGGTACACGTCCCGCATTGGCCCAGGCCGCAACCGAACCGCGCGCCCTTCAGGCCGAGATCGTTACGCAGCACGTAGAGGAGCGGCGTCTCCGGCTCGGCCGCCACGGTATGCGAGGCGCCGTTCACATTCAAAATGATGCTCACTCGGGTCCTGCCCCAGGGGGCTCCAGTTAGTCAGAAAAAACAGCGGGTTATTATCTCAGAACCCCGGTCCGGGTCGCCAGTGGCGCAGGCCGGGAGGCTCGTTTTTTTTATTTTGCGGGTCTATACTATTCAGCGTATCTACGTTGGTACGGAGGACGGCACCCATGATACAGACCGCCGACGTCGAGACTCTGAGGGTGAAAATCCATCAGCTGCAAGTAGAGCACAGAGACCTCGATGACGTAATCTCGCAGTTGGCCCACGGACACGCACTGGATCAGCTCCAGCTGCAAAGACTCAAGAAACGCAAGCTCTTCCTCAAGGACCAGATCGCTCTACTCGAGCGACAGTTGACGCCCGACATTCGCGCCTAGTTTTCCCGCACGCAGCGCCAGATCCCGGTAGCAGCCGGGGAGCGTTGGCGCCCGTCAATCGTTTTTCCCTTGCGTCCATCGCGCTATTGCTTTCCCTCATGGCCTGCGCCTTGCCTTGCCTTGACGGTGAGGTAGATCGAGAACGCGCCCAGAAGCACCAGCCATAGCAGCGACCACTCCGCGATCGACAGCCCCAGGAAGCTCCACCCGGACTCCGAGCACTCGCCGCTGCCCGCCAGGAGTTTCTCCAGCGCCTGCGGTGGCGGGTACTTCCTCAGCATGTATTCGAGGCCCGGCCCGCACTCGGGAATCCGGTCCTTCGGGAGGTGCTGCAGCCACACGTGCCGCGCGGCGACTGCACCGCCCAGGGAGGCCACGAGGACGAGCAATCCGCCGTACACCGTCGCGCCGGTGCGCCCCGCCCCGTGCACGGCGGCAACCAGGAAAACGGCCATCAACGTGATATAGGCCACGCGCTGTACTATGCACAGCGGGCAGGGATCCTGTCCCTGGAAGTGCTGCAGGTACAGCGCGAAGGCGATGAGCCCCGCACACACCAGGAATCCGGCGGCGTAACCCCACCGCGGTGTCAGAGATAGGCCAGCAGCCGTCCGCATGTGATGACGCCGATCCAGGTGGAGAGCGATGCCGCCGCGTGAAGCTTCGCCGCCGCCGGCGTGCCCGCCGCGCTGTCCCACTGCACGACGCCGCGGTACGGGCCGAGATGAAACGCCACGGCGTTCAACGACATCATCGCGATCCTCGGCACGTATCGACCTCCGACAAGCACGCAGTTTCGTCGCTCATTGTACCCGTTCCCGCCCCGGCGCCTGGAACCGGGAGCGCAATCGGCGGATACTTGGAACCTATTTCATATATAGGCGCGTGATGCGTTGCGGCCAGGACGGACCGTATACAAGGCGCCCGACGAAGGCAATATGTCGATATTGTCGAGGAGGGTAACGCAGTAGACGACCGTCCTGGCCGCAACCCCGGAGGGGACGGGGCGATCTGGGCGCATTTCGTTGTCGGTCGCTCCTAACATAGAGTCTATGCGTCGTCGCGATCCTCCTAGAACTGCATCCCACCTCGCCTCCGTCGCACACGTGCCTAT
>DASRJL010000088.1:0-53522 GCA_035649495.1 Burkholderiales bacterium | reverse complement strand
GCGGTCACGTCGCCGGCCTGCGTCTCGATGACGGGCAGCGCGGTCAGCGACCCCGTCTTGCCCTTGACCGCGCCCTTGGTGAACTTCTCGACGTATTCCGGGTTCACCCGCGCCGCGCGCTCGAGGAGCCGCGAGTGCAGGTAGAACACGTCGCCGGGATAGGCCTCGCGGCCGGGCGGGCGCCGCAGGAGGAGCGACACCTGGCGGTAGGCCCACGCCTGTTTGGTCAGGTCGTCGTAGATGATGAGTGCGTCCTGGCCGCGGTCGCGGAAGTACTCGCCCATGGTGCAGCCGGAGTAGGGCGCGATGTACTGCATCGCGGCGGACTCCGAGGCAGTGGCGGCAACCACGATGGTATAGGACATGGCGCCGTGCTCCTCGAGCTTGCGCACGACATTGGCGATCGTGGAGGCTTTCTGGCCGATCGCGACGTACACGCAGAAGAGGTCCTTGCCCTTCTGGTTGATAATCGTGTCCACGGCGACGGCGGTCTTGCCGGTCTGGCGGTCGCCGATGATCAGCTCGCGCTGGCCGCGGCCCACGGGCACCATCGAGTCGATCGCCTTCAAACCGGTCTGCACCGGCTGCGAGACCGACTGCCGTGCGATCACGCCCGGCGCGACTTTCTCGATGACGTCGGTCAGCTTGGCGTTGATCGGGCCCTTGCCGTCTATCGGCGCGCCCAGCGAATTGACCACGCGCCCCAGCAGCTCCGGGCCGATAGGCACCGATAGAATGCGGCCGGTGCACTTGACGATATCGCCCTCGGTGATGTGCTCGTACTCGCCCAGTATCACCGAGCCGACGGAGTCGCGCTCCAGGTTGAGCGCCAGGCCGAAGGTATTCCTCGGAAACTCCAGCATCTCGCCCTGCATCACGTCGGAGAGGCCGTGGATGCGGCAGATGCCGTCGGTCACCGACACCACCGTGCCCTGCGTGCGCATCTGGGCGCCGGCGTCGAGATTCTGGATCCGGCTCCGGATCAGTTCAGAAATTTCGGAAGGGTTGAGTTGCATGTTTATCCCGTATCTGGACTCTGATGTAGGGGAGTATGAGGGGATATCCCCTCATATCGTTGGGTTCTTTAAGCCTTGAGCGCGTTCTCGAGCGCGACGAGCTGCGCGCGCGCGGAGCCGTCGATGACCTTGTCGCCCATTTCTATCCTCGCGCCGCCGATGAGGGATGAATCCACGGTCACGCGCGCCTTCACCTTGCGGCCGGTCTTGCGTTCCAGGCGTCCCGCCAGGTCCGCGACCTGTGCCTGGTCCATCTCGAAGGCCGTGATGACGTCGACTTCCAGCACGCCCTCGCGCTCGTTCTTGAGCGCCTCGTACTGGACGCGGATCTCGGGCAGCACTTCCAGACGACCGTTCTCCGCCAGCACCCGCACCAGGTTCTCGGCATCGCCCGAGAGCCTGCCCGACAGGATGGCGATGAACAGCCCTGCCACCTTGGCCGGCGCGAAGTTCGGATCCCCAATCGCCGCCCGGACGCGCTCGTCGGCCGCTACGCCCGCCAAGTCGGAGAGCGCCGCAGACCAGTCGGCGAGCTTGCCTTGCGCGGCTGCGAGCTTGAAGACCGCTTCCGCGTAGGGGCGCGCGATGGTGCTCGGTTCGGCCATATCAGGGAGCTACTTCCTAGAGTTGGTTCTTGATGCCATCGAGGAGGGCGGCGTGCGCCTTTGCATCCACCTCGCGGCGCAGGATCTTTTCTGCACCGGCCACGGCGAGCGCGGCGACCTGCTCGCGCAGCTGCTCGCGCGCGCGGGAGACCTCCTGCTGGATATCGGCCTTCGCGGCCGCCTTCTCGCGATCGCCTTCCGCCTTGGCCGCGGCCTTCGCCTCTTCGATCAGCTGCGCGGACCGCCTCTCGGCCTGCGTGAGGATCTCGGCGGCCCGCCCGCGCGCCTCCTGGATCGCCTGGTCGGCCTGCTTGCGCGAGGTCTCCAGCGATTGCCTTCCCTGTTCGGCGGCGGCGAGGCCCTCGGCAATGGTCTTCTGGCGGGCGTCCATGGCGCGCTGCATGAACGGCCAGATGAACTTCCTCGTAACCCAGATGAAAAGCGCGAAGGTGACGATCTGGGCAAAGAGTGTCGCGTTGATGCTCATGATCTCCCCTTGGATCTCCTGCGAGCGCAGCGCCTGCGTCAGCGTACCGCGGTGAGCAGCGGGTTGGCGAAGGCGAAGAACATCGCGATGCCCAGGCCAATGATGAAGGATGCGTCGATCAGGCCGAGCAGCAGGAACACCTTGCCCTGCAGCGAGTTGGTGAGCTCGGGCTGGCGTGCGGCGGCTTCCAGGAACCGGCTGCACATGATGCCCACGCCGACGCACGCGCCGAGCGCGCCCAGGCCGACCATGAGACCGATCCCAATGCCGGTGTAGGCCTGGATCATTGCGAGCATTTGAAGCTTGTCCATTGTCTCTTTTCCTTTCTTTGTGTGCGAAATCGATGAACCGTCAATGATGCTCGTGCGCCATGGAGATGTAGACGACAGTGAGCATCATGAAGATATAGGCCTGCAGCCCTACGATCAGGACGTGAAAGACTTCCCAGCAGAGAGCAAGGAATACGGAGACGCCCCATCCAATCAGGTTGTCGTTCGCGAGCGAGCTATGGGCTGCCCACAACCACAACAGCAGGAAAAGTATCTCGCCAGCGTACATGTTGCCGAACAGCCGTAATGAGTGCGACAGGGGCTTCGAGATGTACTCGACTAGGTTGAACAGGAAGTTAGCCGGCCACAGCAGGGGGTTGGCACCGAATGGCGCGCAGAACAGTTCGTGTATCCACCCGCCCAGGCCCTTGACCGCGATAGCAAACCAGATCGAAAGCACCAACACGGACAGCGAAAGGGCGAAGGTTGTGTTCACGTCTGCCGTAGGAACGTAGCGCCATTCATGCAACCCAAGCCAGCCCAGCGCCGTGGCAACGATATCAGCCGGGACAAAGTCCATGGCGTTCATCAACACGACCCACACGAACACAGCGAGCGCAGTGGGAGCGATAAAGCGGTGGCGGTCGCCGTGATGGAAGATTCCTTTGACCTGATCGTCGATGAAACCGATCACGACTTCGACGAATGCCTGGCGCCTGCCGGGAACCCCGGCTGTCGCGCCGCGCACGACCCACCACAGAAATCCGAGGCCGACCACCCCGAGCACCACCGACGTGACGATGGTGTCCACGTGCAGCGTCCAGAAGCCACCTTCGCCAACTGGCTTGGCGAAGAACGTCAGATGGTGCTGGATATACTCGCTCGGAGATTGATAGGTGCCTGCGGCCATGGCTGAGTCGGTTTCGAAGCTTATTGTTCCTCGCGCACCGCGACGGCGGCGCTGAAGATGAAGACAGTCACCGCAAACGCGCCCAGAAAACCGAGGGCGACGACTTCCTTATATGTTGCGAGCACGAGCCACAACAGCAGCACGACGGCGATGATCTTTGCGGCTTCCGCCCGCAACGCGACGCGCAACGCTCTCCCTGCAGTCGCGCCTCTCCCCGTGTAGGCGACGATCGCGAAGACCGCGCCGCCTGCCATGCTGACCAGCCCTCCCAGTAACGCCGACAGGCCGGCGTGCATCCCCCAAAGAAACCCCGCGAAGGCCGTCATCGCGGCGGTAGCGCAGGCTTGCCAGCGGAACACCGTGCGGATCGCTTTGCTTTGCAGCAAGAACACGATCAACGTTCCCGGTGTAAGGCAAGGCGTTGGATTGTAATCGCTTTCGGCATAACCGGTCAACGCGGGGCGGCGCATTACCTCCCGCTATCAGGCGCATTACCGCGCGCTATCGCAGCTTCGCCAGCAGCGTTTCCAGGTGTCCGAGATTGGCGTAATGCACTATCAGCCGGCCCGCGCCTTTCCTGCCCGCCTGCCGGATCCTGACGGTGGTGCCCAGGCGCTGCGACATCTCTTCTTCGAGCCGGGCGACGTCTCGATCGGGACGGCCGCGGGCGCGGGGCGCCCGGTGTTGGAGGGCGGCGACGCGGCTTTCCACCTCGCGCACCGAAAGCTGTTTCGCCGCCGCCTCGCGCGCGAGCTCGATCTGGGCCAGCGGCGGCAAAGCGAGCAGTGCACGGCCGTGCCCCATGTCGAGCTTGCCTTCGCGCAGCAGCTCCTGGACGGGCGGGGCCAGCTCGAGCAGCCTGAGCGAATTGGTGATCGCTGCACGCGAGCGTCCCAGCGCCTCGGCGGTTTCGGCGTGGGTCATTCCCAATTCCTCGATCAGGCGTTTCAGGCCGGCCGCTTCTTCGAGGGGATTCAGATCCTCGCGCTGTATGTTCTCGATCAACGCGATGGCGAGCGCATGCCGGTCGGGCACATCGCGCACCAGCGCCGGCACGCTCGCCAGACCGGCGATTCGCGCGGCCCGCCAGCGCCGCTCGCCGGCGACGATCTCGTAGCGGCCCGCCGCGAGCGGCCGTGCGAGGATAGGCTGCACCACGCCGTGCGCCTTGATCGATTCGGCCAGCTCGTTGAGCGCTTCGGGTTCGATACGCAGCCGTGGCTGATACCGGCCGGGCTGCAGCGCATCGATCGCGACCGAGACCAGCGTTTCGTTGCCCGCCGGCCTGGGCTCGCCACTACCCAGCAACGCCTCCAGGCCGCGTCCCAAACCCTTCACTTTCGCCATGCCTCCCCCCTCATTGCATCGCCGCGGCGCGGTTCAGCATCTCACCCGCCAGCGCAAGATAGGCCTCGGCGCCCTTGGAGTGCCGCTCGAACCTGAGCGCCGGCATGCCGTGGCTCGGCGCCTCCGCGAGACGGACGTTTCTCGGGATGACGGTGCGGTAGACCTTCGCGCCGAAATGCTCGACCAGCTGCGCGGAAACCTGCTGGGCGAGCGTATTGCGCGGATCGTACATGGTGCGCAGGAGCCCCTCGATCTCGAGCGCGGGATTCAGATGCCCGCGCACCTGCTTGATGGTTTGCACGAGATCCGAGAGACCTTCGAGCGCATAGTACTCGCACTGCATCGGGATGATGACCGCCTGTGCCGCGGCGAGCCCATTGACCGTCAGCAGGTTGAGCGCGGGCGGACAGTCGATGAGGACGAAATCGTATTCGGGGGCGATCTCGGCCAGGGCATCTTTCAGGCGCGTCTCGCGCCGCTCGAGCTCGACCAGCTCGATTTCGGCCCCGGCCAGCTCGCGATTGGCGGGTATCAGGTCGTACTCGCCCTGTTCCGAGCGTGCGCGCACGTCCGCGATGCGTCTGTCGCCCAGCAGCACGTGATAGACCGTCGCGCGCAGGCCGCGCTTGTCGATGCCGCTTCCCATCGTCGCGTTGCCTTGCGGATCGAGGTCCACCAGGAGCGTGCGCCGCCGCGCGGCTGCAAGGCTTGCGGCGAGATTGACGCCCGTCGTGGTCTTGCCCACGCCGCCCTTCTGATTCGTGATCGCGAGTATCCGGGTCATGGATGTCCGGGTGCTGGCTCGAGACGCAACCAGTGGCGCTCGGCGTTGAGCCCGGGCACCTTGAGCGCGACGGCTTCCGTCACACCCCACCCTGGAGGAAGCTGCGCGAGCTCGTCGTACGGATAAACCCCTTTCATCGCCGCAAGCGCCCCGCCGGGCGCGACGAACCGGCCGGCGAGACGGATGAATTCGGGGAGGTCGGCGAGCGCACGGGAGACGACCAGGTCAAACCGGTGCGAGGTTCCCCATGCTTCCGCTCTTTCGCAGGCGACGGCCACGTTATCGAGACGCAACTCGATGGCGGCCTGCCTGAGGAACGCCGCTTTCTTGTGATTCGACTCGAGCAGGGTCACTGGCAGCCGCGGCCGCGCGATCGCGACCGGAATGCCGGGAAGCCCCGCGCCGCTGCCCACATCCAGCAGGCTCGAGCCCGACAGGCGCGGAACGATCGCGAGGCTGTCGAACAGATGCTGCGGAAGCATCCGGGCCGGCTCGCGCACGGCGGTGAGGTTGTATACTCGGTTCCACTTCTGAATCAGATCGAGATAGGCGAGGAGGTTTTCGCTGGCCGCGGGAGTCAGTTTGAGCTCGAGTTCCGCGAGACCCTGGCTGAGCGGCCGAGCAAGACTCATCCCATTCGGCCGTCGGCGTAATCGGGCGCCGCTGCGCCGTTGCGTGCTACGCGCGCACCGACGAAACCGCGTTTCAGGTGGACGAGCAGGATGGAGATCGCCGCAGGGGTGACCCCCGGAATGCGCGATGCCTGGCCCACGGTCTCCGGGTGGTGCTGGTTCAGCTTCTGCTGCGCCTCGACAGAGAGTCCGCGCAGCCGGGAATAGTCGACATCGGGCGGCAGACGCAGGTTCTCGCTCTGCCCGTGGCGGGCGATCTCCTCCTCCTGGCGCTCTATATAGCCTTGGTACTTCGCCTGGATCTCGACCTGTCCCGCGACCTGCTCGTCTGCCACACCCGGACCGGTGCCGCTCAGCGTCATCAGGCTCGCGTAGTCCACCCCGGGGCGTCGCAGCAGTTCCGCCAGCGTGTGCTCGCGCTCGAGCGGCTGGCCGAAGACGCGCTCCGCTTCGCCGGGAGCGAGCAACCGCGGGTTCACCCGGGTGGACTTGAGCCGTTCCCGCTCGAGAGCGATCGCCTCGCGCTTGCGGGAGAACGCCTCCCAGCGCCGGTCGTCTACCGCGCCCAGCTTGCGGCCCGCCTCGGTCAGGCGCAGATCGGCATTGTCCTCGCGCAGGGAGAGGCGGTACTCGGCGCGGCTCGTGAACATGCGGTAGGGCTCGGAGACGCCGCGCGTGATGAGGTCGTCGACGAGCACGCCCAGGTAGGCCTCGTTGCGACGCGGGCACCACGGTTCCTGTTCCTGCACGCGGAGCGCCGCGTTGATCCCGGCGAGCAGGCCCTGCGCTGCGGCTTCCTCGTAGCCGGTCGTGCCGTTGATCTGACCGGCGAAATAGAGACCCGCGATCGATTTTGTTTCGAGTGAGCTCTTCAGGGCGCGGGGATCGAAATAGTCGTACTCGATCGCGTATCCCGGGCGCGTGATGTGCGCGTTTTCCAGGCCGCGGATGGAGCGCACGAGCTCGAGCTGCACGTCGAACGGCAGGCTGGTAGAGACGCCGTTGGGGTAGAACTCGTTCACCGTCAGGCCTTCGGGCTCGAGGAAGATCTGGTGCGAATTCCTGCCGGAGAAGCGCGTTATCTTGTCCTCGATCGATGGACAGTAGCGCGGCCCCACGCCCTCGATCACGCCGGTGTAGAGCGGTGATCGATCCAGGCCGCGGCGGATGATGTCGTGGGTGCGCGGGTTGGTTTGCGTGATCCAGCAGGGCAGCTGCGGCGGGTGCGCGTCGCCTCGCCCGAGGAACGAAAACACCGGGGTCGGCTCGTCCCCGGGTTGCGCGGTCATCATCGAGAAGTCGATGCTGCGTCCGTCGATGCGCGGCGGCGTGCCGGTTTTCAGCCGTCCTACCGGCAGCGCGAGCTCGCGCAGACGCTGCGCCAGCGTTGCCGCCGGCGGCTCGCCGGCGCGCCCGGCCTGATAATTTTCGAGGCCGACATGCACGAGCCCCGCGAGAAACGTGCCGGTCGTGAGAATGACGGTACGTGCAGAGAACCTGAGCCCTATCTGCGTTACGACCCCGGCGACGCGGTCCCCGTCGAGCAGAAGATCGTCTACCGGCTGCTGAAAAATCTGCAGCCCGGGCTGATTCTCCAGCGCGCTGCGTATCGCGCGCCGATACAGCACGCGGTCAGCCTGCGCGCGAGTTGCGCGTACCGCCGGGCCCTTACGCGAATTGAGCACGCGAAACTGTATTCCCGCGTAGTCCGTGGCGACCGCCATCGCGCCACCCAGCGCGTCGATTTCCTTGACGAGATGCCCCTTGCCTATGCCGCCGATGGATGGGTTGCACGACATCTGGCCCAAGGTTTCGATACTGTGGGTGAGGAGCAGAGTGCGGCAGCCCAGCCGCGCGCTCGCCAAGGCAGCCTCGGTGCCGGCATGGCCTCCACCTACCACGATTACATCATATATTTCAATCATTTATATAATTTGTCCGTATTCGTTGGAGGAATGATACGCCGAAAACCACAACAATTCATTCAACGGCCATGTTCCACGTGAAACCGCCCGCTTGCTGCAGCACAGCACCTCTGTCCCAGGGACGTTTCACGTGAAACACGCGCTCATTTACCAATGCAGAACCGGCTGAAGATCTCCCCGAGTAATTCATCGGACGAGAACTTCCCGGTGATAACCCCCAGCGCATCCTGCGCCAACCGCAGCTCTTCGGCCAAAAGCTCCAGCTGCCCTCCACAGGTCGTCGTACGCTCCAGACGCGCGCGCGCAAGCTTCAGCGCTTCGATGTGCCGTGCGCGCGCGATATACACATCCTCGCTGTGACCTTCCCATCCAACCAGGCTCAGCAGGGCGTGTCTCAGCCCCTCTATCCCCTCGCCAGTGCGCGCCGATAGCCAGACCTGTGTGCCGTATGCATCCCGGGCAACAGCGGGCTCCTGCCGCGTCAGATCGATCTTGTTGAAAACCCGTATACGCGGCAAGGCGGTTGGCAGTCTGGCCAATATCTCCCGGTCGCCGGGGGTCTCTCCCGTAGCGGTATCCATCAGCAGCAGCGCAACGTCAGCTCGCTCGATGACGGTCCAGGTGCGGGCGATACCCAGCTTTTCCACGGGGTCGTCGGACGAGCGCAGGCCGGCCGTATCTATGAAATGCACCGGGACCCCATCCAAGTCTACGCTCAGCCGTATCGCGTCGCGGGTAGTGCCGGGTATGGCCGTCACGATAGCCAGATCCTCACCGGCCAGGCGATTCAGCAGGCTCGACTTGCCCACGTTGGGCTGACCGACCAGTGCGACATGCATGCCCTCGCGCAACAGGCTGCCTTGGCGGGAAGCGGCCAGCACGGAGCGAACTTCCTCCCGCAGGAGGTCCAGACGCCGCTGGACGTCTGCCTCCTTGATGATATCTATCTCCTCCTCCGGAAAATCCAGCGTCGCCTCTATCAAGACCCGCAAGTCGACCAACTCGCCCAGGAGAGCGGCGATGCGCCGCGAGAACTCGCCGTGGAGCGAGCGCACGGCCGAACGTGCTGCCTGCACGGTGCTGGCCTCGATGAGATCGGCCACCGCCTCCGCCTGGGCGAGATCCAGCTTGTCGTTGAGGTAGGCGCGCTGCGTGAATTCTCCGGGCATCGCCACGCGCGCACCGAGCTCCACGCAGCGATTCAACACGCGCCGCAGGACGACCGGCCCGCCATGTCCCTGCAATTCAAGAACGTCCTCGCCCGTGTACGACTGCGGGCCGGGAAAGTACAACGCGATACCGCGATCGATGACTTCGCCAGTCGCGCCCAGAAAGTCAGCCAGGGTCGCGTGGCGCGCCTGCAGGCGCCGCCCCACGAGCTTGCGGGCAAGTTCCTCCAGGCTGGGGCCGGAAAGGCGTACCACGCCTATACCGCTTTGTCCCGGGGCTGTCGCGACAGCGACGATAATTTCGGCTGTCATCCCTGGCTCGCGCTGGCGATGGATTCACCGGCCGTGCGCGCACGCTAGCGTTTGCGTGTTTGTGCCGCGGCCGCCCGCTCGAGCGTGCGGGTGATGTGCCACTGCTGCGCGATGGACAGAATGTTGTTCACCAGCCAGTACAGCACGAGCCCAGACGGGAACCAGAAGAAGAACACGCCGAACATGAGAGGCATGATCTTCATCACCTTGGCCTGCACGGGATCCGGCGGCTCCGGGTTGAGCCTGGTTTGGATGATCATTGTGGCGGCCATCAGGAGCGGCAAAACAAAATACGGAACCGACGCCAGGTCCATATCCGTATTCGGTCCGATGGCGGCTCTGGTCAGGTCGTCGATCCACAACAGGAAGGGCGCATGGCGCAGCTCCACGCTCGCCAGTAACACCCAATAAAGTGCAATAAAAACAGGTATTTGTATCAATATCGGCAGGCATCCGCCGAGCGGATTGATCTGCTCCGTCTTGTAGAGCTCCATCATCGCCTGCTGCATGCGCTGGCGGTCGTTCCCGTACTGGTCCTTGATGCGCTGCATCTTCGGCGCCACGACGCGCATCTTCGCCATGGATTTATAACTCGCCGCCGACAACGGGTAGAACAGCAGCTTGATGATTACCGTCAGAATGATGATGGCTACGCCCCAGTTGCCCACCCATTTATGCAACCACTCGAGCAGCCAGAAGAGCGGCACGGCGATCACCGTCAGCCACCCGTAGTCGACGGTCAGATCCAACCCGGGAGCGATCGCCTCCAGCTTCCTCGGTTCCTCAGGACCGGCGTACAACGGAACCATCGCCGTCCCGGTCGCGCCCGGCGCGACTGCCCCTACCGGGACGATGACACCGGCAGCAAACAGGCCTCCATCCAGTTGGCGCACATAGAATTCCCGCGACCCGTTTTTCGGCAGCCACGCGCTGAGGAAGTAGTGCTGAATGATGGCGATCCAGCCGTCGTCGCTGTTCTTCGGATACGCGGCCTTGTTCTTCTCCACCTCTTCGAACGTGATCTTGTGAAACTTCTCCTTCTCGGTGTAAACCGCAAACCCCGTAAACGTCGGCAGCATCGCTGAATCCCCGGCCGGCGGCTTGCCGTCGCGCACCAGCTGAAAATACGCATACGGCTGGATGGGTCCGCTGCCCTTGTTCATGATCTCGAAGCCGACGTCGATCAGGTACGAGCCCCGCCGGAACCGGTAGACCTTGGTTACGGCAACGCCGTCGGTTTCCGGCGCCCCGAGACGCACTTCGAGGACATCCTGGCCTTCGATCAATTGATAGCTATCGGCCGCGGCCTGGAATGCCGTGCGGTGATAGGGAAGCTTCCCGCCGGTCAGTCCGGCCTGCGCGGCGTAGGAATGCTCGGCTGCGTCAAACAGGACGAACGGCTTGTTCTTGTCCACCGTATCGCGATGCTGCTTCAATTCCAGCCGTCGCAGATCGCCTCCCTGCGTGCTCAGGTGCGCAACGACGAGGTCGGTCTCGACCCGTATCGTCTTGCCCTGTTCGCGCGGGACCGCTACCTCCTTGGGGACGGCTGCCTGGGTGGTCGCCAGTTTTTCGCCCGGCGTGGGCGTGGGGATAGTGGCTCCGGGTATGGCCTTGTCCGCCTTGTCCCCCTTTTCCGCCGCAGCCGGCGCGCGCGCGGCTTGATCCCGCTGCCACCCGTCGAGGAGCAGGAACACCGCGAAGGAGAACACGAAAAACAGTATGAGACGTTGTGAATCCATGTCGGAGCCGGGCGTTGGCCCGCTCAACCGCTCACTGCATCCAGGCGCCGTGCGAGCACGAATAGCGCCGCCACTTCGCCCCGGGCGGCATTCCAGCCCGTTGGTGCCGGACACCGCCGGGCAAGCACGACTAGATCGTTGCTCTCCAACCGCCACCGGTCCTGGCGGAACGTTTCCCGCACCAGCCGCTTGATGCGATTGCGGTCCACGGCTCGCGGCGCAACCTTCTTGCTGACGATAATGCCGATACGCGGGCGCTTCAGCGCATTCGCCTGCACGAACAGGCTGAAATGGCGGCGGACCGCCACGGGCTTGCCCGCGAGCGCCGCTTCATATCCGGAGCGTTCCAGGAGCCGCAACGCGCGCGGCAGCGTCGCCGGCGCGGTAGCGTTCAGATGCCCAGCCGCGCGCGGCCCTTCGCGCGACGAGCCCGGATGACGGCGCGCCCGCCGCGCGTGCGCATCCGTACACGAAAGCCATGGGTGCGCGCGCGGCGCACTTTCGACGGTTGATAGGTCCGCTTCATAGGTTCACCGCTGTCCGGGAATGGAAAAGCGCGGTATTACAACCTTTACCGCCAGCCAATGTCAACTCGCTGTTGCGATGTGAGCGGGCGCGCCGGACCGCATACGCACCGCCGAAAAGAGTCTTCCGGCTGTGGATAACTACCCCCGAAAAAGGTAAAATTTCGGTTGCCCCACGCGTGCGTGGCGGGGTCCGAATTCCAACTCCAAGACGGTACCGATGAACCCCTTCTGGCGCCTCTGTCTTGCCTCATTCGAGAAGGAACTTCCGCCCCAACAATTTCGAACCTGGATCAAGCCCCTGAAGTGCAGCGTCGACGCCGACGCGGTTACGCTCACCGCGCCCAACCGGTTCGTTCAGCAGTGGATACGGGACAAATTCGCGCGGCGGGTCGAAGAGCTCGCCACCGCGCATTTCAAGCATCCCATCGAACTCAAGATCCTCCTGGCGGACAAGGAAGCGGTGGTGCGCATTGCTCCTCCGCCGCCCGCGGAGAAGGCGCCGGCGGCACCGGCGGGGCGCCGCGAGGTCTCCCGCCTCAATCCGGCTTTTACCTTCGAGACCTTCGTAACGGGCAAGGCCAACCAGCTCGCGCGCGCCGCCGCAATGCAAGTGGCCGAGCAGGCGCCGGGTGTGACCTACAACCCGCTTTTCGTCTACGGTGGCGTAGGACTGGGCAAGACGCATCTCATCCACGCCATAGGCAATCACCTGCGCGCGCGGGTGCCGGACAGCAAGATCCGCTACATACACGCCGAGCAGTACGTATCCGACGTAGTCCGCGCCTACCAGCACAAGGCCTTTGACGATTTCAAGCGCTATTACCATACGCTCGATCTCCTCCTCGTCGACGATATCCAGTTCTTCAGCGGGAAGAACCGCACGCAGGAAGAATTCTTCTACGCCTTCAACGCGCTCGTCGAAGCACATAACCAGCTGGTCATCACCTGCGACACTTATCCCAAGGAGATGTCTGGTATCGAGAGCCGGTTGATCTCCCGCTTCGGCTGGGGCCTTACCGTCGCCGTGGAGCCGCCGGAACTCGAGATGAGAGTGGCCATACTCCTCAAGAAAGCGGAGGCGGAGGCGGTTGCGCTCGACCAGGGGGTCGCCTTCTTTCTGGCCAAGCATATCCAGTCGAACGTGCGCGAGCTGGAAGGCAGCCTCAAACGGGTTCTCGCCTACGCCCGGTTCACCGGAGGCGAGCTCTCCGTCGAGCTCGCCCGCGAAGCACTGAGCGATCTCCTCGCCATCCAGAACCGGCAGGTTTCGGTGGAAAACATCCAGAAGACCGTTGCGGACTACTACAAGATCAAGGTTGCGGAGATGTACTCCAAGAAGCGCAGCCGCAACGTGGCCCGGCCGCGCCAGATCGCCATGGCGCTCGCGAAGGAACTGACACAGATGAGCCTCCCGGATATCGGCGACGCCTTCGGGGGCCGCGACCACACCACCGTCCTGCATGCGTGCCGCAAGGTGGCGCTGCTGAAATCGACCGATACGGGACTCACCCACGATTTCAACTCCCTGCTCAAGGTCTTGAGAAGTTGATGAACAGCGCACCAATTGTGGATAGCTCACCAGGTTCAGCAGGCCCCGGTGTTCTGTCCACAAAACGCCCACAAGTTCCCCGCCCTCTCCACACAGTTTGCTACTTCCATTATTCGCCGCCCGGCCAGGCACCTGTGGCTTTTCTTCACCGTTGCTCGAGGTCATTACTACTACTACTAGCCATTAAGTACATAACATGAAACTAGTACAGATCGAACGCGACGCCCTCCTCCGACCGCTGCAGGCGGTAACCGGCATCGTAGAGAAACGCCACACGCTGCCGATCCTCTCCAACGTCCTCATCGAGCGCACCGAGGGGAGGTTGAACCTCGTGGCGACCGACCTGGAGATCCAGGTATCGACCAGTGGCGAGGTGGGAACGGCCGCCGGAGAGGATCACAGCCTCACGGTATCGGCGCGCAAGTTCCTGGATATACTGCGGGCGCTGCCGGAAGGCGCGGAGCTCGCGCTGGAGGCCCAGAATAATCGCCTGCAGGTGCGAGCGGGGAAGAGCCGCTTCAACCTGCAGACGCTTTCCGCGAACGACTTTCCCCGTCTGGGCGACGCGGGAACCGCGCTGGGAAAGGTGACGCTGCCGCAGAAGGCGTTCCGCGAGTTGCTGCTGCTGGTCCAGTATTCGATGGCGCAGCAGGACATCCGCTACTACCTGAACGGCCTGCTGCTCGTGCTCGACGAAGGCCAGGTGAAGGTAGTGGCGACGGACGGGCACCGCCTGAGCTACGCGGCGCGCCCGCTGGGGCAGCCGCAGGACAAGCGTGAAGTCATACTGCCGCGCAAGGCGGTCCTGGAGCTCTCCAAGCTTCTCGGGGACTCGGACGATCCGGTGGAAATCGAGATCTACGCGAGCCAGGTGCGCTTCGCGTTCAGCAATATCATCCTCGTGACGAAGATCATCGACGGCAAGTTTCCCGACTACACCCGGGTGATCCCGAGCACCTATCAGAAGCGCTTCGCCATCGATCGAATGCAGCTTCTGCAGTCCCTGCAGCGCGCGGCCATTCTGGCGAACGAGAAGTTCAGGGGAGTGCGGTGGCTGGTTTCGGCAACGAGCCTGCGGATCTCGTGCACGAACAACGAGCAGGAAGAAGCGCAGGAAGAGCTGGAGATCAGCTATCCCGGCGACGCGGTCGATATCGGCTTTAATATCACCTACCTCCTGGACGTGCTGACCAACGTTCACAGCGAGCAGGTGGAGTGCGCCCTGGGCGATGCAAACAGCAGCATGTTGATGACTCTGCCGGAGCAGCGGGATTTCCGGTATGTCGTGATGCCCATGCGTATCTAGGGAACGGATGAGCGTAATGGGCGAGCAAGCGGAAAAAGAGCAGCTGCAGCAACCCTCTGCCGAGGATTACGATGCGAGCAGCATCCGGGTCCTGAAGGGGCTGGAGGCCGTGCGCAAGCGCCCGGGCATGTATATCGGGGACACCGCCGACGGGACCGGTCTGCACCACATGGTGTTCGAGGTGGTCGACAACGCGGTCGACGAGGCGCTCGCGGGCTTCTGCGACGACGTGACGGTCACGATTCATCCCGACAACTCGATCAGCGTGCTCGATAACGGCCGAGGCATACCGACCGAGGAGCAGCCGGACGACGAGGAGCATCGCTCGAGCGCCGAAGTGGTGATGACCGAGCTCCACGCCGGGGGCAAGTTCGACAACAACTCGTACAAGGTCGCCGGGGGCCTGCACGGAGTCGGCGTGTCGGTGGTGAACGCGCTGTCCGAGTGGCTGCGGCTCGCCATCCGCCGCGATGGCAAGCTGCATCAGATGGAGTTTCGCCTGGGCGAGACCGTGGGGCCGCTCAAGGTGGTGGGCAAGTCGGAAAAGCGTGGCACGGAGGTGCATTTCCTCCCGAGCCAGGAGATTTTCGGCAAGGTGGAGTTCCACTACGAAATCCTCGCGAAGCGGCTGCGCGAGCTCGCTTTTCTCAACAGCGGCTTGAAGATCACGCTCATCGACCAGCGCGCGGGGAAGGAGGAAACGTTCGCCTTCACCGGCGGGGTCAAGGGCTTCGTCGAATACATCAACCGCAGCAAGACCGTCCTGCACCAGAACATCTTCTACGCCCTGGGCGAGAAAGAAGGCATCCTGGTGGAGGTCGCGATGCAGTGGAACGATTCCTACCAGGAATCGGTCCAGTGCTTCACGAACAACGTGCCGCAGCGCGATGGCGGGACCCATCTCACGGGCTTGCGCGCGGCGATGACGCGCACGCTCAACCACTACATCGAATCGAGCAAGCTGGCCGAGAAGGCCAAGGTGGAGACCAGCGGCGACGACATGAAGGAGGGGCTCACTGCGGTGTTGTCGGTCAAGGTACCGGAGCCGAAGTTTTCCTCCCAGACGAAGGACAAGCTCGTTTCCTCGGAGGTGCGCCCGGTGGTCGAGGAGATCGTCGGCCAGAAGCTCGGCGAATTCCTGCTGGAGAAGCCCAACGACGCGCGCATGATCTGCGGCAAGATCGTCGAAGCGGCCCGCGCCCGCGAGGCGGCCCGCAAGGCACGCGACCTCACCCGGCGTAAAGGGGTGCTCGACTCCTTCGGGCTCTCGGGCAAGCTGGCCGACTGCCAGGAGCGCGACCCGTCGCAGTCGGAGCTCTACATCGTGGAGGGCGACTCCGCCGGCGGCTCGGCCAAGCAGGGCCGCGACCGGCGTTTCCAGGCGATCCTGCCGCTGAAGGGCAAGATCCTGAATGTCGAGAAGGCGCGCCTGGACAAGGTGCTCTCGTCACAGGAGATCATTACCCTCATCAGCGTGCTCGGCACGGGCGTCGGCGAAGGGGAGTATGCGCCGGAGAAGCTCCGCTACCACCGCATCATCATCATGACCGACGCCGACGTGGACGGCTCGCACATACGCACGCTGCTCTTGACGTTCTTCTACCGGCAGATGCCGGAATTGATAGAGCGCGGGCACGTCTACATCGCGCAGCCGCCGCTCTACAAGGTGAAGCACGGCAAGAGCGAGCGTTATCTCAAGGACGAGCACGAGCTGAACGAGTTCCTGCTGCGGCTCGCACTGTCGGAAGCGCAGTTCCACACCTCGGCCGGCGAGCCGCCGTTGAGTCGCGAGGCGGTGGAGCAGCTCGCCAGCGATCACCTCCTCACCGAGGCCGTCATCGAGCGCGTGAGTCGCCTGATCAACGAGGACGTGCTGCGCGCACTGGCGCGGCACCCGGTCAAGCTCGATCTCTCCGGTGAACAGGCGGCGCGTGCGAGCGCGGAGGCGCTCGACGCGCTGCTATCCGGTCGGGAAATCCGGGTGGAAGCGCAGTTCGACGACAAGAGCGAGCGCCACTTCCTTGCCGTAGACCGCATGCAGCATGGCATCCTTCACGAATGCCGTATCGACGTCGATTTCGTGCAAAGCGGCGATTTCGCGCAGCTGCAACGCACGGCGCAGCTCCTGCAGGGACTCTTCGGCGACGGCGCCTACGTGATGCGCGGCGAGCAGCGGCAACCGGTCAAGGACTTCCGCGAAGCGATAGAGTGGCTGCTCGCCGAGGTACAGCGGGGCGTCTCGACCCAACGCTATAAGGGCCTGGGAGAGATGAATCCCGAGCAGTTGTGGGAAACCACCATGGACCCGGCGACCCGGCGCCTCCTGAAGACCCGCATCGACGACGCGATCATCGCCGAGGAGATCTTCTCGACGCTGATGGGCGACGAGGTCGAGCCGCGGCGCAACTTCATCGAAACGAACGCGCTCGGGGCGCGCAACATCGACGTCTAGTCTTGCCGGATCGCGCTGCTGTCCCCGGGCGCGGGGGACGGGCCCGTCGGAGTCTCAAGAAGGGGCCCGGTTCCCCCGCTTCCTCATGCGGCCTTGCGGCGGGTCTTCGTCGCGGCTTTCGGTGCTGCAGCGCGCGTGGTTTTGGCTGCCGGTTTGGCCGTTGCCTTGGATCGCCCCGGCGCCCTGCGACTTGATGCGGTCGGGGTTTTCGCAGGAGGTTCCGCTACGCGCGGCGGACTGGTTGGTTCTTCAGCGCTCGCCTTTGCCGGCGCGCCGCGCTTGGAGTGAGCTCCCGCGGGACGCTCGGCGCGGGGCTGGAACTCGAAGCCCACCTTGCCGTCCGGCGTCTTCACCAGGAACGCCCTGAAGCGTCGGTTCCGTTTCGAGACGAATTGCGTGAGCAGATCGGTACGCCCGGTGGCGAGCAGCTTCTGCATTTGCGCGCGTTCCACCGGCTGTTGCAGGATCATCTTGCCCGAGCGGAAATCGCAGCTGCGACCGGGCCCTACCGACTTCTCGCACACGTAGGAGACGCCGTGCTCGAATACGCGCGCGCCGCACTTGGGACAGGCGCCGAGGTTTTCCTGGGAGCTGAAATCGGGGGCCTCCTCGTTTTCGTTGCCCGCCTGCCCGAAGTCGAATTCGGCGCGAAAATCGTCAGTCAGCTTGACCCCGGCGGAAAACGGCTTGCCCATGCGGCTGCGGAAACCGGAGAGCGGTCCGATGAACCGCTTTGAAATCAGCTCGCCGATTTCCTCCGGCGCCCACTCGCGGCTCGCGGTCACGCGCCACAGGGAGAAGTCGCATTTCTGGCACTGGAACTTGCGGTAGTTCTCCTGCACCGTGCCCCCGCACTTCGGGCAGGGCGCCGGCACGATCGCGAACGCGTCATCGGGGATGTCGCCGCCCCTGATGCGCTCCACCAGATCGCGCGTGACCTGCTCGATATGGTCCATGAACTCGGCGCGCGGAAGCTTGGCGGCCTCCATGAGCTTCAGCTTGTGCTCCCAGTCGCCGGTCAGCTCGGGCGAGGTGATCTCGGTTACGCCGAAATGCTTGAGCGCGAAAAACAGCGAGAATGCTTTCGGCGTTGGGACGAGCTCCCTGCCGTTCCTGTGGATGTAGTCCTCGTAGAGCAACCCTTCTATGACCGCCGCGCGCGTTGCCGGCGTGCCCAGGCCCTTCGCTTCCATCGCCGCGCGCAGCTCGTCGTCCTCGACGAGCTTGCCCGCCCCCTCCATGGCCGAGAGCAGCGTGGCTTCGGTGTAGCGCGCCGGCGGCTTGGTCTGGTTGGCCTGCGCGGCGATTTCGACCACCTTGACCCGCTCGTTCGCGGTGACCCGTGGCAGGTTCTCGTTTTCCTCCTGCGTAGCGCGCCCGTAGATCGCCAGCCAGCCGGGCGTTGTCAGGACACGGCCCTCGGTCTTGAACTGGTGCTCGCCGACAGCGGTGATGCGCACGGTCTGGAGGTACTCGGCGGCGGGATGGAAAATCGCCAGAAACCGCCGCACCACGAGATCGTAGAGCTTCTGCTCGGCCTCGTTCAGATGCTTGGGCATCTGCAGCGTGGGAATGATCGCGAAGTGATCCGAGATCTTGGTGTTGTCGAAGATGCGCTTGTTGGGCTTTACCCACTGGTTCTTGAGGACTGCCCTGGCGAACGGCGCGTACGCGTCGTTCCCCGACAGCAACTCCAGGGTCTTCCTGACCGTAGGGACGTAATCCTCCGGCAGCGCCCGTGCATCGGTCCGGGGATAGGTCAGGACTTTGTGGCGCTCGTACAGCGACTGCGCAAGCGAAAGCGTTCCCCTTGCCGAGAAGCCGAAGCGGCCGTTCGCCTCCCGCTGCAGGCTCGTCAGATCGAAAAGCAGCGGCGAGAGCTGAGTCGACGGCTTGGTTTCTTCGGTTACGATGCCTTCCCGGCCGCTGCAGGCGGCGACGATGGCTTCCGCAGCTCCGGCTTCCCAGATGCGTTCCTGCCTGCGCTCCGCGTCGTCGTCCTTCTTGAACTGCGGGTCGAACCAGCGACCGCTGTACTCGCCGGCTTTGGCGCCGAAGCGCGCGTGCACCTCCCAGTAATCGCGCGACGTGAACGCGCGGATGCGCTCCTCGCGCTCGACCAGGATCGCGAGCGTCGGCGTCTGCACGCGACCGACGGTCGTCTTGTAGAAGCCGCTCGCGCTCACCTTGTTGTTGAAAGCGGTCATGGCGCGCGTGCCGTTGATGCCGACCAGCCAGTCCGCCTCGGAGCGGCATTTCGCCGCATCCGCGAGCGGCAGCAGCTCGCGATCGGGACGCAAGCCCTCGAAGCCCTCGCGTATCGCCCCCTGCGTCATCGACTGCAGCCACAGCCGCCGAATGGGCTTCTTCGCGTTGGCGTGCTGCATGATGTAGCGGAAGATCAGCTCGCCCTCGCGGCCCGCGTCGCAGGCATTGATGAGCCCGCCGACGTCCTTGCGTTTGATGAGCCTCAGGAGCACGTTCAGGCGCGACTCGCTCTTCTCGATCGGCGCGAGCTCGAAGCGCGGGGGAATCACGGGAAGATGCTTGAACGTCCAGCGGCCGGAGCGCGGGTCGTGCTCCTCGGGGGCGCGCAATTCGAGCAGATGCCCTACGGCCGACGACAGTACGTAGTCGTCGCTCTCGAAGTAGTCGTTGTGCTTGGCGAAACCGCCGAGCGCGCGCGCGATGTCGGCTGCGACCGAAGGTTTCTCCGCGATGATGAGTTGCTTGCTCATGCCCTCGCTAGCCTGGATCAAAAAGAGCGCAAGATGATAAGTACAAAAATTCCGCAGCGCAAGGGCGTAGGTCGCGGGGGGCGCCCGCTGCGCGGCGCCCGTTGACGGTGGAATGCTTCAGCGGATGCGCTGAAACCTGCCGCCCGGCAACGCCGCGAGCGTCCCTTCGATCTCGAGCTGAGTGAGCAGCGCGGAGACCTCCGCGGCGCTCATGCCGGTGCGCGCGGCGAGCATGTCCGGATCGAACGGATCGAAGCCAAGCGCTTCCAGGAAGCTCGCTGGCAGGCGCGACGCGAGCTCGCTGGCGGGCGCCGGCTGCAACCGGGCCGCGGCACCGGCTGGCAGGCGCAGTTCCTCCAGGACGTCCGCGGCGCTCTCCACGAGCTTGGCGCCCTGCTTGATGAGTGCGTGGCAACCCTTCGCGAGCGGCGAATGTATCGAGCCGGGAATCGCGAACACCTCCCGGCCCTGATCGAGCGCGCTGCGCGCCGTGATGAGCGAGCCGCTGCCCACCGCCGCTTCGACCACCAGGCAGCCCAGGGAAAGACCGCTGATCACGCGATTGCGCCGCGGGAAATTGGCGGGACGCGCCTGCGTGGCGAGCGGGAATTCCGAAACCAGCGCGCCGCGCTCGGCGAGCGCGTGCGCGAGCGGCCGGTTGCGGGCCGGATAGACGATGTCGAGTCCCGTGCCGACCACGGCGATGCTGCCGGAAGCGCCCGCGAGTCCGCCGCGATGCGCCGCCGCGTCTATGCCGAGCGCGAGACCGCTTACGATGGCGAGTCCTGCATCGCTCAGCGTCTTCGCGAAAGACTCGGCGTTGGCTGCGCCCTGGGCGGTCGCATTGCGGCTGCCCACGATCGCAAGCGCCGGCTGGTTCAGGAGCTCCACGCGGCCCTTCACGTAGAGGAGCGGGGGCGGGTCGGCGATCTGGAGCAGCCGGCGCGGGTACTCGGGATCGGCTAGGGAAACGACGCGGTTCGCCGGATCAGTCAGCCACGCCGCGAGTTCCTCGTCGAGCGGCATGGGGGACGACGCCCGGCTCAGGCAACGCGGCGCGGGCGCACGTGCTCGTGCTCACGCCGGAGGGGTACGACCGGCGCCGCTCAGGGGTTGGTCAGGAGGTCGTTGACCGAGACCTGTCGGCTCGCCTGCATGACGAGGGCGAAAGCCGCGCGGTCGAAAGTGCGGAACACCATCACGAGGCCGTAGCGCTCGTCGGGTAGCTTGGCGATCTGCTCGTCGGTAACCGGGGCCGCCCGCTGGTAGAGCGGAGCATCGCGGGGCGCAAGTTCATCGCCGTAATACGGGCGGCCCGCATCGCTCCCGCTCAAGCCCTGGCGGCCATAAAGCGGAGCGGTGCGCAGCTCGTAGCGCGCGCTGCTCTGGCTGCGGTAGATGGCAAGCACGTGCCCGACCTCCAGACCGTCCTGGCTGCCCTTGGACAGCGCGACTATCGAAAGCGGCCCGGTCTCGCTCAAGCCGCCATAAGCGGAAACGATGCGCGCGCGGATCGGTTGCTGCGGCGCCCGCGGCACGTAGCCGAAATTGGGCGTTTCGCGCGCGGCGGCGACCAGTCGGTCGCCCACGTAGATCTCCTGCGCCGACTTCACTATCTGTACCGTGCTTTCCTCGGCGAACTTCTCCACCCGCGCCTCACCCAGGTAGACCGCCTCGTAGCCCAGCGTTTCCCTGGTATCGGGATCGATCAGCGCATCGCCGCGCCGGAAGACCTGCCAGAACTGACCCTTCTCCTTGGTCAGGCCCGACACGTAGGCGGTCGCGCCTGCCCCCATCGTGACGCGGTTCTCCTGTGTTGCCGTAATGCGCGGCGCCGCGTCGAGTTCGGCGGCGCCCACGACGAGCGGTTTGGCGAGGAACGGCTCGATGACGGACGGGGGAATCGCGGGCACGGGCTTGGGAGCCAGCGGCTGAGCGCGAGTCTCGGGCTGGCGTCTCACCGTCTCCAGCTGGACCACGCGCAGACGCGCTTCCTGGGCCGAGCGGTCGAGGACGACCACGTCTCCGGGATAGATCCGGTTGGGGTTCTTGATTTGTTCCTGATTCATCTTCCAGATCTCCGGCCACTGCCAGGGATTCTGGAGAAAGCGTCCGGCGATGCTCCACAGCGTGTCGCCCTCGACCACGATGTAGCGGTCAGGGGCGTTGTCCTTCAGCGGCGGCTGCGCCGCCGCCAGCGCCCCGCTGAGCGGAGTCAGCAACAAAATCAGGGATATAATTGCTTTGACCATGGTGAGCCCCCATCTAGAAGCGATGCGCCGCGCAGCAGTCCAAAGGCCGGCCGCGAGGTCAGGTATTGGTTTAAATTCTGCATATAGTCAATTAAATTAGCAAGCTTTTCCATGGCACTATTGCCCATTTTGCGCTACCCCGATCCGCGCCTGCACAAAGTAGCCGCGAAGGTCGACCGGGTGGATGACAAGATACGTAAGTTAATCAATGACATGGCCGCAACCATGTACGCCGCGCCGGGAGTCGGTCTCGCTGCAACGCAAGTCGACATGCACAAGCGGATCATCGTGATCGACACCTCCGCGACGCGGGACGATTTGCACGTCTTCATCAATCCGGAGATCCTCGAAGCCACTGGCGAGGCGGATTGCGAAGAAGGTTGCCTGTCCGTGCCGGGCGTTTACGAAAAGGTGCGGCGCGCCCAGCATATCAAGGTGCGCGCGCTCGATGCCGAAGGTGCGCAGTACACGCTCGAGGCCGACGACCTGCTGGCCGTGTGCATCCAGCATGAGATGGATCATCTGGAGGGAAAGGTTTTCGTCGGCTATTTGTCGCGGCTGAAGCAGAACCGCATACTCGCCAGGCTGAGAAAGCAGGAGCGCCAGGCGGGTTAGGCGCACCGGCCGCGGCGCGTCGGCGCATTGCGGCCCGGCCCCGCACTTGCCCGCGCTGGATCGGTCCATGAAGCTCGTCTTTGCCGGCACCCCTGAATTTGCCGCGATCGCCCTGGCCGCTTTGCTCGATGCCGGTCACGAGATCGCACTGGTACTGACCCAGCCGGACCGGGCGGCCGGCCGCGGCTTGAAGCCCCAGCCCTCCGCAGTCAAGCTGCTCGCGCAAGCCAGGGGGCTTTCCATTCAGCAACCCACCGCCCTGGACGGCGCCGTCGTGGCGGCTGTCAGCGCCGCCCGGCCCGACGCGATGATCGTCGCTGCCTACGGGTTGATAGTGCCGCCCGCGCTGCTCGATCTGCCGGCGCGGGGCTGCGTGAACGTGCACGCGTCCCTGCTCCCGCGTTGGCGCGGGGCCGCGCCCATTCAGCGCGCGCTGCTGGCGGGAGACACCCGCACGGGCATCACTATCATGCAGATGGACGCCGGCCTCGACACGGGGCCCATGCTGCTGCAGGAAGCGCTCACCATCGCGGCCGACGAGACGGCCGGCACGCTGCACGACAAGCTCGCGGCACTGGGCGCCCGGCTTATCGTGCGCGCTCTCGCCACGCAACCCGAGCCGCAGCCGCAGGACGGGAGCGGCGCGACCTACGCGCGGAAGCTCCGCAAGGACGAGGCGGAGATCGACTGGCGCCGCCCGGCGGAGGAAATCGAGCGGCAGGTGCGCGCCTTTGATCCGGTGCCCGGCGCCCAGACGCGGCTGGCCGGTAGCGTGGTGAAGATCCGGCACGCGCGTGTCGAGCCGGGAACGGCGGATGTCCCGGGCACGGTATGCGCCAGCGAGCCAGCGGGCATCCTCGTCGCGTGCGGGCGGGATGGCTTGCGCGTGACGGAGTTGCAGCGCGCAGGCGGCCGGCGGCTCGCGGCCGGCGAGTTTCTCGCAGGATTCAGGGGCGGCGCGGGAGGATTCACACTCGCCCCGGGCTCGAGGCTTGGCAGCGGCAATGGTTGAAGTTCAGCGGCTCGCGAGCGGCGCTGTCGGACGGGTACTGGCGGGACGCAGTCTCGACGCAGAGCTCGCAGCGGTGTGGGCGCGGCACCCGCAACTCGCGGAGCGCGAGCGCGCCGCGCTCCAGGATCTCGCCTACGGCACATTGCGCTTCCTGGGTTGTCTCGAGGCGCTGCTCGATGAGCTCCTCGACCGTCCGTTGCGCGATGCCCGGCTGCGGGCCTTGCTCCTGACGGCGCTCTATCAGCTCGAACATACCCGCGCCGCGCCCCACGCGATCGTCGATCACGCGGTGCAATGCGGCGGTAAGCTGGGGCTCTCCTCGGCCAAGGGGCTGGTGAACGCGGTCCTGCGCAACTTCCTGCGCTCCCGTGCGCTCATCGCGGCCCGCGTGCAGCGCCTGGAGACGGCGCGCTACTCCCACCCGCAGTGGTGGATAGACCGGTTGCGGGCGGAGTATCCGGCTCGCTACGAAAGCGTGCTGCAAGCCGCCAACCTGAGGCCGCCGCTGACGCTGCGCGTGAACCGCCGCCGCGCAACGCCGGGCGGGTACCTGCGCATGCTCGAAGAACGCGCCGTGCCCGCGACCCTCGTCGGCGCAACCGCGGTCACGCTCGAGACGCCGCTGCCCGCCGCTCGCATTCCCGGCCTCGCCGAGGGCCTTGTGTCGGTGCAGGATGCCGCGGCGCAGCTCGCGGCGCCCCTGCTCGATCTGGCCGACGGGCAGCGCGTGCTCGACGCTTGCGCGGCCCCGGGCGGCAAGACGACGCATATCCTGGAGCAGGCCGACGTCGTCGTGACCGCACTGGATGACGACGAGGGAAGGCTGGCCCGGGTGCGGGCGAATCTCGCGCGGCTCGGCCTCTCCGCGCAGGTCGTATGCGGTGACGCGGCGGAACCGGCGGCGTGGTGGGATGGAGCAGCGTACGACCGCATCCTCGCCGACGTGCCGTGCACGGCTTCGGGCATCGCGCGCCGCCATCCCGACATCAAGTGGCTGCGGCGTCCGAACGACATCGAACAGTTCGCGCGCGCGCAGCGCCGCATCCTCGATGCGCTGTGGCAGTTGCTCCGGAGAGATGGTAAATTGCTGTACGCAACCTGCTCGGTGTTTCAGGAGGAAAACCACTTGCAGGTCGAGCGCTTTTTGCAGGGCCACCCCGATGCCCGACGCCTGAACCTCGGCGCGGCCGACACCGATCCGCACACGCCCGCGGGCCAACTGCTTCCCGACCCACAGCATGACGGCTTCTTCTATGCGTTGTTGCGGAAGACGTAGGTCGCTCGCGCTGCGCGCGGCGCTGTGGCTCGCACCGCTCATGCTCGTGCTGGTGGCGGCGCAGCCGGCCCGCGCGCAGGGCATCGACGTGCGCGGCGCGGCGCTGGTCGCTGCCGAGGACGGCTACTACCTGGAAGCGACGTTCGACATCGCGCTCACCAGTGTCCTGGAAGACGCGCTCAACAAGGGCGTGCCGCTGCATTTCCTGGTGGAGTTCGAGTTGATACGCCCGCGCTGGTACTGGCTGAACGAGAAGCTCGTCAATCGCGAGCAGCGCTACCGCCTTTCCTACAACGCGCTGACGCGCCAGTATCGCGTCGGCGTCGGCACGCTGTATCAGAATTTCGCCACGCTCGGCGAAGCGCTCGAGCTGCTGAAGCGCGTGCGCCTGCCCGACATTTTCGAGGCCGGCACCCTGAAGAAGGACAACACGTACAGCGCGGGGCTGCGCATGCGGCTCGATACTTCGCAGCTGCCGCGGCCGTTCCAGCTGAGCACCGTGGGTTCGCGGGACTGGAACATCGGCTCGGATTGGTACCGCTGGACGGTGGCGCCATGAAGCTGACGGTTCCCCCTATCCGCGCGGCGCTCGCGAGCCCGATACTTCGCTACCTGGCCATCCTGTGCGTCGCGCTGGTCGCGATTACGTTCTTTCTCGTCGCAAGCTCCAGCAGCAACCCGGCGCGCTTCGCCGAGCGCTATCCCATCCTGCTCGGGCTGAACGGCGCAGTCGCGTTCATGCTGACGGTGCTCGTCGTCTACCAGCTCGTCACGCTGCGGCGCAGCCTCAAGGCCGGCGTGTTCGGGTCGAAGCTCACGCTGCGGCTCGTGCTGCTGTTCGCCCTGATGGCGGTGGTGCCCGGCGCGCTCATCTACGGGCTTTCGGTGCAGTTCATGACCCGCTCGATCGAGTCCTGGTTCGACGTGCGCGTGGACAAGGCCCTCGAAAGCGGCTTGAGCCTTTCCCGCGGGATGCTCGACAACATGCTGCGGGAGCTGGCTGCCAAATCCGACAGGATGGCGCTCTCGCTGTCGACGCGCCCGGCGTCCGAGCATCTTGCCGCGCTGAACACGCTGCGCGAGCAGGCGGGAGTGCCCGAAGCGGCGCTCTACAGCCAGCGCGGCCGCGTGCTGGCGTTTTCCAGCGGCAAGACCGCCGGGCTGATGCCCGAAGCGCCGGGCCCGGAGGTTCTGCGCCAGATTCGCGCCCAGCAAAGCTATCAGGCGGTGGAGTCCGTGCCCGACAAGGGCCTCATTCTGAGGGTGCTCGTGGCCGTGCCCGTCGTCAGCCTGGCCGAAGAAGCGCGCGTGCTGCAGGTGCTTCAGCCCGTACCCGCGCAGCTCACGCAGGATGCCGAAGCCGTGCTGTCGGGGTACCGGGATTACCAGGAGCTGACGCTCTCGCGCCGCGGCCTGAAGCGCCTCTACGCGCTGACGTTGACCCTGACGCTGCTGCTCGCGCTGCTGTCGGCGGCGGCGCTCGCCTTCGTGCTCTCGGCCCGGCTGTCGGTTCCCCTGGGCGAGCTCGTGGAAAGCACGCGCGCGGTGGCGAGCGGCGACTTCAGCCGGCGCGCGGCGGTCGGCTCGCGCGACGAGATCGGCATGCTGACCCAGTCGTTCAACAGCATGACGCTGCAGCTTGCGGAAGCCCGCGCCGCGGCCGAGCGCCACGAGGCCGATCTCGCCGAGGCCAAAGCCTACTTCGAGAGCATCCTCGCGAATCTTTCCGCCGGCGTGCTCGCGTTCGACGAGCACCAGCGGCTGCGCTCGGCGAATCGCAGCGCCGGCAACGTGCTGGGCGTGGATTTCGCACCGCTCCTCGGTCGCGAGCTCGCGCAATGGCACGAGGTCGAGCCGGGGCTGTCGGAGCTGGCGCGCCTCCTCGAGGAGGCTTCGAGCCGGAGCGGCTCGGGCGTATGGGAGCAGCAGCTCGAGCGGCCGCATCGCGGCGGCACGCAGCAGCTGCTGCTGCGCGGTACGCGCCTGCCGGCGGGGACGAGCGAGGGGCGCGTCGTCGTGTTCGACGACATTACCCACCTGGCGCAGGCCCAGCGCGCGGCGGCCTGGGCGGAGGTGGCGCGGCGGCTCGCTCACGAGATCCGCAATCCGTTGACGCCGATCCAGCTCTCCGCCGAGCGGATGGAAGCGAAGCTCGCCGCCAAGCTCTCCGGCGCCGACGCCGAGGCGCTGGCGCGCTCCACCCGGACCATCGTCAACCAGGTGGCGGCGCTGAAGAGCATGGTCGACGCATTCAGCCAGTACGCGCGCAACCCCGAGCCCTCGATGCGCGAGCTCGATCTGAACGCGCTTACGCGGGAGGTGCTGACGCTCTACGAATCCTCGCTCGGACGGACCGCGCGGCTCGAGCTCGCGCCCGAGCTGCCGCACATCGTGGGCGACGCGTCGCAGCTCCGGCAGGTTATCCACAACCTCCTGCAGAACGCGCAGGACGCGCTGGCCGATACGGAGCGTCCGCGGGTGACGATAGCAACCGGAAAGGTGGGCGACGGGGTCGAGCTGGCCGTGACCGACAACGGCACCGGCTTCCCCGAGCACATGATGCAGCGCGTGTTCGAGCCGTACGTCACGAGCAAGCCCAGGGGTACCGGCCTGGGGCTCGCTATCGTCAAGAAAATCATCGAGGAGCACGGCGGCGAGGTGCGTGTTGCCAACCTGGCGCCTGCCGGCGCGCGCGTGACGCTGCGGTTCCCGGCCGCGGCCGGGCGCGACCGGGCGCAAGGCGCGGTCGCGCAGGCGAAGAGCCGCTAGCTGGGTGTAAACTAGGACGACACCTCTCAAGTTATGCAGCAGATCCTGGTAGTTGACGACGAAATCGGCATACGCGAGCTGCTCTCGGAGATCCTGAGGGACGAGGGATACCAGGTGCGTCTTGCCGAAAACGCCGGCGAGGCGCGCGCCTACCGCAGCCAGACGCGTCCCGATCTCGTCCTGCTCGATATCTGGATGCCCGACACCGACGGGATCACGCTGCTCAAGGAATGGGCGAGCGCGGGGCTCCTCACGATGCCCGTGGTGATGATGTCGGGTCACGGCACCATCGATACCGCGGTCGAGGCAACCCGCATGGGCGCCTACGATTTTCTGGAGAAGCCGATCGCGCTGCAGAAGCTGCTCGCGACCGTCGGCCGCGCGCTGAAGCACGGCGGCGAGCAGGCGCAGCCGGCGCTCTCGCTCGCGATGCTGGGACGGGCGCCGCTCGTCGCGGAGCTGAAGCAGCGCCTGGAGCGCGTCGCCGGGCTGCGCGTGCCGCTGCTCCTCACCGGCGAGCCGGGTTGCGGCATCGAGCTCGCGGCGCGTTTCCTGCACCAGCGCAACACGCCGTGGGCCGCACCGGACTCGAACGGCATGCTGGCGGAGGCGCCGCTCGAGCTCCTCGACCAGGCGCGCGAAGGCATATTGTTCCTGCAGGAAATAGCGGAGCTCTCGAAAGTCGAGCAGAAAGGCCTGCTGCTGCTCGCCTCCAAGCTGGAGCGCTACAACGTGCGCCTGGTCTGCGGCGCCTCGCGCGAGCTCGCCGAGCTGGTCGCGCAGGGGATGTTCGACAGCCGGCTCCTCTCGGCGGTCGCGGGAACCAGCATCCGGCTGCCGAGCCTGCGCGAGCACCGGGAGGACGTGCCGGATCTCGCGAACCTGATGCTGACGCGCATGGTGGAGGCGAAGGAAGCCGCGCCGCGGCAGTTCTCGACCGCGGCGCTGAACGCGCTGCGCAACTACGAGTGGCCGGGCAATCTAGCCCAGCTCCAGGGCGTGGTGCGCACGCTGGCGATGACCGGTCTGTCGGAGCAGATCACGCTGGAAGACGTGAGCCGCGCCCTGCCCCAGCCCGTCGCCGGTCCCCACGCCATGCACGACCTGCCGTTCGATCTGCCGCTGCGGGATGCGCGCGACGCGTTCGAGCGGGTCTATTTCGAATACCACATCGCGCGCGAAGGCGGCAATATCAGCCGGGTGGCGGAGAGCGTCGGGCTCGAGCGCACGCATCTCTACCGCAAGCTGAAACAGCTCGGTATCAAGCTCGCGCGCCGCAACGGCGATTAAGAGGAGTGGAGATAATTGACGGCCTTTGAGGACTGATAACAGGGAACCTTTGATGACCGACCGTGTCGAGCTTGCCAACGCCATACGCGCGCTCGCGATGGACGCCGTGCAGGAGGCCAACTCCGGCCATCCCGGCATGCCGATGGGCATGGCGGAGATCGCGGAGGTGCTGTGGAACCGCCACCTGCGGCACAACCCCGCTAATCCTGCCTGGCCCGCCCGCGACCGCTTCGTGCTCTCCAACGGTCACGGGTCGATGCTGCTCTACGCGGTGCTGCATCTCTCCGGCTACGACCTGCCGATGGCCGAGCTGAAGCGCTTCCGGCAGCTCGGATCGAAGACGCCCGGCCACCCGGAGCGCGGCGTGACTCCGGGGGTGGAGACCACGACCGGACCGCTTGGCCAGGGTATCGCGAACGCGGTGGGCATGGCGCTCGCGGAAAAACTCCTGGCCGCGCAGTTCAACCGCCCCGGGTTCGACATCGTCGACCACCAGACCTACGTGTTTCTCGGCGACGGCTGCATGATGGAAGGAATTTCACACGAGGCGAGCTCGCTCGCCGGCACGCTGGGCCTCGGCAAGCTGATCGCGGTCTACGACGACAACGGCATCTCGATCGACTCCGACAAGGGCAACATCCGCCAGTGGTACACCGACGACGTGCGCCGCCGCTTCGAGAGCTACGGCTGGCAGGTCATCCCGAACGTGGATGGCCACGACGCTGACGCCGTGGACCGGGCGCTCCGGAAAGCGAAGCGGGAGAAGACGCGCCCGACGCTGATCTGCTGCAAGACCGTAATCGCCAAGGGCGCGCCGACCAAGGCCAATACCGGCGCGGCGCACGGCGCGGCTCTCGGAGAAGGCGAAGTCGCGGCGACGCGCGCGGCCCTCAACTGGACGTATCCAAAGTTCGAGATCCCGGAGCGGGTCTACGAAGGCTGGAACGCGCGGAAGCGCGGCGCGGCGGCCGAGCGGCGCTGGAGGAAGCTCTTTGCCGGCTACGAAAAAGCGTATCCGGCGGAGGCCGCGGAGTTTCGCCGCCGCATGGCGGGCGAACTGCCGCAGGATTTCGCGTCGCGCGCCGGGCAGCTCCTGCAGGAAGTGAACGCGAAGGCCGAGACGGTCGCCACCCGCAAATCCTCCCAGAACACGCTCGAAATCCTGGTGCCTGCCCTGCCGGAGCTCGTCGGCGGCTCGGCCGACCTGACCGCCTCCAATCTCACGATGGTCAAGGCGTCGACGGTGATCGGTCGCGAGAACGGCGGCAACTATCTCTTCTACGGCGTGCGCGAGTTCGGCATGTGCGCGGTGATGAACGGCCTGGCGCTGCACGGCGGCTTCATACCTTACGGCGGTACCTTTCTCGTGTTTTCCGATTACGCGCGCAATGCTCTGCGCCTGGCGGCGCTGATCGGCGCCCGCGTGATCTACGTGTTCACCCACGACTCGATCGGGCTGGGGGAGGACGGACCGACGCACCAGCCCGTCGAGCATGCGGCGAGCCTGCGGCTGATACCCAACCTCGATCTGTGGCGGCCGTGCGATACGGTCGAAACCGCGGCGGCGTGGGTGGCTGCCATCGAGCGCCGGACCGGACCGACGGCTCTCCTGCTCACTCGCCAGAATCTTCCCTTCGTGAAGCGCGACGCCGCGGCGCTCGACAACATGCAGCGCGGTGGCTACGTGCTCAGGGAGGGAAACGGCGCGCCGCGGGCCGTCATTATCGCGACCGGCTCCGAAGTGGCGCTCGCGCTCGCCGCCCAGGATCAGTTTGCCGCCGAGGGCGTGGCGGTGCGCGTGGTTTCGATGGCATCGACCAGTGCATTCGACCGCCAGGACCAGGCGTACCGGGATGAAGTACTGCCCCGGGGGGTACCGCGCGTCGCCGTGGAAGCGGGCGTGCCCGACCTCTGGCGCAAGTACGTGGGCACCGAGGGGGCGGTCGTCGGGATAGACCGCTTCGGGGAGTCGGCGCCCGGTGATAAGGTGTTCAAGCATTTCGGCTTTACACCCGACAAGGTGGCAGCTGCGGTCAGATCGATACTGTAGTTTCATCCAACTGATCTCTGGAGAACGGTATGGCAATCAAGGTCGGCATCAACGGGTTCGGGCGCATCGGGCGCATGGTGTTTCGGGCCGCGGCGGAGCATTTTCCGGACATCGACGTAGTCGGCATCAACGACCTGCTCGAGCCGGACTACCTCGCGTACATGCTCAAGCACGACTCCGTCCATGGCCGGTTCAAGGGCGAGATCGGCGTCGACGGCAGCACGCTGATCGTCAACGGCCGGAAGATCCGGCTGACGCAGGTGAAAGACCCGGCCGATCTCAAGTGGAACGAGGTAGGCGCGGAGGTGGTGGTGGAATCCACCGGCCTCTTTCTCGACAAGGGCTCGTGCCAGAAGCACATTTCCGCGGGGGCGAAGAAAGTCATCATGTCGGCGCCGTCGAAGGACGATACGCCGATGTTCGTCTACGGCGTGAACGACAAGTCCTATACGGGAGAGGCGATCATCTCTAACGCGTCGTGCACGACCAACTGCCTCGCGCCGGTAGCGAAGGTATTGAACGACAAGTGGGGTATCAAGCGCGGTCTCATGACGACCGTGCACGCCATGACGGCCACGCAGAAAACGGTAGACGGCCCCTCCAGCAAGGACTGGCGCGGCGGGCGCGGCGTGCTCGAGAATATCATCCCGTCGTCGACCGGAGCGGCCAAGGCGGTGGGCGTGGTGATTCCCGAGCTGAACAAGAAGCTGACGGGGATGGCGTTCCGCGTGCCGACCTCCGATGTCTCGGTCGTCGACCTGACCGTCGAGCTCAACAAGCCCGCCAAGTACGAGGAAATCTGCGCAGAGATGAAGGCGCAGTCCACCGGCGCGTTGAAGGGGATACTCGGCTACACCGAGGAGAAAGTCGTTTCCACGGACTTCCGCGACGAGAGCTGCACGTCGGTGTTCGACGCGGAAGCCGGCATCGCGCTCGATCCCACGTTCGTCAAGATAGTCGCCTGGTACGACAACGAGTGGGGCTATTCTTGCAAGGTGCTGGAGATGGTGCGCGTCGCGGCGAAGCACTGAAGCTGCGCGCCCCGAGCGCCCTGCCCGCGCTTCAGCCGGTGCGAGGGCGAAAAGCGACGCCGGCGTAGCGCCCGATCGAGTCGAAGGTGATCGGCCGCACGCTGCAGAGGTCGAAGCCGGCGGCGCGGCAACGCTCGCGCGCCGCGCGCGCATACTCCGACTAATTCATGTCAAGGGACGACGGAAACAAGCCATGCCCATACTACGCATGACCGATCTGGACCTGGCCGGCAAGCGGGTGTTCATCCGCGCCGACCTGAACGTTCCCCAGGACGACGCAGGCCATATCACGGAGGACACGCGCATCCGGGCCTCCGTGCCCGGCATCCGGTATGCGCTCGACGCGGGCGCCGCCGTGATGGTCACGTCGCACCTGGGCCGTCCCACCGAGGGCAAGCTGGAGCCCGGCGATTCCCTTGCGCCCATCGCAAAGCGCCTGGGCGAATTGCTCGGGCGCCCGGTGCCGCTCGCTGCGAACTGGGTGGATGGCGCATTTCAGGTGAAGCCCGGCGAGGTGGTCATGCTCGAGAACTGCCGGGTCAACAAGGGCGAGAAGAAGGACGACGAGGCGCTCGCCCGGAAGATGGCAGCGCTGTGCGACATCTACGTGAACGACGCATTCGGCACGGCGCATCGCGCCGAGGCGACCACGCACGGCATCGCCAAATTCGCGCCGGTTGCCTGCGCCGGACCCTTGATGGCGGCGGAGCTCGAAGCGCTCGGCAAGGCGCTCGGCAATCCCGCTCGCCCGCTGGTGGCGATCGTCGCCGGCGCCAAGGTCTCGACCAAGCTCACGATCCTGAAATCGCTCGCCGCGAAGGTCGACCAGCTGATCGTGGGCGGCGGCATCGCCAATACATTCCTGCTGGCCGCCGGCAAGCCCATCGGGAAATCGCTCGCCGAGCCCGATTTGAAGGGCGAGGCGCAGGCGGTTATCGACATGATGAAAGCGCGCGGCGCGGAAGTGCCGCTGCCCTCCGACGTCATCGTGGCCGGCGACCTGGCGGCGCAGGCCCGGGCGAACCGCATCCCGGTCGCCGAGGTCAAGGCCGACGACATGATCCTGGACGTCGGTCCGCAGACGGCCGCGAAACTGGCCGAGCTGATCTCCAGGGCGGGCACCATCGTCTGGAACGGACCGGTCGGCGTGTTCGAGTTCGATCAGTTCGCCGCCGGCACGAGGACGGTCGCGCAGGCTATTGCGGACTCGAAGGCTTTCTCGATAGCGGGCGGCGGCGACACGCTCGCCGCCATCGCGAAATTCGGCATAGCCGACCGGGTTTCCTACATCTCCACCGGGGGCGGCGCGTTTCTCGAATTCCTGGAAGGCAGGAAGCTGCCGGCGGTCGAGATCCTGGAACAACGCGCCAGACAGCAGGATTCAGGATCCGGGATTCGGGGTTAAGATCACCTGTTTCCGCCAGAACGCGCCCTGAATCCCGAGTCCTGACAACTGGATCCCACGCCCATGTTCCGCCGCACCAAGATCGTCGCCACCCTCGGACCCGCTTCGAGCGATCAGAAGACCCTCTCGCGCATGATCGCGGCGGGGCTCGACGTCGTGCGCATGAATTTCTCGCACGGGACGGCAGACGAGCACCGGAAGCGCGTCGAGCTGGTGCGCGAACTGGCGCGCAAGGCGCGCCGCACCGTCGGGGTGCTGGTGGATCTCCAGGGACCGAAGATCCGCATCGGGCGCTTCCGCGACGGCAAGATCAATCTCGCGGCGGGCGCGAAGTTCGTGCTCGACGCCGACTGCGCGGTCGGCGATCAGCACCAGGTCGGGCTCGATTACCGCAACCTGCCGAGCGACGTTCAGCCGGGCGACACCCTGCTGCTCGACGATGGCCGCGTCGTGCTGGGGGTCTCCTCGGTGAAGGGCTCGCGCATCACCACGGTGGTCGAGCAGGGCGGGCCGCTTTCCAACAACAAGGGGATCAATCGCAAGGGGGGCGGTCTTACCGCGCCGGCGCTGACGGAAAAGGACATGCAGGACATCAAGACCGCGGCGGCCCTGAAGGCGGATTTCCTCGGCGTGTCCTTTCCGCGGTCCGGGAACGATATCCGCTGGGCGCGGGATCTCATGCACAGTGCGGGAGGCCGCGCGCTCACGGTCGCGAAGATCGAGCGGGCGGAGGCGATTCCCGCACTCGACGAAATCCTCGATGCCGCCGATTGCATCATGGTGGCGCGCGGCGATCTCGCCGTGGAGGTCGGCGAGGCGATCGTACCGGGGCTGCAGAAGAAGATGATCCGGTCGGCGCGGGCAAAAAACAAGCTCGTCATCACGGCGACGCAGATGATGGAATCCATGATCACGAACCCCATTCCGACCCGCGCCGAGGTCTCGGACGTGGCGAACGCCGTGCTCGACGGCACGGACGCCGTGATGCTTTCGGGCGAGACGGCAGTGGGAAAGTACCCGGTAGAAACGGTCGCGGCCATGGCGCGGGTCTGCGTCGAGGCGGAGAAGGAAGACCTGCTCACTCAGCAGGACCGCCGGCGCAGGTCGGCGCCCGCCGAAGTCGAGGAGGCGATCGCGCGCGCGACGGTGTTCACGGCGACCAACCTGGAAATCAAGGCTGTGGCGTCGCTCACCCAAAGCGGGAAAACCGTGCTGCTCATCTCGCGCATGCACACGGGCGTGCCGATCTACGCGATGAGCTCGGTGGTCGAAACGCGCCGGCGCGTGACGCTCTACTACGGGGTAATCCCGGTTGATTTCAAAGGCACGCGCAACCGCGAGAAAGCGCTCGCCCTGGCCGAGGACGAGTTGCTGGCCAGGGGCGTAGTCCAGAAGGGCGACTACATCGTGCTCACCATAGGCGAGCCGTTCGGCAAGGCCGGGGGCACCAACACGATGAAGGTCGTGAAAGTCGGCGCCCACTTACATCCCTGATCATGGGCGTCGATGAGGCGACCTGGGCGAGGCTAACCTTGAGGTTAAGCACAGCGGCCGAGACCAAGGTTGCCCCGGCGCCCACTTACATCCCTGATCATGGGCGTCGATGAGGCGACCTGGGCGAGGCTAGACATGACCGCCCCATGCGCAGTCGCGCAAGCGAAGATGCAGTGGATCGGGGCGGGGGTAGCCGTGGTTAAGCACAGCCGCCGAGACCAAGGTTGCCCCGGCGCCACTTACATCCCTGACAAAGGACCGGGCTAAAATATCGGCCCGGGGTTCGTCACTGCACCCTTCCCACTACGACTCACCATTCACGGAATTCGAGGAGATACCCATGAGCGCACAATCCCTGGAAGCCGTCGCGAGAGGCATGGTCGCGCCGGGCAGAGGCATACTGGCCGCCGACGAAAGCACCGGCACCATCGAGCGGCGTTTCAAAAGCATCAGCGTCGAGAACACCGAGGAGAACCGCCGCGCCTACCGCGATCTCCTGTTCTCCGCGAAGGGCGTAGGCCAGTTCATCAGCGGCGCGATCCTGTACGACGAGACGCTGCGCCAGAAGTCGGCGGACGGCACGCCGTTCCCGCAGCTCCTGGAAAAACAGGGCGTGCTGCCGGGCATCAAGGTCGACGCCGGCGCCAAGGACATGGCGTTGTGCCCCGGCGAGACGGTGACCGAGGGGCTCGACAATCTGCCCAAGCGCTGCGCCGAGTACGTCAAGCTGGGGGCGAAGTTTGCGAAGTGGCGCGCCGTGATTACCATCGGCGAAGGCATACCTTCGGCCGCCTGCGTCGTTGCCAACGCGCACGCGCTGGCGCGCTATGCCGCGATCTGCCAGGCCGAGGGACTCGTACCCATCGTCGAGCCCGAGGTATTGATGGACGCCGACAACACCATAGAGCGCTGCGAGGAAGTGACCGAGTGGACGTTGCGTGAGACGTTCGAGGCGCTCGCGAGCCAGCGGGTCGCGTTCGAGCGCATGATACTGAAGCCCTCGATGGTCATCTCCGGCAAGAAATGCCCGAAGCAGGCGCCGGTGAAGGAGGTCGCGGAGCGCACGCTCGTCGTCCTGAAGCGCACGGTGCCCGCGGCGGTGCCGGGTATCGCGTTTCTTTCCGGCGGCCAGAGCGAAGAGGTCGCCACCGAGCATCTCGACACGATGAACAAGCTGGGCGGCGGGCCGTGGACGCTGTCGTTCTCCTACGGGCGCGCGCTGCAGGCTGCCGCGTTGAAGGCGTGGAAAGGCAGCGCGGCGAACGTCGGTGCGGCGCAGGCGATCTTCCTGCACCGCGCGCGGATGAACGGCCTCGCGGCGACCGGCAAGTACTCGGCGGACCTGGAAAAGCGCGCGGCCTGAGACACCAGTGCCCGATCACACGCCGGTCGCCGTCATCACCGGTTTTGCCTCCGGCCGTGCGCGCCCGGGTGCTTGCCGACGCAAGCCAGGAAGACGCGCACTTAACATTAACGGCGTTTCCGCCGCGAATGTTAGCCTGCGCCGAAACCGGCGTCATGCGTGAACGCGGCTCTCCATGAACAATCGCACGCCGGTCGCCGTCATCACCGGTTTTCTCGGCAGCGGCAAGACGACGCTGCTGAACCACGTCCTGCGCGACCCGGGGTTCGCCGACGCGGTAGTCATCATCAACGAGTTCGGGGAGATCGCGCTCGACCACCTGCTCGTCGCCACGCCCGACGAGAGCATGGTCGTCCTCGGCAACGGCTGCATCTGCTGCGAGATGCGCGGGGACCTGGTCGGCACGCTCTCCGGCCTCTACCTCAGGCGCCGCGAGGGCGGGATACCGGCGTTCGGCAAGGTGCTGATCGAAACCACCGGCCTCGCGGACCCGGTGCCGATACTCCAGACGCTCATCACCGACCGCGAGGTGGCGCCGCTCTACCGGGTGGACAGCATCATCACGCTGGTGGACGGCGTGCACGGCGCAGCCCAGCTCGATGCCGGCGCGGAAGCGCTCAAGCAGGCCGCGCTGGCGGACCGCCTTCTTGTCTCGAAATCCGATCTCGCGCCCGCCGGTGCTTACGAGCGCCTGCGCGCACGCCTCGCCGGCATCAATCCGGGGGCGGAGATCTACCCCGTCGTGCGCGGCGTCGTCGATCCCGCGCGGCTCTTCGGGACGGGTCTCGACGACGTGGCCCGGGGCGCGAGCCTGGAGCGCTGGCTCAATGTGGAACGCTTCCGCGAAACCGAGGGCCGTTCTGACCTGCATCGACGCCGCGGAAACGGGCGTGCCGGCACGGGCATCAGCGCGTTCTGCATTTATTACGACAACCCGGTGACTGCTCACGGCCTCACCCTCTGGCTGAACCTGGTTGCTTCGCTGCGCGGGGCGAACCTGTTGCGGTTGAAAGGATTGCTCAACGTAGAGGGAAAGCCGGTTGCGGTCCATGCGGTGCAGACGTTGATCCACGAGCCCGTCACGCTCGAGCGCTGGCCGGACGCGGAGCGCCGCTCGCGTCTCGTCTTCATCACGCGCGGTATGGTGCGCGCCGATATCGAAAGAACGCTGCCTGCACTGGCTTTCGACGGTTCGAGCACTCCGGGCGGCTTCGACGCCGCCGCTTACGCGAGATTTGCCGCTGTCGCCGGTCATTTCCGGTAGACCGGGCGTGTTCCCGTGACTGCGGGCGCGTTCGGGATACACTCTGCCTGACTCAAAGCAAGCCAGGAACGCCACATGCAGGAAATGAAGCCCTCCCCGGAGCGGGGTCCGCTGCGCTACGTCAAGGCAGGCATGCTCATCGACGGTACGGGCGCGAAGCCGGTGAGAGACCCGGTCGTCGTGCTGCAGGGACGCCGCATCAGGCAGGTCGGCACCAGGCACTCGATCAAGGTCCCGCCGCGCGCCGAGGTGATCGATGCCGCGGGCTCGACGCTCATGCCCGGCATGATGGACCTGCACATACACACGGCCATGTACAACTGCATGACGTTCCACAATCACCGCGTCGCGCAGTTCGAGATCATGCCGCACCTGCAGCAGATGTACGCCCTCTTCCACGCGCAGAACTGCTTCGACATGGGCTTCACCACGCTGCGCGATCTCGGCATGAACGGCCCCTACGGCCTGCTGGTGAACGAGCTGTGTGCGGTGCGCGACGCCATCAATGCGGGCATCGTCGAAGGGCCGCGCATGGTGATCGGCGCTTTCACCACGATGACCGGCTCGCACCTCGACCTGATACAGCCGCGCGCGATGTATCGCTGGGGATTCAACACCGCGGACGGCCCGTGGGAGCTGCGGAAGCTCGCGCGCAAGAACCTGCTCGCGGGCTGTGACGTGATCAAGACCTGCGCCTCGGGCGGGGGCGGCACCGACAAGGAGGAGCCCGATATCCGCAACCTGACCCAGGAGGAGCTCGACGCGCTCGTCGACGAAGCGCATGCGCTGCACAAGCACGCCGCCGTGCATTGCTTTACCACCAACGCCCAGCGCATGGCCCTGCAGGCCGGCGCGGACACGATAGAGCACATGGTGTTCTCGGACGACGACACGCTGGACATGATCGTCGAGGCGGGCGTGCCGATGACGCCCACGCTCTCGCATCGCACCGATCACGCCATCGAGCTGCGCCGCGAGCACGGCACGGCGGACTTCGTGCTGCGCAAGATGAAGTACCTGCAGCCGTTTTGTTTCGAGACCTTCAAGAAGGCGTACAAGGCGGGCGTTGCGATCGCGATGGGCACCGACATGGGTTTCGAGCCCGATATGGGCTCGAACGCCGCGGAGCTCGAGATCTACGTCAAACTGGGCATGAAGCCGATGGACGCCATCCTGACGACGACCCGCAACGCGGCGCGGGCGCTGAAGCGTGAGGCGGACCTGGGCACGATCGAGGCGGGGAAACTCGCCGACCTGGTCGCCGTCAACGGCGATCCGCTGCGGAACATCCGCTGCCTGCAGGAGAAGAAGAACATCTACCTCGTGATGAAGGAAGGGAAGATCTACGCCGACCGCCGCCCGGGCAGGAACCGGAACGTCGTCAACGTGAAGCCGGGAGACTGGAAGATCGTCGATTACCTGTGAGCCGGTGACCAGTGACCGGTGACCAGTGTTCGGAGGAACCATGGCAGCGAAGAAGCGGCCCGTTAAATCGGGCAAAGCGAAGACGAAGACCAAGGGCGCAGTGCGCGGCGGCACGGACGGGCGCTACCACTACGACATGGCGAAGGTGCGAGTTACGGACGCGGGCAAGGGCTACTCCACTTCGCATGGCGGTGTGGTGGAGGGCGCGCGCATGCTGGTGGGCTATATCCACAAGCCGCGCGGCACCGGCTCGCGCATGCACACGCACAAGAACGAGCAATTGAACTACGTCTTGCGCGGCACGCTCGTGGGCTCCGTCAACGGCAGGAAGGTCGTGGCGCCGACGGGCACGCTCATCTACATACCTGCCAACGCGCCGCACACGCTGGTCGCTTCCCCCGACGACGAGGACGTGATTTTCCTCGCGATCAAGGACCTCTCCCAGGGCATCATCGGCAAGGCGGTGGATGGCACGATGGCGGGGCCGCATTACGAGCCGGGGTTCCGTCCGGACTGACGGGCCATGCGCGCAAGCGCCCTCTACCACGTCTCGGAACGCCGCGTCGAGTGCAGGGAAGTGGCCCTGGCCGCGCCCGGCGCGGGGGAAGTGCTGATCGAAAGCCGCTACTCCGCCATCAGCCCCGGCACCGAGGCGATGATTTTCAGCGGCGCGTTTCCGAAAGACGCCGCGCTGGATGCCGCCATCGGCAGCCTGAAAGGCCGGTTTGCCTATCCGTTTTCATACGGCTACGCCCTGGTTGGGAAAGTGTCGGCGGTCGGCCCCGGCGTGCCGGAGGAATCGATCGGCCGGACCTGCTTCGCCTTCCACCCGCACCAGGACCGCGCGGTGGTGCCGCTCGCCGATTGCCACCGGGTTCCCGACGGCGTGCCGCCGGAAGCGGCGTTGTTTCTGCCGCAGGCCGAAGCCGCGCTGAATCTCGTCATGGACGGCGCGCCGCTGATCGGCGAGCGCGTGCTCGTATTCGGCCAGGGCGTGGTCGGACTGCTGACTGCGGCCCTGCTGGCGGAATTTCCCCTGGAGCGCCTGGTTGCCGCCGAGCCCCTCGCGTGGCGGCGCGAGCTCGCGAGAAGCTGGGGCATCGAGGACACGGTCGATCCGACCGACGCGGGATCATGGCAGGCGGCCCTTGCGAGCCTGAACGGTGCGGACCTGGTCTTCGAGTTGTCGGGCAGCATGCCGGCGCTCAACCAGGCGATCGAAGCTGCCGGTTTCGACGGCCGCATCGTCGTGGGATCGTGGTACGGCGCCGGCACGCAGCCGCTGGATCTCGGGGGCCGCTTCCATCGCAACCGCCTGCGCCTGATTTCCAGCCAGGTGAGCACGCTCAACCCGGCCCTGACCGGGCGCTGGGACAAGCCGCGCCGCATCGAGCTCGCCTGGCGCATCGTGGAGCAGCTCCAGCCGCAGCGCCTGATCGCGCAATCCTTCCCCCTCGCCAGCTGCCAGGAGGCCTTCGAGGCGGTCAGCGCGCGGCGCGAGGGGGTGATGCAGGTGATTTTTCGATACTAGGAGCGACTCATGTATCAACTTGCAGTGACCCGCGATTTCGTCGCCCAGCACTATCTCATCGGCGGCGACTGGGGAGCTGAGAACTCCAGGCACAGCCACGCGTACAGGATCGAGGTGCTGCTTGCCGGCCCGGCGCTCGATCGGCACGGGTATCTCGTCGATATCGTCGAGCTGGATCGGGCGTTGACCGAGATCATCTCCCGCTTCCGCGACCATACCTTGAACGACCTCGAGCCTTTCGCCGGCGTGAATCCCAGCCTGGAGCGATTCGCCAAAGTGCTCCACGGAGAGCTGAAATCGAGACTCACCGCGCAGGATCTGTCGCTTGCCGTGAAGCTGTGGGAGAACGAGCGTGACTGGGCTGCCTACGGACCCGAGTGAACCCCATTTGAACAGGAGGAAACGGAGATAAGGGAGAAAAGGGCGTCTTGAGCCTCTGTTTCCTCTGTTGCCTCCTGTAAAAAGGGTTTGGTGGTGCCTGTAGCCTTTGCCGAATATCTGTCGGCCAAGTTCGCGCTCGACGAGCGGAGCCTGAACCGCGTGGTGCGTGAGGCGTTCTGGAATGCGCTGCGCGACCTGCCGAGCATCGAATGTCTGGATGTGGGCGCCGGCACCGGCGCGACGATCCGGCGGCTCCTGGCGAGCAGCCTTACCCAACCTCTGTCGTTGACCGCGCTCGACTGCGATCTAACCCTGCTCGAGCTCGCCCGCGACAGCACGGCCGCGCAACTTCGCGCAATGGGCGTCGACGTCAGCATCGAGGGAGGCGCAATCCGCACCCGCGGTACGTGGGTTGCATCTTTCCGCTTTGCTGCTGAAGAATTGAAAAACCACCGTCCGGACCGTGCCTACAACGTCATCACGGCGCACGCGTTTCTCGACATCGTGCCGCTCGCTCCGGCGCTGACATCGTTTGCCGCATGGCTTTCGTCGGGCGGCTATCTCTACGCCACGATCAACTACGACGGCGAGACCGAGCTCTCCGCGCCTTATGAAGACCGGAAGTTCGAGGCCGAATTACTGGACTACTACAACCACACCATGGAGATCCGCCGCGTCGACGGGCAGGCCACGGGCGGCGCCTATAGCGGCAGACGTCTCGCGACGCTGCTGCCGGAATTCGGGTTCAGCGTGCTCGCGCACGGCAGCTCGGACTGGAATATCGCTCCGCTCTCGGGTCGGTATCGCGACGACGATGCGGTCTGCCTGACCGCATTGCTGGAGATGATGGCCTTGGAAGGGCAAAGATCCGGGCTGTTTCGCCCGGATTTGCTCGATCGCTGGCACGATGACCGGCGACGCCTGGTGCAGGAGGGCAGTCTGACGCTGCGCGTACATCAGACGGACGTGCTGGCCCGGTACGATTCCTGAGCCGCTGCGTCAGGCTTGCAACCTGTGAGACCATGTTCGCATGAGTGAAAAACGCGTCGGCATCATCATGCATGGGGTGACTGGAAGGATGGGCACCAACCAGCACCTCGTGCGCTCTATCCTCGAAATCCGCAAGGACGGTGGCGTGCGCCTTGCCGACGGCACGCGGATCATGCCCGATCCGATACTGGCGGGCCGGAACCAGGACAAGCTGCGGCAACTCGCTCAGGCGCACGGCATCGAGCGCTGGACGACTGACCTCGCCGGTGCGCTTGCGAACCGGTCCGACGCCGTGTTCTTCGACGCTGCCTCGACGCAGCTGCGGCCGAAGCTGGTCAAGCAGGCGATCGCCGCCGGCAAGCACGTGTACTGCGAGAAACCCGTGGCGACGACGCTCGCCGCGGCGCTCGACATCTACCGCGCTGCCCGGAAGGCGCGCGTCAAGCACGGCGTCGTGCAGGACAAGCTCTGGCTGCCGGGCCTGCTCAAGCTGAAAAAGCTGCGCGATGCAGGCTTCTTCGGGCGCATCCTGTCGGTGCGCGGCGAGTTCGGCTACTGGGTGTTCGAGGGGGACAGGCAGCCTGCGCAGCGCCCGTCGTGGAACTACCGCAAGCAGGAAGGCGGCGGGATCATCCTCGACATGCTGTGTCACTGGCGCTACGTGATCGACAATCTCTTCGGCGCGGTGCAGGCGGTCACGTGCCGGGGCGCGACGCATATCCCGTACCGCTGGGATGAAAACGGAAAGAAGTACCGGGCGACGGCCGACGATGCGGCGTACGCGACTTTCGAGCTGGCCGGCGGCGCGACCGCGCACTTCGCGAGCTCGTGGTGCGTGCGGGTGCGGCGCGACGACCTCCTGACCCTGCAGGTGGACGGCACGGAGGGCACGGCGGTGGCGGGACTCCGGCGCTGCTTCATCCAGTCCTACGCGCGAACGCCGAAGCCCGTCTGGAATCCCGACATTCCCCAGCCCATCGATTTCTTCCGGGACTGGGAAGAGGTGCCGGACGACCCGGCATGGGGCAATGCGTTCAGGGCGCAATGGGAGCTGTTTCTCAGGCACGTCGCGGGAGAGGGCGCTTTTCGCTGGAACCTGCTCGAAGGCGCCAAGGGCGTGCAGCTGGCGGAACTGGGGTTGAAAAGCTGGAAGCAGCGGCGGTGGCTCAAAGTTCCTGCTTTGAAAGTGTGACGAATGACCAGTGACCAGTGACCGACATGAAGCGTGACGCGATACTGAGCATCAAGTTGCCGGCTGCAGGAGGCAAGCTGCAGGACTACTCCGTGCGCGAGCCGGGCAGGTTCGAGCGTCCGGCGCGGCCGTTCACCCGCGTCGCGTACGCGGCGGCCCACGTCGTTGCCGATCCGTGGTCGGTGCAGGAGCCATGGCTCTCCGCCGCGGTGGACTGGGACGCGACCATCGCTTACCGCAGACATCTGTGGTCGTGGGGGCTGGGCGTTGCCGAGGCGATGGATACCGCACAGCGCGGCATGGGCATGCACTGGCCGGCGTCGCTGGAGCTGATACGGCGCACGCTCGACGCGGCTCGCGACGTGCCTGGCGCACTTGTCGGCGCGGGCGCCGGCACCGATCACCTTGCGCCGGATCCGGGCCTTACGCCCGCGCAAGTCATCGCGGCCTACGAAGAGCAATGCGCCGCGGTCGAGAAGCTGGGGGGCCGCATCGTGCTCATGGCGAGCCGCGCGCTGGCTGCGTGCGCGAAATCGCCGGATGCCTACGGGCTGGTGTACGACCGTGTGCTCGCGCAGGTGAAGGAGCCGGTCATCATCCACTGGCTGGGCGAGATGTTCGATCCGGCGCTGGCAGGCTACTGGGGTTGCCGGGATCACGCGGCGGCGATGGACATCTGCGCGGACGTCCTCAAGCGCAACGCCGCAAAGGTGGACGGCATCAAGGTATCGCTGCTCGACAAGGACAAGGAGATCGCCCTGCGGCGGCGGTTGCCCGCGGGCGTCCGCATGTACACAGGCGACGATTTCAATTTCGCGGAGCTGATCGAGGGTGATGGCGAGGGGTATTCCGACGCTCTGCTCGGCATCTTCGATGCGATCGCCCCGGCGGCCTCGAGCGCGCTCTCGGCGCTGGCCGCGAACGACCGGACGGAGTATCACGAGATCCTGGCGCCGACCGTGCCGCTCTCGCGTCACATCTTTCGCGATCCCACGCGTTTCTACAAGACGGGCGTCGTGTTCATGGCGTGGCTGAACGGCCACCAGGAGCACTTCGTCATGGTCGGCGGACAGCAGAGCGCGCGGAATATCCTGCACCTCGCGGATCTCTTCCGGCTGGCGGACGCGGCGGGCCTGCTCGCGGATCCTGCGCTCGCTTGCCACCGGATGAAGAAGTTGCTCGCCGTGCATGGCATTTCGTGATGCCAGGAAAATTCCAATCTTCACGTCCTACGCGTCCTTTGCGGTGAGGCTTTTCTCTTCCACCGCGGCCTTGGCGTTCCTGGCGGTGAAGCTTTGAAACCACCGGATCCCGCGAAGCTCTCCCTCAACACCGCCACCACGCGCGGCAAGTGGGGCCTCGCGCAGGCCATCGAGGGCTGCGCACGCCACGGCATCCGCGGCATCTCCCCCTGGCGCGATCTGCTGCACGCCATGGGCGTGGCAAAAGCCGCGCGCGCGATCCGCGCCCACGAGTTGACGGTGACCGGACATTGCCGGGGCGGTATGTTTCCGGCGCCGGACGCGCGCGGCCGCAAACGCGCCATCGACGACAATCTCCGCGCCATCGAGGAAGCGCACGCCCTCGGGGCGCGGTGCCTGGTGCTCGTGGTGGGCGGGTTGCCGAAAGGCTCCAAAGACATCGCCGGCGCGCGCGAGCAGGTGAAAGACGGCCTGGCCGCGATATTGCCGCACGCTCGGCAGGCCGGCGTGCCGCTCGCGATCGAGCCGCTACACCCGATGTATGCGGCGGACCGAGCGTGCGTCAATACGCTCTCACAGGCGCTCGATCTCTGCGACGCCCTCGATCCGGCGAAGGGCGGCGCGCTGGGCGTCGCAGTCGATGTCTACCACGTGTGGTGGGACCCGCAGCTCGAAAGGCAGATCCGGCGCGCCGGTCGAAAAAGGCTCCTCGCTTATCACATCTGCGACTGGCTGGTGCCGACGACCGATCTGCTGCTCGACCGCGGCATGATGGGTGACGGGATCGTGGATCTGCACTGCATCCGCGCGTGGATAGAAGCCGCGGGCTATGCGGGCTTCCACGAAGTGGAAATCTTCTCCGCGAAAAACTGGTGGCGCCGCAATCCGGACTCGGTGCTCGAAATCTGCAAGGCGCGGCATCGGCGCTTCGGTTAGAATTTTTTCACCTGCGGCGACGGCGCGACGGGATCAACCGCCCCAGGGCGCGTGCGAAAAACTCCAATCGAGGAAGGATCAGAATGAAGGATTCAGACCGGAAGCGCTTCTGCACTATTCTCGCAGCTTTTCCATTGATGGTCTGGTGCGGCCTGGCTTGCGCGCAAGACTATCCGACGAAACCGGTTCGCTTCATCGTCGGTTTCCCGCCGGGCGGCACCAACGACATCGTCGCGCGCGCTCTGGGGGCGAAGCTCACGGAAAATCTCAAGCAGCAGTTCGTGATCGAGAACCGCGGCGGCGCCAATACCGCGATCGCGTCGGAGCTCTTCGTGCGCACGCCGCCCGACGGCTACACCATCATGTTGAATGCGCCCGGGCACGCCACCAACCCGACGCTCATGAAGCTGCGTTTCGATCCGATAAAGGATTTCGCCTTCATCACCTGCGCCGCGGAATCGCAGAATCTCGTGGTGCTGCATCCGTCGTTTCCACCGAAGAACGTGAAGGAGCTAATCGCGTTCTCGAAGCAGCGCCCGGGCCAGATCAACTACGGCTCATCGGGCGTCGGCACGACCGTGCACCTGTCGGCGGAGCTCTTCCAGTTCATGACCGGCGTCAAGTGGGTGCACATTCCGTACAAGGGCGCCGGCCCGGCCGTGATCGATCTGCTGGCGGGCCACCACGTGCTGTACTTCGGCAACGTCCCGAGCGTGATCCAGCACGCGCGGGCGGGGAAGCTGCGGGCGATAGCGGTGACCGGATTGAAGCGCTCCACGGCTGCACCTGACATCCCGACGGTGAACGAGAGCGGCATTCCCGGGTTCGAGGTTACGACCTGGTACGGCGTGTCCGCGCCCGCCAAGACGCCGCGCCCTATCATAGACAAGCTTCATGCCGAGATCGTGCGTGCCCTCAAGTCGCAGGACCTGCGCGACTACCTGGTCAACAGCGGGGCCGATATCGTGGGCAACACGCCGGAGCAGTACACGGCGTTCGTGCAGAACGAGATCGTGAAATGGAGCAAGGTGATCAAGGGGGCCGGCATTAAGGGAGAGTAGCGCGTCGAGAGGCGGAGCAGGGGCCCGTGGGTTACGTCCTCGGCCCGCTGATGGAGGAGTACCTGCGGCGCGCGCTGCTCCTCGCGCGCGGCGATGCGAGCGTCTTCTTCACGCGGCCGATCAGCCTCGCGTTCATCGTGGGGACGGTGCTGATACTGATCTCGCTGGCGTGGCCGGCCCTGCACGGGCGACAATCCACACGCTAGGGCAATTCAGCCAGGGTTTGATGTTCTTGACGGGGCAATATGTCAGCGAATGATTTGATCAAGCAGCTCGAAGACAACACCGCCGAAGCGCTCGCCATGGGCGGGGCGGAGAAGCTCGCGGCGCGCAAGAAGCAGGGGCTGCTGAACGCGCGGGAGCGCATCGATTACCTGGTCGACCAGGGGAGCTTCATCGAGTCCGGCCGCTTCGCGCGCGGCATACGCGAGGAGGTGCGCCACAAGACGCCCGCCGACGGCAAGATCGCCGGGTTCGCGAAGCTGGCCGGCCGCGAGATCGCCCTGGTGGCGAACGACTTCACCGTGCTGGGCGCTTCCTCCAGCGTCATCAACATGAAGAAGATCCGGCACATGAAGGGCGTCGCATGCCAGCGCGGCATGCCGCTCGTGCTGCTCGGTGAATCCTCAGGCGCGCGCATGCCCGATCGCATGGGCGCCTCGGGCCGCGCGATCCTGGCGCAGGACCCGACCGAATACCAGCGCCTGCGCGAATCGCCATGGGTATCGGCGCTGCTGGGCCAGTGCTACGGCTCGTCGACCTGGTATTCCGCGATGTCGGACTTCGTGGTGATGCGCAAGGGCGCGATCATGGCGGTCGCGAGTCCCAACGTCACCTCGCTCGCGATCGGCAAGCCCATGGACCCGGAGGAGCTCGGCGGCTGGAAGCTATTGACCGGCGTCTCGGGTCTCGCGGACATGGCGGTCGACACCGATCAACAGGCGCTCGATGCGGTGAAGCGGTTTCTCTCCTATCTGCCCTCGCACGCGATGGAGCCGCCGCCGGAGCACCCGGTACCGCCCGGGTCGGACGATGCATGCCGGAAAATCCTCGACATCCTGCCGGAAGCGCGCAACAAGGTGTACGACGTGCGGAAAATCATCGCCGCGGTCGTGGACAAGGATTCCAGCTTCGAGCTGAAGGAGCGCTACGGGCGGTCCGTCGCCACGGTCCTCGCCCGGCTGAACGGCAGGAGCGTCGGCTTCATCGCCAACAACCCGCAGTTCAAGGGCGGCGCGCTCGACCCGGACGCCTGCCAGAAGGCGACGAGCTTCATGGTGCTGTGCGATTCCTTCAACATCCCCATCGTGTTCCTGGTGGACGTGCCGGGGTTTCTCATCGGCGTGGAGGGGGAGCTGCGCGGCATGCCGGGCAAGATCATCAACTGGATGAACGCGATCTCGCTCGTGACGGTGCCCAAGATCACCATCATCCTCCGGAAGAGCTACGGCCAGGCCTATATCAACATGGGCGGGGGCCGTAACTCCGACGAGATCGCGTGCTGGCCCACGGCGGACCTGGGCTTCATGGATCCGCGGGTCTCGGTCAACGTCCTCTACGGCTTGAAGGAGGAGGACGACCCCGAGCGGTTCAAGGAGCTCGTTGCCGAAGTCGACCGCGATACCACGCCGTGGGAGCTCGCGCGCCTGTATGAATCGCACTACGTGATCGATCCGCGGGACACGCGGAGCTGGCTGACACGCGTGCTCGACGTGCACCGCATGCGCATGAGCAAGGGCGTGAGCAAGCACAGGCTGGCGAACTGGCCGACGAGCTATTAGCGGTGACCGGTGACCCGTGACCAGTGACCAGCGCATTGTTGAGTTCTGGAACAACTCCATTGTTCCGACCCTGATCGAGTACATCAGGATCCCGGCGAAATCTCCGCACTTCGACAAGTCGTGGGCGAAGAACGGGCATATCGACGCGGCCGTCGAGCTGGCGGCGGGCTGGTGCCGGAAGAACGCCGTCGAGGGCATGAAGCTGGAGGTGGTGCGGCTCGAAGGCCGCACACCGCTCCTCTTCATTGAAGTGCCGCCCGCGAAAGGCGCCGAAAATACGGGCACGGTTCTCCTCTACGGCCACCTCGACAAGCAGCCGGAGATGACCGGCTGGGCGGACGGTCTCGGTCCGTGGACGCCCGTCATACGCGAGGGCAAGCTCTACGGCCGCGGCGGAGCGGACGACGGCTATGCCGTCTTCGCGTCCATCGCGGCGTTGCGCGCCTTGCGCGAGGAAGGCCGCGCGCACGCGCGCTGCGCGATCGTGATCGAATGCTGCGAGGAATCGGGCAGCTACGATCTGCCCGCGTACCTGGAGGCGCTTGCGCCCCGGATCGGCACACCCGACCTCGTGATCGGTCTCGATTCGGGGTGCGGCAACTACGAGCAGCTCTGGGGCACCACGTCGCTCCGCGGTTTGGTGAACGGCGTGCTGACGGTGGAAGTGCTGACCGAAGGCGTGCATTCCGGCGATGCGAGCGGGGTCGTCGCCTCGAGCTTCCGCATCGCGCGCCTGCTGCTCGATCGCATCGACGATGTCGCGACGGGTGTCGTGAAGCACGCGGCATTCCACGCAGCCATTCCTCCGGAACGTATTGAACAGGCGAAACGCGCCGCGGCAGTGCTCGGGCGCGAGATCCACGGGAAGTTTCCGTTCGTGCCGGGCATGCGGCCGATGGTGGACTCGCTGGAGGAGCTGGTGCTCAACCGCACCTGGCGGCCTATGCTCGCCGTCACCGGTGCGGACGGTTTGCCGCCGCCTGCCAGCGCGGGCAATGTGTTGCGACCGAAAACGGTTCTCGCGCTCTCGTTGCGAATTCCACCCACCGTGGCGGGGCAGGCGGCGGCTGGCAAGCTCAAGGAAATTCTGGAAGCGGATCCGCCCTATGGTGCGAAGGTCACCTTTGCGTTCGGCCAGGCCGCCACCGGCTGGCACGCACCGCAAACCGCGCCGTGGCTGGAGCGGGCGATCGAGGCCGCGTCGTTAAAGCACTATGCGAAGCCGGCGATGTGGATGGGCGAAGGCGGCACGATACCCTTCATGGCGATGCTGGGCGCAAAGTTTCCGCAGGCGCAGTTCCTCATCACGGGCGTGCTGGGTCCGCACTCGAACGCGCACGGTCCGAACGAGTTCCTGCACCTTGATTACGCCGCAAAGCTCACCGCGGCCGTGGCGGATGTGCTCGCGGCGCAGGCGCAATCGGCAGCGTAGCGCCGCGCTACTGCGGCGCAGCGGAACGGCAGCGGCAAGAACGGATGGGGGCCGATATGGATTCGAGGTGTCTGACTGGCGCAGTGGCGCTTCTTCTGGCGGGCGGCTGCGCCGCGCCGGGTGTCGAGCAGACGGTGCTGCCGGAGCGCCTGGACTATGCCTGCGCGGGCAACAAGCTGCTGCGCGTCAGCCGGGCCCCCGATGGCCGCGCGGCACAGGTGCTCGTGGACGACAAGGCGATCACTCTGGCGCGCGCGCAGAGCGCCGCACAGGAGAAATTCAGCGACGGCGCCTATTCGCTTTACCTCGACGGAGAGCGCGCGATGCTGGAGCGCGACGGGCGGGTTCTGTTCGGGCCGTGCCAGACCGGGCCGCTTCCGACGGCCCCGCGCTACCGCGAGTAAGCATCCCCCGCTGCTAGGGCGCGACGGGCGTTGCTCGCGGCAAGGCGATGCCCGCCTCACCGGCTACCTGCCGCAGCCGGTCCGGGTAGTCCGAAATAATGCCGTCCACGCCGAGCCCGATCATCCGGCGCATGTCGGCCGGCTCGTTCACCGTCCACACGACCACCTTGAGGCCGAGCGTCCGGGCTTCCGCCAGCAGCGCAGGCGTCAGCTCTTCGTAGTACGGCGCCCAAGTTGACCCGCATGCTGCGTGGACCATGCGCGGCAACGAGCCCCCGAACCGGTTCACGTGCAAAGGCGCGGTCCAGGGAGAGGAATCTGCCACGGCAAGGATGTTGTCCTGCCACGATTGCTGCGCCGTAAGGCAGACGATCGGGATATCCGCAGCCTCGCGCCGCGCGGCGGCCAGCGCGCGCCAGTCGAAAGAGAGGAGTGCCGAGCGGTCGCTCATTCCGTGTTCGCGCACGACAGCGATAACCCGACGCGCAAACTCATCCGGCCCGACGGTGCGCTCCGGAGCGAGCGGGGAGAGCTTGAGTTCGATCCAGAAACGCAGCCCGTCGTAGCCGCCATTGCGTGCCAGGGCGAACAGATCTGCCAGGCGCGGGATGCGTGTGCCGTCCACCGGCTGCTGGACCGGAAACCGACGCTCGTAGCCGGAGCCCGGCTGGATCCGGCCGACGTCGTAGCGCAGGAGATCCGTATAGTCGAGAGTCGCGATGGCAGGTCCCGCCGCGCTCAGCCATTTTCCGTCAGGCCCGCGCGCGAAGTCGGGGTTCATGAGCGCGTCGTGATGGATGACGACCACGCCATCGCGCGTGATCGCGCAATCGAGCTCGAAACCGGATACGCCGATCTCGATCGCGCGCGCGAATGCGGCGAGCGTGTTCTCGGGCGCGAGTCCGCGCGCTCCGCGATGGCCAATCAGATCCACCCCACCTCCCGCGCCCACTCCTCTATCTCCCGCTGGCGCGCGTGCCAGTCCTTCGGGGCGTGCTCCTTCCACTCGTCGCTTTCGGCGCCCACCTCAGCCTCCTGCGCCGCCATCGATTTCATTCCCAGCGCGGCGCGGCGCCGATCTACCGCCGCCGGATCGTCGAGGCGCCACGGACTCATCTTCCCCGTCTCGTCCCAGTCGAACTGGGTGCCGTACTTCTGCGGGCGGCGCTCGTTGAAAGCGATACGGTCGTCGAGAAGCGCCACGTGCTTCGGCGCCGCATCGCCCCGGGCAGTTGCTTCCTCCAGCAACTGGAAACAGCGCCGCTGAAAGTCGGGAAGCCCTATCGCGTGCTGCGCGATCCGCCATGCAGCGGCGGCCCCGTCTGCACCAGCCACCGCGAAGCCGGGCCAGCCGTGCGCGTCGATGATTTTCGCGAGCGCGTCCGCGTTTCGTTCGTGAACCTCGCGCATGCGCGCGTTGTAGCCCTGAAAGAGCGAGCCGTCAGCGGCCAGCTCCGCCCGCACACGCGCATCCTCCGCTACCAGCGCGAGCAGTTTTTCCCGCACCGCCTCATTCGTCGTCAACTGGTCACCGGTCACCGGTCACTGGTCACCAACTGTTAGTTGCCCCCACCCGGGCCGAACCCGATCATCCGCCAGCCGCCTTCGGTCCGGACGAAACAGGCCGTGTGCTCTATGGGGCTGCGGACCTGCTCCTCCGGCAAATACGCTTCACCGTAGGCAATCTTGATCTTGACCCACTTCTGCTTGACCTCGGGAGACTTGTCATTGACCTCCCAGTCGACAACGGACACCACGTTGTAGGACATGGTGGCGACGGTAGAGGAATCGGCCGACGGCGCCGCCTTCAACAGCGCATCCTTCGCGACGATGGCGCCGCCGCTGTACACGTCGGCATCCGGCGGCCACTTAACCCCTACATACGGCGCGCACAATTCGGCCTGCGCCTTCTCGCGCCTGTTCCAGGCACTGCCGAGAAACAGCGCGGCGCTCAATTCCTGCCACAACGGGCTCGCGTCCGAATCGAGCTCCCACTGCTTTCTGAACTCGGCGATCCCGCGGCCGCCTTGCATGCCGCTCCTCACGCCCGAATGGAGTATGCCCGCCACGAACTTGCGGTCGCGCTTCGCCACCGCGTTCATCAGGCGGTTCTTGAAGCTCACCCACGACGGATCCTTCGCGCCCTCGTCCACCGGATCGAGCGTGCGTTCCTGTGCGAGCGCCGGCAGAGCCAGCGACAGCAATAGCGTGAGTAGCAGGCGGTTGAGCTTCATCGTGCCAGGCTATCGATCCAGCTCGCAGTGTCGGCAGCTGCTACCCGTGGCGTTCCGACATGATCGCTCTCGACCACCAGGTACTTGCTCTTCGCGTGCGCCGGTGCCCTGCCGAAGGCGTACTCCGGCCCCGCCGAATGAAGCGAATCGCTCGTGCCGATTACCCATAGCAGGGGTGTCGGTGTCTTGATCGCGGCCGCGCTCCTGGGCATGGCCCCCAGCCCTTCAGGATCGAAATAGCTCATGTAGGTATGAGGCGTGGTGGAGATCGTCGCGGTCTTGCCCTGGTTGAGGTCTTCGAACGAGGCACGCTCGTCGCCTTTGCCGGCGGCGATCATACCGCGCGCCTTCTCCACGCTGGGGGAAACGCGCTTCCGGAAACCGCCCAGGTCGGGGGTGTGCCCCGGAGCGAGCGCGGCAATCCCGTCGATCCCGCCGGCGCTGGCGCCATAAGCGAGCGCCGCATTCGCACCGAAACTGTGACCGGCGACTACGATCCTGGTCGCCCCCTGCTCGCGCAGCTTGCGTATTTCGGCATTGACTTGCTCGATCGCCTGCGGATAGCCGGCGTCGTAGTCGCGTCCGCGACCCCACGGCATCAGGGGCGTAGCGACGAGAAAGTTCCTGGCGCGCAGCGTGTCTGCCAACGGCTGAATCGGCCCGCCCGCCGTGCCCCACTTGCCGTGCATCAGTACTACGCCGATACGCTCTTGCGCCGAAGCCGGTGCCGCGACGAGGAGCAGCGCAAACAGGCACCACCGGACGATGACTTGCATGCTTTTCGACATTTCGTCTTCGTGCGCTCCGGACGCTGCGACGCTGCGGCCGCCCTATAGTGCTAGAATTTCGCTGCATCGTATCAGTACGCGGTCGTCTGCAACAAACCCCCGACGCAGCAAGAGATCCCGCATGGCGCGCATCGAAATCAAGTCCGAGATTACCGGCACCGTCTGGCAGGTCAAGTCGAGTCCCGGCGACAAGGTGGAGTCCGGCGACACGCTCGTCGTGGTCGAGTCGATGAAGATGGAGATCCCGGTGATCACCGAAGACGCGGGCACGGTAAAGGAAATCCTCGTCAAGGAGAAAGACCCGGTGGCGGAAGGGCAGGTGGTGGCGGTCATCGAGGGATGACCGCCAAAGGCGGAAGGAGGAAGGCGAAAGGCGGAAGGGACCAATCGCCAATCACCATTCACCAATCACGCCCTTTGTTCGCAAGAGGACGTTAGATGGCATTCGAGACGTTGCTGGAAGAGTACGAAAAGCGCCGCGCGAAAGCGCTCGCAATGGGTGGCGCGGAGAAGCTGGCGCGGCGCAGGAAGGCGGGCACCCTCAATGCCCGCGAGCGGATAGAGCGCCTGTTCG
>DASRJL010000087.1:0-25327 GCA_035649495.1 Burkholderiales bacterium | reverse complement strand
GCCGGTTCCAGCACGCGCTGGGCATCGTCGGTTCTCAGGCCGGAGGTCTCATGGCGGCCCAGGAAGGCGCCATGGTGAAGCGCTTTCATTCGGGCCGCGCCGCGCAGAGCGGAGTCTATTCGGCCCGGCTCGCGCAGCAGGATTTCACGGGCATCCCCGACGTGCTGGAAGCCGCTTACGGCGGGTACTTGAGCTGCTATTCCGACGCTCCGAATGCCCGGCGGCTGACCGACGGGCTGGGCAGCACGTGGGAGACGCTGAATGTCGGCTACAAGCCGCACGCGAGCGTGACGAGCATCCATACGGCGCTCGACGGACTGGCCGAAATCATGCGTGAGAACAAGCTGGCCGCGGACGACATCGAGCGGGTCGAGGCGGGATTGAGCCCGATGACCCACCTGCATTGCGCGTGGCAATACAAGGCGCAGGGGGTTACCGCCGCGCAAATGAATCTGTGCTACGGGCTGGCGGTCATTGCCCTCGATGGCGTGGCGTTCACCGAGCAGTACCGCGAGAGCAGGCTGAATGATCCGAAGATCTTCGGCTTCATCGACCGGATCGACGCCAGCGTGGACCGCGAGATTGAAGGCATGGGGGCGGAGTTCCGGCACGCGGCGCGCGTGAAGGTGCGCGCCAGGGACGGCCGCGCGTGGGAAAAGCTGCTGCTGCACCGCCGGGGGAGCCCCGAGCATCCTCTCGCGCCCGCGGACGTGGAATACAAGTTCCGCCACGTCGTGAGCTCGCGCCTGTCCGAGGGCGATGCCGGCAAGGTCCTGCGGCTCACGAGCACGCTCGACAGGCTGGAGGACCTCTCCGAGCTCATGGCGGTGCTGGGGAATTGACGCCTCACCAGCTTGGCGATAGCCTCACCGCAGTACGTACACACGTAGCGGACCGGACCAGGGAGAGTTGACCATGGAGCGAGCGCAACAGATTCGTGCCGGGCTGAAGCATCCGGTGATCGACGGCGACGGCCACTGGATGGAGCCGATCCCGATCTTCCTCGAATACCTGCGGGAAGCGGGCGGCCCGGGCGCCGTCGATCAGATCAGGACGCTGTGGCGCCGGAACGACACGTGGTACCGGTCCACGTGGGAGGAGCGCCACCACAACCGTCTGCGCCGCGCTATCTGGTGGGGCGTGACCACCAATACGCTCGACAAGGCATCGGCGCTGCTGCCGGCTCTTTTGAACGAGCGCCTGCCGGAACTGGGCATCGACTTCGCGCTCATCTATCCGAGCTTCGGGCTCACCATCAACGGCATACAGCCGGACGAGCTGCACTGCGCGGCCGCCCGCGCCTACAACATGATGACGGCCGACATGTTCGCGCCGTTTGCCAGTAGGTTCGCGCCGGTCGCCATCGTGCCGGCGCGCACGCCCCGCCAGGCCGTCGACGAGCTGGAACACGCGGTCGGGAAGCTGGGTTACAAGGCGATCATGCTGCGCGGCAACCAGGAGCGGCCGGTCCCGAGCGCTGCCCAGGGCACCGATCCGCAGAAAGCCGCCTGGTACATCGACACCATCGCTCTCGACAGCCCGTACGACTACGAGCCGTTATGGCAGCGTTGCGTCGACCTGGGCGTGGCCGTCACCCAGCACGCGGGCAGTCCGCGCTGGCAGGATCGCGCCTCGATCAGCAACTTCACCTACAACCACGTCGGCCACTTCGCCGAGTCGAATCACGCTTTCGCGCGCGGCGTTTTCCTGGGCGGGGTGGTACGCCGCCATCCGAGCCTCAATTTCGGGTTCATGGAGGGCGGTGTGAGCTGGGCGAGCCAGATGTGCGGCGACCTGATCGAGCACTGGGAGAAGCGCCGCCGCGCTGGGCTGCAGCACCCGGGCTCAACCGACGTCGCCGAGATGCGGCTGTTGATCGAGCGCTACGGCGACGAGCGGCTGAAAAAACACGCCGACGCGATCATGGGGAGCCTGGACGTCTTCCGCCCGGAGTGCAGCGTCGAGGAGCTGTCGCGGCCCGAGCACGTCTCGGACGATTTCGAGGCGGCGGGTATCAGCTCGAAGGCGGACGTGCGGGCCGTTTTCTCCGGCAACTTCTACTTCGGCTGCGAGGCGGACGACCACGCAACCGTAATGGCGTTCGATCCCCGGATGGGCGTCCGGCTGCGGCCGGTCTTCAGCTCCGACTTCACGCATTTCGACGTGCCCGATTTCAAGGACGTGATCCCGGAAGCGTACGAGGCGGTGGAGCGGGGCTACATGACGGAGCAGGATTTCCGGGAATTCACGTTCACCAACGCCGCGAGCCTGCACACGCGCAACAATCCCGATTTCTTCAAGGGCACTGTCGTAGAGCGGGCGGTGGCCGACGAGCTGGCGCTGAGGGGGTGATGAGAAGTGGTGATGAAAAATGGTGATGAGAAGTGGTGATGTACAGTCGCTCGCCCAGTACCTCATCACCAGTACCTCATCACCAGTACCTCATCACCAGTACTTCATCACCAGTACTTCATCACCAGTACCTCATCACCAGTACCTCATCACCAGTACCTCATCACCAGTACCTCATCACTTCTTCAAAGCATCGGGGTTGACGACGTTGATCGGCTTGCCGTCGAGCCAGGCCTCGATATTCTTCACCGACTCGCCGTAGAAGTGCTGGAAGACGTCGGTGTTGAGATATCCGAGGTGTGGCGAGAGGGTGACGTTCTCCATGCGCCGCAGCGGATGATCGAGGGGTAGCGGTTCGCGCGAGTAAACGTCCAGCGCCGCGTGCGCGAATCTGCGTTGCTCGATCGCCGCGATCAACGCCGCCTCGTCCAGTATCGGACCGCGGGAAGTGTTGACCAGTATCGCGGAGGGCTTCATGCGCGCGAAATCGGCCGCGCCGATGAGACCCCGGGTGCGGTCGCTCAGCACGACGTGGATGCTGATGAAGTCCGAGGTGGAGAAAAGCTCGTCCTTGCCGACGAGGCGCGCGCCGCACTCTGCGGCTCGTTCCGGCGTGAGGTTCTGGCTCCATGCCACGACGTCCATGCCGAACGCCTTGCCGTAGCCCGCGATCTTGCTGCCCAGCCGGCCGAGGCCGATCACACCAAGGCGCCGCCCTTCGAGCACTGTGCCCACGCGCAGCCCTTCGTGCCAGCGTCCTGCCCGCATGCCGCGCTCGGCATGGGTGAGGTCCCGTGCGGCGGCGAGCAGCAGCGTCCACGCCATCTCGGCGGTCGAAGCGCCACCTTCGCCGCCGTGGGTATTGCTCACCGGGATACCTTTTTCCGTCGCTGCAGCGATATCGAGGCTGGGCGCGCGGCGCCCGGTCATGGCGATGAACCGGAGATTCGGCAGTTTTTCGATCAGCGCGCGGGTAAAGTGCGTGCGCTCGCGCAGGAGGTTGACGATCTCGAAGGGCGCGAGCTTCGCCGCGGCGTCGTCCGTCGAGGCGAACGCCGTATCGAATACGGTGATCTCAACGCCGCGGCGGCGGATGCCTTCCCAGTCCGCGGCTGCGAGCGCTGCTTTCGAATAGTCGTCGAGGATGGCGAGTTTCATGGCGTGACGGGTTCGGGTGTTTGCGGAACCCCGGAGTGTAGCCGAGTTGTGGCCGGCGTTGCGGATGGCGGGGTGGTATAAACTGCCGCGAGCCATGCCACGGCCTCTCGAAATGTCCGCGCGACACCTGGCTGCCGCAATCGCGCTCGTCGCGCTTGGTGCGTGCACGCCCCAGACGCAGCTGCTGATGAGTCTGATCCCCGACGGGACCATTCCGATGCTGCTGAGCCATTTCGAACGGGTGGACGACACCAACCGGCGGCGCATCTCCGAATTCGAGCAGCGCCGGGATTGGGACGGCCTCGCCCGTTTCGCCGAAGAGAACCTCAAGGTAGACCAGTCGAACAGCGACTGGTGGACCGTCGCGGGTTATGCCTACTCACAGGCCGGGCAACGCAAGCGGGCGACCGCCTGCTACTCCGAGGTGGTGCGCCTCTCGCCGGAGGACCAGCTGGGCTGGAACCTGCTCGCGCAGTCCTATCGTCTCGATGGTCAGCCGGAGCGTGCGCTGCAGATCGTGAACCGGGCGCTGAATGTGAACAAGGAAACCCCTCCGACATGGATATTGCTGGGCGATATCTACAGCGACCTGGGCCGGTTCGAATCTGCGGTCAAGGCTTACCAGGAGGCGCTCAAGCTCGACCAGCGAATCGGTCAGGCCTGGCTCGGCATGGGTAAGGCCTACGCGCGGCTCGGACGGAGCGCGGAGGTCAAGGAGGTTGCAAAGACGCTGGAAAAGCTCGACCCGGCGCTGGCGCGGGAGCTGGCGGCTTCGACGGCGAAGTGAATTACGGGCTACGAGCCGCGAGCTACCAGCTACGAGCTACCAGCTAGACCCGCAGCCCGCTTAGATGTGCCTCAATGCTGGCGTGAGGTGTGGTTTTATCGTTTGCAACAGTTCAGCGAAGACCGAGGGATAGACGCCGTGACTCGGTGACGCCGGAGGAAGGCGGCCGAGTGCGGGAACGGCGGCATCCCAAGGCGGGCGCTAACGGTGCCTCAATGAAGGTGTCAGGTGCGGCGCTATCGTCTGCAACAATTCGACAAATACCTTGGGATTGCCGGCCACGACGTTGCCGGACGTGAGATAGTTCTGTTCTCCTTCCAGGTCGCCCACCAGGCCGCCGGCCTCTGTGATCATCAGCGCGCCGGCAGCGATGTCCCAGGGGCTCAAACCGATTTCCCAAAAGCCGTCGAGCCTGCCCGCCGCCACGTAGGCGAGATCGAGCGCGGCTGATCCGGCTCGACGCACGCTGGTCGCGTTCCGCATGACGTCGCGCAGCATCGCGAGATAGGCGTCGAGATGCGCGTGCTGGTCCTTGAAGGGGAGCCCGGTGCCGATGAGGCCAAGCCTCAGCGCCCGCTTGCCCACCCGCATCCGCTGGTCGTTCAGGAAGGCTCCGCGCCCGCGGGAAGCGGTGAACAGATCGTTGCGCCCGGGATCGTAGATCACGGCCTGGGTGACGACCTCCTTGTGCATGAGGGCGATCGCGACCGCGTACTGGGGGAAGCCGTGGAGGAAGTTGGTCGTCCCGTCCAGCGGGTCGACGATCCACTTGTACTCCGATTTTCCGGAAGCCCCGCTTTCCTCGGCGAGGATCGAATGGTCGGGATAAGCCTCGCGCAGCGTCCGGATGATCGCCTCCTCCGCTTCCCGGTCGACTTCCGAGACGAAATCGTTTGCGGCTTTCTCCTGCACCGCGACGATATCGAGGTTGCGCGTCGCTCGATTGATGATGCCCCCGGCGCGGCGGGCCGCTTTCACGGCGATGGTGAGCATCGGATGCAGCATAGGGGCGTTTCCTGCCACAGAGGTCACAGAGATCACAGAGAAAGGCCGTTACGCGTGCCGCAGCCGCGCATGCCGGATCGCTGTTACTCTCTGTGTCCTCTGTGTTCTCTGTGGCTGAAGGAAGGGCCGTATTGTAGTGAACATGGACGATCCGCTCAAAAATATTCGCGTCGTCCTGTGCGAGACCGCGCACCCGGGCAATATCGGGGCGGCTGCGCGCGCTCTGAAGACGATGGGGCTCGCGCGCCTCGTGCTGGTCGCGCCCAGGCGCTTCCCGGATCCGCAAGCGGACTGGCTCGCGGTCGACGCCGCCGACGTGTTGCGGGATGCCCGTATCTGCGCCACCCTGGAAGAGGCGCTCGACGGCTCGGTGTTCACCGTGGCCTGCTCGGCGCGCGTGCGCGAGATCGCGACCCCGATGGTGCCGGCACGCGAGGCTGCAGCGCGCGTCGTGCGCGTGGCGCGCGCGCAGGAGGCGGCGCTCGTATTCGGGAACGAGGCCTTCGGCTTGACCGGCGCGCAGGTGGACAAGTGCCAGCTGCTGGCGACCATACCCGCGAATCCCCTTTATTCCTCGCTCAATATTGCGGCGGCGGTCCAGGTTCTCGCGTACGAGCTGCGTGTTGCCGCGCATGGTGAAGAGGCGAGGCGCGAGCCGCCGCAGCCCCTCGCGAGCTTCGAGGAGCTGGAACGCTTCTACGAGCACCTGGAGCGCACGCTGCTCGAAACCGGCTTTCTCAACCCCGGATACAACAAAAAGCTGATGCCGCGGCTGCGTCGGCTGTTCGGGCGCTCGCAACTGGAAAAGGAGGAGATCAGCATCTTGCGGGGAATGCTGAAGACGCTCGTCCATCCCAAGAAGAAGTGACCTGTGACCCGTGACCAGTGACCCGTAGCCACACATAACCGGGACCAATGCTGCCCTTACTCTCAACCGGAGGTGCTGAACTCACCAGAGCCGCAGCCTGGAGGCGATGCGCTGCTTGCTGACAGCAGCTTGCTGATCACCAGTCACGGGTCACCGGTCACCGTAGTAAAGTTGACTGGATTACTAGGACATCGTAAGCTCGAGGCCCTGATCGCCGTGTCCGTAACGGGATAGGGCCTCGTAACTCATTAACTTTAAACAAAATGTTAGATCATCTTCGGGAAGACGTGGCGGTCGTTTTCGAGCGTGATCCGGCGGCGCGGACGACTTGGGAGGTCGTCACGTGTTACCCCGGTTTCCATGCATTGTTGCTGCACCGGGCGGCGCACCGGTTGTGGGGCTGGGACCTCAAATGGCTCGCCCGTTTCATGTCCCATCTGACGCGCTGGCTGACCGGAATCGAGATACACCCGGGCGCAAGGATAGGCCGCCGCTTCTTCATCGATCACGGCATGGGCGTGGTGATCGGTGAAACCGCCGAGATTGGCGACGACTGCACGCTCTACCACGGCGTCACGCTCGGGGGCACGTCCTGGAACAAGGGGAAGCGTCACCCGACCCTGGGCAACGGCGTTGTCGTCGGCGCCGGCGCCAAAATTCTGGGTCCCATCACCGTCGGCGAAGGCGCGAAGGTCGGTTCCAACGCCGTCGTAGTGAAGGAAGTTCCTGCGGGTGCGACGGCGATCGGCATACCCGCTCGTATCGTCGAGGTGCAGGACGCATCCCAGGCCGGGCGCTTCGCCGCCTATGGCGTGGTGCGGGATCTCAACGATCCCCTGGGCAAAGCCATCCACGAGCTGATCAATCACAGCGCCGACAACGACCAGCGCATCGAGCGGATCCTCGAGGAATTGCGGCGGCTGGCCGGAGAACTGGAGCGGCGGAATGCCGCGCCATCGGACGAGAACTATTTGAAGCGAATGGTTGACTAATTCACTCAGGATATCTAAAGTTGAAAGATGGCAGAGCAGAAGCGATTCCTCAGGCGATTGTATTTATTGGACTTTTTGTGAGAGGTGGCGCATGAGGCTGACGACCAAAGGACGTTTTGCGGTAACCGCAATGATCGATCTCGCGCTCCAGCACGGTAGCGGGCCGGTGACGCTCGCCGAGATCAGCACCCGGCAGAAGATATCGCTCTCCTACCTGGAGCAGCTGTTCGGCAAGCTGCGCCGCCACAGCCTTGTCGAGAGCGTGCGCGGTCCCGGCGGCGGCTACTGCCTCGCGAAGGACCTGTCGGCCGTGACGGTCTCCGAGATCATCCTCGCGGTCGATGAGCCTATCGATGCCACGCAGTGCGGGGGCAAGGAGAACTGCCGCGACGAGCAGAAATGCCTGACCCACGACCTGTGGGCGGCGCTCAACCAGCGCATCTTCGACTACCTGGGCTCGGTGACCCTGCAGCAGATGGTGGACGAGCAGAAGGCGAAGGACGCCCGGGAGGCCGGTGTCGCGCAAATGCACGACATGCGGGAGAAGACGGTCAAGCGTACGACCACGGTCTCCGCGTGATTCAGGCAGGCACGCCGTTGGAACACATCTACTTCGACCACAACGCTACCACCCCCGTGGACGAGCGCGTCCTGGAAGCGATGCTGCCTTTCCTGCGGGGGCGCTATGGCAACGCATCGAGCCGTCACGAGCTGGGCACGGTGGCGCGCCGCGCCCTGGATGCCGCGCGCGAACAGGTGGCGGCGCTGGTGAACGTCCGCCCGTCGCAGGTGATATTCGTTTCCGGCGGCACCGAGGCGAACAATGCGTTCATCAAGGGCACCGCGTCGTATCTCAAGCCGTCTCAGGTGGCGGTGAGCGCGATCGAGCACCCCTGCGTGGCGAAGCCGGCGCAGGAACTCGCGCGCGCGGGCTGGAAATTGAGAAAGCTTGCGGTAACCGGCGACGGGGCGCTCGATCTGGCCGATATCGAGACGGCGCTCCGGCAGCCGACCGGTCTCGTTTCCGTCATGCTCGCCAACAATGAAACGGGCGTCGTGCAGGACGTCGCGGCGGCCGGGGAACGCGCGCGCCGGGCCCGGGCATTGATGCACACGGACGCGGTACAGGCGCTCGGCAAGATCCCGGTGGATTTCCCGGCGCTCAACGTGCACGCGATGACGCTCTCCGCCCACAAGATCTACGGTCCCAAGGGCGCGGGCGCGCTCATCGTGGACAAGCGTCTGGAGCTCCGACCCCTCATCCATGGCGGAGGCCACGAGCAGGGTTTGCGCTCCGGCACCGAAAATGTGCCGGCCATCGTCGGATTTGGCGTGGCGTGCGAGCTTGCCGCGGGCCGGTTGGGCGAGCTGGCGCCGCGGCTCGAGGCGTTGCGCGCCCGCCTAGAGCAGGGACTGCGCGGCATGGGGGCAGTCATATTCGGCGCCGCCGCGCCGCGCATCCCCAATACGTCCTATTTCGCATTCGATCGCATCGAAGGCGAAACGCTGGTGATCGAGCTCGACAAGCTTGGCTATGCGGTCGCGCCGGGAGCGGCGTGCTCCAGCGCGAATCCGGAGCCCTCGGCGACGTTGCTGGCGATGGGTGTCGATCCCGAGCTCGCGCGCGGCGCAGTACGATTCTCTCTCGGCGCGGGCAATACGACGGCACAGATCGATGAATTCCTGAGGGCGCTCGCGCTGGTGGTGGCGCGCCTGCGCGGCCTGACGGCGATGGTTGCCTGAAACAGTGACCGGTGACCAGTGACCAGTGACCGGTGTGACCAGAGACGAGAAACGAGCGACGAGAAACGAGTGACGGTGAACAGATGACGATACATTTAACGGAAAACGCAGCAAAACAGATACGGACGCAGCTCGCGAAGCGCGGCCACGGCATCGGGTTGCGCGTGGGCGTCAAGGAAACAGGCTGCTCGGGCTTCGCCTACACCTACGACTACGCGGACGAGGTGCGCGCCGGCGACAACCTGATCGAGACCCACGGCGCGAAGGTCGTGATCGACACGGAAAGCCTGGCGTTTCTCCAGGGCTCGACCCTCGACTTCGTGAAGGAAGGGCTGAAGCAGATATTCAAGTTCGAAAACCCGAACGTCGACGGGACGTGCGGCTGCGGCGAGAGCTTCAGCGTCAAGGAAAAGGCGTGATACCAGTGTTGAGTGCTTAGTGTTGAATGTTTAGTTGATAGCGGTTCGAACTCAAAACTCAGCACTCAAAACTCAACACTAAGGACATAGAGGCGTTTCCATGAGTAGCGTGTTGGACAATCTCGTCAACCAGCCCTACAAGCACGGGTTCGTGACCGACATCGAGTCGGACACCGCGCCCAGGGGGCTCTCCGAGGACACGATCCGCTACATCTCGGCGAAGAAGAGCGAGCCGGAGTGGCTGCTCGAGTTCAGGCTGAAGGCGTACCGCCACTGGCTCACGATGACCGAGCCGGCGTGGCCCAACGTGAAGTACCCGAAGATCGACTTCCAGGACATCAGCTACTACTCGGCGCCCAAGCCGAAGAAGCTCGCGAGCATGGACGAGGTGGATCCGGAGCTGCTGCGCACCTTCGAGAAGCTCGGCGTCCCGATGAACGAGCGCGCGAAGCTCGCCGGCGTCGCCGTCGACGTCATCTTCGACTCGGTGTCGGTCGCGACCACCTACAAGCAGAGACTCGCGGAGGCCGGCGTTATCTTCTGCTCCATATCCGAGGCGGTGCGCGAGCACCCGGACCTGGTGCGCAAGTACATGGGCTCGGTCGTGCCCCCGGCGGACAACTACTACGCCGCGCTCAACTCGGCGGTCTTCACCGACGGCTCGTTCTGCTTCATCCCGAAGGGCGTCAGATGCCCGATGGAGCTGTCGACCTATTTCCGGATCAACACCGAGTCCTCCGGGCAGTTCGAGCGGACGCTCATCGTCGCCGAGGAAGGCTCCCACGTTTCGTATCTCGAAGGCTGCACGGCCCCGAAGTTCGATACCAATCAGCTGCACGCGGCGGTGGTCGAGCTGGTGGCCCTGGACCATGCCGAGATCAAGTACTCCACGGTGCAGAACTGGTACGCCGGGGACGAGGAAGGGCGAGGCGGCATCTACAACTTCGTCACCAAGCGCGGCTTGTGCCAGGGCGTGAATTCCAAGATTTCCTGGACCCAGGTGGAGACGGGCTCCGCGATCACGTGGAAGTATCCCTCGTGCGTGCTGGTGGGCGACAACTCGATCGGCGAGTTCTACTCGGTCGCGCTTACCAATCACCACCAGCAGGCGGACACCGGGACCAAGATGGTGCACGTCGGCCGCAACACGCGGAGCCGCATCGTTTCCAAGGGCATCTCGGCCGGGCAGTCCAACAACAGCTACCGCGGGCTCGTGAAGATCGGGCCGCGGGCGGAAGGCGCGCGCAACTATTCGCAGTGCGACTCCATGCTGATCGGAGCGAAGAGCGGCGCCAACACGTTTCCCTACATCCAGGTGCAGAACGACAGCGCCACGGTGGAGCACGAAGCGAGCACCTCGAAGATCGGCGAGGACCAGCTCTTCTATTTCGCGCAGCGCGGCATAGGCGCCGAGGCCGCGGTATCGATGATCATCAACGGCTTCTGCCGCGACGTGTTCCAGCAGCTCCCCATGGAATTCGCGGTGGAGGCGACCAAGCTCCTGGGACTGAAGCTCGAAGGGAGCGTCGGATGATACGCCCCGGCGCAAAGACGCTGCTCGAAGTGCACGGGCTCCGCGCGCGGGTCGGCGGCGTCGAGATCCTGAAGGGCATGGAGCTGAAGGTGGCGGCGGGCGAAATCCACGCCGTCATGGGGCCTAACGGCTCCGGCAAGAGCACGTTCGCCAAGGCGCTGGCGGGACATCCTGCCTACGAGATCACCGGCGGCACGGCCTTCTTCGATGGGAAGAACATCTTCGAGATGGCGCCGGAGCAGCGCGCCGCCACCGGGCTCTTTCTCGGCTTCCAGTACCCGGTCGAGATCCCGGGCGTTTCCAACAGCGCTTTTCTGCGCCTGGCCTACAACACGGTGCAGTCGCAACGCGGGCGCGACGAGCTCGATCCCCTTGAATTCGACGACTACGTCCGCGAGAAGATGAAGCTGCTCGACATGGACGCGAGCTTCCTCGATCGCTCCGTCAACGAAGGCTTTTCGGGCGGGGAGAAGAAGCGGAACGAGATCCTGCAGATGGCGCTGCTGGAGCCCCGCCTCGCCATCCTGGACGAAACGGACTCCGGGCTCGACATCGACGCGCTGCGGGTGGTGGCGAACGGCATCAACCGGCTCTCGACCGCCGACAACGCGCTCGTGCTGGTGACGCACTACCAGCGCATGCTGAATTACATCGTGCCCGATTACGTGCACGTGATGGAGGGCGGCCGCATCATCAGGACCGGCGGCAAGGCGCTCGCCGAAGAGCTCGAGGCGCGGGGCTACGAGTGGGTGAGGGCGGCATAGGAATGAGTACAGTTTCCGCACCGCGCGCAGCGCATCCCTACGTCGCGGCGCTGCTGGCCGGGTTCGAGCCGCCAAAGGGCGATCTCGCGTGGTTACGCGAGCGGCGCGCCCGCGCGCTGGAGCGCGCCAACGCGCTTACCGTGCCGACTACGCGGGACGAGGAATGGCGCTTTACGGACATCACGCCTCTTACCCGGATCAACTTCCAGTGTGCCACCGGAGCCTCCAGGCTTGCGTTGGGCGACATCGCACCCTTTGCCGCCGCCGAAGCGGAGACGCGGCTCGTATTCGTGGACGGCGTGTTTGCCCCGCAGCTTTCGGCTGCTGCCGGCCTGCCCGAGGGGATTACGGTCACGAATCTCGCGGCCGCGCTTGCGGCGTACGGCGCCGCGATCGAGCCGCATCTCGCGCGCCACGTCGCCCTCGACAATGACGTGTTCGCCGCGATCAACACGAGCCATCTGCAGGACGGGGCCTTCGTGCGGATAGCGAAAAACCGGAAGTGTCCCGCGCCGGTGCAACTCATGTTCGTGTCCACGCGACCACAGACGGTGAGCTACCCGCGCTGCCTGGTGGTTGCCGAAGCGGGCGCCGAGTGCAAGCTGATCGAGCAATACGTGGGGCTGCCCGACATCGTGTATTTCAGCAATTCCGCGACGGAGGTCGTCGTTGGGCAGGGCGCACGCGTGCAGCACGTGAGGCTCCAGCAGGAAGCCCCCGGCGCGTTTCACATCGCGAGCTGCGCCGTTGCGCTCGACCGGGACGCCCGCTACACCTTACAGGCGGTGACGCTCGGCGCGCGCGTGTCGAGGCAGGACGTCCGCGTGCTCCAGCGCGGTGAGGGCGTCGAGGCGCAGTTGGACGGCCTGACCCTGATCGACGGGCGCCAGCTCGCGGACACCCACACGGTGATGGACCACGCCGTACCCAACGGGAAGTGCCGCCAGTTGAACAAGTGCATAGTCGGCGGGGCGGCACACGCGGTGTTCAGCGGCAAGGTGATCGTCCGGCAGGGCGCGCAGTCGACCGATTCGGCGCAGCAAAGCCGCAACCTGCTCCTGTCGGCAAGAGCGCACGTGGATACCAAGCCGCAGCTCGAGATCTTCGCCGACGACGTCAAGTGCGCGCACGGCGCCACCGTCGGGCGGCTCGACCCCGAGCAGGAGTTCTACCTGAGGAGCAGGGGGCTCTCCGCGGGCGCCGCGCGCAATCTCCTGACCTACGCATTCGGCGCGGAAGTGATCGACCGCATCCCCGTTCCGTCGCTGGTCGAAGAACTGGAGAAGACCGTGATGGCGCGGACACAGAAGGCGGAAACAGAATGAACGCCCCTCATACCGGGCTGCAGGCTGCGGCGGCGCTGGACGTCGAGCGCTATCGCGCGGATTTTCCGATCCTGAGGACGAAGGTGAACGGAAAGCCGCTCGTCTTTCTCGACAACGCGGCTTCCAGCCAGATGCCGCAGCCGGTACTCGACCGCTGGATCCGTTACCAGACGACGCAGCACTCCAACATCCACCGGGCGGTGCACTACCTGTCCGAGACGGCGACCGCGGAGTACGAGATGGCGCGGCGCAAGGTGAAGGCGTTCATCAACGCCGCCGAGGACCGCGAGGTCATATTCACCAGCGGCACCACCGACGCGATCAACCTCGTCGCGCACGGCTACGGCCGCAAGTTCCTGGTCGCGGGCGACGAGATCGTGTTGACGACGCTGGAACACCACTCGAACATCGTTCCGTGGCAGATGCTGGCGGAGGAAAAGGGCGCGACGATCCGCGTGGTGCCCATCAACGATCGCGGCGAGCTCTCGATCGGGGCTTACGAACGGCTGCTGAACCCCCGCGTGAAGCTCGTTGGCATGCCCCACGTTTCGAACGCGCTCGGCACCGTCAACCCGGTGCGCGAGATGATCGCGGCCGCGCATCGCCACGGCATCCCGGTCCTGGTGGACGGCGCGCAGGCCGTGCCGCACATGGAGGTCGACGTGCAGGCGCTCGACTGCGATTTCTACTGCTTTTCCGGGCACAAGATTTACGGGCCGACGGGGGTCGGTGTGCTCTACGGCAAGGCCGCGCTGCTCGAGAAGATGCAGCCGTTCAAGGGCGGCGGCGACATGATCCTGTCCGTCTCCTTCGAGAAGACCACCTACAACGTCATCCCGCACAAGTTCGAGGCCGGCACGCCTCCCATTGCCGCGGTCGTCACCCTCGGCGCCGCGGTGGATTATCTGACGGAGATCGGCGTGCAGCGCGCCGGAGCCCACGAGACGGATCTGCTCGACTATGCGACCGAGCAGGTGAACCGGCTGCCGGGCGTCCGGATCATCGGCACCGCCGAGAACAAGTGCGCGGTACTGTCCTTCGTCGTGGACGGCGTGCACCCGCACGATGTCGGCACGCTCCTGAACGAGGAGGGCGTCGCGGTCCGGACGGGCCACCACTGCGCGCAGCCGGTGATGCAGCGCTTCGGTATCCCGGCGACCTCGCGCGCGTCTTTCGCGCTCTACAACACGATGGCCGAGGTGGATGCCCTGGTCGCAGGGATCAGGAAGGTCCAGCAGGTTTTCAAGTAGTGATGAGTAATGGTGATGAGAGATAGTGATGGGAAAAGGGTGATGAGAAACCCGGTTTTCATCACCAGTATTCATCACCACTATTTCATCACCACTATTTCATCACCGGTATCAGAGCGATGAGCGAGAGCAAACAGCTCTACCAGGAAGTGATCCTCGACCACAACCGCAAGCCTCGCAACTGGGGCTCGCTTGCGGCGGCGACGCACCGGGCGGAGGGGCACAACCCGTTGTGCGGGGACCACATCAGCGTGACGCTCGAGGTGGCGGGGGATACGGTGGAAGCGATCAACTTCCAGGGCGAAGCGTGCGCGATCTGCAAGGCGTCGGCGTCGATGATGACTACCGCGGTCAAGGGCGGGAACCGCGGGAACGCGGTGGAGCTGATCGGCGAGTTCCGCGACATGGCGACGGGCAAGCTCGATCTCTCGCAGCCGCACCATCTCGGGCGGCTGACGGTTTTCGCGGGCGTGCGCGACCTGCCTACCCGCGTGAAGTGCGCGATCCTTCCCTGGCACACGCTGCACGCGGCGTTGAATTCGATCGCCAGCACGACGACCGAAGCCGACGAGGACCCGATGCACGCGCCTATAGGAGGGAGTGCTTAGTTTTTAGTGTTGAGTGTTGAGTTAACTCAGCACTCAAAACTCAAAATTCAAAACTCAACAATGGCTTATTGACGTGCCCAAGATCGCCGAAATCGAACCCACGCCCAACCCGAACGCGATGAAGTTCGTGTTGAAGGACCCGCTCACCTGGGGCGTGTCGCGCTCGTACGCCAGCTCCGGCGAGGCGAAGGACGACCCGCTCGCGGCGGCTCTCTTCGACATCGAGCACGTGTCGAACGTGTTCTACGTGGATCACTGGATCACGGTAACGCAGGACGGCGGGGCCGACTGGAAGGAGCTGACGCGCAGGCTGGCGGTGCCGATACGCGAGGCGCCGGCGGCCGATGCCGATTCGGCCAGGTACGCCGAGCAGGCGGCGTCCGGAACGAACCTGGAGAAACTCTCCGAGGCGGACAAGCAGAAGCTCGACCGTATCAACGAGCTGCTCGACGACCAGGTGCGCCCGTACCTGCAGGGCGACGGCGGCGACCTCTACGTCGTCGGACTCGAGGGCAACAAGCTGATGGTGCACTACCAGGGAGCGTGCGGGAGTTGTCCGAGCTCGATTTCCGGCACGCTCGCCGGGATCGAGAGCCTGGTGCGGCAGGTCGAGCCGGAGATGGAAGTCGTCGCGGTATAGAGCGACCGTGTCCGGCTGGATCACAGCAGCGACAGAGGGCGAGCTTGCGCCCGGCCAATGGCGCGTCGTCGAGGCTGACGGCGCCCGGATCGTGGTTTTCAATCTCGCCGGCGACTACTACGCGATCGAGGACGTCTGCACCCACGACGGCGGCCAGCTGACGGGCGGGATGGTGCAGGGCGAGGAGATCGTCTGCCCGCGCCACGGGGCCCGCTTTTCCATCAAGACCGGCGCCGCGCTGTGCGCGCCCGCTTACGAGGCGACGGCGAAGTTTCCCGTACGGGTGGAGAACGGGGAAATCCAGGTGCGCGACGACCGATGGGACTGAAGCGAGCCGGTCAGCCCCGCATCGCGAAGAAATGGTCCGTGGGGCCGTGGCCATGGCCGATTGCCAGGCCGTGCCGGATTGCTTCCGTGATATAGATTTTCGCCGTCCTGACCGCATCGATCAGATCGTTTCCGAGCGCCAGCTTCGCAGCGATCGCGGACGCGTACGTGCAGCCTGTCCCGTGGGTGTTGGCGGTCTCGATGTACTCGCCCGGAAGAATCGTGAACTCGCTTCCGTCGAAGAGGATGTCGGTAGCCGGCTCGTCCAGCCGATGTCCTCCCTTGATCAGGACCGCTCGGCAACCCAGCCGGTGGATGGCGCGGGCCGCGGCTTTGGCGTCGTCGGTTGTCTTGATCGAGCGGCCGGTCAGCCGTTCGGCCTCGAACAGGTTCGGAGTGACCAGCCGGGCAAGCGGGATCAGGTCATCCTTCACCGACTCGATCGCATCCGCTTGCAGGAGATCGTAGCCGGACTTGGAAACCATCACCGGATCGACGACGAGATTCTCCACCGCGAGGGACTTGAGCTTGCGAGCGACGGCCTGGACGATGTCGCTGGAGGAGAGCATCCCGGTCTTGACCGCGGAAACCTCGAAGTCCTCGAAGATCGCGTCGATCTGGGCTTCGATGAGGGGGATCGGGAGGTCATAGGCCGCGGTGACGGCCCTGGTGTTCTGGGCGGTGATCGCGGTGATCACCGACATCCCGAAGACCCCGGCGGCCGACATGGCCTTGAGATCGGCCTGGATCCCTGCCCCTCCGCCGGAGTCCGACCCGGCGATGGTCAGCACCTGCTTTAAATGGGCCACCGTTCCTCCCGCCACGCCATCTCCCAGAACGACCACTCGTAGCGGGAGGAGATGACAAAGGCTTCTTCCATCCGCGCGCGCGCAACCGGTCCTGCTTCGAGGGTCCAGCGGTCGATCGCCTCCCGCATCCAGCGGGCAACTTCGGCAAACTCCGGCGAGCCATAGAGGGCGAGCCAGTTCTTATAGGGATGGCCCTCGGGCGGGGGGCCTTGCCGGCCGAAGTGGACCCCGACCTCGCAGTAGATCCAGGCGCAGGGGAGCGCGGCGACCAGAATCTCGGCGAGCGCCCCGATCTGGGCGATCGAACGCAGGTGCCGGGTATAGGCGTAGTTCGTCGGCGCCATCGGGACCGAGGCCATCTCGGCCTCGCTCATGCGCCATCGCTTCGCGTAATCCTGGTGCAGCGCCCGCTCGACCTCGATGGTGTCGACCTGCAGCTTGGAGAGGTAGGCGATCGTCTCGATGTCGCTTGCCCTGGTCGCCGCCAGGGCGAAGAGCTTGGCCAGCTCGAACAGGAAGAGCGCATCCTGCAGGATGTAGAACTTGAACTTCTCCTCCGGCAGCGACCCGTCTCCGAGTCCGAGCACGAACGGGTGGCGCAGCTGGGCATCCCAGATCGGCTGTGCGGATTTCTTGAGGTGATCGGAAAACCCCATCGCCCTTCCTGCCTTCCTCGCTGAATCGACCATCGCATCTTAGCGAGGTCGAGCAACGCAGGCAAAAGGGGGGAGGTTCTAGTTCCCGCAGGCCGCGCGGGCGGTGTGCGTAGGTGGATCTCCGGCGACGACCACCCGGTTGCGCCCGGCGGCCTTCGCCTCGTACAACGCGGCATCGGCCCGCTGCAGCAGCGCATCGGGTGACTCGCTTGCGGACTTCCAGCAGGCGATGCCAAAACTTGCCGAGATGGGGATCAGCGCCTGACCGAACCGCGCACCCTCCGTCTCCACGGCGCGGCGAACGCGTTCCGCGACCGCGCTCGCGTTCATGACGCCCGTTTCGGGCAGCAGTATGCCGAATTCCTCGCCTCCCAGCCGTCCCAGCACGTCCTCGCCGCGCAGTTCCAGCTGGACGATTTTTACGAAATGGCGCAAGGCCTCGTCTCCACCGCTGTGGCCGTGGCTGTCGTTCACTTCCTTGAAGTGATCGATGTCGACGACGAGCAAGCTCATTACGTGCCCGTAGCGGCAGCAGCGCGCGACCTCGGCCTCCAGGCACGACTGGAAATGCCGCCTGTTGGAGCACCCGGTGAGCGGATCGATCCTCGCCAGGTGGTCGAGGTGCTCGTTCAGACGGTTGAGCGAGTCGTTCTTCGCTTCCATGACCTGGCGGTGCTGGCGCGCCCGCAGCACGTAGGCGCGCGCGCCCATGGCCAGCGCGATCACCATGATGCCCGAGAACGAGACTGACAGGAAAAGCGCGAGGGCGTCTGCGCGCATCTCGGCTATGCCCCGGACCGGCGCGAGTATGTGTACCACGACGCCGTACTGGGGCCGCTCGCTCGTGGCGCGAACGTGCGGGTGCGTGGAACCGGCAACGCGCAGCAATCCCTCGGAGCCGCCGACCGCGTCCACCTGGAGCGTGCGAAAAGACTCGCGCTTGTAGCGCGCGCGCCGCTGCTCGACCGGCAGGTTATGGACCGCGGCGCCGGGCACCGCCATCATCTCCAGGCCGGGATCCGCGGACAGAATGATCACGCCGTACTCGTCGGTGACGTACGCATGCGGATGGCTCAACCACGGAGCGAGACGGGGAAGATCGATCTTGATCGCTACCGCTCCGAGGAAGCGGCCGCCGGGTGCCACCGGCGCGGAAAAAAACAGGCCGGGCACGTTGGTGACCCGTCCCATGGCGTACTGCCGTCCGCGCCTGCCGTCCTGCGCCGAGCGGAAATAGCTGCGATCGGCGTAGTTGGTGCCGACGAAGCTCGTCGCATCCGCGAAATTGCTGGCCGCAACGCAGTCGCCCGCCGCATTCATCAGCCAGATGACGTCGACGTCCATTTCCTCGGCAACCAGCACGAGGCGCTCGGAGAGTGCGAGCAGGTCGCGGCGTTCCGTCCATGCGGCCCTGCGCGCGGGGAGGGGGGTACCCGCCGGTGCAACGCCCGGACCGAACGATTCCAGCGATTGGGCAAAGTCGGGCCCGGCAGCCAGCACCACCGGCAGGCCCTGCAGGCGGTTCAACACGCGTTCCAGGTTCTCGCTGATGCGGTGCACGTCGCGGCGGGCGTTAGCGGCCTCCTCGGCCACGAGAGTGGCCGTCCGGCCCCGTATCAGCCAGTCGGTCCCCAACGAGGTGGCGAGGCTCCACAGGAGCGCGATTGCGCCGAACAGGACGACGGTACGCCGGTTGAAGGGCGAAAGCCTGCCTGGGTGGCGCGCGGCGGAAATCGGGTTGTCGGTCACGCAGGGTACAGTCGTATGGGCGCCATTCGTTCTGTTAACGGCGTGTGCGCCCCGTTCTTTAGGGGATACCCATGGATTTACGGCCTGTTTTCCGGCGCCTGAAGCCCTTGTGGTACAACCCTTTAGAGCGCCTATCCAAACGAAAGATAGGCGCCCTGATGTAGGGGAGAGGGATCCCCTCATTTTGTAAGGTACTCCTTATGGACACGCTGACCCACGCGCTCTCCGGTGCATTGCTGGCGCGGGCGAGCGCGCCGCGGTCGTCCCCGGCTACGCTGCCTGGCGGGCGGCGGATGCTCGTCGGGGCGCTGGCGGCTTCCTTTCCCGATCTCGATTTCGTCACGGCCTACGTTTCCCCCATCTTCTACCTCCAGCATCATCGCGGCATCACGCACTCGCTCGCCTTCGTGCCGCTGTGGGCGCTCGCAATTGCCTGTCTCTGTTCGCTGGCCTGGCGGCGGGACCGCAGCTGGCGCGCCTATTTCGGGATCGCAGCCATGGGCGTGGCGCTCCACATCCTTGGTGATCTCATCACCTCGTACGGCACGATGATCTTCGCGCCGTTTTCCGACGCGCGTTACGCCTGGGATACGACTTTCATCATCGACCTCTGGTTCAGCGGGATTCTTCTCGCGGGCCTGCTTGCTTCCTGGGCATGGCGACGCTCGCGCGTGCCGGCGGCCGCGGGCCTTGCGGTGCTTGCGACGTACGTGGGATGGCAGGCCACGCTGCAGCATGTGGCCGTCGAATTCGGCAGGGCCTATGCGCTGGGGGCGGGGATCAATGCGCCGCGCGTCACGGCCCAGCCCAGGCCGGCTTCTCCGCTCAACTGGATGGTGCTTGTCGAGGAAGGCGAGCGGCTCGACTACGCCATGGTGCGCCTGTCGCAGGGCGAGGCGCCGCCCCCTCTCGCGGCCGACGCCGGCTTCCTCGCCAGAATCTCCGCTCCGTATCTTCCGCTCAACCACGCCGTATGGGTGACGACGAGGCGCTTCGGGGGAAACCCGCAGGACGCGAGCCTCGCGCGCGCAGCCTGGCAGCAGCCCGGGTTCGAGTTTTTCCGCTGGTTCGCGGCGTACCCGGTGGTCTACCGTGTTGATCACGATGGCCGCGGCAATCCCGAGACCTGCGCCTGGTTCCAGGACCTGCGTTTCTTCACTCCCGGGCGGTCCACCATTCCGTTCCGCTACGGCCTGTGCCGGGAAGGCGAGGGGCCATGGCGGACTTACCGGTTGATGGAGGACAATACGAAGGTCCCGGTGCCATGACCGGTACCGGGCACATCCCGCAAACCCGAGAGGAGTTTCCCGATGCACGCCAGGCCTCTGTCAGTCGCCGCGTTCGTTGCGTTTCTCGCGATGGCTCCCGGCGGCGCGCACGCTCAGGCCACTTACAAGCAGCTGCCCGTCACCAACGAGGCCTACGTCAAGCCCTTTCCTCCGCTGCGGATCGTGGGGAACCTGTATTACGTCGGAACCTACGATCTTGCGGTCTACCTGATCACCACCAGCGCCGGCAACATCCTCATCAACACCGGGATCAACGATTCGGTGGCGGGGATCCGGTCCAACATCGAGGCGCTCGGCTTCAGGTTCGCGGACATCAAGCTGCTGCTCGCCACGCATGGTCACTGGGATCACGTGGCGGGCATGGCCGAGATCAAGCGCCTGACCGGCGCCAGGATGCTCATGCACGAGGATGATGCGCCGATGCTCGAGGACGGCGGCAACTCGGACTACCGCTATCTGCAGGGGCGCGGACCGATCTATGAGGCCGTCGCGGTCGATCAGCGCCTGAAGGACGGCGACAAGGTCCGGCTCGGCGACACCGAGTTGACCGTGTTGCACCATCCCGGGCACACCAAAGGCGCGACGAGCTTTACGTTTACCACGCGCGACCGCGGGCGCGACTACAGCGTACTGATCGCCAACATGGCCTCCATCAATCCCGGAGTGATGGTTGGCGGCATGCCCGGATTCCCGGGTATCACCCAGGCGTATACCCAGACGCTGGCGAAACAGAAGCAGTTGAAGCCCGATATCTGGGTTGCGTCCCATGCGGCGCAGTTCAATCTTCACCAGAAGTACAAGCCCGGCGACCCGTACGATCCGAACCGCTTCGTCGACCCGGACGGCTATCAGGCCAAGCTCCAGTTCTACGAGAAGCTCGTCCGGGCAAACCTGGGTAAGGACCAATAAGGCGCGGATATGGCGGCAGGACGACTTTCGCTGCTCGCGGTACTGCCGGCGGTGCTGCTCATCGGCTCCTGCGAGACCGTCCAGACCACACAACCGGGGATGGTCGGAGTCGATCGCAAGCAGTCGATGATGCTGTCGTCCGCCGAGGTGGACAAGGCGGCGGCGCAGGCCTACCTGCAGACCTTGAACGGCGCCGCGAAGAAAGGGACCCTTAACCGCGATCCCGACCAGACAGCCCGCGTGCGTACAATTGCGACCCGGTTGATCCCGGCGACGGGGGCTTTCCGCGGCGACGCTCCCTCCTGGAAGTGGGAAGTGAACGTCGTAGCATCGGGTGATGTCAACGCCTGGTGCATGCCGGGCGGCAAGATCGCGGTTTACACCGGCCTGATCGAGAAGCTCAAGCCGACGGACGACGAGCTGGCCGCGGTGATGGGACACGAGATCGGGCATGCGCTGCGGGAACACGGCCGCGAGCGCGCGTCGCAGCAGATGGCCCAGCAGGCGGTAGTCGGCATCGGCGCCGCGCTCCTGGGTCTCGGCGACGCGGGCGCGAGCCTGGCGAGCGTCGTGGCGGACGTCACCGTGGGTCTCCCGTACTCGCGCGAATTCGAGCGCGAAGCCGATCGCATCGGCGTCGAGCTCGCCGCCCGCGCGGGCTACGATCCGCGCGCCGCGGTGACGCTGTGGCAGAAGATGGCGCAGGTGGGCGGCGGCGGCACGCCGCAGTTTCTCTCCACTCACCCCTCGCCCGGAAGCCGCATCGCCGACCTCCAGGGCTACGCGGTCAAGGTCATGCCGCTCTACGAGAGCGCGCGCAAGCGCTGATCCCATGATCGCAGTCCCGGACGATTTTCCATCCGTTTTTGACGGCTCCGAGGCCCACCAGCGGGCCAAGGCGCTGGGCGAGGTGCGCTTGTTCACTGAACGAGGCGCCGACGACGAGGCCGAGCTGGCGCGGCGCATCGGCACCGCGCACGTAGCGGTCAACATTCGCGCTCACGCCCGGTTCACGGACAAAGTCCTTGCTGCATGTCCCGATCTCAAGATGATCTCGATCTGGGGCGTGGGCACGGACAACATCGATCTTGTCGCTGCCGCGCGCCATGGCATCACCGTGTGCAACACGCCGGGCGCCAACGCCTACGCGGTGGCCGAGCATACGATCGCGCTCGCGCTCGCCGTGGCGCGCAAGATCCCGCAGATAGATCGCGAGATGCGGGGCGGGGCGTGGCCGCGCGAGATGCTCATGCAGCTGTGCGGCAAAACGCTGGGCGTGTTCGGCACCGGCAGCATAGGCGCGCGGGTGGCGCAGCTCGGGCGCGGGCTGGGGATGGAGGTGCTGGCGTGGAGCGCGCGCAAGGATACTCCCGCGGCGAAGGACGACATTCTGCGCCGCGCGGACGTCATGTCGCTGCACATACGGCTCACGCCGGAGTCGCAGGGATTCATCGGCGGACGCGAGTTCGGGCTGATGAAGCCGGGCGCGATCCTGGTGAACACCGGCCGCGGCGCTCTGGTGGACCGCGATGCGCTGCTCGCGTCGCTCGGGGCGGGACGTATCGCGGGCGCGGGGCTCGACGTTTTCCACGACGAGCCGCTCAAGGCCGACGATGCGCTCCTCGGTTGCGCGAACGCCGTGCTCTCGCCCCACAACGCGGGCCAGACCCCGGAGGTAAGGCGCGACGGCCTGCTGCGCGCGATCGAAAACGTCGAGAATTTTCTGGCGGGCAGGCCGACCAACGTCGTGCACTCATAGCCCGCGGCTCGCAATGAATTGCGCGGATATTTCCCTCTTGTTTACGGTATTCGTCCCGTAACGGGGGCCTATTATTTTGGCTGCGGGCCACGAGCCGCCAACCGCCCGTAGCTGTACGTTCACGCACTGACTAACCCGATTCGGGCTGGCATCCTCGTTGCCAAGGCTTGGACAGGCCCCGTATCGGGTCGAACAGAATCGATAGGCGAGGCGACGATGAGCTACGTGAAAGGGGCTGACTTCTGCTTTACGGGCTTCACGGTCGTATGGCCGGTGATGCTGTGGTCGGGAAATATCGAAGCCGGTGTCGCGGTGTGTGCCCTGCTGCTGTACGCCGCTTCGCTTTTCGGGATGATGGCTGACGACGGCGCGGACCTGTAGTTCCAGTCGCGCGCAGTCAACAACGTCTCAATCCAGTACGTGCGACACGAGCCCGTCCACTAGCTTGGGCTCGAACCAGGTCGATTTCGTCGGCATGACCTTGCCCGCTTCGGCGACGGCCATCGTGTCTTCCATGGACGTGGGATACACCGCGAAGGCGGCGGTCATTTCGCCGCTGTTGACGCGCTTCTCCAGCTCGGCAAGGCCGCGAATACCGCCAACGTAGTCTATGCGCTTGTCGCGGCGCAGGTCCGTGATGTTCAGCACGGGCCCGAGCAGGTGGTCGGTGACCAGGCTCGCGTCGATGCGGGCTACGGGGTCTCCGGCGGGAATCAGCTCAGGACGAATCGTCAGCCGGTACCACTGGCCGGCAAGATACAGTCCGACTTCGCCCGGCCGGGCCGGCTTCGCGGGCCCCGGACTCCCCTCCACGGCGAATCTCTCCCGCACGCGCGCGAGGAAGGTCTCCGGGTCCATGCCGTTCAAGCCGGAGACGACCCGGTTGTAGTCGAGGATCTGCAACTGGTGGTGAGGGAAGATCACCGTCAGGAAGCTCTCGTAGCTTTCCTCTCCGGTATGGCGCGGATTGGCGGCGCGGCGTGCGGCTGCGACGCGCGAGGCCGCGGCCGAGCGATGGTGGCCATCGGCGATGTAGAGGGCCGGCATGGCGTCGAAAGCCCGCGTGAGGCGCGCCTGGGTTTCGCCGTCGCGCACTACCCACAGCGAGTGGCGGACGCCGCCGTCGGCAGTGGCCTCCGCATCGGGTGTTCCGGCCGAGCAGCGGTCCAGGATATCGTCCACCTCCTTCGCGCGCGGATAGGCGACCATGACCGGGCCGGTCTGGGCATTCAGCGCGTCGATCTGGCGGACGCGGTCGTCCTCCTTGTCCGCCTGCGTGTGCTCGTGCTTGCGGATGCGGTTCGTGTCGTACTCCGCGATCGACGCCGCCGCCACCACGCCGGTCTGCGTGTGTCCGCCCATGATCAGGCGGTAGACGTAGTAGCAGCGCGCCGCGTCACGTGCGAGGACGCCTTCGCGCACCATGCGGCCGAGATTCTCCGCTGCCTTGGCATAGACCTGCGGCGCGTAGGGATCGGTTCCCACCGGCAGGTCGATCTCCGGCTTGGAGATGTGCAGGAAGCTCCATGGCTTGCCCGCGGCCCGCTTGCGCGCTTCGTCGCTGGAGAGCACGTCGTAGGGCGGGGCGATGACCTCGGCGGCGCGGCCGGGAGCCGGGCGCAGGCCGGCAAAGGGACGGATCAGGGGCATGAGGAATTCAGGGCGGAGTTAAAGATGGATGATAACCCGTCAGACGGGGTCTTCCATGAAGGTCCATTCGAGGCCGTGCCGGGCGCACAGCTCGGCGATGCCTTCGGCGGGCTTCGCCCCGCTCATCCGGAACACGTTCGGCCGCACCTGCTCGATGCCGCTCGCGCCTGCGGCTTTCGCGATTGCCTTCAGCACCGTCGTCTCGACGTCGGCGCCCTGAACGATGAGATGCATCCGCGGATACTACTCTGGCCGGTTGTCAGAGGCGTCTGACAGAACGAGGGGATACCCGCCTAGTGCTTCCTGCGTGAGGAGCCCTATCGTTCAAATGGGGCTCCGGGTCATCTCCCGCGACAATGGCGTAAGCATAGCCCGGCCCGGGAAGTTCCAATAGAATACAAGCGCTCTCTCAGGGGGGTCAGTATGGACAGGGCAAGCGTACCGGCAGGTGCTTTGGCGGGGTCGACCGAGCTGGAAGAGGAGGTCGCGGCGCTCGTCGCCGAGGCGGTGAACCTCGAGAAATCCGCGAAGAAACTGGATCTCGACATCCCTCTCTTCGGCGACGGCCTCGGCCTGGACTCGATCGACGTGCTGGAGATTGCGCTGGCCGTATCGAGGAAGTACGGCTTTCAATTGCGCTCCGACGACCCGGCTAACCGGCGCATCTTTGCCTCGCTGCGCTCGTTGAGTGCGCATATTGCGCAGCATCGCACGCGGTAGCGGTCCCTCATGAG
>DASRJL010000086.1:0-7068 GCA_035649495.1 Burkholderiales bacterium | reverse complement strand
GGATTACCTGGGCGATCACATCCTCATGTTCAGCACGGACTACCCCCATCCCGAGACACGCTTCCCAGAGTCCGTCGACCTGTGCCTGGGCTGGCCGGAGATAAACCCCGGCCTGATGCAGAAGATCCTCTGGGACAACGCCGTCAAGGCTTTCGGGGAGCCATAGCGCGGCTACGCCGCAAAGGATGAAGGATGAACGTTGAAGGATGACCCGTTTTTCAAGCTGCTACATCAACCGGGTCATCCTTCATCCTTCCACGTTCCACGTTTCAGGGAGCCGGGCGGGCGCCCAGTCGCCGACTTCCCCAAGCAGGTATATAGTTTCCAGCCCAACCCAGCACCGGAGGTGCGCCATGGCGAGCAAAGGATCTTTACTGGTAGGCACGGTCGGCCAGGGCATCATGGTGAGCCACGACGACGGCGAGAGCTGGACGCGCGCGAGCGTGCGCCAGGGAATGCACTCCGACGGCATCGTGCGCTGCCTGACCTCCGACCTGCGCTCTCCGAACGTCGTCTATGCCGGGACCGACAAGGGTCTCTATCGCAGCAGCGACGGCGGCAAAATGTGGAGCCTGCTGGACACGCCGATGAAGGACTCGATGGTCTGGAGCATGGCCATCGATCCCGTCGACTCCAGTACGATGTTTGCGGGAACGGGCACGCCGAGCACGCCGGGCATCTACCGCTCGACGGACGCGGGCAGCAGCTGGAAGCGGTTGGGAGTCGACATCGCCGCGGACTGCCCCAACGTCGGCATCCCCCGGCCGACGGGCATCTCGATCGACCCGACCAACCACCAGCGCGTGTGGGTAGGCCTCGAAGTGGACGGCGTCCGGCACAGCGCGGACGGCGGCGAAACGTGGACCAAGGTGAACGGGCAGATCCCGAACCAGGACGTGCACAACGTCCTCGTCGTCGCGGGCCCGCCCAAGGTGGTGTTCACCGTCGTCAACGACGATATCTGGCGCAGCACCGACGACGGCGCCACGTGGACGCCGGCGCGGGCGCGCGAGGCTTTCCCGTGGCACTACCCGCGCGGCATCGCGGTAAAGCCGGATGATCCGAAGACGGTGTACATCACGCTCGGCGACTCGACGCCGGGCCGCATCGGCACCGTGATGCGCTCGCGCGACGCCGGCGCCACCTGGCAGAACCTCGCCCTCCCCGGCCAGCCCAACTCGGCCATGTGGACGGTGAGCCTCCCGGCAGCGGCGCCCGACACGGTGTTCGCGGCGAGCCGCTACGGCTATCTCTACCGAAGCGAGGACGGCGGGGACTCCTGGCGCAAGCTGTGGCGGGAGTTCAGCGAGGTGTCCTCCGTCCTGTGGGTGCCACGTTCATAAGGAGTGATGCATGTCCGAGATCAGCGGATTGGGCCACGTCGGGATCTATTGCCAGGACTGGGAGCGGATGCGGGCGTTCTACTCGGGTTTCCTCGGACTGACGATCGCCGATGAAGACCGGGAACGCGGAGTCTGCTTTCTCTCCGCCGTCCCCGAGACCGAGCACCATGAAGTGGTGCTGGTTCGAGCCAAAGAGAAGGCGCAGAAGACGAACGCACAACAGGTTTCTTTCAAGGTAAAGAGCCTCGCTGCCGTGCGCGACTTCTACCACCGGCTGCAGAAGGAAGGCATGAAGATCGACCGCACCGTCACCCACGGCAACGCGTGCAGCGTTTACTTCTTCGATCCCGAGGACAATCGCGTCGAGCTGTACTTCACGACCCCATACAAGGTACGGCAGCCGTTCGGCGAGAAAATCGATCTCGACCGGCCCGACGCCGAGCTCCTCGCATTCGCGCAGTCGTTCGAGGAAAAGAAAGGGCCGCCGCGCGGGGCGGTGGGCTGATCGCGCCTGCGATCTTCGTCAGGGGTCATGGGTCAGGGGTCAGGCGTCTCCTGCCCGAGGAACGGCCTCGCAGCTGACCGGGTCCTGTCAGCATGTCCGGCACGTTCCCTCCCGCGAATAGAAGGCTGGGAACGAGATGGCCTCCGGTCCCGGTCGGCGTCCGCTACCTCGTGAAACTCGTAGCGGTTCGGGGTGAAGCCGTCCGTTCCGTGGCTGAAGGTTGGCCGTATACATAGGCCCTCCGGCTACCCCTTCGACGCGGGGCCCGGCACCGTCGCCTTCATAGACGGCCGCTCGCGATAGCGGGCGACGATCGCCTCGATTCGCGGCCGCCCCCGCCATTCGAGCAGCCCTTCCAGGTACTCGCCGCGCGCATCGACGTAATCCAGCGCGCAGATGAGCGCGATGTCCTGAATGCTGAACGTCCCTGGAATGAAGCCTTCGGATGTTGCTCTTTGTTCCAGCCAGTCGAGGCACGAATGGAAGCGGGTCTGTTGCTTGCGCCCGTAGTCAACCGCTTCCACGGCAAGGCCGTTGGCTTTCCAGTAGCGCAGATTGAGCATCGTGTCGGCCGCATCATTGATCACGACCAGCGTCTTTGCATCTTCCCAATGGCGCGCAACCCGCGTCATTTCGGCGGCAAGCGGCGGCGCTGCACCGCCGGGCGCATTGCCGGGGTACTTCCGCAGCAAGTATTCGATGATGAGGTCCGATTCGAACAGCGTCAGGTCGCCGTCGATCAGCACCGGCACTTTCAGCACAGGGTTGATCGCGGAGAAACTGTCAGGCGACCGTTGCCGGGACGAGCCTTCGACTCGCGACTCGCACGGCAAGCCCTTCTCCTCGAGAACGATCCGGACCTTGCGCGAGAAAAAAGAGCCCGGTGTGAAGTGCAGACGAAGCATGACGCCTCCCGTAAAAGTCGTGAGCGCGATCGACAGTCGCTTGTCGAGCAATCTAAGCCAGCCGCGAGTGCCAGGCAAGCACGTTCCCGTCCTCTCGCACTTCCCCCCACGTGGGCCCTTGTCGGATTATTACTGCGGCTTGATGCCGAGCTCTTTCGCGACGCGGCCGAACTGTTCGGTCGCGGCAGCGACCCGCCTCGTGAGCTCTTCCGGTGAGCTCGGCGCGGGCTCGGACCCTACGGCGAGCAGCCGCTCGCGCACGTCGGGCATCGCGAGGATGCGCACTGAGGCCGAGTTGAGCGCATCGATCACGCTACGCGGCGTGCGCGCGGGCGCCGCGATGAAAAGCCACGAAGCGGCCTCGTAACCCGGCACCGCGGCCTCCGCGATCGTCGGAACGTCGGGAAGCACTGGAGAGCGCGCCGTGCCGGTCGAGCCTAGAGGACGAAGCTTTCCGCTGTTGATATGCGGCAGCGACGGAGCGAGCGGCGCGAAGTAGGCATGAACCTGGCCGCTAAGAAGGTCGCCGTAAATCTGCCCTGCGGTCTTGTACGGGACTTCGAGCATGTCGATCTTCGTCGAGGCCCTGAACAGGACCGCGGCGATGTAAGGCATCAAGCCGCCCTGCGCCACCGCGTAACTGATCTTACCGGGCTTCGCGCGTGCGGCAGCGATGAAATCCGAAACGGTCTTCACGCCGACGCTCGGGTGGACGACCAGCACGAACTGATAGGTCACGAGCTGCGCGGTGTGCGCGAACGATTTCACCGGATCGAAGGTCACGTTCGCATTGAGGAACGGCGCCGCGGTGAGCGAACGACCCGTCAACAGGATCGTGTAGCCGTCCGGCGCTGCGTTCATGACCGCCGTCTGGCCGATCAGCCCACCGGCGCCCGGCCGATTGTCCACGATGAACTGCTGGCCCAGGATTTCGGCGAGTTTCTGCCCTACGAGCCGGGCATGAAAATCATCGCTACCGCCCGGGCTGCTGGGTGTAATGAAGCGCACCGGTTTGCTTGGGTATGGCTGCGCAGCGGAATCGTCGGCAAGCCATGCGGCAACAAAGAAAGCGATCGCCGTGAGAACGGTTATGCGCATCTTTTCCCTCCGATATAGGCCGGACGGCCGGGGTCGGACAAGCTATGCCTTTGTAATTCGGCCGATTCTGATCGGAGTATGTGCGCCTTCCTGGCTTGGAGCAAGGTTTTCGCCCGCGAACCTTTGCTCTAAGGCGCCCCGCGACCGACAGCATGCCGGGCACAGTCTTGAAACTCAGTGAACGAGCGTGCGAACACAAGCAGCGATCTACGCGCATGCGTTGGGCGCGCATTTGCGCCAGCGTCGACTTGCAACTGCCATTCTCACTTTTGGGGCGATTTCGGCTACGCTCTCTCCGCGGGCCATACGCCGGTGCTTCTCTTTTCAATGGTTACAGATACAGGAGACTGCTATGAGTGAGAATCCCAGTGCCTACGGTTATGCGTGGGCGGAGTGGTTGGCGAAAGAAGATCCGGAGTACATGAAAGTCCGGCAACCCTTGGGCGAGTATTCCACGGGAAACGGCAAGGCCTTGGCCATCAAGTATCGTGAAATGGTCATGATTGGCATTCTTGCCTTTCGTGGCCGCCCCGAAGGCGTCGTCGCCCATATGCGCCGCGCCATTGCGCATGGCGCCACCAAACGCGAGTTGCTGGAAGCGATTTTCGCCGCGCAGATTCCCGGCGGCGGCCCGACCCTCAGTGACGGCGTCCAGGCGATCATGAAACTCGAACGGGAAGGTGCCTTCAAGAACGGCTAGCCGTCCGTCAGGGGTCATGCGTCATGGGTCATGCGTGCTGCTGTTCCCGTTGCAGATCAGGGCGGGCGGTGGGGGCGGTCTCAGTGGGCCCATACCAAAAAAAAGCGTGCGCAAGTCGGCACGCCAAACCCGAGCTGCGGCCGGGTGGCGGTATGGCCGGATGAGTGGGCCGGTTCTCCGGTACTGGGTCAGTCTCCAGAAAACGAAGACGGCCAAATCTATGATCAATCAGTGCGGGAGAATCGGATCCAGGAGGCCGGACATGCCGACAGGACCCGGCCAGCAGCCCGGGAGCTAGTTCGGCAGAAACCGGGCGTTCCAATAGGAACCGGCCAGTTGCGAGCACGTTCGAATATGAAAATCGGGTACGGTTTCACGACTGCTCTGTGCGCTTGCATCGTTTGGGGCAGCGCAGGGGGAGCGTCAGCGCAGGATCCGGGAGCGGCGTGGCCCGCGCGGTCGGTCCGGCTCATCGTGCCCTCCTCGCCCGGCGGCGGCAGCGATATCTACGCGCGCCTGCTGGCCCATGGCCTCGGCGAGGCGCTGAAGCAGCAGTTCATCGTGGACAACCGGCCCGGCGCGAGCGGCATCATCGGCGCCGAAATCGCATCGAAGGCCGCGCCCGACGGCTATACCTTCCTCCTTTCGGCGAGCCCGGCGCTCATCACCAATCCGAGCCTTTTCAGGAAACTGCCGTATAACGCGGAACGCGACTTCACCCCGGTCGCGCGCGGCGTCATCAGCCCGTATGTTCTCGTGAGCCATCCGTCGGTGCCCGCGAGGACGCTGCCCGCGCTGGTGGCGCTGGGCAAGCGCGAGCCGGGAAAGCTGGCGTATGGTTCCGGGGGCGTGGGCACCGGTGGCCATCTCATAGTGAAGGCGATCGAGGAAGCCTCGGGCGCGCGGTTCGTGCCAGTGCAGTACAAGGGCCTGGGTCCGGCGCTGCAGGACATGCTCCGCGGAGAGGTTGCATTCCTGATGGCGGGCATCGTCAACGTTCTCCCGAATATCAGGCAGGGGAAAGCGCTCGCGCTCGCCGTTACGAATCGCTCTCCCCAGCTCCCCGGGACGCCCACCCTCGCCGAGGCCGGCTACCCGAAGATCGAGGGCAGCGCGTCCTACAACGTTGCCGCACCAGCGGGCACGCCGTCCGCCGTCGTCCAGCGCCTGAGCGCCGAGATCGGCAAGGTGATGAAGACCCCCGCGTTCCGGGAGAAGCTCGACGCCCAGGCCCTGATTCCGATATTCGATACGCCCGATGAGGCCGCCGCCAGCCTGAAGCAGCAAAGAGCGATGTGGGCAGATGTCATCCGCCGTAATAACATCGTGGTGGACTGACCGGAGAGACCAAGCGAGGCGCGCAATGAGAAACGGTTACAAGGTCTACGACAGCGATACGCACATTCAGCCAGGGGCCGACACGCTCGAAAAGTATCTCTCGGCCCGCGTCCGCGAATTGGTACCGGACCTGGAAAAACTCAAAGTGCCCTGGAACAGGATCTCGCCCGGCATCCGGCCCGACCAGCCCTACTCGAGGATAGTCCGGATTTTCCGCCTCCGCGGCGCTCGCGTCGGCGGCTGGGGCGCGGACGTCCCGCGCATGCTGGGTGAGGCGGAGCCGCGCGACGCGCCGCCCGGGGTCTCCGGCCGATTTATGGGAAGCAAGTTTCCGCGGCCGGGGAGCGACGACTGGGACGCGGAAGGACGTATTCATGACATGGACGAGGAAGGCGTCGACGTCCAGCTTCTCGTCAACTCCGGCGGCCCAAGTGGGCACGAGAACCCCGCCGTCAACGTCGAGTTCATGCGCGCGCAGCATCGCTACCTCGACGATTTCTGCAGCAAGTATCCGCATCGGCTCAAGTCGATGATCGCCGTGAACGCCAGATACGTCGAGGAGTCGGCCGAGGAAATCAGGCGCTGGAGCCGCTCACCGTGGGCCGCGGGCGTGTACCTCAACCTGCCGATCGACTACCCGCTCGACCACCCCGACCTGCATCCGCTCTGGCAGGCGATGGACGAAGCGGGCCTGTGCTACATCCATCACAGCTTCGCCGAGGGCTACCCCGGCTATCGCGATCTCTGGCGCAATCCCTTCCTCGGCCGCAGCGCCTCGCACCCCTGGGGCGCGATGCGGGCCATGGGCGCGTTCTTCGGCGCGGGTCTCCTCGATCGCTATCCCCGCCTGCGCTTCGCCGTGCTGGAGTCCGGCTTTGGCTGGATCCCGTTCTGGGCGGCCCGCATGGAGGACCAGGCGCAATACATGGGGTTCGTCGCCGAGGGGCTCAAGCACACCATGCTGGAGTACACCAGCGGCGGGCGCTTCTTCGCCTCTATCGTCCTCCACGAGGGCGGCAAGATGGTGAAGATGGTCTCGGATTACCTGGGCGATCACATCCTCATGTTCAGCACGGACTACCCCCATCCCGAGACACGCTTCCCAGAGTCCGTCGACCTGTGCCTGGGCTGGCCGGAGATAAACCCCGGCCTGATGCAGAAGATCCTCTGGGACAACGC
>DASRJL010000085.1:0-2030 GCA_035649495.1 Burkholderiales bacterium | reverse complement strand
GCCGGCCGCGTTGAGGCGCACGGCATCGTCCATGTCCATGGCGATCTGCTCGTCCGACAGCTCCTCGCGCAGGATGCTGGGGCCGCCGCTGGCGCGCAGCACCATCGGCTTTTGCGAGTCCGCGGGGATGACGCTGCGCAGGATGCCGCGCGTGCAGAAGAGCGCATCGCACGAGGGCAGCAGCGGCACGATCGACAGGTCGATGCGCTCCAGCCCCGTGGTCGGGCCCTGGAAATAGCCGTGGTCGACCGCCAGCATGACGGTGCGGCCGCTGGCGGGGTTGAAGGTGCGCGCCAGCCGGTTCTTCATGCCCCAGTCGAGCTGGTGCGAGCCCTTCAGGAAGAAGCCCGGCGCGGCCTGCGGCTGGTCGGCCTGGTATCTCTCACCTTCCTTGTCGGCTTCCGGCATGGCTTACCTCGTCGTTGTCGACCCCGTCATACCCGTGCCTTGCCCGGGTTTCCAGCCAAGGGGACCTTCCGGGAGCTGCGGCAGGTCGTCCGTGATCGTGAACCACGGCGCCTTGCTGGCGACATGCACATGCAGCGCCGGGCGAACTCCCGGATCGTCGTCCAGGGCCCCGAGCGGCAACCCGTAATAGGCAGGATGCGCATCGAACTTGCTCAGGATCGGCGAGCCGCACACGCGGCAAAACCCGCGATGGTTGCCCGGGGAGGACTCGTAGAAGGTCACCAAGCTCTCGCCTTGCACCCATGCGAAGTCGCCTGCTCGCACGCTTGCCCGGCTGCGAAAAGCCGAGCCTTGGGCCTTGCGGCACATCGTGCAATGACAATTCAAGGCCTGGGTCAGCGGCCCGGCGATGCGGAATTTCACACCGCCGCACAGGCAGCTTCCGCGGATCATACTCTCCGCTCCACGACGCGTTTCCCGCAATTCGAACCGTACCATATCGTGCGCGCCGCGTTGAATTGGATCGCATTGAACTCAGATCGGGCGCGGCCCCCGGAGCATTTGGGCTTGTCGCGGCGCCCCCATCTGGTTAGGAGTCCATCATGCTAGATTGGAGCCAATGTCCAGCGGTCGAGCGCGTGCCGGGCAGGGTCGGCGGCGAGTGGCTGTTCAAAGGCACGCGCGTTCCTGTTCGGGCGCTGTTCGAAAACCTCGAAAGCGGGGCGCGAGTCGACGATTTTCTCGAATGGTTCCCCGGAGTAACGCGCCAGCAGGTGGAGCTTGTACTGCAGCATACCGAACGCAGCCTGGCGACGGCGTGAGCTTGCAGTGCCAATTCCTCGTTACACATGAGGATACTCTTTGACCAAGGAACTCCGGTGCCCCTGCGCCAGCTGTTGAGCGGGCACACCGTCTCCACCGCCTATGAAATGGGTTGGAGCGAACTCGCCAACGGCGACTTGCTCGATGCAGCAGAAGCCGATTTCGACGCTCTCGTTACGACTGACCAGAATCTGCGCTATCAGCAGGATCTGGCTGGGCGACGGTTGGCTATTCTCGTGCTGCCGACGACCAGTTGGCCCAAGATTCGCGCGCACGAAGAGCAGGTTGTCACCAGCATCAATGTGCTACGTCCCGGCGAGATTGTGGAGCTTACCTTTTCATGAGGTGCGCCAACCCGGCAAGGGCTTTCCGCCCAATATGATCCGGCCTGCTCGTCTCCCGGCGCCTGCGCGACGATGTCGTGCGGGTCATGGGGCAGTGATGCTGGGCGTTCGGTGCGGTTCCGAGGCAACGGGTGGGCGGGAGTTGCTGACATGACTCGGCCGCGCATAGTGCTCTTCCGGAGCATTGATAACTTTTTTCGAACAATTTCACGGTCCAAAGAGGCCGTGAGGGAGCCAGCCGAGCGTTGTTGTCGATGCGTGCCAGTCTTACGCCGCCCAGATGCATTGTTGCGCCGCGCCGGCGGTCCATCGGCGGCTTGGCGCGCCGTCACGCGCGGCACGCGGTCGTGATTTGCGCTGCGGCGCTTGCCGGTTGTGCGCAGGCCTACAGCGACTACACCGAGAGCATCTCGGACGGTCGGCCGTCCGTTCAGAGGCGATCGGCCGTCAAGAAGA
>DASRJL010000084.1:0-32750 GCA_035649495.1 Burkholderiales bacterium | reverse complement strand
CAGCGTTTCGTAGGCGGTCGCTTCCTTTGCTTCCACAACTGCGCTCATGGGGTTCTCCTGATAGTGCGGTGCAGATAGTGCGGCTCAGATAGTGCGGCTCAGATAAAGCGGTGCAGATAAAGCGGTGCAGATAAAGCGGTGCAGATAAAGCGGTGCAGATAAAGCGGTGCAGATAAAGCGGTGCAGGTAAAGCGGTGCAGATAAAGCGGTTTGGATGAGGCGTTCGTCTTTTGAAGCGTCTCAAATAATGCGGCCCAGGTAAAGCGGCGGGGAGGCTGCATTAAGACGATGTTTACACGCCCTATCTGCACCGCCGTATCCGGACCGCCGTATCCGCACCGCCCTATCCGGCTCGCAGTATACTAAGCGCATGATCCAGCGTCCTCGAAACGCATTCTCCACCTACCACGCCCACGTCTACTTCGAGGAGGGCACGGTCGAGCAGGCCCGGCAGCTCTGCCAGCAAGCGGCGTCCCTGTTCGGAGTAACGATGGGCCGGGTGCATGAGAAGCTCGTGGGTCCGCACCCGCGCTGGAGCTGCCAGCTCGCATTCGATGCGGCCCAGTTCGACGGCCTGATCCCGTGGCTCGAGGCGCACCGCGCCGGCTTGAACATCCTCGTCCACCCGCGCTCGGGGAACAGCCTGGAGGATCACACCACGCTCGCGTCGTGGCTCGGCGAGCCGGTCGAGCTCAATCTGGCGCAGTTCAAGAAACAGTGACGACGCTCACTGCCGCTCGCTGGTGACGACGCTTCCTCCCGTTCGCTGGTGACGAAACCGCGGGGCTCGTCACCGCAGTGCTCGTCACCGCAGTGCTCGTCACCGCGCAGCTCGTCACCGCGTAGCTCATCACTGCGGCGCTCATCACCCCGAAGCTCACTTCAGCGCGCCCTCTTCCTTGAGGGCGCGCAGCGACTTGCGCCACGCAGCCAGCGTCAGATCGACGTCGGCCTGCGTATGGGCGGCGGAGGTGATGCCGCCGCGCCAGCCCTTGAGATCCACGCCGTTGTTGAGCATCGCCAGCCGCAGCTTCCCGAGCATCGCCTCGTTCCTGCCTTTCAGCGTGTCGAGCGTGATCGTGCCCGCGTCGAACGCGGTCGGGCGTACGGCGTCGCCCCGTGGATTCGAATGGATGTGGAAGAACGAGTGCTCGCCGTAAACCGCCCACGGCACGCGCTCTTCCTCCAGCACCTCGTTCATCCCCTTGCGCAGCGCCGCCGCCGTCGCTGACGCCCTGGCGCAGGCGTCGGACTGGCGCACGATGTTGAGCGTCGCGATTCCCGCCGCAGCACTGACCGGGTGGGCGTTGTGCGTACCGTGGTGGTTGATGTACTCACGCCCGGCCGCCGCGGCCGCGTCGTGATCGAACCAGTCGAGCAGGTCTTTCGGCCCGCCCAGCGCGCCGCCCGGCATCCCGCCCGCGAGTATCTTCGCCATGGGCGTGAGATCCGGCATCACGCCGTAGTGCGCCTGCGCGCCCCCGGGCGCGACGCGGAAACCGGTCACCACCTCGTCGAAGATGAGCAGCGCACCGTGCTTCCTGGTGATCTCGCGCAGCGCGCCCAGCACTTCGGGCGGCGTTGGGATCATGCCGGAGCTGCTGCCAACGGGCTCTATGATCACGGCCGCCACGTCCTTGCCGTCCGCCATGACACGCTCGGCGCCGGCGACGTCGTTCGGCGCGAGGAGCGTCGTGTGGTCCGCGACCTGCTGCAGCACGCCTGCGTTCGGCGAGCCGTCGAAGTGATCGTGCACGCCGAACGCGACCTGGTCGTGCCAGCCATGGAAATGGGTACGGAAGCGCACGATTCTGGGCCTGCCCGTGGCTGCCCGCGCAACCCGCAGCGCCAGCTGCGTCGCCTCCGTTCCCGACGAGGTGAACCGCACGCGCTCGACGGTGGGCACCATCGCCTGTATTACGCGCGCCCACTCGACCTCCAGCTCGTGCGCCGCCGCGAGATGCATGCCCTTGCCGAGCTGGGCCTGCACCGCCTCGAGCACCTTCGGGTGACCATGACCGAGCAGCAACGATCCATGGCCGCCGTAGTAGTCGACGTACTCGTTGCCGTCGACGTCCCACTTGCGCGAGCCGAGCGCGCGATCGCCGTAGATTCCGTACGGCGACATCCGGCGAGAATCGTGCACGACGCCGCCCGGCAGCACCTCGCGCGCCGAGCGGCTCAACTCCGCCGCGCGCCGCGTGCGCGCGAGATAGCTCGCGAGTATTTTCGATGCGCCTGCGTCGCCGTCCGCCATGATCCCTCCCGGGTTGCCCTCGGGATCATTCTAGATCAGGTTCGCGCGGCAGGCACGGGCTCGGGCTCTGCCTCGTCCGGCAGGAACAGCACGATCCCTGCCTTCACGGCGGCGATCCCCGCCATGATCCACAGAGCGGCGGAAAACCCTATCGCCTTCACCATCGGGCCGAGCAGCCACACGGCGAGCGAGCTGATGCCGAAAGCGACCGCGAGGCGCATCCCCGCCACGCGCGAGCGCAGCCGATCGTCGACGTAGCGCACGATCATGGCGTCGGTGAACGGGATCGAACCGAAGACGAAGATCATCACGGCGAGGAGGGAGAAGAACAGCCACCAGTCCTGCGTGTGCGCGGCGACGATCAGTACCGGCACCTGGATCACGGACATCCAGATCTGGAGCGGCTTGAACGCCATCCTGTCTATCAGGCCGCCGACGACCAGCTGCGCCAGCGAGGCGATCGCGTAGATCGCCGCCAGCAGGGCGCCCAGCACGGCGGGGTCCTCGATGACGCCGAGAAAGCCCTCGGTGAGTAGCTGCGTGTTGCCGTTCGTGGTGAAGTTGAAGAGGATGCTGCCCGTCGCAGCCGCGGCGGTCATGACCGCGAACGCGCGCACCAGCATCGCGGGCGAGAGGGACACCTTGGCCTTGCCGCCCTTGCCCTTGGACGGCGCATCGGCCTCCTGCGGACAGCTGATCGCGAAGACGATACCGCACGCGATGGACACGAGCCCCGGCACGACGAAGGCGGCCCGCCAGCCGATCCACTTCACCAGCAAGCCCGTTACCAGCGCGGCAACGGCAATGCCAAGATTCCCTGCGAGCCCGTTCAAGCCGATCACCGCGCCCGGATTGGGGACGTTCCGGACGAGCATCGGAATCCCCACCGGGTGGTAGATGGCGGCGAACGCGCCCATCAGGGTCAGCGCCACCGCGAGCTGCCACGCGTTCTGCGTCATCGCGGTCAACAGCGCCGCAGCGCCCATGCCGACGAAGAAGATGATCATCATGATGCGGCGGCCCCACACGTCGCCGAGCCTGCCTGCCGGAATCGCGCCCAGTCCGAACAGCGCGAACGCGCCCACGCTGTAGGGCATGAGGTCCGTCCAGTTCGAGTAACCGAACTCGATCGCCACCGACCCGACGGCCGTGGCAAAGATCAGCAGGAACATGTGGTCTATGGCGTGGCCGACGTTCAACAGGAAGTTCACGACGGCGGGAAGACCTTGGGGGCGCGGTGCGGCTTGGGCAAGCGTGCTCATAAGTGGCTGAATGTTTGGGGCGGGGCCTGGCAGGACGGATGTCGCCATGCATGGCCAGTGGCAGTATGCCCGAGTTAGAATCGTCAGGCTTTCGAGGTTTTACAGGTAACCTGCGAGAAATGGACACGCTGCCACGGGCTTCCAGGATTCCGGCGTCAGCCGACACGGCCGGCATCACCGAGAGCCCCGTTCAAGGCGACCTGTCGCGCGCCATCGTGACGCGACGGACCACCTATGCCGACGGCCACCACATCGAGCCGCATTGGCATGCCCGCGCGCAGTTCGTGTTCGCCGTGGCCGGGACGATGCGCGTGCGAACGCCGCGGCGGGCGTGGATCGTTCCACCCAGCCGGGCACTGTGGGTGCCTGCGCGCACGGTCCACGAGATCCAGATGCATGGCGCCGTCGAGATGCGCAGCCTGTACCTGGACGAAGGCGCCGGGGAAGGCATGCCGTCCTCGTGCGTCGTGCTGAACGTCACGCCGCTCCTGCGGGAGCTGATCGTGCGGGCGGTTGACGTGCCCGAGCGTTACGACGAGGAGGGCGGTGACGGCCTGCTGATGCGATTGCTCGCCGCGGAGATCCGGCGCCTGTCGCCGTGCGCGCTCGACCTGCCGCTGCCCGAGAGCACCGATCTCAGCGAGCTTTGCGAGCGCATACTCGCCGATCTCTCCGAGCGCCGGCCCTGCGGCAGCGACGCGAGCGACATGGACACCAGCACGCGCACGCTCTACCGCCGTTTTCTGCGCGAGACGGGCATCTCGTTCGCGCGCTGGAAGCAGCAGGCGCGGCTCCTGGAGTCCATCCGGCGGCTGGCGGAGGGCGTACCCGTGACGACTGTAGCGGTCGACCTGGGCTACGAAAGTCCGAGCGCGTTTTCCACCATGTTCCGGCGATTGCTGGGAATTGCGCCGAGGGCGTTCGTCAGAAATAGCACCGCCGAAGCGTAAGGCCGTGGGTCGAGCACGAACCGCTGACACGGTTCGGCTGTCTCCTTGTAGAGCACGTCCTACGCTTCTGTAGGACTTTCGCCCGTTACGCCGCGGCCGGGACCTCAATAGCCTCCATGTGCATCCCGGGGAATGCATTTTTTCACCCACCAAGGAGGTCACATGCGAAAGAGTCTCATACTGGCAACCAGCGCCACCCTCACGCTCCTCGCTTCCGCTGCAACGTTCGCCCAGACACCGCCCGGTACCCCTGCACAGAAGCAATGCAGCGGACTCTCGGGAGACGCTCTCGATGCATGCGTGAAGGCCGCACCAGGACGCAGCGGTGATGCCGCGTCCCGCGCGGGGGAGCGGACACCGGGCAACAGTGAGAACGCTACCTCCCGCTCGGGAACGCCGCCCGGAAAGGACCTCGATACGCTCTCCAGCCCCGGCAAGGGCGGTGGCATCGAGTCGAAAGGCGGCCAGGAGAAGAGATAGAAAGTCTGCGGGAAAGCGGAGGCCGATCTCCGCTTTCCCGCTGTAGCGGCGAATGAACCCCCTCAGGGGCGTATCACTTCCTTGGCCCCTTGCCGGACGGCAGGTTGACCGGGGTTTTCCCGGGCTGATAGTGCGTGGTGCGTCCGTCGACCGTGGCCGTCCACGATTGGCTGAATGGGTCGAAGCCGTGACTCGTGGCGTTTGCCGTGGCTGCTTCGAGACTGGAGAACGGTCCCGACTCGCCCGCGCCGAACCGCCACGTCCACGTCTGGTCCTCGTGGCAAGTGAATTCCCAGCTGCCAGGTTCAGGCGGCATGACGGCAGTATGGACGCCCCGGACATTCCGGTCCAGCGCGCGGTTTTCTTACGACGCCCGCGTAAAGGCGAAATCCACTTCCGGCGTAAGGCCGCTGACTAGCCGGGCGATGGACTTGCCCGAGCCGCAGGAATGCGTCCAGCCGAGCGTGCCGTGGCCGGTGTTGAGGTACAGATTGGCGATCCGCGTTCTTCCGATCAGCGGCACGTTGCTCGGTGTGGCGGGGCGGAGCCCGGTCCAGAACTGCGCCTGCTCCGCGTCGCCCGCGCCGGGGAATATTTCCTCGACCCGCCGCACGATGGCTTCGCAGCGCACGCGGTTCAAATCGCGGTCGTAGCCGTTCAACTCGGCCGTGCCGGCTATGCGCAGCCGGTCGCCCAGGCGCGAGTACACCAGCTTGTGCTCGTCATCGGTCAGCGATACCTGGTTGGCGCTCGATTCATCCTTGATGGGCATCGTGACGGAATAGCCCTTGGCCGGATAGATCGGCAGCCGTATGCCGAGCGGCGCCGCGATGAGCGGGCTTACCGAGCCCAATGCCAGCACATAGGCATCGCCGCGTATGCGCTGAAAGCGGCCATCCGCATCGGTCGCTTCGACATGGTCGATCGCCTCGCGCCGCCCGCTGCCTGCCGTGCGCAGCGCGGTGACCGTGTGGCTCATCAGGAACGTGACGTTGCGCGCACGGCACAGATTCACGACTTCGCGTGCGAACTTGTTGGCGTCGCCCGATTCGTCCTCCGCCGTGTAGGTGGCGCCGGCGAGCCGGGAGCGGATGTGGCGCAGGGCGGGCTCTATGCGCACCGCCTCGTCGGCTGAAACGACGCGGCGCTCGCAGCCGAGCTCGCACATCAGCTCGGCGGGCTTCAGCGCAGCCTCGAATTCCTTCGCGCTCGTGTAGAAGTGCAATATCCCCTGCGTGCGTTGATCGTAGGCGATGCCGGTCTCCCGCCGCAGCTCGCGCAGCATGTCGCGGCTGTAGATGCCGAGCCTCACGATCTGCTCGATATTGTGGCGCGTGCGCGCGGGCGTGCACTCCCGCAGGAACTGGAGGCCCCAGAGCCATTGGCGCATGTCTGCGCGCAGGCGGAACAGGAGCGGCGCGTCTTCCTGACCGAGCCATTGCAGCACCTTGAGCGGGGCGGCGGGATTGGCCCACGGCTCAGCATGGCTCACCGAGATCTGGCCGCCGTTCGCGAAGCTGGTTTCCGCCGCGGGCGCCGCCTGCCGGTCGAGCACGGTCACCTCGTGCCCGAGCTGCTGGAGATAGTAGGCCGATGTGACGCCCAGCAGGCCGGCGCCGAGGACGATGACTTTCATGAAAAGCGGCTCAGATAAAGCGGTGCAGATAAAACGGTTCAGATGGGGCGGTTCAGCTAACGCGGCTCAGATGGTCTAGCTCCGTACTTTACCGTTAAGCGCGTTGGCTTGCATCGCCGCGCCAACGCACAAGTACTGCCACTGTAACTGAGTTGCTGTTCTACGCCGCCGCATCTGGGCCGCCGTATCCGAACCGCCGTATCCGGACCGCCGTATCCGGACCGCCGTATCCGGACCGCCGTACCCGAACCGCCTTTCGGAATCGTAGATAATGTCGCCAATAACAACGATCTCCGCTGATGTCATCGCTCTTCACCCGCCCGTTCGTCCTGCTGTGCCTCGCGATGTTCCTGGGCTACGGGAACCAGTCAATATTCATGCCGGCGATCCCGTTGTACGTCGACTCGCTGGGCGGCTCGGCGTTCGTGGCGGGCCTGGCGCTCCTGGCTTTCTCGGTGCCGAGCTTCACCGTCCGCCCCTTCGTGGGACGGGCGGCGGACCGGTGGAAGGCTGCGGGCGTGCTCGCGATCGGTCTGACACTGCTCGCCGTCGGCAGCCTGGTTCTGCTCGTCCCGTTCCTGTCGATGGTGTTCGTGGCCGGCGTCGTGCGCGGTCTGGGCTGGGCGGGCCTCAACATCGGCGGCTACGTGACCCTGGCGACGGCGGCGCCGCCCCAGCGCCGGGGAGAGGCCGCCGGCTGGTACACCAGCGCGACGGCGAGCGCGTCCATCGTCTTTCCCGCGCTCGCGTTGTGGCTGATCGAAGGACGCGCCGGCTTTCACGTCGTGTTTCTGCTGTCTTCCGGTCTGGCTCTTCTGGGGCTGCCGATCGCGCTGATGCTTGCGCGGGAGACGGCCGCGGCGAAGGCTGCGCAGCCGGCGGACGATCCGGGCTGGGGCGGGCTCATCGAGCGGGGCGTGTTGATTGCGACCGGGCTCAACCTCTGCTCGACGCTCGCGATGCCGGCTGTCATGGCTTTCCTGCCGCTCTACGCGCGCTCGCTCGGCGTCGAGCACATAGGCATGTTCTACGTCCTCGCCGGCGCTACGAGCATCGTCATCCGGCCGCTGCTCGGCAGGAGCTCGGACGCCATGGGACGGGGCCCGGCGATAGCGTTGGGGCTCACCGCGCAGCTGATCGGCCTCACGTTCATCGCCCTCGCGCAGAGTCTTGCGCCGATACTGGTCGGGGGGTTTTTCATCGCATTGGGTTCTTCCATGACGGGTTCGACCACGACGGCGCTCGCGATGGATCTCGCCGACCCGCAATCGCGGGGCCGCGGGATGGCGACGTACAGCGTCTCCTACCAGATCGGCGCCGGTATCGGTGCGATAATCTCCGGCGCGCTCGCCGACGCGTTCGGGCTGAGGGTCATGTATGCCGGGGCCATCGCGATAACCGTGGCCGGATTCGGAATATTGGCGACTGCCTGGAAGGTGCTGCCGCGGCCGGCAACGAAAGGGTGATCGTGTCGAGATTCCTGTTGGCATTGATGATCGCGGTGACTGCCGGCAGCGGCTTCGCGCAAACGCCGCCCGCGCCGTACAAGCCGCGCATGGGGCAGGAAGGCAAGGACGTCGTCTGGATCCCGTCGCCGGAGAGCATGGTGGAGAAGATGCTCGACATGACGCGCGTGACGCCGCGTGACTTCGTGGTCGATCTCGGCTCGGGTGACGGGCGCAACGTGATCGCGGCGGCGAAGCGCGGGGCACGGGCGCTGGGCGTCGAGTACAACCCGGATCTCGTCGAGCTGTCCAAGCGCAACGCGGCGGCGGCAGGCGTGAGCGACAAGGCGACCTTCGTGCAGGGGGACATGTTCGAGGCCGACATTTCCCAGGCCAGCGTGCTGGTCCTGTTCCTGATTCCCGACAACCTCAAGCGGCTCACGCCGAAATTTCTCGCGTTGAAGCCTGGCACGCGCATCGTGTCGAATACCTACGAGATCGGCGGCGGCTGGGAACCGGACGAGAGCGACCGGATCGATCTGTGCGCGAGCTGGTGCGGCGCTCACCTCTACGTCGTGCCGGCGAAGGTAGCAGGCGCCTGGCGCCTGCCGGACGGCGATCTTATCCTCAATCAGGAGTTTCAATATGTCTGGGGCAGTTACGAGACGAACGGGATCAGCCTCCAGGTAGAGAATGGCCGCCTGCGCGGCGACGAGATCAGCTTTACCGTGAACAAGGTCGAGTACACGGGGCGCATCAAAGGCGACGTCATGGAAGGCGTCGCGAAGGGCAGAGAGTCGCGCCCGTGGCGCGCGACTCTCTTGCGATAACAGCGGTGCGGATAAGGCGGTGCAGGTGAGGCGGTGCAGGTGAGGCGGTGCAGGTACGGCGGTGCAGGTACGGCGGTGCAGGTACGGCGGTCCAGGTAAGGCGGTGCAGGTAAGGCGGTACAGATACGGCGGCGCAAGTGCCCAGCCGGGCCGCTTCATCTGAACCGCTCTATCTGAGCCGCCTCATCTGGCCCGCTTCACCTGAGCCGCAGTTAGCGAGCAGGCGCCCACGTGCCCGTCTTGGTCAGGTACTCGTATAGATTCGAGACGTTGCGCTTCATCACGCTCGGCGCCATGCCGTCCTGCCCGATGTCCATGGGATAGCGGTCGGTCAGGTCGGTGAGCTTTTCAACGGCCTCGGCCTTGCTCATGCCGCGGTCCACCGCTTTCTGGACGTAGGTCTTCCACTCCTTGATGAACGAGCCCTGCTCGTCGAGGTAGCTCTTGCCGCACACCGGCCCATGGCCGGGCACGAATACCTCTTCCTTGAGGCCGCGCAGCGAATCGAGCGCCGTGAGCCACTCGTCGGGATTGGCCTCCTGCAGCCAGGTGTGACACTTGTGGAAGATGTTGTCGCTGGTAAAGACCGCGCCTTCCTCCTTGATACAGATGGCCGCCTGGTACGCCGTGTGACCCGGCATGTGGATCAATTCGAAGGTGTGATTGCCCACGTGCAGCGTCATGCCGTTCGTGAACGTGATCACCGGCGCATTGGGACGGTAGCCTTCCAGCAGCTTCGGCTCCTCCGGCCCGAAAGTCGCGACGCGGGCGACGTGTTCCTCCAGATTCGTCTCCAGGATGCGGGTGCGCACGCCCTCGTGCGCGATGACCGGCACGTCGAAAAACGCGTTCCCCGTCCAGTGGTCGCCGTGCGGCTCGGTATTGATGATGTAGCGGAGCCGCCCGCCGCGCCGGGCGATTTCCGCCTTGAGCTTCAGCGCGTCGCTGGGCTTGTGCGGGCTGTCGATCATCACGATGCCGTCCGAGGTGGTCACGAATCCGTGATTGCAGCCGCGGATTCCGGTCTCGACGAAAAGGTTGCTGGTGAGCTGTTGCATGGTCTCCTCCAAAGGGCGTCTCAGATAAGGCGTCGCAGATAGCGCGTCTCAGATGAAGCGTCCCAGATAAAGCGTGTCAGCTAATGCGTCCGCAGTAAAGCCTCAACGACGGGTTGCGGGCCGCCAAGCGTAGGGGAGGCCGTATCATGGACGCCCTCCCGGGCGATGTTCAAGACGCCGTATCTGAGACGCAGTATCTGGGACGCCCTTTTGGCACTAAAATAAGCGCCCCACCCACCGGAGGAGCCACCGCCATGCCTGCCTACGAATACACCACGGAAGACCTCGAGTACCTGCGCCATGGAGACCTGGGACTCAAGCTGCGGTTGTACAAACCGAAGGGCGCTGGACCGTTCCCGGCGGTCGTCGATTTGCACGGCGGCGCCTGGGGCAAGGGCAGCCTGGAGGAGTGCAAGGCCCGGGATGAAGCGCTGGCGAAGGCCGGACTGCTGGTCGTGGGGCTGGACTTCCGGGACGGGAACCACGGTTACCCGACCGCGCTGGTGGACATCAACTACGCGATTCGCTGGGTGAAGGCACGCGCCGCGCAACTGAACACGCGTGCCGATCTCGTCGGCATTTCGGGCGCCTCGAGCGGCGCGCACCTCGCCATGCTTGCCGCTATGCGGCCGAACGATCCGCGCTACACGACCGCCGCCCTGCCCGCCGGCTCGCCTGCCGTCGATGCGACGGTGCGCTGCGTCGCGATGTCGTGGCCCGTCATCAATCCGCTGTCCCGCTTCCGCAACGCCGTGCGCGGGCGCGCCGCCGGTGAAACCTGGGTGGGCGATATCCCGGAGCGCCAGAGCTCCTTCTGGAAGAACGACGAGAACATGACCGACGGCAACCCGGTGCTCATGCTGGAGCGCGGAGAGAAGGTGCCGATGCCGCCCGCGCTGTGGGTCCAGGGCCGGCCCGACCAGGTCCACGACTACCGGGATCCCGAGTCGCCCGTGCCTCTCAACGAGCCGGAGCGCTTCGCCGCGAACTACCGCAAAGCCGGCGGCGCGATCGAGTTGCTTTACATCGATAACGCCGCTCGCCAGACCGCCGCTTCGTTCGATCCGATCGCGGCGTTTTTGCTCAAGCACATGCCGGTGAAGCAGGCGGAAGCGGCGATGGCCAAGTAGGGCCAACAGCGGTGCAGATGAAGCGGTGCAGGTAAGGCGGTACAGATGAGGCGGTGCAGATAACGCGGTGCCAAAGCCGCAGTATCGAATCGCAGTAACTGTACCGCCGTACCCACCCCGCAGTATCCGCCTCGCAGTACCCGAACCGCAGTACCCGGCCCGCAGTTGGAGCAAGGATGCAGCGCATCGCCGTAATCGGCGTGGGCCTCATGGGCAGCTCGCTCGCGAGACATCTCGTGACCGCGGGCTTCCCCGTGATCGTGCACGACGTCGATCCGGCGAAGGTCGAGGCGCTCGTGACGCTGGGAGCGACAAAGGCGGCAGCGCCCGATCAGATCGCCGCCGCGGTAGACGTCATCATGCTCTCGCTGCCCAATTCGCACATCGTCAACGACGTGCTGATCGATTCTCTGAAATTGCTCGAGACGGGCCGCAAGGGGCTGATCGTGGTCGACTGCTCCACGCCCGACCCCGACATGTCGCTTGAAATGGCGGCGCGGCTGCGCGAGCGCGAGATCGACATGCTGGACGGCACGATAAGCGGCACCAGCGAGATGTTCGCGGAGAAGGACGCGATCTTCATGGTTGGGGGCTCCCCGCAGGCATACAAGGAGTGCGAGCCGATCTTCCAGGCCGCCTCGCGGGGCGCGTTCCACATGGGCGCCAACGGCACCGGCGCCAATACGAAGCTGGTGGTGAACCTGGTGCTGTCGTTGAACCGCATGGCGCTCGCGGAGGGACTGACGCTCGCGGCGAAGGCCGGACTCGACCAGGCGCAGATGCTGAAGGTGCTGCAGCAGTCGGCGGCCGCTTCGCGCGCCATGGAGCAGAAGGGCGAGCGCATGGTGCGGCGGAATTTCCTGAAGCCCGCGAGCACGCTCAAGACCTCGTACAAGGATTCCCGGCTGATTCTCGGGCTGGGCGCGAAGCTCGACTGCCCGCTGCCGATGATGAGCCTCTACGTGCAGGCGCTTGCCTCGGAAGTCTCCAAGGGAAAGACGGAGCTCGACCCCGCGACGATCATCGATTTCTATCGCGAACTCGCCAATATCCGTAGTTGATGAGGCGGTACGGATAGAGCGGTTCAGGTAAGGCGATGCAGATAAGGCGGCTTCCTGTGCTGTGACGCAGTATCCTGCCGCAGTATCTGAATCGCCGTATCTGTCCCCCGCAGTATCTGAACCGCCTTATCTGGACCGCTGTATCTGCACCGCAGTACCCGAAGGAGATGGACATGTCCGGTGAAGCGAAAACCATACTGCTCTACGAGCCCGACGCCGAGGAAGGCGGCAGGCAGGACGTCCTGGCGCGGCGGCTGCCCACGCTGGACGGCAAGGTCGTGGGCCTGCTCGATAATACCAAGGATCTGGTCGACACGCTGCTCGACGAAGTGAAGAACCTCCTGCAGAAGGACTTTCCGAAGGCCGAGTTCCGGTTCTTCCGCAAGGAGTCGGTGAGCGGCGCGGCGCCGGAGCTGCTGGAGCTGATTGCGGATTGCGACGCGGTCGTGGGCGCCGTCGGCGACTGAGGGTCATGCTCGTCGTGGAGTGTCCGCGACAGTATGTTTCTCGAGCGCCGGGGAATTCCCACCGCGACCGTCGTCACCCACGCGTTCGACAGCTATGCGCGCGGCCTCGCCCGCATGCAGGGCATGGCGGCGCTGCCGATCGTGGTGATTCCGCATCCGATCGCCGCGCGTCCCCGGGACGAGCTGCGTGAAAAAGTCAGGAAGGTTCACGAGGAATTGCTCGCGGCGTTGAGCCGTCCGCGATAGCCCTGCCGCGATGGACGATACCAACCCCCCGCCGGCCCGCCAGTTCGGCGTCGACGATTCGCTGGAGAGCATCTTCGGGATCTTCGACCTGTACTACGAGAAGGGCTGGACCGACGGCCTGCCCATTTATCCGCCGACGCAGGCGGCGGTCGGCGCCATGCTGCGCTACACCGACCGCGCGCGCGACGAAGTAGTCGCGGTCATTCCTCCACGGAACGGCGCGGCAACGGTGGAGAAAATCGCGATCAACGCGGTCATGGCCGGCTGCCGGCCCGAGTACCTGCCGGTGCTGATCGCCGCGGTCGAGGCCATGGTCGAGCCGGAGTACAACCTCTACGGCAGGCAGACCACGACACATCCCGGCGCGCATCTGCTGATCGTGAACGGCCCGCTGCGCCGCGAGCTGGACGTCAATTGCAGGCACAACGTGTTCGGACAGGGTTGGCGGGCCAATGCCACGATGGGACGCGCGCTGCGCCTCATCCTGATCAATGTCGCCGGCAACAAGCCCGGCGTGACGGATATGGCGACGCACGGCCACCCGGGCAAGTACTCGTTCTGCATGGGCGAGGACGAGGAGGGCAGCCCGTGGGAGCCGCTCCACGTCGAGCGCGGGCTCGCGCCGGCGGCGAGCGCCGTGACCGTGTACTGCGCCGAAGCGCCGCACAACATCAACGACCAGGTCAGCAAGACGCCCGAGATGTTCCTGGGCTCGGCGGCGTCGACCATGGCCACGCTGGGCGGCAACGGCCTTTATCGCAGCGGGTTGCGCGGCGAGCAGGGGCTCGTCATCAGCGCCGAAAGCGCGAAGTGGCTCGCGGATTTCGGCTGGTCGAAGAGCGACGTGAAGAAGTACCTCTATGACCACGCGCGCAAGCCCGTGCGCGAGCTGCGCGACCGCGGCGGGTGGGGCAAGTCTCCGCTGCCGCCGTTCATCGACGTGAACGACGACGACGCGATGGTGCCGATGGTGAAGGCCCCGGAGAACATCGTCGTGCTCGTCGCCGGGGGGCACCAGCGGCACATGAACGCGCTTCTGACCGCGGGCTACAGCATGAGCGTGACGCGGCCGATCACGATGAAGGACGGCACCCCGATCAGGTCGGTGCGCGATTTCTTGCGCTAGAGGCGTCTGAGATAAATCGCCTCAGATAAATCGTCTCAGATGAAGCGTCCCAGATGAAGCGTGCCGGTTCGACACTACACTCGAGAGTTTCAGCTGCGGTGCCGCGGCGCGGCAGTTGTTCAGACGCCGTATCTGAGACGCCCTATCTGGAACGCCGTATCTGAGACGCAGTACCTGAGACGCATCTGACAGCCATGGAACTCGATCCGAAAGACGTAATCGACGGCGCAGAGAAGGCCGTTACGCCGACCGAGGCGCCGAGCGGCCGGCTGAATGCCATCGTCGCCATAACGGTGGCGATCCTCGCCACGTTCATGGGCATCTGAAGGTCAAGGACGACAACATCGTCCAGGCCATGCAACAGGCCCAGGCCGACAAGCTGGACCACTGGGCGTTTTACCAGGCGCGGAACCTGCGACAGGAGATTGCAGAAGCAACCGCGGTGCAGCTCGAGCTGGCGCGCGCTTCGCAGCCGGCGAACCAGGCCGCGGCCTACGATGCGGCCATCGCGAAGTACCGCGCGCTCGCGAAGGACCAGGCGGCCAAGAAGGAAGAATTGCGGCTGCAGGCTCTCAAGGATCAGCAGAACTACGACGATCTCAACTACCGCGATGACCAGTTCGACCTCTCCGATGCGGCGCTCGCCATTGCGATCGCCGTTCTCGCGGTGACGGCCCTGACGCAGCTGTGGGCGCTCTACTGGGCGGCGCTGGTGCCGACCGTATTCGGATTGATGATCGGCCTGGCGGGACTTGCCGGCTGGCGTCTAAATCCTGAGATTCTCGTCAAGCTGCTTTCGTGAACCGTGACCATTGACAGCGGCCATTTCCGGCGAACCCCCATCTGGAAGGGTTTTTCATGAAATTGACAATTGCTCGTGCGGTAAATCGGGGCCTGTGCGGTCTGGCGGGGCTGGTCTTATTTGCCAGCTGGTTTGCACTCGCACCCGCCACGGCGGAGTCTCCGGGCAATCCCAAACGCGTGGCGATCGAAACCGTCGAGCGCAACGCGGAAGCGATCGCCACCGTTGGCGACGTGCTTTACTACTTCGGCGAGCCGGGAATGCAGGAGTACGAGAGCTCCAGGTATCTCAAGCAGACGCTCGAAGGCATCGGATTCAAAGTCGAAGTCGGTGGCGCCGGGCTGCCAACCAATGTATGGGCGACCTGGGGATCGGGAAAGCCGGTCATCGCGATCGCTACCGAGATGGACTCATTGCCGGAAGGGTCGCAGACGCCGGGCAGCATCCCGCGCAAGCCGCTGGTCGAGGGCGCGCCGGGTCACATGGAGGGGCACAACTTGATGGCGGCATCGGCTGTGGGCGCCGCGCACGCAGTGAAAAGAGCGATGGAGCAATTCAGGATTCCCGGCACCGTCGTGCTGTCCATCGGCCCGGCGGAAGAGCAGCTGATGAGCCGCCCCTACCTGGTGCGTGACGGCTACTTCAAGGACGTCGACGCGGCGATCATTACCCACGTGGCCCCGACTTTGTCGACGGGTTACGGCCTGGGCAACTACGCGTTGATTGGCGCCAAATTCACGTTCAAGGGCCGCACTGCCCACGGCGGCGTCAATCCGTGGGATGGCAGGGACGCGGTCGATGCCGTGGTGCTGATGGATATCGGCATGGATAAATTGCGCGAGCACCTGCGGCCGACTTACCGCGCGCATCGTGCGATCACCATGGGCGGCGTGCAGCCGAATATCATTCCCGATATCGGTCAAATCTGGTGGTTCGTGCGCGACGCGACGGGGCCCTGGGCAAAGGAGAATTTCGACAAGCTCGTCAACATCGGCAAAGGCGCGGCGCTGATGACCGGCACGACGATGGAGATGGAACCCTACGGAGCGGCGTGGCCGTCGCTCGGCAACAAGGCGATCGCCGAAGCGGTGCAGAAAAACATCGACGCGATCGGCATGCCGCAATGGACCGATGAGGAAAACAGGTTCGCCAGGGAGCTGCAAAAGTCGATGGGCCAGAAAGAGATCGGCCTGCCGGCCAAACCCTTGCCGCTGGCACCGGGCCGGCAGAGCTCGTCGTCAAACGACATCGGCGATATTACCTGGGTCGTGCCGACGGGGACGATTCGTTTCCCGTCGGTGGTGCCGGGTATTCAGCCGCACCATTGGTCGGCAGGCATCACGCCAACGATGTCGATCGGCCACAAGGGCGCAGTTGCCGGAGCGAAAGTGATGGCCGCATCGATTCTGGATTTAATGACGTCGGCCGAGCTGCGGGCGGCGGCGAAGAAACAGTTCGATGAAGATACCAAGGACGATAAGTATTTTTCGCTACTGCCCGAAGGCGCCAGGCCCCCACTCGATCTCAACAAGGAGATGATGGAAAAATATCGGCCGGCGATGAAAAAATTCTACCTGAACAAAAAGGCGGTGTTCAAATAAGCAAGGCACGACGCCGTATCCACTCAGCGGCGCGTCATCGCGTTGCGGATCATGTGACCAATCGTCAGGCCTTGCGCGAGTATCGAGAAAACGACGACCCAGTAGGTCACCGCGACGACCGTGTCGCGTGCGGGGCCCGCGGGCAGCGACAGGGCGAGCGCGACCGAAATGCCGCCGCGCAGTCCTCCCCACGTCAGCACCTTCCATGAACCCGGGGGCAGGTTGAAGAAGCGCTGCATGAGTCCCACGGGCAATCCGACCGTGAGCAGCCGCGCCGTGACCGTCACCGCGATGGCCAGGCCGGCGGCGAGGGCATATTCAGTGATCGAGAACACCAGGAACAGGACCTCCATTCCGATGAGGGCGAACAGCATCGCGTTCAGGATCTCGTCGATCAGCTCCCAGAACATGTCCAGGTAGCGGCGCGTCGTGTCCGACATCGCCAGCGCACGGCCCTGATTGCCGATGATCAGGCCCGCGACCACCATCGCCAGTGGACCGGACACGTGCAACCGGTAGGCGAGCGCGTAACCGCCGATGACCGTGGCGAGCGTCAGCAGCACCTCGACCTGGTAGCTGTCCACGCTCTTCAGGAGCCGGAACGTCACGTAACCCAGGGCGACGCCGTAGAGCAGCCCGCCGCCGGCTTCCTGGAGCAGGACGAGAAGGCCGTGCTCGGGCGTCGGCGCGAGACCGCTGTGCAGCATGCCCAGCATCAGCGAGAAAATCACCACGCCGACGCCATCGTTGAAGAGCGATTCGCCGGCGATGACCAGCTCCAGCTCCTTCGGGGCGCCGGCCGACTTCAGTATGCTCATCACCGCGATGGGGTCGGTGGGCGAGATGAGCGCACCGAACAGCAGGCAGTATATGAGCGGCAGATCGAGGCCCAGCACCGGCAGGGCGAACCACATTCCGTAGCCCACCGCGAAAGTCGAGAGCAACGTGCCGACGACGGCCAGCGCGGCGACCGGCCAGCGGTAGGTGCTCAACGCGGAGAGATCGACGTGCAGCGCGCCGGCGAAGAGCAGCAACGACAGCATGCCTTGCAGGACGACGTCCGAGAACCGGACCGCGAGCAGCAACGCCTCCTCGTGCTGGCGCAGGCTCTGTGCCACGCCCAGCGCGTCCAGCCCGACGAGCGCCAGCGTGAAAGCGAGTGCCCCACCCATCACGCCGATCGTGGTGGGTAGTCCCACGAAGCGGTGGTTGAGATAGGCGAGCAGGGCAGTTATGACCAGGTAAGCGGCAAGGATGTCGAGCATGCGCAGGTATCGGCTCAGGTGAAGCGGCTCAGGTGAGACGTCCTGGATAGAGCGTCCCAGACGAAGCGTTGCAGACAAAGGCGGTAACACGCCTTATCTGAGACGTAGTATCTGAGACGCCGTACCTGGGACGCAGTATCTGCGACGCTTCAAAGCGTCGGATTACTCACCTCTCCCCCCAGCGCCGCCAGCCCCCACGCCGACACCTGCGTATCGAAGTGGCAGGTGACGTGCCCCGACAGCGCGTGCGCCTCGCGGAAAATCCGCTCGAGCGGAAACGACTGGTAGATCCCGTTCGCGCCCGCCATGGCATGCAGCGAGTCCACGGCCTCGTTGCAGAGGCGCGTCGCGAACGCCGCGTTGCGCTTGTAGCGCAGCTTGGTCTCCATGTCGGGAACGAGGCCGCGGTTCGCGGTCTCCTGGCCCTCGATGCAGTCGGCGCGCATCATCACGCACGCCGTGTCGATCAAGGCGCCCGCGGATCCGATCCGGAGCTGGACCGTCTGGAAGTCCCGCATCTTCGCGCCGGTGTAGCTGGTGCTCCGCTCCTTGACCGAGGCGATCATGTGCTCGAGCGCAGCCTGGGCGTTGCCTATGGCGGAGGCGACGACGCCGTGGCCGCCCAGGGTCAGCACCGGGACGCGAAAGACGGGATGGGTATTCACCTGCGCCCCGGGGAAGCCGTCGCCGCCGCGGATGTCGTACGCGCACAGCGTTTTGTAATCCGGGACGAGCACGTCTTTCGCGGTCACCGTCATGCTGCGCGTCGCGCGCATGCCCAGCACCTGCCAGTCGTCCACGATCTCGTACTGCGACTTGTGCAGCAGGAAGAAGCGGTGATCTACGACGCGTTCTGCGTCGCGCACCAGCGCCGCGAGCATGTTCCAGTCGCTCATGTTGACGCAGCTCGAGAAATTCCAGCGGCCGCCCACCACGTAGCCGCCGTCGACTTTGCGCGCCTGCCCCTGCGGGAACGCGATGCCGGTGGCGATGATCGCCTCCGGGTCCCGGCTCCAGATTTCCTCCTGCGCCCGCGGATCGAACATCGCCAGGAGGTAGTGATGCATCAGAACCTGGGAGACGTTCCAGGCGGTCGAGGCGCAACCCCGCGCGAGCTCTCTCACCACGTCGAAGTAGGTGAGGTAGTCGAGCTCCATCCCGCCCCAGCGCTTTGGCTGGAGCGCGCGCATGATGCCGCTCTCGTGCAGCTCGCGCATCGTCTCCGGCGGCAGCTCGCGCGCCGCTTCCGCCTGTGCCGCTCGCTCGCGCAGCCGCGGCACCATCGAGCGGGCCCGCGCGACGGCCTCGCTGTGAGTCACGCCGGTGAAAGAAGGGGGCATAGAAGCGGTCCGGATACGGCGGTTCAGATACGGCGATTCAGATACGGCGATTCAGATACGGCGGTTCAGATACGACCGACCGAGCCAGCAGGATAATACAAAAGGCCTAGCGGTCAACCGACCCGCATTCAGATCGTTTGTGCGTGAATGAGCACGAGCTTTCGCGACCTCCTGGCCTGGCAAGAAGCGATGAATCTTGCCGTGCTGACTTACCGCATTACATCGAACTTCCCGAAGGAAGAGACATATGGTCTGACGGCGCAAGCGCGAAAAGCCGCGATTTCTATCCCATCGAATATTGCGGAAGGTAATGCCCGGAATTCGCTGCGCGAGCACTACTACCTATTTGGAGTCGCAGCAGGCTCATTGGCGGAGCTGGAAACTCAGCTGGAACTCGCGGCAAGGCTGGAATATTTCAGCGTTGACCCGGCAATGACGCGGCAGCTTCAAAAGGTGGGGATGCTTCTTCACGCGCTACGACGCTCCCGCCGTGCCTGATCCGCTTCATCCGGACCGCGGTATCCGAACCGATTTATCTGACTCGCCTCATCTGCACCGCAGTTGACGCGTGCTCAGGCCTTTGGGCTCAGCACGCTCTCCACCCAGTCCCACATATACGCCACGCCGATGCTGACGTTGTCGATCTGGCAGTGGTGATAGCCGCCTTCCTCGCGGCTGAAGACCTTGAGGGTCTTCTCCTTTGAACCGACTGCGTTGAAGCATTGCTGCGCAAGCGTGAGGGGGATCTGCTCGTCGCCTTCGCCGTGCAGAAGCAGAAAGGGGCAGGTGATCTTCTGCACCACGCCGTCCAGGCGGAAGCCTTCCAGCTTTTTCATTGCCGCGTCGCGGTTGTCCACGTTGAAGATCCACAGCAGGTGCTGCCACGGCACGGACAGAGACGGCGCACCGCCCGCATCCAGGCGGTCGAAGCGGTTCTTCCAGATCTGCCAGTAGTCCCATTGCGCGCCCCAGGCGATGCAGCAGGCGTAGCGCTGCTCGAAGGCCGCGGCGCGCGGGGCGTAGTAGCCGCCCAGGCTGATCGCCATGACGCCGATCCGCCCTGGATCGATCTCCGGGCGGGCGGCGAGCCACTCGTACGCCGCCGTCGCGTAGCTCTCGGTGTCGTGGCGCAGGTATTGGTTGCGGAAGCGCACGCTCTCGCCGTTGCCGGGGCCGTCCACGATCAGGCAGGCCACACCGCGCGCGACGAGATCGGGCACGCCCTTGAAGTACTGAATTTCCTTGGTGACGTCGAAGCCGTCGAAGAACACCATGGCCGGCGCGCGCTTGCCGCCCGCGCCCTCGGAGTGCACCAGCAGGGCGGGGAGGGTGGCGCCTTCGAAGGGTATCTCGACGTGCTCTATACGAGGGCGCGCGGTCTCGCGCGCGGCGTCGCGGAAGCAGTCCACGCCGCGCTGGTAGGCCGCGAGCCCCTCGCTCTTGGGCTGCAGGAAGCGCTCGCCGACGTGGTAGTAGTTCGCGGCGCGGAACAGCATCTTTGCGCCGGTCGCCGTTTGCCCCGCGGCGAGGTGCGCGCGCCCGGCCTTCTCGACCGTTTCCGCCTCGCGCGCCCATTCGCGGAACCATGCCTTGTCGTCGCCGACGTGGTCCTTGAGCCGCAGCCCGATGCGGTTCACCTCCCCGATCTCCGCCCCGCCCCACGGCGCGGCGTTCAGCCCGATCAGCACGCCGTGGGACCAGCGGTAGTCGGTGGGGAAGTACATGAACGACAGTTCTTCCTTGCGCGCCACGGCAGATTCCGACATCGGCAATCCCTTGTTGTATCGAGAGAGAAGTGGGAGATTCTACGGCAGTGGGGCGCGGAGGAAGTGTACAGTCTTCGGGCGGATGCTACCTTTCTGCAATAGTAGACCAATGCTCGATCAACACCAGATTGAACGCCGCAGGCCGCTGTGGATTGCATTATCCGAGCTCTGGCTCGACACGGAGCTTTTCAGCGCGGACCTGGAGCGCATCGCGCGCGTGATGGCCGATTCAGGCCTGACGATCGAGGCGCTGCGGGAGGTGTACCTGTTCGAGGTCGCGCCGGTCGTCTCGCGGAATCTGCTTACGACTGCCGGCGAATGGGCGGGTTTCGACGAAGAGTGGCTCTGCTCGCGGATCGTGAGCAACCTGCGCGACCGCCCGCGCCTGACGCGTTTCTGGTCGTGGTTTCCGCTGACGCGGCGCGCGATGACTTACGCGAGCGAGGAACACTGGAGGAGGCTGATCGAGTTGGTGGGGGAGTACCGGGCGCTTGGGTGAAGGCGGAAGGCGGAAGGCGGAAGGCGGAAGGCGAGAACACCTGCTCGCGAACGAGGTACCGAATACGCGCTATCTGCGACGCCTCACCTGAGTCGCTCTATCTGCCTCGCCTTATCTGCACCGCCCTATCTGGGCCGCTTCATCAGCTACATCGGCTTGAACCCGATATCCTTGACGAGCTTGGCGTAGAGCTTGATTTCCTTCTTGATGAGGGCGTCCAGCTCCTCGGGCGTCGAGCCCACGGCATCCAGGCCCTGGCTGCTCAGCCGTTCCTTGATGTCCGGCAATCTCATTATCCTCATCAGCTCTTTCGAGAGCTTCGCGGCGATAGTCTTCGGCGTCTTCGCAGGGACTACCACGCTGTGCCACACGACCTGCTCGAAGCCGGGCAGGGTCTCGGCCACCGTCGGCAGCTCGGGCAGAAGCGGGCTGCGTTGCGGCCCCGTATAGCCCACTGCCCGCAGCTTCCCCGCCTTGACCTGCGACAAAGCCACGAGGGGGCTGATGATGAATATCTGCACCTCCCCGCTCATGAGGGCAGTCACCGCCTGCCCGGTTCCCTTGTAGCTGATGGCTACCATCTTCGTGCCGGCCATGCGGTTTAAGAGTTCCATCGACAGCAGGTTATTGGTGCCCGTCGTCGCATAGTTCAACTGCCCCGGCTTGGCCTTCGCCAGCGCGATCAACTCGGGAACCGTCTTGGCTGCCACCGACGGGTGGACCGCCAGCAGGTACCCGCCGGAGGTGATCTGCGTGATGGGCTGGAAGTCGCGCACGGGATCGTACGGCAGCTTCACGTACACGCTCGGGTTGATCACGAGTCCGGAGGCGGTGGCGAGCAGCAGCGTGTACCCGTCCGGCGCCGCCTTCGCGCCGAGCTCGAAGCCGACGATGCCGCCGGCGCTGCCGCGATTGTCGACGATCACGCTCTGGCCCCAGCTCTCGGTGAGCTTCTGGCTCAGCATCCGTGAGAGGAGATCGCTCGGTCCCCCCGGCACGAACGGCGCGATGAAACGGACGGGCCGGTTCGGATAGTCCGCGGCGGCGTCGGCTGCTGCAGCAATCGATGCGGCGCCCGACAGGACCGACAGGAGCAACAGGCAAACTGCGTGTTTCATGACATCTCCCTCCGGCCATTAGGAACGAGTAACGACTGACGCTGCTACTGCGGCGATCGATTCGAGTCGTCAGTCGTCACCGGTCACGGGTCACTGGTCACTGAATTTTGATTCCCGACGCCTTGACCAGCTCGGTAAGGCGCTTGCGCTCGCTGGCGCGGAACGCATCGAGCTCCTTGGGACCGCCTGCGGCGATCTCGACGCCCAGCGTCTTGAGCTTCTCGCCGAACGCCGGCTCGCGCGTCGCCTTGACCACTTCCTCCGCCGCCTTGACCAGTATCGCTTGGGGGGAACCCTTCGGCGCGACGATGCTGTACCAGCCGACATTCCAGAAGCCAGGCACGACTTCAGCGATAGCCGGCACGTCGGGGAGCCCCGGTGCGCGTTTTTGGCCGGTAACGCCGAAAGGCCGCAGCCGGCCCGAATCGATATGCGGCCGCGCCGCCGGGTAGACCGGAAAGGCGAACTGCACCTCGCCGGCGATTGCGTCGAGGAGCGCCTGAGGTATGCCTTTGTACGGCACGTGCAACATGCTGGTGCCCGTCATGCGCTCGAAGAGAACCGTGGTGATATGTTCCCCGCCGCCCGCGCCCGCCGAGCCGTACTTGAGCTTGCCGGGCGACTTCTTCGCGAGCGCGATCAGCTCGGTGACGGACTTCGCCGGGACCTGCGGATTGACCATCAGCACGTACGGCACGACGCCGATCAAGACCATCGAGACGAAATCCTTGTCGAGATCGAACTTGAGATCGGGATAAACCGCGGTCGCCACGAAGAGCTGTGAGGTGAGCATCAACCAGGTGTAGCCGTCGGGATTCGCCCGCGCAGCCAGCTCCGCGCTGATGGCGCCGGCCACTCCCGGCCGGGAATCGACGACCACTCGCGTGTTCCACACGCCGTACAGGTGATCGGCCACGAGACGGGCGATGATGTCCGGGCCCGACCCCGGCGCGCTGCCGATGATCAGCCGGATCGGCCTGTCCGGGAACGCAGGCTGCGCTCCCTGCGCTGTGGGGACCGCCGCCAATGCCGAAAAGGCGATAGCGGCCAGGTGTCTGGCGATATGCATCTGGACTCTCCTCCGTTGTGCCGGTTCTGCATGGATCCGGCAGCAGTTACGGAAAGACTACCGGTACGCGACGGTGGCCGCAATCTGGCACGCTGGTCAGCACATTTGAATCTCTTGAATCTCTGACAGCGACACCGTCGCAGGAGGACTTCTCCCCTCTTCCGAAGAGGAGGGGTGGCGCGCGAAGCTCGCCGGGGTGGTGAAGAGGGGAAATTTCCTGCTGGTCGCGGGACCAGCGTCCCGCTGACAGCGGAACACCTACTAACAAAACTGCGCGGAACCGGTCCCGCGTTTGGCGGTCGGAAAGGTGGGGCAGCCTTGACATCTTTCCGAATCCACTTTCCAGGGCGCGCGATGACCGCCCTGCTGGGCTGCATCCTCGCCGTGGCGATTGCAGTGGCGCTCTTCGACTGGAACTGGCTGCGCGGTCCTCTCGAGCGATACCTGTCCGAGAAATCCCGGCGCGAAGTGAGGATCGCAGACCTGCACGTCACGCTCGGCCGCGAGCCCACCATCCGTCTGCGCGGCGTTTACATCGAGAATGCGCCATGGGCGGACCGCCGCCCCATGGCGGTCGCGCGCGAGGCGTCTTTCACCATAAGCCTGGTGAGCGTGTGGCAGGACCGTCCTGTCGTCTCCTACCTCGTTCTCGTGGATGCCGACGTGGACCTGGAGCGGCAGGTGGACGGGCTGAGAAACTGGCGCCTCGTGTACCCCGACAGCACCGGTCCGGGCAGGATCAGGGTGCTCGCGCTGGAGGCTCACCGCTCGCGGGTGCGCTTCGTGAACCGTGAAGCGGGTCTCGATCTCGTCGGGACGTCCACGCCGCTGGCGAAGGAGGAGCCGGGGCCCGCCGGCGAAACGCTGACCAGCACGATCACGCTCGAAGGCGAGTACAGGGGCGCGAAGTTTTCCGGCTCCGCGCTGGCCGGCAGGTTCCTGAGCTTCCGGGACTCGAATCGCTTCTTCCCGCTGCGCGGTCAGATCGTCTCGGACAGGACGAAGCTCGAGTTCGACGGCGTCTTTGCCGACCCGATCCAGTTGGGTCCGATGGATGCAGACCTGCGCCTTTCGGGGCCCACGCTCGCGCGGCTTCATCCCTTCATTCCCGTGCGCCCGGCGCCTTCGCGGCCGTACCGCCTCGAGGCGCACGTGAAGCAGGCCGCGGACGTTTACGATGTGTCGCGGATCAAGGGAAGGATTGGCAACACCGATGTCTCCGGCGAGGGGCGCTACGACCGGAGCCGGGACCGTCCGTTCGTGCGCGCCGCGCTGACGAGCGACCGGGCGGATTTCGCTGACCTCGAAGCACTTTCCGGTTTGAAGTCCTCCGGCCCCGATCGCGATCCGGGTGCGCAAACCGCCGCGAGCGACGAAGGCGGACCGCGATCCGCGCGACATGGGGCGGCGCAACCGCTCTTCCCCGCGCGGCCGCTGCCCATCGACGCTCTCAAGGCCTTCGACGTCGAGGTGAAGCTGGACGCCCGCGAGTTGAGGAGCGAGGGGAAGCTGCTGGTGGGCAGCGCGCGCATCGATGCCCGGCTCGCCGATGGCGTGCTCGAAACGAAAACGCTCGATCTGGGAGTAGCGGGCGGGCGGGTCTCGGGTGCGGTCGCGTTCGACGGCAGGAGCGAGCCTCCCGCCGGGCGCGTGCAGCTCGACCTGAATGCCATCCGGCTCGAGCAGCTGCTCGCCGCCTTTTCGCTGCCCACGCGCGCCGCCGGGGCGGTCAACGGCCGCGTCGACCTGAAGGGCAGCGGCGCTTCGCTTGCGGCGCTCCTGAAGAGCGCGAAAGGCTCGCTCCAGGTCAACATGAACGGTGGCCGGATCTCCAACCTGCTGGACGCGGAGCTCGGGTTGAATCCCGTAACGGTCTTCGGCGCGTGGCTGGCCGGAAAGTCCGATGTGGCCGTCCACTGCGCCGCCGCGGCGCTCGAAGTGCGCGGCGGGGTGGGAGAGTTCCGCAGGATCGCGCTCGATACCGATCGCGCGCGCGTCGAGGGCGGCGGCAAGGTCAACCTCGCCGACGAGCGTCTCGATCTCCTGCTCAGGCCGGAGCCGAAGACGCCGGGAATCTTCGATCGGCGGGAAGCGATCCGCGTCCGCGGCCCGTTCCGGAACCTGAAGGTGTCGCTGGAGAAACGCCCCGGCGCCGACGGAGCGCCCGCTCCCCGGAGGACCCGCTGCGACTAGTCAGGCCGCTGACGTCACGCCTTCCTGCTCGCAGGAGTTGGCGACGTCGCTGATCGTCACGCGCTGCATGTCCCGCACCCAGCGGAGGTCGTCGTAATCCGTCCCGCGATGCATGGTGCAGCGGTTGTCCCACATCACGAGCTCGTTCGGGCGCCAGCGGTGCGTGTAGACGAACTGCGGCTGGACGGCGTGCTCGATCAGGCCGTCGATCAGGGCGCGGCCTTCCTCGTCAGGCATGCCGAAGATGCGGCCCGCGTGGGACGCGACGTAGAGCGACTTGCGGCCGCTCTCGGGCAGGGTGCGCACCAGCATCTGCGGTACGGGGGGCAGGCGCCGCATCTCGTCCTCGTTGAATTCCGTGAAGCCGCTGCGCCGGCGCGAATGAACGATCCAGTGCTCGGCGACGAGCCCGTGCAGTTTCTTCTTCGTGGTTTCGGGCAGCGCATCGTAGGCCGCCCGCTGGTCGGCGAACTGGGTGTGGCCGCCGATCGGCGCGATGGTCCGCGAGTAGAGTAGCGAGCAGAGGCTGGGCAGACGCTTGAACGAGCTGTCGGTATGCCACAGCTTGTTGCCCAGCTTGTACATGCGCTGGCGGCTCGTCTCGCTCCAGATACTGCCGTCCGCGGTCAGGTTCGAGATATCCGCGAAGATGCCGCCGTAGCGTGTCGGCGTCGCCTTGGGGTCGAGCGTGCGCTCGGTTTCGACGGGCCCGAACCGGGCCGAGAACGCGTGATGCTGCTCCGGCGTCAGGTCCTGGGCCGGGAACACCAGCACCGAGTACTTCCAGAACGCGGCCTTGATGTCCTCGAAGTCGGATTCCGGCAGGGGCGCGGAGAGATCGACATCGCCGATCTCCGCGGCGAAGCCGGGCGTAAAAGGATAAACGGTAATACTCATACAGCGTCCCAGATGAAGCGTCCCAGATGAAGCGTCTCAGGTGAAGCGTCTCAGGTGAAGCGTCTCAGGTGAAGCGTCTCAGGTGAAGCGTCTCAGGTGAAGCGTCTCAGATAAAGCGTCTCAGGTAAAGCGTTGTCGTAACAACGTTGTCGGCACGCCGTATCTGGGACGCCGTACCTGGGACGTGGTCTCTGAGACGCCGTATCTGAGACGCCCTTACTGGACCTTGACGTTCGCCGCCTTGATCACTTTACCCCAGCGCGCAATCTCGGCCTTGAGAAACTCCGTCGCCTCCTTTGGCGTGTTGCCGACGGGCTCGCTGCCGCCCTTGGCCAGCACCTCGACGATGTCCTTCGACTTGAGCGCCTTCGCGGTCTCGGCGTGGATTTTCGAGACGATAGGCGCCGGAGTCTTGCTCGGCATGATGATCATGTACCACGACGTGGCCTCGTAACCCGGGACGCCGGATTCCGCGACCGTGGGCACGTCGGGCATGGAGCTGACGCGCTTCGGTGAAGTCACCGCGATCAGCCGGATTCGTCCGGCCTGGATCTGGCTGATCATCGCGAGCATCGGGTTGATGTACATATGGACGCGGCCGCTCACCAGATCGGGCATCGCGCCGCCTGTGCCTTTGAACGGGACGTGAGTGATCTGCACTCCGGTCATGCTCACGAACATCTCCGCCCCGAGGTGGGACGCGGATCCGGGTCCGGAGTTGGCGGCGTTCAATTCGCCCGGCTTCGATTTTGCATACGCGATCAGTTCCTTGACGGTTTTCACGGGCAGCGAGTTGGTGATGCAAAAGGCGTAGGGTTGCGTCGCCAGGACCGTGACCGCCGTGAGATCCCGCAGCGGGTCGTAGGGCAGCTTGGGCATGAGCGTGGCGTTGATCGCGTGCGAGGGATTGACCACGGCCATCGTGTAGCCGTCGGGCGCCGCCTGCGCCGTGATGTTGATACCGATGGTCATGCCCGCACCCACGCGGTGGTCCACAACCACCTGCTGGCCCCAGGCGTCGGTGTATTTCTGGCCCAGCATGCGCACCATCACGTCGGACCCGCCGCCCGGCGCGGTGGGAATGATGACGCGGATAGGCCGGTTGGGGTAGGGCTGCTCCGCGCCGTGCGAGGAGATGGCCAGCGAGAGCATCACGATGGCAAGCGCTAGAGCAAAGCCTGGTTTCATGGTTTCTCCCTTGGTTCCAACGGCGGCCCGGATGAAGCGGTCCAGATGAAGCGGTTCAGATAAACCGATTCGGATAAGGCGGCTCAGGTAAAGCGCTATAAACACCGCCGTATCTGCACCGCCGTATCCGCACCGCCGTATCCGCACCGCCGTATCTGAGCCGCACTCAAAACGAGATATTGGCATCCTTGATCACTTTCGCCCATCTCACGATGTCGTCGCGTATCTGCCTGCCGAATTCCTGCGGCGAGTTGCCGACCACCGTGGCCCCCTCGGTGGCCAGCACGGCAACGATGTCGGGCTGCTTGAGCACGGCCAGAACTTCCCTGTGCGTGAACGCGATGATGTCGGCGGGTGTGCGCGCCGGCGCCGCAAGTCCGTACCACGAGCCAGACTCGAAGCCCGGGAAACCGGACTCGCTGAAGGTCGGAAGGTCCGGAAATAGCGGCATGCGCTTCAAGCTTGCCGCGCCGAGCGCGCGCAAGCGGCCCGCCTTCAGGTGCGGCATGAACACTCCGGGATTCGCGAACAGGAGATCGGCTTCGTTGCTGATCAGCGCCACCGTGGCGGGCCCGGCGCCCTTGTACGGAACGCGGATGACGTCGATGCCGGTCGTGAGCCGGAACTGTTCCATGGCCAGATGACCGCCGGAGCCGGGTCCCGAAATCGCCCAGGCTACCTTGCCGGGATTCGCCTTCGCATGAGTGATGACCTCCTGGATCGTGCGCGCCGGGAAGGCCGCCCGCGCCACCAGCATGTTCGGGACGTTCGCGAACTTGGTGATGGGATCGAAGTCCTTCACGGGATCGAAGGGCATCTTCGTCAGGCTCACGGTCACCGTCATGACGGCGACGGCGGCGACCAGCATCGTGTAGCCATCGGGCGCCGCCTTCGCGACGATCTCGCCCGCGATGATGCCGCCGCCGCCGCCGCGATTGTCGTACGTGATGGACTGCCCCAGCCTTTCGCTCAGCCTCTGCGCGATGGGACGGGCGACGATGTCGGTTCCGCCGCCCGCCGCGAAGGGGATGACCCAGCGTATCGGCTTCGTGGGATAAGCGGCGCCCTTCGCTGTCGCTGTCGCATTTGCCGGTTTCGCCGGGCCTTCGGCCGCGGCGACCGGGAGCGCGAGAAGCGAAGCGATGAGGAGGGGAATGACAAGCTTCATTAACTGCGGCTCAGATAGGGCGGTTCAGGTAAGACGATGCAGATAAAGCGGTGCGGATAGAGCGGGCCAATGAAGCGGCACGGTAGAGTCACTGATGAAGTGCATCAAACGGAGCGTCGCAGATGAAGCGTCTGAGATCAAGCGTCCACATAGCGTGACACTTGCTCGCTCAATCCACGCGTGACGAAACTAAAGCGCGTCAACTGCGCCGCCGTATCCGAGTCGCAGTATCTGGAGCGCAGTATCTGAAGCGCAGTACCTGGACCGCCGTACCCGGACCGCCGTACCTGAATCGCCTTTACAACGTGGCGGCCCCGCTACGCCTTCGGCTTCGTCCAGCTCTCCGACCACGCCAGGCAGCAGCTCGATGACGGCTTGCCGAAGCGATCCAGCAGCGCGACCTTGCCCGTGCCGGCCTCGCCGTTCACGGACAGCTGCGCGGAGCGGGCAGGGAGGAATGTGCTGAACACGCCCAGCGGACGGCCGCCGGCTCCGGGCGGCATCGTGAGTATGAACGGCGTCATCAGGTCCCACCACGTCAGGAGAATCTCGTCCCTGGCGGAGACGATGCGCTCCTCGACGGTGGAGAGGGAGTTGCCGGTGCGGCTGAAGTCGGCGTCCGTGACCGGCAGCGACTCGTCGGCGAAAGGCTTGTGGAGCATGACCTCGATCGTGCGCTGGAGGTAGCGCGCGACGCCCGCGTTGTCGGCGAAGACGCGCGGCGCCTTGCCCGTCAACGGGCTTTCGATGAACAGCACGTGTCCCTGTCCGGCGGGCGACCACAGCACGCGCCAGTGGCTCGTGCGGTCGACGAAGGTCTTCCCGCCGTCGTTCGAGAGCCGGACGAAGGAATTCTCCCCGGTCATTACGACGTCGTTGGGGTCTACCATCTGCGCTTCGGCCATCGGTCTCTCCTGAAGAGCGGTTCAGATAAGGCGAATCAGATAGAGCGGTTCAGATAGAGCGGTGCAGGTAAATTCGCCGCATTTGCCACGCCGTATCCGCACCGCCGTATCCGCATCGCCGTTTCAGGCCCGCGCCTCCGCGCGTTCCTTGATGGACACGCGCCAATGGATACGATCCTCTTCGGGCGGGTAATCGCCCGCGGCCTTGTGATACGAGCAGCGGTTGTCCCAGATGACGATGTCGCCCTTGCGCCACTTGTGGACGTAGGTTGCGCTGGGCTGGATCATATAGCCTCGCAGCTCCTCGATCAGCGCGTCGCTCTCCTCATCCGGGAGGCCTTCGATGCGCAGGATCTTGCCGGGATCGAAGTAGAGCGCCTTGCGCCCGGTTTCCCCATGAGTGCGTACGATCGGATGGAAGACCGGCGGCTTGTTGCGGTCCTCGGGATCGAGCAGCACGTTCTTCTTCCGGCGGCCGCCGTAGACGTAGGCACCCCGCAAGCCCTCCAGTCGCTGCTTCAGCCGGTCCGGCAGGGCGTCGTACGCCGCGTACATGCTGGCGAAATGGGTGTCGCCGCCGCGGCTCGGCACCGCGAGCGCGTAGAGCTGCGTCGCCTTGAACGGCACCTGGTCGTAGGCGCCGTCGGTATGAAATCCCTCGGCGCCGCGCTTGTAGATTGCCATGTCGAGCTGGCCGTCGGCGCCGAACTTGTTCACGCCGAGGAGGGTGATCTCGGGGCAATCCGGATGACGCGTGCTCTTAGAGGGATGCGGGTCGATGAGCCCGAAGCGGCGGCTGTATTCCAGGTAGTCCCCGATCTGGAGATCCTGTCCGCGCACGCAGATGACGTTGTTGTCGAGCCAGGCCCGATAGATCGCGGCAAAACCCGCGTCATCGAGCGTTTTCACGTCGACGCCGTTCACCTCGGCGCCGATTTGCGAACCCAGGCGGCGTATTTCCATCATGGTCGCTATCCTCCTTGCCGACACCCCTAATACGCACATCGTATCACTGGCGGCCGGCGGGCGTCTTGCCACGCGTCACTCGCGCCACGGGACGCGGCGCGCCTTGTTCTTCTCCTCGGGGACCAACCGCGGCTGGACCGACTCGAGCCCGAGCTGCTTCCCGCGCATTTTGGCAAGCGCTGCCTGCAGGTCGGCAAACCCACCCGCGTCCTCCTTCAGGGACTCGGCGCGGATCGCGTAGAACACGTGCTCCGAGATGAGCTGGTCGTAGAAACCGTGCTCGTCGCTTTCGATCACCCCGGTCATCGTTACCACCAGCCTGGTATCGGGAAATACCGAGATACGCTGACCCTTCCAGCCGTTCGCCATGATGCTCTTCGGCGCATTTCTGTGCCTCGCGTGCCACCAGTAGTTGCTGTAGCCGGAAAAGAATTTCCGCAAGTCCACGCGCGGAGCGATCTGCGACACGTAAGCCTTGTCTACCCAGCCTGCGTCGAGCAGGCGCGCTCCGTTCCACTCTCCCCGCTGAAGATAGAGCTGCCCGAACTTCAGCATGTCGATCGGGCGGAGGCGCATGCCGTACCCGCCGAGATCGACGCCCGATGCGTCCTGCGCCATCCACTCCTGATTGCGGAAACCCATCCGGGAGAAGAGGTGCTCGTTGGCGAACTCGAGAACCGTCTTTCCCGTCTTGTAATGGATCACGCCGTTCAGGAGGCTGTTGTTCAGGTCGGTGTAGACCATCACGCTCGCGGGCTTCTGCACGATGCGCTGGGTGAGCGCATAGCGGACGCGATTCTCCGACCGGTACCAGTTGTTGTAGTTCTCGACGGCGGCGGGATCGGTCGCCCCGACGATGTGCGGCACGTCGAGCGCCGACATGTTGAGCACCTGGCGCACGGTTAGTCCGCCCTTCTCCTTGAGGTTCTCCGCCGAGCCGAACACGCGGGCGGGCAGCAATTCGCCGATCGCCTGATCCTCGGACGTGATGAATCCCCGGTCGATCGCTACCCCTATCATGGCGGACGTGAGGCTCTTGGTGACCGACATCAGGTAGTGCGCGGCGTCGCGCGAGAGGTTGCCCGGCAGCATCTCGTACACGAGCTTTCCGTTACGGGCGATCATCATCGAGAAGACCTTGTGCGGTGACATCTCGATGACTGTCGTCATCCGCGCGAGGCGCGCGCTGTCGAGCCCCTGCGCCTCGGGCGTCGAAAGGTCGAAGCCTTCCAGCGATGGTCCCGCGGAGCCGAGCGCCGAGGCGAATTGCGGCCCTGCGCTCCGCGGCCGCTCCTGCGCGCGAAGCGGCGACATGCAGAGCGCGCCGGCCGTGGCAAGCAGCCGGCGGCGATTGCGATTTGGCATTGGTGGTCCCCCCGCGTCCCTGCTCTGCATCGTCTCAGATAAGGGATCGATCGCGTTCAATGATGTAGCGTGCGTTGTATTCAAGCCTCAATTGTGTCGCGTACGCAACAGTTAAATAGTTTACATTCCGCAGCGTACCGGGCTATAGTGCCGCGCGATGCCAAGGAGGGGAGCCCTTACGGCGGTGTTGTTTGCGGGCGCGCTGACAGTCGCGCCCGCGGCTGCTCAGCTCGCGCAAGAGCCATCTGCGAGCGCGCCGATCCCGGCGCCTCAGGCGCAAGCGGAGGCGCCGGCCGAAGTGAGCGGCATACAAAAGCTGATCTCCGACGCGCTGGGCCTGGTCGGCATCCGCTATCGCCGCGGGGGCAAGGACGCCGAAACCGGCTTCGACTGCTCGGGCTTCGTGGGTTACCTGTTCCGCGAGCGCCTGGGACTGGACCTTCCGCGCACCTCGCGCGATATCAGCCGCGCCGGCGAGCCGGTGGAGAAATCCGAGCTCGAGCCCGGCGACCTCGTGTTCTTCAACACGATGCGCCGTGCGTTCTCGCACGTGGGCATCTATCTCGGCAACAACCAGTTCGTCCACTCGCCCCGCTCGGGGTATACGGTTCGCGTCGAGGACATGAGCGACCGCTACTGGTCAAAACGCTACAACGGCGC
>DASRJL010000083.1:0-27248 GCA_035649495.1 Burkholderiales bacterium | reverse complement strand
CGCAACGCGCTTCGATCGCAGCGCATCGATGAGCGCTGCAGTATCCACGACCGTGCCGCGTCCGACGTTCACGAGATAGCCCTTCGGCCCGAGCGCCGTGAGTACGTCCGCGTTGACGAGGTGCCGCGTCCCTGCGCCTCCCGGCGCGGCGCAGACCAGGAAATCGGCCCATGTCGCGAGGTCGATGAGACTGTCGAAGTATCGATAGGAAGATCCGGAGACAGCCTTCCGGTTGTGATAGCCGACTTCCATGTCGAAGCCGCGCGCGCCGCGGTGCGCGATCTTGCTCCCGATCGTTCCCATGCCGAGAACGCCCAGGCGCTTGCCGGAGATGGTCGGGGTATCGACACGCCATTGATCCTGCCAGCCGCCTCCGTGCACGTGACGATCGGCCTGCCGCAGGTGGCGGGTGGCTGCCATCAGCAGCATCATGGCGGAGTCGGCGACGGCGGAGGCGTTCGTGTCGGGGCAATTGGCGACCGCGATGCCCCGGCGCCGCGCCGTCTCCAGGTCGACGGCCTCGTAGCCTGCGCCGACCGTGCAGACGATCTCGAGTTTCGGAAGCAATTGCATTTCGTCGCCGCTCAGGCCGCCGCGGCCGTTGGTCAGAACGGCCCTGACCGTATCGCCCGCCTCGCGGACGGCGTCCAGCCGGTCCGGATACTTCTTCCCTTCGCGAACGGCGTAGCCGGCAGCGGTCAGGGCGGCGACGCGCTCGGGACTGAGTCCGACGAGAGCCAGGACACCGATACTCATGCCGTTACCGTTCGATGCACGCGCAGAAAAGAGCGCACGTGCCGCACCGCCAGCGGGATCTTGTCCTTCGTGTCCTTCCACGGATAGAGACTCACTTCGGACTTCGGCGCGAGCATCGCGGACTCCATGGCGACAACGTAGGGGTGAGGCGGGCTGTCGTCAGGGAGAATCAGCACGGGGGTCTGGCAGGAGCGCACGAAATCGCGCGATACGGTGTAGACGAAGTCGCCGTGGCCGCGGTACATCCGGTTGAGAAAGCGCTCGACCGTTTCCATCGTGGCCCCGGGCCTGGCTTTTACGAAATCCGGGCCCCAGCCTTTCATATTGGTCTCGTAGCCGAGGTTGGGCAGCTCCTTGCGAAACCCGCTGGGCTGCGCGGCTACCGCGGCCACGACGCGGTCCGGCGCCCGCTTCAACACGTTCCAGACGAACGGTCCGCCGATGCAGAAGCCCAGCACCATGAACTGCCTGATCCCGAGGTGATCCATCACGCCGATATGGTCATCGGTGAACGCGTCCCAGGGCCGGTCGACCTCGAGCGGGCCGGAGGACTGACCGGTGCAGGCGGTACGCAGATCCGCCGTGATGCAGCGAAACTCGCTCTTGAATTCCTCGACCGGACTGAACGGCGCGCCCTGCGCGTTCCAGGCGATCGTCGCGTTCAAGCCTCCGCCGGGGATGAGCAGCAGTGGAAAGCCGGAGCCGGCCTCCTCGTAATAGATGCGGGTGTTACCTTTCTCGTAAAACGGCATCGCAGTTTCCCCTTTACCGATATGTTGCGCGCGCGGTTCAGAGATTGTTCCCGCGAGGCGGTGGAGTCAAGCCCGGATAGTGGGCTTTGCTGCGGATCCTCCCTGGCAGGAATCCTCATCCGCGTTCAGCTCCGGGATACAATGAGGCCATGAATGAGGAGTGACAGATTATGGACTCCGTAAATCAAGTGGTTCTCGAGAAGCCCGTCGTGCGGTCCGAGAAGGAGCTCGTCGAGCAATGGCTCGGGCAGCTCGATGTCGCCCTTCAGAGCGCAAGCCGGGCGTCCGTAGCGTCTCTCTTTGCGGCCGACGGCCACTGGCGCGACCTGCTTGCCTTTACCTGGTCCATCACGCCGCGACAGGGCGCCGAGGACATTGCGGCCTTGATGGTGGCGAAGCAGGGGACTGCCGGGGCGCGCGGGTTTGCCATCGCGGAAGGACGCACCCCGCCCCGTCGCGTCCAGAGAGCCGGGACCGATGTCATCGAAGGCATCTTCCGGTTCGAGACGGCGGTCGGGCGTGGCTTCGGCGTGGTGAGGCTGCTGGCGGGGGAGCCCTCCCGTGCTTTTCAGCTGATGACCGGCCTGCACGAGCTGAAAGGCTTCGAGGAAAAGATCGGCAAGCGGCGGCCGAAGGGAGATGCGGTCTACCGTGACTTCGGAGGAAGGACCTGGAAGCAGCAGCGCGCCGACGCGCAGGAATATACCGACCGTGAGCCGGTGGTGCTCATCGCAGGGGGCGGCCAGGCGGGACTTTCTCTCGCGGCGACGCTCGTGCGGCTGGGCGTGGACACGCTCGTCGTCGACCGCTTCGAGCGCGTCGGCGACTGCTGGCGCAAGCGCTACGACTCGCTCGCGCTGCACAACGACACGAGCTTCAACCACCTGCCCTACATGCCCTTCCCGCCGTCGTGGCCGACCTACCTGCCCAAGGATATGGTCGCCGACTGGTTCGAGGCCTACGCGTGGGCGATGGAGATCAATTTCTGGACCGGCACGGAGCTGGTGGGCGGGAGTTACGACGAGTCCGCGGGCAGGTGGAACGCGGTGGTCCGTCGCACGGATGGCACCGAGCGCACGGTGCACCCGAAGCACCTCGTCTTCGCCAACGGCCTGGTGGGCTACCCACACATCCCGGAGCTGCCCGGACTGAAGGATTTCAAGGGCAAGGCCCAGCACACGACCGAGTTCACCACCGGTGCGGACTGGCGGGCCAAGAAGGCCCTCGTCATTGGCACCGGCACGAGCGGCCATGACGTCGCGCAGGACCTGCACGCGCACGGGTGCGACACCACCATCGTGCAGCGCGGCTCGACGATGGTGCTTTCCATCGATCCGTCGGCGAAACTGGTCTACGGGATCTACAACGGCGTCCCGATCGAGGACGGCGATCTCTTTGCAAGCACGAACACGAAGCCGGTCGTGAAAAAGAATCTCCAGCTCCTCACCGCGCGCATGGTGGAGCACGACAGGAAGACGATCGACGGCCTGATTGCGCGCGGGTTCAAGTTCGACGACGGCGAGGACGGGGCAGGGCACCAGTGGAAGGTCCGCACGCGCTACGGCGGCTATTACCTGGATGCCGGTTGCTCACAGCTGATCATCGACGGGGAGATCGGCCTGCTGCAATACGACCGGATCGAGCGGTTCGTCGAAGGCGGCGCGTTGCTCAAGGACGGATCGGTATTCCCGGCGGACTTGATTGTGCTCGCGACGGGCTTCGTCCCGCAGGAAATGGTGGTGGCGAAGATCCTGGGCGAGGCCATCGCGAAAAAGGTGGGCCCGGTCTGGGGCTTCGATTCCGGCGGCGAGATGAGCAACATGTGGAAGCGCACGCCGCAGGAGGGCCTGTGGTTCGTGGGCGGCAGCTTTGCCAACTGCCGCACCTATTCGCGCTACGTGGCTCTGCAGATCAAGGCGATCGAGGAAGTGATATTGCCGAAGTAGCCTTTGTACTCACGCTCTCCGACGAAAGCAGACGGAGAACGTCTAAATCCAGCCACGCCGGGCACTTCAGGCAGTCTCGACGTTCGCTGACTACCGAGTCGGCAACAGAATAATCACACGCTCGGTCACGCCCTCCACCGCCTTGCGCGTGTAGGCGAGCGGAAAGTAGTTGCCGTTGCGCCACAGCGGCGCGAGATCGCGGTAGTGCGGACTTTCCGGATCGCCCGACTGTCCGGGGTGGTTCACCGCGCGCGAGTTGTCCCACCTGCCGACGTCGACCACGAGGCGCACCGACGGGCCGTTCATCTGCCGGAAGTCGCTCGGGCGGGCCAGGGACTGGTTGGGGGTGTATTCGCTGCCGTGCTTCGCGATGGGGCCCACGTTGATGCGGGCGCGCATCGCGTCCTCGACAGCCGGGGCGAACGGGTGCTCGCTCAGGTTGAAGTGGAACTTGCCCCATTGCCACATCGCAGGATCCGGTCCCTGCGCCTTCTCCATTTCCAGCCAGGCCGACCGGAGCGTGGCGAGCAGGAGCTGATCGCGCTTTGCGGCGGCGTTGTCGCCGAAGCGGGTCTCGGGTTTCTCCAGGTCCGTGAGCATCACGTTCATGTCGGTTACGAGGAGCGCCGCGGCGGCGTCGGGCTTGAGCACCACCTCGCGGAAACCCTTGCGCAGGTGGCGAAGCTGCCAGACCTCCTGCAGCGCGGCTTGCGGCGAATCCGAATGCTGCCGCGCGTCCCAGCCGCGCAGGAAGGCGAGCGCGCGCTGCGTTTTATCGTCTTCGGACGCGAGGGGCGCGAGGAGGGCGACGAGCCGCCGCGCCGGGATGGAAAGAATGTCGTTCTGCAGTCGCTCCGAATCCTCGATGGAGATCCTGGACCGCGCGCCCAGCGCCTCGTGAACCCGCTGGTGGCGCGAGGGGTTCGTCCACTCGAAGCCGAGCTTGCGCTCCTTCGCCGGATAGCCGTCGGGAATGTTGTAGGCGTTGGCCGTCGCGATCCAGCCCGCTTTCGGGTTGAAGATCGAGGGCATCTGGTCGCCGCGCCAGAAACCGGCCCACTCAAACCGCCCGTCGCCCGGCACCGGCAGCAGCCCGTCCCAGTTCGGACGCTGCGGCGCGAGCCCGCTTGGCATCCAGCCGATGTTTCCCTTCGCGTCGGCATAGACCTGGTTCAGCGTCGGCGCGCCCCAGTTCACCAGCGCCTTGCGAAATGCGTTGAAGTCCTTTGCCCGCATGTACTCCAGGGAGCCGAAGTACGGGCTCATGCCCGGTTCGAGCCAGCCGGAGCGCACTGCGAAAGCGCGGCCCCTGGTCGGATCGATGTGCACGACCGGTCCGTGGCGCGTAAACGCGAGCTCGACCGTCTTCGCCGCAGACCCCTTTACCGCGATCGTCTCCTCGACCATGCGAAACGACTCCCAGCCGTCCCTGTACTTGTACTGCGTTGCGTCGGCGGGATTCAACTCGTAGACGTAGAGGTCTTCCTGATCGATATTGAATATGGTGAGGCCGAAGGCGATGGTGCCGTTGTGTCCCAGAGAGATACCGGGAAGGGCCGGCTCCCCGGCTCCGATCACGTCCAGGCCAGGAGCCGACAGGTGCACGAGGTAACGGAGGCTGGGCGCAGAGTAGGCTCGGTGCGGGTCGTTCGCCATGATCGGACGCCCAGTCGCAGATTTTGCGCGGCCGACCACCCAGCTGTTGCTGCCTTCCGGCGCCTCGTCATCCAGCGCCGCCAGTTGCACGGGCTCGACGGTGACCGAGGCTTGCGATGCCTTCGCTGCTGACCGGGTGACTCGCACTCCCTGGGTGGCGAGGTTGAACAGCTTCAGGATGTCGGCCGGCAGGCAGGGATCGAGCCCTGCAGGAACCTGCGCCTTCCAGTCGTTGGTGAGGCCGACGCGTACCTGGTCCGCTTCGACGTCCTTCGTCTTGCACAGGGTATCGGCGCGCGCGACTTCCGACCTGAGATTGCGCGTGAGGCCATGAGAACGGATCCGGATCACATCCTCGGCCATCCACTTCGCAGGCAGGTACTGGAGAAACGTGAATTCCCACGGCATCCGGGCCGGATTCGCTCGCAACCAATCGACGTAGGCGTTGATGCCCGCGACAAAGCGCTGCGTGACCGGTTCCGCCTCGCGCGTGTTGCGGGAACTGTAGGTACGCCACTCCCGATCCATGTCGCCCCGATACAGGAACAGGCGCGCCGCAGCATCCTGGTCCGCGAATTCCGGCCCGAATACTTCGGCGAGCCTGCCGAGTCCGCGGCGGCGCCACAAGTCGATCTGGAACAGACGGTCGCGCGCGGCATTGAATCCCTGCACGAAGAACACGTCGGACTCGCTCCGGGCATAGATGTGAGGCACCCCCCAGCGGTCGATGCGAATCTCCGCGGGCGCCTGCAATCCGGCAACGCGTAGCGTCTCGGTAGGAACGGCGGCCTCGCGCGCGAGCGCAGGCATTGCTAGGAAAGCGACAAATCCCGCTGCCCGCAGCGCGATTTGAACGGCAAAGCGAGCGAACGTGAGTTTCAAGTCAATCTCTCCGTCGCTTACTGCTGCTCGACCCCGGCGGTCTTGAGCGCTCCCTTCCAGATCGTGTGTTGCTCCTTCAGATAGGCGGCGAGCGCCTCCGGCGTGGATGATTTCGGCATGAAGCCGTGCTTGAGCATGGCTTCCTTGACCGAGGGCTTGCCCAGGACCGCGACCATCTCCTTGTTCATGCGTGTCACGAGTTCGCCTGGCAGGCCGGCGGGAGCGACCATCGCGAACCACGGGCCGATCGGGAACTTCGGCTGGCCCGCCTCCTGGAACGACGGCACGTCGGGCAACAGCGGGCTGCGCTCGGGAAGGGTCGTGGCGAGCGCGCGCAACCTGCCATCCTTCACGTGCGCGAGGACGTTGGTGGCGGTGCCGTTCAGCAGATGGACGCGGCCGGAGAGGAGGTCGGCAATGGCGTCCGGCTCCGACTTGTAGGAAACGGCGTGCATCTGGATGCCGTTGTTCGCTGCGAAGAGTGCCGTCGAAACAAGCGCGTACGTATTGCCGACGACGTAGTTGATCGCGTTCGGCTTGGCCTTCGCATGGGCGATCAGCTCGGCAAGCGTCTTCGCGGGCACCGACGGATGGATCACGATGAAGAAGGTGTTGTCGCCGATGTAGGTGATCGGCGTGAAGTCCTTCAGGACGTCGTAAGGCGGCTCCTTGCGCATGTTGGTCACGACGGCCAGCGCGCTGTTCGACCCGAACAGGAAGGTATAGCCGTCGGCGGCCGCGCGCTTGACCTCCAGGCCCGAGATCGCGCCATCGGCGCCCGGCTTGGGAACGACGACGACGGGCTGTCCGAGCGATTGATACAGCTCATGGCCGGCGATGCGGGCGAGGGCGTCGCTCGCCGAGCCCGGCCCGAAGGAGATGACGAACCGGATGGGCCGCGACGGATACGTCTGCGCGTGGAGCGCAGACGGCAGGATCAGAACCGACGCGATCAGGACAGCGAACAGCTTTTGCATGGACAAACGCCTCCTCAGGCTCCCCTCAGTCTCCTTCAATCACCTTGTTGCGCAAAGTGCCGATGCCGGTGATCTCGACTTCGCACACGTCGCCGGGCTTCATGTTCCGCGGCGACCCGTCGGTACCCATCCACATCACGTCGCCCGGGTAGAGCGTGCAGTACCTGCTCACCTCGGCGATGTACTGCTCGACGTCGTGGATCATGTTCGCGGTGGCAAAACGGTCGACCTCCTGGCCGTTCAGCCGGATCGTGGTGGTCATCTTGCGGTAGTCGATGCCGCTGACGATCCACGGCCCCATCGGCTTGAAGCTGTCCGCGTTCTTCGCCCGCCACATGGTGCGGTCGCCGCGCTGCCAGGTGCGCTCGCTGACGTCGTTGCCGATGGTCCAGCCGAACACGTAGTCGAGCGCCTTGTCCCGCGGAATCTTCCTGCCCTGCTTGCCGATGATGGCGACGAGCTCGCCCTCGTATTGAAATACCTCGCCCGAATCCTTCGGCTTGACGATGGGATCGTCGTGCGCGCAGAGCGCGTTGTTGGCGCGATAGCCGATGTCCGGTCTCTCCGGGAACTGCGGCTCGACGCCCCTGCGCTTGGCCGCCTGGATGATGTGGTCGCGATAGTTGATGCCCACGCAGAAGAACGTCGACGGAATCGTGGGAATCAGCAGCTTCACCGACGACAGCTTGTGCCGCGTCGAGGTCACCGTGTGCGCGCCCCAGGGCGCGCCGTCCACGACGGTGACGCTGTCGTCGTCGATCCTGCCGAAGGACGCCTTGTCGCCTGCCTGAAACCGGCACCATTTCGTGCTCATCTTCAACCTCCCTTTCCTGTCCGGGAATCGAATCGGTAGCTTACTATCGATCGCGAGATCGCGCCGGGCCGATGGCCAGAATCCGCGCAGGGGAGTAGATTGTATTTCGATACACCTGAAGTCCAGGTGGTGAAACGTCTTATTGATTCCCAGGAGGCATCATGGCTGTTGCGAAGCTGACGAGCAGGCCCAGGAAGCAGGTGTCGGTGAAAGACCGGGTGAGCGAGGCGGAGTGGAAGGTGCGCACGGACCTCGCGGCTGCCTATCACCTCGCGGCCATATTCGGCTGGACGGACGTCATTCTCACGCATTTTTCGGCGCGCGTGCCCGGCGGCGACGAGCACTTCCTGTTGAACGCTTATGGGCTGATGTTCGATGAGGTCACCGCCTCCAATCTCGTGAAAGTGGATCACGAAGGCAATATCATCGAGGACATCACGGGCATGGGAGTCAACCAGGCCGGCTTTGTCATCCACGGCTGCGTGCATGCTGCGCGCCCCGACGCGCAGGCCGTTCTGCACACGCATACGCGAGCGGGCATTGCGGTGTCGGCGATGGCTGAAGGGGTGCTGCCCCTGAGCCAGCATTCCATGCGCATCGTCAAGGACGTGACCTATCACGACTACGAAGGCATCGCCCTGGACATGGACGAGCGCGAACGTCTCGCGCGCAACCTGGGGCCCACCAGCCGCAGCATGGTGCTGAGGAACCACGGGTTGCTGGCCCTCGGCGGCACGGTGCCTGACGCATTCATGCACATGTACTTCTTCGAGCAGACGTGCCGGATCCAGGTCGATGCGATGGCTGCCGGACGCGACCGTCTGACGCTCGTGCCTGAAAGTGCCATCGAGCGCACGCGCGCCCAGGTCAACCGGCCGCGCGAGCGCAAGGACTGGCCGGCGCTGCTGCGCATGCTCGATCGGCGTCAGGCGGATTTTCGCAGCTAGTCGTCCATCCGCCGGGGTGAGCAGCATGTCCATCAGCTATGACGACGTCGGAGAAAACCTGCGCCGGATCGTGATCTCCGGCCGTCTCGATACGCCGGGCACCAACTCGGTCGCCTCGCAGCTCGTCGAGCTGACAGCGGCGCCGAAAAAAGGCGTGGTGGTCGACCTGTCCGCCGTCAATTTTCTTGCGTCGATCGGCATACGCGCGCTGATTACCAGCGCCAAGGCGGTCGAGCAGCGCGGGGGAAAAATGGCGCTGGTTGTCAGGGAGGGCTCGACGGTCGTCATGAGCCTCCAGGCGACGGGGGTTGACGAATTGATCCCGGTTTTCAACGACGCCGTCGATGCCGAAAAAGCAGTCGTCGCCTGACCATCACCAGATCACTGCCTACGCCGGCACCGTGCCCGCGCGCGGCTCGATCGGCAGCATGCGGTAGAGCCCGCTTACCCGCTCGAACAGGGCCGCGGCGGCGAGCGCCGTCGCCTCGCCTCGGGCAGGCGCGACGATCTGCAATCCTACGGGGCGCCCGTGCCGGTCGAATCCGCAAGGCACCGACATCGCCGGGCATGAAGTCAGCGTGATCGCGGACGTGAGCACGCTGCCGGCGATGTAGTTGGCGAGCTTCACCCCGTCGACCTCGTTACGCGCCCGCAGCATGACGTCCCATGCCGGGGTGGGCGCTCCCGGCGTGACCAGCACGTCCCACTCGCGGAAGAACGCGGCGAAGCGGCGGAATAGCTGAGCTCGCTCGCGGTCCGCCCACGCGAGCCGGCTCGGCGTGCCGGCGAGTCCCTGCTCGGTGTTCCAGACGATGTCGGGCTTGATCAGCTCGCGGTGTGTCTGAAGCTGCAGCTCGCGGTCGACGACGAAGTGCTGCGAGCGCAGCGCCAGGAACACGTCCTCGACCGGGCCCAGCTCGGGCCAGGCTTCTTCCACGATGCACCCTGCGGTCTCGAGCTTGCGCACCTCGCGCGCGCATATCTCGCGTGTCTCGCTATCCACCGGCACCCGCCCGCCGTAGTTGGCGGTGAAAGCGACACGCAGGCTCCGGGGGCAATCGATCGCAGCCGTGAACGGGGTTGCCGGCGCATCGAACGTCAGCGGATCGAGCGAACAATGCCCGGCCATCGTGTCGAGAAAGAGAGCGAGATCCGGGACACAGCGCGCCATCGGCCCCTGCACCGAAAGCGGTGAAAACAGGTTGCCCGACGTCCCGCGCGTCACGCGTCCCGGCGAAGGGCGCATCCCGACGACCCCGCACAGCGTTGCCGGCCCGCGTAGCGAGCCGCCGTGGTCCGAGCCGTGCGCGAGCCAGGCCATGCCCGTCGCCAGCGCCACCGCTCCGCCGCCGGTCGATCCGCCGCAGGTGAGCGCGGTGTTCCACGGGTTGCGGGTGCGCCCGAACACCTCGTTGAAAGTGTTGCCGCCCGCGCCGAACTCCGGCGTGTTCGACTTGGCGATCACGATGCCGCCCTTGCGCTCGATGCGCGTAACGAGCGGATGCGAAGCCTCGGGCACGTGATCGCGGAAGATCGGCGAGCCGTAGGTCGTGCGCACCCCGGCGACGTCGACGAGATCCTTGATCGCCACGGGAAGGCCGGCGAGCCAGCCCGGCTCGTTCTCGGCCTCCCGCCTGCGACCTGCCATCAGGTCGCGCGCATGCGCCCGCGCCCGCTCAAGGCACAGCGTCGGCAGCGCGTTGACCGTCCCGTCGACGGCCGCGATGCGCGCTGCTGCAGCGTCGATCAACTCGAGCGGCGACACCTCTTTCCGCCGCAGGCGTGCCACCGCCTCGCTTGCCGACAGCCGGATCAGGTCGTCAGGCAACCGGCAGCTCCCGTCCCGAATCCGACGACTGCCTGATCGTATCGAGGAAGCGATGCAGGTTGACGGCGGTGTCGAACGTCGGCAGCCGGCCCGGGGTCTTCCCGGTCCGGATAGCCTCGGCAAACAGCCCGTACATCTGCCCGACGTTGAAGGGATCGCCGCGGGGAAACTCCGGCGGCAGCCAGGTGAAGTGCCCGGGGATCGCCATGTCGCTCAGTTGGTGACTGCGCTTTGCCCCCTGCACCCGCAGCATCTCGCCGCGCTGGGACGAGACGTTGCCGGTGGCGACCAGCGTCCCTTCCTTCCCGTAGATCACCATCCGAACGCCCCCGCCCGCCCAGGGGACGGCCGCGACGTGCACCGAAGCCACCGCGCCGCTCGCGAGCTTGCCGCTCACCATGATGTTGTCCGGTGACGTCACGTCCACCATTTTTTTGGTGTCGGTTTCGAACCACTGTTTGGCCTGCGTCGTGAGCATGCAGGACACGCGCGTGAAGTCGCCCACGATGAAGCGTAAGGCGTCTATGACGTGCCCGTTGGCGATGGTGAGGGGATTCGCGCCGAGGGTCACGTCCCGCTGCCAGGTGCGGCTCGAAGGGCGCTCCAGAGCGCCGTCGCGCATGCAGTCGGCGTGGCAGGACAGCACCTCGCCGACATAGCCCGCCTCGATCTGCTCCTTCATGTAGAGCAGGGCGGGGCTCACCCGGGACTGCAGCCCGCACGCGGTCTGCACGCCCTTCGCGCGGGCGAGCGCCGCCAGCTCTTCCGCTTCGGCGGTGGTCCGGCCGAGCGGCCACTCGGTGTAGACATGCTTGCCGGCTTCGATGGCGGCCTTCGTCGGCTCGTAGTGCAACGGCACCCGCACCACGACGGCCACCGCGTCGATTTCCTTCGATGCCACCATCTCCCGGAAATCGGTGAACGCGAGCTTCGCGCCGAAGGCTTTGCGCGCCTCTTCCGCGGTCTCGGGCCGGGTAGTGCAGACCGCGGTCATCTCCACATCCGGGCTCGCCGCGAGCGCCGGGTAGTGCGACTGGGAGGCCCAGGTCGATTTGACGTTGGCCCCGACGAATCCCAGGCGAATCTTCTTAGCCATGTAACGTGCTCCTCAAAATGTCTTGGTTCGAAAGCGGTTTCAAAAAGGTGAACTGATCGTCAATCGAGTTGCATCGATCGCTCCTTGACCAGCCGCGCGTATTTCTTGACCTCGGCAGCGAGCAGGGCGCCCAGTTCCTCAGGAGAACTCGCCACGATCTCCAGCTCCTCGTGCCGCGTGCGCTGAACAATATCGGGTAATCGCAGCACATCCTTCAGCTTCGCGTTCAGCGTATTGACGATCGCGCGCGGCGTCCCTTTGGGCGCCACGAGCCAGTGCCATGCAGAGAACTCGAACCCGGGAACTCCGCTCTCGGCGACGGTAGGCACCTCCGGCATCGAGAATGCCCGCTTGGTGCCTGTGACAGCGATGGCGCGCATGCGGCCTGCGGCGACATGCTGGCTCGCCCCGGCAATCGCGAGATAACTCATCGCGATCTCGCCGCTCATGATCGCGACGATCACGGGCCCGCCGCCTTTGAAGTGCACAGGCGTCATGGTGGTACCGGTCATCATGCTGAAGAGCTCGGAGGCGATATGCGGATTGGAACCGGGGCCGGCGGTCCCGTAGTTGATCTGACCCGGCCTTGCCTTGGCGAACGCTATCAACTCGCGGACGCTCCTCACGGGAACGGAGGGATGCAGGACGATCATCGATCCCTGATTGGCCATCAGCATGACCGGCTCGAAGTCGCGAATGACGTCGTACGGGGGCTTGCGATGCAGCGCCGGATTGGCGACGAACGGCAGCGTGTTCGAAAGCAACGTGTAGCCGTCGGGCGATGAGCGCGCAACCGCCACGGTCCCGATGGTGCCGGACGCGCCGCTGCGATTGTCGATGATCAATTGCTGCCCGAGTGTCTCCACAAGCTTCGGGCTCACCAGCCGTGCGAGGACGTCGGTGCTGCCGCCCGGCGGAAACGGCACGACCCAGCGGATCGGCTTAACCGGGTAGTTGTCGCTCTGAGCGAGCACGGACCCGATGGTTGCGATTGCAAGCACAAACGCCGACCCCCAGCACACAACGCCGTTTTTCATGATTGGCCTTCCCGGGACCTCTCGCCAAGGCTCGATTCATCTGATTCTATACGGCAAGGAGGCGGCCGGATTGGGCATGGCCTCGCCGCCCGAACTCGGCGCCGCTACCTCGCAAGCTAAGGGGATGTCGTCAAGAACGACGTGGACGTCCAATGATAGGCCGGGATGGGGTGGTCTTGGGGACTGTAAGCGAAGCCGAGCAGACGCAGAACGGCCTAGGAGGGCGGAAGTGGGGCGGGATGGCGGGCCCACTTCAAAACAGAATGCACGATGCGCTCGCCCACGGCCGGACCCAAGCAGCGGCCGGGTGGCGGACGGCCGAAGACTGATCCGATTCGCCCGGTGCCGGTAGTTCCCAAGATCAAGCGACGGTCGAATCAATTGACCACCAGCGTCGGAAAGAATCGAGTAGCCAGTACCGGCAGCGTCCCAGGACAACGTGATGGTCGAATCAATTGCCAGATAGCGCTGGTAAGAATCGGAGCGCCTGTGCGCCGGGCGAATCGGGCAGGCGAGGCGGCCGACAGGACCCGGCCAGCTGCGAGGCAGTGCGGTTCAGCAGGAGGGGAATGTCTCTATCCCTATTGCGTCTGCGCAGACCTGATGGGGCCAGCGAGATAGGTCTCGCGCAGCGTGCGGTCGACGAAGGCGCGCGCGTCGTTCTTGTCGAACGCGCCGCCGCCGGACAGCTTCTCGGCATACTCGAAGAACTGCATGAAGAGCTGTCCCTGGTCCGACTGCGCGCGCAGGGTGAAGCGGCCGTCGCGCCGCTCGATCTCGCGCCAGGCCGCGCGCACTTCGGCCCAGAACGGCTCGGTGCGGGCGAAGTAGCGCTCGCCGGGGCCGAAATCGTAGTCCTTGATGTGCTCATAGCGCGCAAACCCGTACTCGCGGGCCAGGTATGGCATTGCCGCGCGCGGCTTGCCGGCGCTCTCCAGCGCGACCTTGAGATTGTTCTCCTCCTGTACCCAGCCGCCCGGCGTGATGGTATGCCGGTTGGTGCCCACGAGCACCTGATAGTCCTTGCGCACGCTGAACTCGCGGCGCGGCAGGGGACGCCACGTCTCGTCGCTCAACCACGTCGAAAAGCTGTCGCCGTGCTCCCAGCGCCCGCGCGCCGAATAGCGCGGCGAATCGTCGACCTGCAGCACGCTCTGCACCCATGCGCCGCGGCGCTCGCCGGGGGACAGGGAGCGGCGCACCCACGTGTTGGCCCCGTCGTAGGCGAGCAGCGTCTCGGGCTGGTAGCGCCATTCCTGGCGCCAGTGCCGCACGATGATCGGCTCGCTGACCTTGCCGGCGTCCAGTTGCACGCGCATCACCAGGATATGCTGCAAGGCGATGAAATCCGGGCGATCTTCGGCTACGAACACGTATTCGGTGCCCCAGCTCTGGTAGGGGGCGTCGGGCTTCAACGCCGGATCGAAGCGCACGACCTCGAGGAAATCGAAGCTCACGCGGTAGGGGCCGGCCATCGCCAGTATCGCGCGCCGGTCTCGCTCGAGGTCGGAGAGCCCGGGTTCGCGCAACCGCTGCCAGGCCGTGGAGGGCACCGGGTCGAGCACGATCGGCGTGCCGCGCGTCGTGGCACCGCGGGGCTTGAGCGCGCCTTCACCGAGGGGCCAGGCGAAGGTGAACTGAGCGCCCTGGGCGGCCGGCTTGGGCCCTGCCTCGTACGCCCAGGCGGCGCAGCAGAGGAGGGAGAGAACGATCGTGACGGATATCCGGTGCGGCATGGCGGGTTGTCCTTCGTGCGGAGCATCCATTTTAGATCAACGGCTATTACCAATGGACTAGTCGTGGCTTTGCGCGCTCGTTCGCGTCAACTCGGCGCAAAGCGGCGCGTTTTATGACGTGTAACGGCAGGGGATGATCTAAAATACGCAAACCCGAGAAAAGGAATCCGTAATGGACGATAACAAATCGAAGGCGCTGGCCGCAGCGCTGTCCCAGATCGAAAAGCAGTTCGGCAAGGGCTCCATCATGCGGCTCGGCGAGTCCGACGTCTCGAAGGACATCCAGGTGGTATCGACGGGCTCGCTCGGCCTGGACCTCGCCCTGGGGATAGGCGGTCTGCCCCGCGGGCGCGTGGTGGAGATCTACGGCCCGGAATCGTCCGGCAAGACCACGCTGACCCTGTCGGTCATCGCCCAGATGCAGAAGCTCGGCGGCACGGCCGCGTTCATAGACGCGGAGCACGCTCTCGACCCGCAGTACGCGGGCAAGCTGGGAGTCAAGGTGGACGAGCTCCTGATCTCGCAGCCCGACAACGGCGAGCAGGCGCTCGAGATCTGCGACATGCTGGTGCGCTCCAGCTCGGTCGACGTGGTCGTGATCGATTCGGTCGCGGCGCTCGTTCCCAAGGCCGAGATCGAGGGCGAGATGGGCGAGCCGCAGATGGGCCTGCAGGCGCGGCTCATGTCCCAGGCGCTGCGGAAGCTCACGGCCAACATCAAGCGCTCCAACACGCTGGTCATCTTCATCAACCAGATCCGCATGAAGATCGGGGTGATGTTCGGCAATCCGGAGACCACCACGGGCGGGAACGCGCTCAAGTTCTACTCCTCCGTGCGCATCGACATCCGCCGCATCGGCGCGATCAAGAAGGCCGAGGAGGTGATCGGCTCGGAAACGCGCGTCAAGGTCGTGAAGAACAAGGTCGCGCCCCCGTTCCGGCAAGCCGAGTTCGACATCCTGTACGGCGAGGGCATTTCGCGCGAAGGCGAGATCGTCGAACTGGGCGTACTGCATCGCATCGTGGACAAGACGGGCGCCTGGTACACCTACGGCAAGGATCGCATCGGGCAGGGCAAGGACAATACGCGCGACTACCTCAAGGAGCACCCGGAGATCGCGCGCGAGATCGAGGGCAAGATACGCGCCGCGCTGGGCGTGGGCGGCGGAGCCGTTGCCGTTGCCGCCGAGGAGGCGGAGGAGGAGCCCGTTCGCGAAGCCAAGGGCTCGGCGAAAGCTGAGGCGAGGAAGGCGGCTCACTGAGAGGATGAACGTGGAACGTGGAAGGATGACCTGGTTTTTGGTTCGACGTTCAGGCGGGTCATCGTTGTTCAGTGACCCCGGCCCGCCGCGCTGCATCGCGTCGGGCGTTCGCCGGTTCGAATGTGCGCAGGCACATTCTTCGAATTCCCGGCTCACCCTTCATCCTTCATCCTTCCGCCCGGGCGATGGCTGAAAGCCTGCGAGCCCGGGCGCTCAAGCTGCTCGCCCGGCGCGAGCACACGAGGCGCGAGCTCGAGCGCAAGCTTGCCGCGGACGCCGCTGATCCCGGCGAAATCGAGGCCGTACTGGAGGAATTCGAGACGCGCGGCTGGCTGTCCGAGTCTCGCGTGACCGAGCAGCTCGTTCACGCCCGCAAGTCGCGCTACGGCGCGCGCAGGATAGAGCGGGACCTCCGCGACCGGGGCGTTTCCGAGGACGCGGTCGCGGCCGCGGTGTCCGGGCTGAAAGAAGGCGAGCTGGAGCGGGCGCGCGCGGTGTGGCAGCGCAAGTTCAAGCGCCCCGCTGCCGGCCCGCAGGAGCGGGCGCGCCAGGTCCGCTTTCTCCAGGGGCGCGGATTCGAACTGGAGGTTATTTTCAAGGTCATTAAGGGAGAAGGAGTGATGGAAGGAAGTGATGAGAAGTAGTGATGGAACGAAGTGATGAGAGGCGGTGTTTGCCCATCACCATTTTTCATCACCCGTTCTCATCACCCTTACTCATCACCTCTCAGGTAATGAGCGCGAGGACGTCCACGATCGTGTTGGCCCTGGCAAGCGTGATGCTGCTTGCCGCATGCGACTACCTGCCCTTTGGCTACACGCCGGTGCGGGAAATCGTTCAGGCGCCGGGGCAGTTCGAGGGCAAGGAAGTGAAGCTGAAAGGCCAGGCGAGGGGGACGCTGAAGCTTTTCGGAGTGAGAGCCTATACGCTCCGCGATGAAACCGGCGAGATCCCGGTCGTGACGCAGGGCGACCTGCCGGCGGAAAACTCGGGGATCGCAATCAGGGGCGTCGTGAAGAGCGCCGTCATCGTGGGCGGCGCCTCGCTCGGACTGCGCGTGGAGGAATCGAAGCGGCTGCGCTAGCGGCTTCCCGGGTTTCCGGAATTTGCATAGATACCGGGCGCAGGCGACAATCCGCCCTTGAGATGCGCTCGAGCGGCGCGACACATCCCGGCCCCGGCTACCTATGAAATCGGCAGAAGTTCGCCAGAAGTTCCTTCAGTTCTTCGAATCCAAAGCGCACGCGATCGTCGCCTCCAGCCCGCTCGTGCCGGGGAACGACCCGACGCTGCTCTTCACCAACTCGGGCATGGTGCAGTTCAAGGACGTCTTTCTCGGCCGGGACCGCCGGCCCTACGTCCGCGCCACGACCGCGCAGCGCTGCGTGCGCGCGGGCGGCAAGCACAACGACCTGGAGAACGTCGGCTATACCGCGCGCCACCACACGTTTTTCGAGATGCTCGGCAACTTCTCCTTCGGTGATTACTTCAAGAAGGACGCCATTCAGTACGCGTGGGATCTGCTGACGGGCGTCTACAAGCTGCCCCCCGACAGGCTCTGGGTCACGGTCTACCAGACCGACGACGAGGCCTACGACATCTGGGCCGACGTCATCAAGGTGCCGCGCGAGCGGATCGTGCGCATCGGCGACAAGCCCGGCGGACAGAAGTACCAGTCGGACAATTTCTGGCAGATGGCCGACACCGGTCCCTGCGGTCCCTGCTCGGAGATCTTCTACGACCACGGCGCCGGCATCGAGGGCGGGCCCCCGGGATCGCCCGACGCGGACGGCGACCGCTACATCGAGATCTGGAACCTGGTGTTCATGCAGTACGACCGGGATGCCGGGGGAACCCTCACGCCGCTGCCGAAACCGTGCGTGGACACCGGCATGGGCCTCGAGCGCATCGCCGCGGTGCTGCAAGGCAGGCACTCGAACTACGAGATCGACCTCTTCCAGGACCTGATCAAGGCGGCAGCGCGCGAGACGGGTCGGAAGGATCTCGGGAACCCGTCGCTCAACGTCATCGCCGACCACATCCGCGCCTGCGCCTTCCTGATCGTCGACGGCGTAATTCCGGGCAATGAGGGACGCGGCTACGTGCTACGCCGGATCGTCCGGCGCGCCATCCGCCACGGCTACAAGCTCGGGCAGAAACGGCCCTTCTTTCACCGCCTCGTGCCCGATCTCGACAAGACCATGGGCGAGGCCTACCCGGAGCTGCGCAGCGCCGCGAAGCGCGTCGCGGACGTGTTGAAGCTCGAAGAGGAGCGCTTCGCGGAGACGCTGGAAAACGGCATGGGTGTGCTCGAGAGCGCGCTCGCTTCGGGCGAGAAGCTCCTGGACGGCGACACCGTGTTCAGGCTTTACGACACCTTCGGCTTTCCCGTGGATCTCACCGCCGACATCGGCCGCGAGCGCGGCGTGAGCATAGACCTCGCCGGCTACGAGGCGGCGATGGAGGCGCAGCGCGAGCGGGCGCGCGGCGCGAGCAAGTTCGGCTCGTCCGCCGGGCTCGCCTACTCGGGCGGCAAGACCGAGTTCCGCGGCTACGAGATGCTCAACCTGTCCGCGAAAGTGGTGGCCGTGTACCGGGAAGGCTCGCCGGTCGATGCGCTGAAGGCAGGCGAATCCGGCGTCGTCGTCCTCGACCAGACGCCGTTCTACGCCGAATCGGGCGGGCAGGTCGGCGACCGCGGCGAGCTCGTCGGGTCGGCCGGAACGTTCTCGGTCGCCGACACGCAGAAGATCCCGCCGGAAGCCTTCGGCCATCACGGAGTGCTCAAGACCGGGACGCTCAAGGTCGGAGACGTGGTGGAAGCGCGGGTGGACGGCGATCTGCGCCGGCGCACCATGCGCAATCACTCGGTGACGCACCTCATGCACAAGGCGCTGCGTGAGGTGCTCGGGCCGCACGTGCAGCAGAAGGGATCGCTCGTGGACGCCGAGAAGACGCGCTTCGACTTCTCGCACGACAAGCCGCTCTCCGCGGAAGAGATCCGCCGGGTCGAGGCACGGGTGAACGCCGAGATCCTGCGCAACACCGCCACCCGCGCGCAGGTCATGCCGATCGAGGACGCGAAGAAGGCCGGCGCTGTGATGCTGTTCGGCGAGAAGTACGGCGACGAGGTGCGCGTGCTGGACATCGGCGACTCGCGCGAATTCTGCGGCGGCACGCACGTGGCGCGCACCGGCGACATCGGCGTCTTCAAGCTCTACTCCGAAGGGGGCGTGGCGGCCGGAATCCGGCGGGTGGAGGCGACTACCGGCAGCAATGCGCTGGCGATGATCGACAATCAGCTAGGGGAGTTCCAGGCGGTCGCGAAGCAGCTCCGCGCCCAGCCCGGCGGCGGCATGGTCGAGAAGGCGGCGCTGGCGCTCATCGAGGAAAAAAAGGCGCTGGAGAAGGAGCTGGCGCGCCTGCGCTCGAAGCTCGCCATGGGGCAGGGGACCGATCTCGCGTCGCAGGCGACGGACGTGAAAGGCATCAAGGTACTGGCGACGACGGTGGACGGAGCCGACGCGAAGGCTCTGCGCGAGGCGCTGGACAGCCTGAAGGACAGGCTCAAGTCGGCGGCGATAGTGCTCGCGACGGCAGACGGTGCCAGGGTATCCCTCATCGCCGGCGTTACTTCCGATCTCACCTCGAAGTTGAAGGCGGGAGAGCTGGTCAATCACGTCGCGCAGCAGGTAGGGGGAAAGGGCGGCGGGCGCCCCGACATGGCACAAGCAGGAGGTACGAGTCCCGAGAACCTTCCGAAGGCATTGGAATCGGTGCGTGCGTGGGTAGCCGAACGCCTATAGATATCAGTGTCGGGGCGCTTGCGGCCGCTCCCGCACTCGGCCGCCTTCCTCCGGCGTCACCGAGTCGCGGCCGCTACCCCTCCATGGCCCAGGCGGGTGGCACGGCTCCGGAGAAGCTGCCCCAAGCGCTGGAGTCGGTGCGTGCCTGGGTGGAGCAGAGGTTATAGTGGCCGATCGCCGTTTGGTTGCGGCCGTCATTCTCGCGCTGGCAGCTTCGGGGCACGCCGCCGCGGCCGAACCGGACGCGGGGGCCGTAGAAGCCACGACCGCGGCGGGCGAAAAAGTGCTGCTCCACCCCAACGGCCGCTGGGAGTACGTGAATCCGCAGAAAGCCGCCGCGGCCCGCAAGGTCGCGGAGCAGTTTCCGGAAAACCAGGGTTGTCCGCCCGGCTCCCAGGGTAATTTCTTCGGCTTCGGACGCTGTATCCCGCCGGGCGACAAGGACTACAACCGCGGCTCGCTCAATCCCAATAGAAGGTAGCGCGCCGAGGGGCGGAGCAGGGATCGGCGGAACCGCGGAGCAGGGGCCCCACTTGTGGGGATGCGCCCCGGCCTCGGTCTCCGGGACGGTGGTGCGGGACGGGGCGCGGAGCCGCTGCGTCACCAATGCATCCACTTGCCGGGGCTGCTCGCTGCTCCCGCACCCTGCTGCGCACACCGAGTCGCAGCGGCACCCTGGAGCCGATCGAGGGCGCGTCGGTCGAATGCCGATCCCATGCGCGTCTCCGGGGTCAGATCCCCTGAGGGGCCCCTCTTCCGCCGCGGAGACGCGCCCCGGTTTCCGGGGATGCGACGGAGGCCGCGCGCGGAGATGTGAAACAGCGTGGTTGACGGCCGTTGCGGCCGGTGCGACCGTTACGCCGCATGACAAAGTAGCGATGACGCTCCGAAAGGGCGATCTTCGACTGCGCAGGAGCAATATCCAGTGTGTGGGCAACACCAGGGAGGAGGCTATGACCATGCATCCGAGGTTCGCGTTGTTTCTGCTGGCGGCAGTGTTTTCCACGGGGGCGTACGCCGCATCCGCCACATCAGGCAAGGGCTCCGATCCCGTGAACCGCGCCGTGGAGGCCATGGGGGGCGAGTCCGCCCTCGGGCAGTTGAAGACCGTCGCCATCCGCGGCAGCAACGTCGTGTACGAGATCGAGTCTTCGCTGACGCCGGGCAAGGAGGCGGAGTCGCGCCAGGGCAGCGAGTCCAAGTTCTTGATCCAGCGCGATCTCACCAGTGGCGCCGCCCGCCTCGACTGGGAGCGCCGGGTCGTGCGGGTGCCCAAGCCGATCATCCAGAACTACAGCGAAATCATGTCGGACGGGGTGGGCTACGTGAGCGGCATCGATTCAACGACGCGTACGCAGTTCAGCGCCACGAGCAATCCGCCCGGGCACCCGATGTCCGGTGCGCGGGCTGCCGTGACGCTGAGGGAGCTTACCCGCCAGTCGCCGCGCCTTGTGCTCGATATGAAGGCGAATCCCAAGGCGGTTAAGGCGGTCGCTGCGCAGTCGGCCGGCGGCAAGAAGCTCCCGGCGGTGCAGTACGACGTGCGTGACTGGAGCTTCATCGTCATGTTCGATCCGGAAACGGGACTGCCCGCCCGCGTGCGCACCAAGGATCCCGATCCCATACAGGGCGACTCCAATTACGACCTCGTGCTGGCGGACTGGCGTCCGGTTGGAGGGGCGAAAGTGGCGCACAGCCTGACCTACAAGCTCAACGATCGCGATCTCGTCGTGACCAAATACGACCAGGTCACGCCCAATCCGGCGCTTGCCGCGAGCCTGTTCGAAATTCCGATCGTCGCGCGAGCGATCGCGGTGCGCGCCGCCATCGGCAACGTGCCGTACCAGTGGATGATCCGCCGCGGCTACTGGGGCAACCTGCTCGATTCCGACGAGGTCGCTTGGGACACCGGCGCCATGGCGGAGCCGACGCTAGTCGATATCGCGCGCGGAGTGAGCGTATCGCAGGGACCCGCCCAGAACACCGTGGTAGTGGAGATGGACAAGTACCTGGTGGTGTTCGATGCCCCGGCCCACGAGCGCTTCTCGGAGTGGATGATAGCCGCGTCGAAGAAGCGCTATCCCGGCAAGCCGGTCAAGTACCTCATTCAGTCCCACCACCACTGGGATCACGCGAGCGGCCTGCGCACTTACGTCGCTGAAGGCGCCACCGTCGTCGTCGGCAAGGGCAGCAAGGAGCACTACACGCGCATGTTCAGCGCGCCGGGCACGGCCTTGAACGACCGGCTCTCCCGCAGTCCGCGCAAGGCTAACGTCGTCGAGGTCGATGGCAAGTACGTGATCAAGGACGGCAAGCGCGAGGTCCACGCCTACCTCATAGAAAGCGAGCACTCGAAGGCCACGCTCTTGAGCTACGTTCCGGATGTAAAGCTGGGCTTCGTCGTCGACATCTGGAGCACCACCGCCCCGCTGCCGCCCAAGCCCACGGAGGGACATCGCGAGGTCGTAACAGCCGTGAAGAAATGGGGCCTCACGCCCGAGATCTTCGCCAATGGCCACGGCGTTCCCTCGACGCCGTACTCGGTGCTTGCAAAGTTCGTGGGAAACTGAAGACCAGTGACCAGTGACCAGTGACCAGTGAACAGTGACCGGCGACCGCCGCCCGGTTACTGGCCGGTAACCCCTGGCGCGTCTCAGTTCTTCGGCTCAGCGAGCGCGTTCGCCCAGCGCAGCGCGTCCGCCTGCACCAGATTCACGAGGCGCGGCGCGATTCTGGGAAACGCGCGGAGCGCTGCGTTCACGCGTGCAGGGTCGCCTTCCTCCAGCCGCTCGCAAAGAGTGAGCAGCGCCCCGAGCCGCCCGCCACGGTCGAGGAGCGCCGATTTCATTTCGGCGGCAACCGGGAGCGACGCGAGGATCTCGGCGAGCGGACGCTTGAGCACGGTATCCATCAGCGACATGACGCCGGTGGTGAACGCCAGCTCGCGCTCAACTTCCTCCAGCGTGTGCGGCGCCAGGAGCTCCATCACGCGTGCGCGCGTGGCCGCAAGCTGCATCAGCGGCGTCGGCAGGTTATGCCCGGGCTCCCCGGCGTAAAGCAGAAGCTGCAGCCAGCGCTGAAGCTGCCGGCGCCCGAGAAGCATGATTGCCGAGTTGATGGTGGAGGCGCGCTGCCGCAGCCCGCTGGCCGCGGAATTGGCCAACCGCAGCAGGTTGATCGAAAGCGCGGCGTCGCGCTTCAACACTTCCTCGATTGCGGCGTGCTCGGCGTCGGAGAGGATCAGTCCCAGCAGGTTGAGCAGGGTCTGCTCGGAGGGCGACAGCTTTTTCCCGGAGATTATTTCCGGCTTGGCGAAGTAGTATCCCTGCAGATAGTCGAATCCCAGCGCCAGGCATTGGTCGACTTCCCGGCGGCTGTCCACCTTCTCGGCGAGCAGCGAGAGACCGTTCGCCTTGAAGTGCTGCACGATACCCGGCAGGGCGCCCGGCGCGACCTGCTTCACGTCGATCTTGACGACCTCGACGGAGGGCAGCAACGGCGCGAACGCCGCATCGGCGCTGATCACGTCGTCCAGCGCCAGGCTGAATCCCATCGCGCGCAGCTGGGCGCAGCGGGCCGCTATTTCCTGCGTCGGGCGCACCGTTTCCAGCACCTCCAGCACGACCTTGTCCCGCGGCAGAACCTCGATCATGTCGGACAGGATCAGGGCCTCCGAGAGATTGATGAAGCCGCGATACGGGCCGAGAACCGATTCGATTCCCAGCTCGTTGAATGCATTCGTGATTACGGTGGCGGTTGCCCGGACGTCGTCGCTGAACACGGCGGCGTTCGCCGTGCCCGAGCGAAACAGCAGCTCGAACGCGACCAGCTCCTGGCGGCGGTCCAGTATGGGCTGGCGGCCGAGGTACAGGCTGGTACGCCCCGCCAGCGTAGGTGGATCAGTGATCGTGGCCGACATGTTCTGCCCGGGATCGAGTGCGGATCAGAGACCACTACGGCCTGCCGCGGGCGGAACTTGAGCGCTGAATTTCCCGGCGAGGGGATGCGTCAGAACGGCAGGCTTGCGCCGGGTTTCACGGCGAGGATCGCGCGCCGGAAATCCTCCTGTATGCGCTTCAGGGCGGCGTCGCTGTCCGCCTCGAAGCGCAGCACGACCACGGGCGTGGTGTTGGACGGGCGGGCGAGCCCGAAACCGTCCGCGTACTCCACGCGCAGGCCGTCGATCGTGATGACTTCCCGCGCACCGTCGAATTTCGCCGTCTGCCGCAGCTTGTCGATCAACGCGTAGTTCTCTCCTTCGACCAGCTTCAGGTGCAGCTCGGGTGTGCTGATCGCGTCGGGAAGTGCTTCGAGGACCGCGCCGGGATCCTTTTCCTTCGACAGGATCTCCAGGAGCCTTGCCCCCGCGTACAGGGCGTCGTCGAAGCCGTACCACCGCTCCTTGAAGAACGTGTGCCCGCTCATCTCCCCGGCGAGCGCCGCACCGGTCTCCTGGAGCTTCTTCTTGATCAGCGAGTGCCCGGTCTTCCAGAGAATGGGCTTGCCGCCATGCCGCTCGACCCACGGCGCGAGATTGCGCGTGCTCTTGATGTCGAAGATGATCGCAGCGCCGGGCTGGCGCTTCAGCACGTCGGCCGCGAACAGCATCAGCTGGCGGTCGGGGTAGATGATCTTCCCGCTCTTCGTCACTACGCCCAGGCGATCGCCGTCACCGTCGAACGCGAACCCCAGCTCCCCCTTGCCGGCGGCGAGCGCGGCGATGACGTCCTTCAGGTTCTCGGGCTGCGACGGATCCGGGTGATGGTTGGGGAAATTGCCGTCCACTTCGCAAAAGAGCTCATGCACCTCGCAGCCGAGCGCGCGGTAGAGCCCCGGAGCCGTCCCGCCCGGCACGCCGTTGCCGCAGTCCACGACGAGCTTCATGGGGCGCGCGAGCTTTACGTCGCCCGTGATGCGGTCGAGGTACGCCCGCGCGATGTCCTGCCGCTCGAATCTGCCCGCGCCGCTCGCGAGGTCGTCTTCTTCCACGCGCCGCTTGAGATCCTGGATCTGTTCCCCGGAGAGGGTCTCGCCCTGAATCACTATCTTGAGGCCGTTGTAGTCGGGCGGGTTGTGGCTGCCCGTTACCGCCACGCCGGACCCGGTCTTCAGGTGGTGCGCGGCGAAGTACACCATCGGCGTCGTCACGCGCCCGACCTCGATCACGTCCGCGCCGCTCGCCTGTATACCCTTCGCCAGCGCCGCCGCCAGCGAAGGGCCGGACAACCGGCCGTCGTAGCCGACCGCGACCTTCTCGCCGCCGCGTTTACGCGCCTCGGACCCGATCGCGCGGCCGATCGGCTCGACGATCTCGGGGGTCAGGGTGCGGCCGACGATGCCGCGGATGTCGTAGGCTTTGAAGATTTCGGGAGGAAGTTTCATGTGTGAATTTGCGGCGCGCCAATATGTTGGAGGTGGTGACACGCCATACCCGGCGCGCCACAAATAACATGAACCACGAACAGGGTATGAACAGCAGAAAGTATAACCCGGAAACGCTGCTGCCTATGAACGCCCATCCTTCAATTCGACTATCCTTCGCATGCGCGATCGCGCATGCGGGTTATGTTCTCGGTGCGCTGCGATCACGTATCATCAACCGCTCGCACTCTTGCGCGCCGAGAAAATAGAGTGAAGATCTTCGTAACGGGCGCCACCGGCTTTCTCGGCCGGAGCCTGATTCCGCGGCTGCTCGCGCACGGGCACGACGTCACGTCGCTGGCGCGACCGGGCTCGGCCGGGCGTCTCCCCGCGGGCTGCCGCGCATTGATCGGCGACGTGCTGTCCGCGGATACCTACGAGGCGGCCGTGCGCGGAATGGATTGCCTGGTCCATCTCACCGGCGTCGCTCATCCGAATCCGGCCAAGGCGCGCCAGTTCATCGAAGTTGATCTCGCCTCCGCACGCACTGCGATCGCGGTGGCCGTGCAATCGGGCGTAAAGCACTTCGTCTACCTGAGTGTCGCCCAACCGGCCCCGGTCATGCGCGCTTACGTAGAGGTTCGCCGCCAGGGTGAGGAGATGTTGCGGGCAAGCGGTCTCGCCGTCACAATCGTCCGCCCGTGGTACGTCCTGGGTCCGGGTCGGCGCTGGCCCTACGTGCTCCTTCCGGCCTGGTGGCTCGTCCAGCTGCTGCCGGGAATGCGCAAGCTCACTGAGCGCTTCGGATTCGTCACGCTGGAGGAAATGACGGCGAGTCTCGTCCACGCGATCGAGCGACCGCCGCAGGGTATCCGTGTGATCGAGGTGCCTGAGATACGAAGGATGAAGGATGAAGGATGAAGGATGACCGGACTACACCTCAGGCATCCGGCAAGGTCATCCTTCCACGTTCCACGTTCATCCTTCGGGCGGCGCCGACGCCCGCCTGAATTGCTTGGTCGTGCGCAGGAAGAGCAGCGCGCCGGTGTCCGACCGCAGCTCGCCGTGGCGGCTGCCGGAGAGCGCGAGGTGATAATCGCCGGCGCTGACGCCTACGTCGCCGATGCACACCCGGCCTTCCAGCACCACGCACTCCTCGTCGTCCTGGTGAAAATGCGCGGGCAGCGATGCGCCCGGCCCCATGCGCAGCAGGATCGAGTTGTAGCGCCCGTCGGAATGGAGCACCTTCACCTGCACCTGGGGCACGAGGTCCATCCACTCGCCGGCATCGGAGCGCACGGTGACGTAATTTTCCCTGGCCGCGTCTTCGCTGCGGACCGCGTCCATGAATCGCTCTTTGATCGCTGCGGCCCGCTTCGGCTCGGGTGCGATCGGCGCGGCCGCGAGCAGCAGCCCCTGCAGGACCTTCCGGTCCAGCACTTCACGGCGCTTCGTCGATCGTTTCATATTCGCCCTTTCGCATCCATGAACGAGGGGAGACACTCCCCTCGTGCTCCCCTACATCAGAGCGCCTATCTCTTGATAGGCGCTCTGGGTGATCTTTCCGGCAGGCATTCCCGCATTACCGCCAGCGCCTTCCTGATATAGGTCTTGACGCTGCCCAGGGGCAGGCGGGCGTGCGCCGCAATCTCCTGGTGCGACATGCCGCGGAAGAAGGCGAGCGCGATCAGCTGGCGCTGCAGAGGCTCCAGCCGCGCCAGTGCACCATGCAACGCTGCGTGTTCCTGCACGGCAGCCAGGAGATCCTGTGCCGTGTCCTGCTCCGCCGTCTCGGGCCGCAGCGATTCCGGCTCGGGGTGCGTCTCCGCTTCGTCGGCGCGCCGCAGCAGGTCGAGGGCGCGGGAGCGGCAGATGGTCATGAGCCAGGCCGCCACGTTGCCGCGTTTTGCGTCGTAACGGCCCGCCTCCCGCCATACCTGGAAGTAGACGTCGCTCGCCACTTCGGCCGCCGATTCGGGCTGGCGCGTGATGCGCAACGCGAGCCCGTAGACCCGGGCTATCGTCGCATCGTAAAACGCCGACAGCGCGGCCTCGTCCCGCCGCGCGATGGCGGCGAGCCACGTGCGGCAGGCGCGCTCCGTCAGTTCCGGGGCGGGCGCCGTCGGGGGCAGGGCATTGCGGGCATTGCGCTCGTTCACCATCGAAATCTTGGCAAGCGGCCCCCATTCGTCCGCTGCCGCCCCGGTCGCCAAACTAGAACCTATCTCAATGGTAGACACGTGTGCGACGGAGGCGAGGTGGGATGCAGTTCTAGGAGGATCGCGACGACGCATAGACTCTATGTTAGGAGCGACCGACAACGAAATGCGCCCAGATCGCCCCGTCCCCTCCGGGGTTGCGGCCAGGACGGTCGTCTGCTGCGTTACCCTCCT
>DASRJL010000082.1:0-20044 GCA_035649495.1 Burkholderiales bacterium | reverse complement strand
CGGTCGTGCCGATGGCGCTCTCGGGCCTGTGGCAAAGTCTCTTCGCCCGCAATCCCGGCAAGTTCAAGAGAATGAGGGGACTGTTTCCGAAGATCAGGCTCGCGGTGGGCGAACCCGTCGCGGCGGCGGCCGCAACGCCCGAGCATCTGCACGATGTCGTGCTCGGGCTGCGGGGTGAATGGCGGTGAAAAACATCGGCCGTCTGTTGTTCTCGTTTCGCGGGCGCCTGCCGCGCGCCGCGTTCTGGTGGACGGCGCTCCTCGCCGGCGCCGCGTTCGGCGTGCTCCTTCTCGCGCTGGAAGCAGCGTTCGGGCCGCACATTTCGCTCGTGCTCTATCCGCCGTTTTTCTGGATCGTCGCGGCGCTCGCGGTCAAGCGCCTGCGCGACCGGGGGCGGCGCCCCGCGTGGCTCGTCGTGCTGCTCATCCCGATAGCGGGACCGCTGTGGGCGTTCATCGAGCTGGGGCTGCGCCGCGGCACTCCGGGCGAGAACCGGTACGGGCAGGATCCGCTGGAAGTCCGCGGCGACTACCTGACGGTGAAGTGATGAGCGAAGCGATCATCGTCAACGACGTGACGCGGTTGAATCCCGTGCCGGTGCGGGCGGTGGTGAGCCCTGTCAGCGTCGAGGAGGTCGTCGAGGCCGTGCGCAAGACGACCGGCCCTCTTTCCATCGGCGGCGGCCATTTCAGCATGGGCGGCCAGACCGCGAGCCCCGGCAGCCTCCACCTCGACATGCGCCGGTTGAACAAGGTGGTCTGGTTCTCCCCGCTCGCAAAGACGATACGCGTGCAAAGCGGCGTGCGCTGGTGCGATATCCAGAAGTTCGTGGACCCGCAGGGGTTGTCGGTGCGCATCATGCAGACCTACGCCAACTTCACGGTGGGCGGATCGCTCTCCGTGAACGTGCACGGGCGCTACGTCGGCCTGGGACCCCTCATCCTGTCGGTGCGCGCCATCCGCCTGGTGCTGATGAGCGGCCAGGTCGTCGAAGCGGGACCCGTGCAGAACCCGGAGCTCTTCTACGGCGCCATCGGCGGCTACGGCGGCATAGGGGTGATCGTCGAAGCCGAGCTCGACCTGGCCGAGAACAAGCGCGTCGAGCGCGTGGCGGTCAAGCTTCCGGCCCGGGAGTATCTCGGTTATTTCCGCAAGCACGTGCGCGATGCGCCCGGCGCCGTGTTTCACAACGGCGACCTCTACGCGCCCCACTACACCACCGTGCGCGCGGTCACCTGGTTCGAGACCGACAAGCCGGTCACGGCGCCCTACCGCCTGCAGCCGCACCGGGCGAGCTTCCCGCTGGAGAAATATTTCCTGTGGGCGATCTCGGAGACGCCGTTCGGAAAGTGGCGCCGCGAGTTCATCATCGACCCGGTCCTGTACCTGGCGACGCCCGTGCACTGGCGCAACTTCGAGGCGGGCTACGACGTGGCCGAGCTCGAGCCGCCCTCGCGCGAGCACCGCACCTACGTGCTGCAGGAGTATTTCGTGCCGGTCGAGCGCTTCGAGGAATTCGTGCCGAAGATGGCCGCGATCTTCCAGCGCCACCGGGTCAACGTGCTGAACGTCTCGATCCGCCACGCGATGCCCGATCCGGGATCGCTCCTCGCCTGGGCGCGGACCGAGACGTTCGCCTTCGTCGTCTATTACAAGCAGCGCACGCGCGCGAACGCGAGGGAACGGGTCGCCGTGTGGACGCGCGAGCTGATAGACGCCGTCCTGGAGGTCGGCGGCTCGTACTACCTCCCGTATCAGGCGCACGCGACGCCGGACCAGTTTCACCGCGCCTACCCGCAGGCGCACGAGCTGTTCGCGCTCAAGCACGCGCTCGACCCCGAATTCCGCCTGCGCAACGTGCTGTGGGACCGGTACTATGCGCGCACCCTGAAGCCGATGGAGACCCAGCCCATGTCGAACGCCGCACTGACATCGGAGTTTCACGCCGTGTACTCCGAGGTGAAGTGGCACGATGATTTCTACCGCTTCCTCCAGAACATCTACCGCCTCTACCCGGAAGACCGTTTCCACACGCTGATCAAGGAGGGCTGCGCGGCGCACGGCGAGGACGAGGCCATCTACCGCCACGTGCAGAAGGGGCTCCCCGCCATCAAGCCGTTCCTCGCCGACCTGACCTACGCGCTGCCCTCGCTCGCGAAGCAGAAGAAGGAGATGGCGCGGCAGACGCTCGATCTCCTCGACGGCAGGCGCGACTTCGACGGCTATGTGGAGATCGGCTCGACCGGCCGCTACGTGAGCGAGTTGCGCAGGCATCTCAACCTCCGCGGGCAGCTCGTGCTCGTGAACGACCTCGCCCCGACGTACTCGCCGGTGGACATCGTGGAGCGCGGCCGTCTCGCAAAACTCGGGAGCTGGGTGCCGCTGGCGGACTACGCGCCCATCCCGGCCACGGCGGTCCCGGATGCGAGCGTGGATTTCGTCACCTGCTACATCGGGCTGCATCACATCCCGCCGGAGAAGCTCGAGCCCTTCGTGCGCTCGGTCCGGCGCATGCTGCGGCCGGGCGGGACGTTCGTATTGCGCGATCACGACGTCACCACGCCCCAGATGGACAAGTTCGTCTGCCTCGCGCACACGGTCTTCAACGCCGGGCTGGGCGTGCCGTGGGAGGACAATCGCAGGGAGCTGCGCTATTTCGCGACGGTCGCGGCCTGGTCGCGCCGCCTCCAGGCAGCCGGGTTCCGCGACCTGGGCAAGCGCCTGAAGCAGGCGCACGACCCGACCGACAACGTGCTGATGGGCTTCGTGAAGACATGACCGCCGGCATGCGTACGTCCGCGGCCCTGTGCGCCCTGGTGGTGGTGGTTTGCACTATGGTCAGCGCCGCGCCTGCTCAGGCTCCCGTGACACCCCCGGAGCACCGGCGCACCGGCGACCAGACGTTTCTCACCTTCCCGGAGTGGTACCTGGTCCACAGCCCGGCGGAGTACGCGGCCTACGTCAAGGATCACGCGCCGAGCCGGTTCCCCTTCATCGGCCACATCTGCCAATTCTGGCAAAGCTATCGGGCGGTGTACGGCGCGGTGAAGGACGACTATCCCTTCAACGGCGAGTACCACACGATGATCATGGTGATCGGCGGCAGCACCACGGTCGAATACGGACTGCGCTCGGCTTACGAGACGTTGATCGGCCGGGTGAGCGATCTCACGCAGACACACGGCCCGACTGCGGAGGACCGGCTCGGCGCGCGCGTCGCGCAGGACTACGTGGATTTCATCCGCGTGCGGCCGTGGTACGAGTACGATTTCTCGGGCAGGTTGAAGGAGCTCTGGAGCGAGACCGGTTTCCGGGGCCCGGATCTGCTGCGCAAGTGGGAACGCAAGTATGCGCTGACCACCGAGTACGGGATCAAGGCGGCCTACGGCTGGCTCATCAAGCAGGCGACCCAGGCGAGCTTCGAGGCCCCCGTGCCCGTGACCGCCGTGCTGGTAGACCGCCTCCCCGAGGGCATCGAGAAGGAGCTGCCGGACTTGAAGGTGCTGGAGCGCCGACCCGAGGGCGCCGTTCTCGTCACGGTTCCACGCTACCAGGCGTTCTCGGACTACTCGGCGGCGCTCGCGAAACGCGGCGTGGCGTTCCAGGAGATCGCGGGCAATCGCTCGGTGATACTGGTGAGCGCACTGGTACCGCGTAACTGGGAGCCGGCGCGTGTCGACGCGAAAGTGCTGTTCACCCAGCCGGTCATTACGCGGCCCGCGGTGAAGCGCGTGGCGCTGGTGGCGCCGGTCGGCGCGCTTTCCTCATTGCTCAACGCGCTATCCGGGGCGGGGATAGAGCTGGAGCATGTTTACGACTACTAGTGACCAGTCCTGATTAGCATGAGACGCTTCCTCCGCTGGGGCCTCTACGCGACGTTCGCGATGCTCGCACTGGTTGCGCTGATACTGGCTTTCTTCCGCTGGCAGGCAGCCGAGCGCGAGGTCGTGACGGCGCAGGACGGCGCGCCGGGCACGGGGCGCTACGTCACTGCGGGCGATGTGGCTATGTTCGTACAGGAGGCGGGACCCACAGACGGCACACCCGTCGTCCTGGTGCACGGTACCGGCGCGTGGAGCGAGACCTGGCGCGAGTCGTTGACGACGCTCGCCCGGGCGGGCTACCGCGCCATCGCCATCGACCTGCCGCCCTTCGGCTACTCGCAGCGGCCTGCACAGCCTCTTTACGGCAAGCACGAGCAGGGCAGGCGCATCGTCGGAGCGCTCGATGCGCTCGGGATTTCCGGGGCGGTACTGGTGGGGCATTCGTTCGGCGGCGGGCCGACGGTGGAGGCAGCGCTCGTCGCCCCCGAACGCGTGCAGGGGCTCGTGCTGGTGGATGCGGCGCTGGGCATTTTGCCCGAGGGCGGACAGTACGAGCCCCCGTCTCCGCTCCTGCGCGCAGTGCTTGGCGTAGAGCCGCTGCGCGACGCCGTGGTCGCGACCTTTCTCACCAACCCGCGCTTCACGCGCAATCTGCTGCAGGCGTTCATTCACGATCCCGCGCGCGCGACCGATGCGCGCGTGGCGATCTACCGGCAGCCGCTGGCGGTGAAGGGAAGCACGAAGGCGATCGGGGAGTGGCTGCCGGCGCTGCTCGCGCCCGCGGGCCCTGCGGCGAGCGAGAATCCCGCGTCGTACAGGAAGCTCGGCATGCCGGTGCTCGTCATCTGGGGCGACCGCGACACGATCACGCCCCTAGCCCAGGGAAAGCGCCTGGCGGCCATCACGCCGGGCGCCGAGTTGATGGTCATGGCCGGCGTGGGTCACATCCCGCAGATCGAGGACCCGGCGGGATTCAACGAGCTATTGCTGAAAGGCGTGAATAGACTGAAGTAAGGATTCGGGATTCAATGCCCGGACGTTGAATGCTGACTCCTGACTCCTGAATCCTGACTCCTGACTCCTGCCGTTCACTCCGGATCTTCGTCGTCGAGCGGATCGTAATCCTCGTCGTCCCACGCCTCGCCCAGATCGAAATCCTCGTCGCATTCCGCGCTGTCGGCCGCCAAAAGCGCGGCTTCGAAATCGCCCGAGCCCGCATCCCGCTCACCCATCTGGACGTATCGCTGCCAGGTTGCCGCTTCCATGCTGTTCTCCCAGGTTCTCGCGCGTGTATGTCGCGCGGAAACCAGTCTAGCGAACCGGCATTACAGGAAAGCGGTGATTAACGGCGGGAAATCGGGCCAATTCCATTTTCCTTCCCCGGTGCGCTACCATGGTCTCTTCCCGCAACGACATCCAGGAGACGAAACATGGCTGAAAACAACAAGGTCGCCGTGGTCACCGGCGCCGGCACCGGCATCGGCAAGGCCGCCGCCCTGGCCTACCTGAAGGACGGCTGGAGCGTCGCGCTCGCCGGCCGCCGCGCCGAAATGCTGAACGAGGTGGTCGCCGAGTCCGGCGCCGGCAAGCGCGCGCTCGCCGTGCAGGCGGACATCAGCAAGTCCACGGATGCGAAAATGCTTTTCGAGAAGACCGTGGCCGCGTTCGGACGCGTCGACGTGCTCTTCAACAACGCTGGCGGCAACGCCCCGGGCACCCTGTTCGAGGAGCTCACCCACGAAAAGTGGCTCGATGTCGTGGGCGTCAACCTGAACGGCATGTTCTTCTGCTCGCAGGAAGCGTTCAAGATCATGAAGAGCCAGAACCCGCGCGGCGGGCGCATCATCAACAACGGCTCGATCTCCGCCCACGCGCCGCGGCCGGACTCCGCGCCCTATACGGCGACCAAGCACGCCGCAACGGGGCTCACCAAGACGATCTCGCTCGACGGGCGCAAGTACGACATCGCGTGCTGTCAGATCGACGTCGGCAACGCGGTGACGCCGCTCACCCAGCGCATGGCTCAGGGCGTGAAGCAGGCGAACGGGGAGATCAAGCCTGAACCGCGCATGCCGGTCGAGTACGTCGGCCAGGCCGTGCTCTTCATGTCCAACATGCCGCTCGACGTGAACGTTCAGTTCCTGACGATCATGGCGACGAAGATGCCATTCGTCGGTCGCGGCTAGAACATCTCGCCGCCAAGAAAAACAATAGTGGAACCGCAGATGAACGCAGACGAAAGCGGATAAGAAATTTCCCCTCCTACGACGAGGAGGGGTGGCGCGCGTATGCTCGCCGGGGTGGTCTAGTACGAAACAGTTGCTGGGTACCCGGACCACCCCGCCCGCGGTCGCGGGCACCCCTCCTATATGAAGGAGGGGATTTTCTTTCCAGTTCTCACCTCGGCTTGAACCCGATATCCCGCGCGACCTTGCCCCACTTCTCGAAGTCGCGACGGAGGACGTTGGTGAAGTATTCGGGCGACTCGGTGTGCACCTCGAGACCGAGCGCGTCCAGCCTCTCGGCAACGTCCGGCAGCTTCACCGCGCGGTTCATCTCACGGTTGAGCAGCACGATCTGCTCCTTCGACATCTTCGCCGGCGCGATGAAGCCGAACCAGCCGCCGTTCTCGTAGCCCGGCAGGGTTTCCGCGATCGTCGGGTAATCGGGATACTTGGGCGAGCGCGTACCGCGCCCGATCGCGAGGAGCTTCACCCTCCCGGACGTGATATAGGGATACAGCGAGATGAATGAGGAGATCGTCGCGTCGACCTGACCGCTCATGATATCGGTCACGATCGCGGACACGGCTTTGTACGGAACGTGCAGGTAGGTGAAGCCGCCCTTGGTGCACAGCAGCTCGACCGAGAAATGAATGAACGCGCCCTCGCCATTGGTGGCGAAAGCCAGCTTTCCCGGGTTCGCTCTTCCGTAGGCGACGAGGTCTTTCACGTTCCTGAACGGCACGCTGGGATGCACGACCAGCGCCAGAAAATTCGACACGGTCAGCTGGATGGGCGCGAAGTCCTTGAAGGTGTCGTAGGGCACCTTCGCGTAGGCGAGCGGGACGATCACCATGTTGCCGCCCTGCCCGCAGCCAATGGTGTAGCCGTCCGGCGGAGCCTGCGCGATCAACTGCAGGCCGAGCATGCCGCTCGCGCCCGGCCGATTGTCCGCCGTGAACGGCTGTCCCAGGCGCTCGGCGACCTTCTGCCCGATCAGCCGGGTCAGGATGTCGCAACTGTCCCCCGGCGAAGCGGGGACGATGACGCGGACGGGCTTCACCGGGTAGGGCTGCGCGAGCGCGCCGGCCGCCGGGAATGCCACGGCGGCCAGGACAACGACCCAAAGTAAAACACGGCTCATGCGATTTGCTCCTCCCGAGTGATTGTGGGTGCGCGCGTGGGCAACGTCAACGGCTGCGCCGGTACCACCGCATCATCAGCTCGATCGCGATCCATGACGCCGCGGCGGCCGCCATCAATACCGTCTGTCCGGCCGGCCAGCCCCAGCGGTCGACGATCACCGCGAAAATCGTCGGGGCTGCGGAATTGAGGATGAGTACCGGCGTGGCAAGCAGTCCCAGCACCGCGCCGTAGCCCGTCGGCCCGAATAGCGCGAGCGGCACCGCGCCGCGCACGATGGTGATGACGCCCTGCGAGGCCCCCATCATCAGCGTGAAGGCAACGATGAGGGCGACGTTGCCGCCGGAGACAAGCAGCAGCAGGAAGGCGGCAGGGAGGAAGCCGATTGCAATCCGCGCGACCGTCATGGCGTGCAGGTTGCGGCCAAAGACGATTTCCACGACGCGACCGCCGAATTGCGCGAAGCCCTTGAGCGATGCAACCCATACGGCCGCCGCGGCGGCGAGGCCCGCGGCTTCCAGCAGCGGCACGAGCTGAACCGCGATCACGCCGAACACGAAGCCGTTGAGCGACATCACCAGCGCGAACAGCGCCAGCGCGACGGTGCGCTTGCCGCCTTCGAGCGGCGGGACCTCGGCTGAAGGCTTTGCGTCCCCGGCCTCGGCAATCCTTCCCCCCTCCCTGCGCGCAAGGCCGATCCAGTTGAGCGGCAGGCAGATCGCCAGATTGATCGCGGCGAACAGCACCAGCGTCTGGCGCCAGCCCACCGCTTCGTTGAAATAGTGGCCGATCACCCAGAACACGGAGGAAGCGAAGGCGCCCCACAGTGTGAGGTAGGAAATCGCCAGGCGTCCCCGCGAGGGCACGATCTGCACCAGCGCCGCAAAGGCGGCGTCGTAGAGGGCGAGGCGCATCCCCAGTCCGAGGAATACCCACGCCGCGAGCCAGGCGCCCTCCGATCTCACGAGCGACAGCGCGCAGAGGCCGGCCGACACCATCACCGTGCCCGCAGTCATGACCGGGCGGGCGCCGTAGCGGTCTATGGCGCGGCCCGCCCAGGTCGAGACCACGCCCATGGTCAGGAGCGCAACCGTGAAGCCGAAGTAGACGAGGCCCCTGCTCCAGCCGGTGTCGGCGACGATGGGATTGGCGAGCACGCCGAGGCAGTAGTAGGACGTGCCCCATGCCGTGATCTGCGCGACGCCTAGCGTGCAGACTGCCAGCAGGAAAGGGTCGCGGTGCGGCGGGGCGGTCACGAAGCGACGGTACGCCGGAAAGCGCGAATGCTCAACCGTTCCCTGACCACCCCGGCGGGCTTCGCGCGCCGCGACGTGACGGGGTGGTCCAGTTGAAGTAGGACCATGCGTTGTATTTTGTTGATGGCTCCGAAGTGCGATACTGGAGAAAAGGAGGCAAGCATGGCTTTCGATTTCAATTTGCGGAACGCGCGGCTGGCCGATGGCTCGAGCGTGGATATCGCCGTCGCGGACGGCCGCATCACCGCCGTCGGATCGCGCCTCGCCGGCAATGGAGAGAGCATCGACGCCGGCGGCCGCTTCGTATCGCCGGGGCTCGTGGAGAGCCATTTCCACCTCGACAAGGCGCGCATCCTCGACCGCTGCGCCCCGCCCAGGGACCGCAAGTCGACCGACCACATGAGCCGCACCGCCGCGGCCAAGCACACCTTCACGGAAGAGGACGTCTACGCGCGCGCGCGCGCCACGCTCGAGCAGTGCCTGTTGAACGGCGTGACGCACATGCGAACGCACGTCGAAGTCGACCCCAACGTCGAGCTGCGCGGCTACAAGGCGATCGAGCGCCTGGCGAAGGACTACGCGTGGGCGATCGACCTGGAGCTGTGCGTGTTCCTGCAGGAAGGATGGACCAACGTCGAAGGCGCCGAAACGAATGTCGTGGAAGCGTTGAAGCGCGGCGCACCGGTCGTCGGCGGCGCACCGCGCTACGACACCGACGGCCCCGCCCAGATCCGCCGCATCTTCGCGCTCGCGAAGGAATACAACGTCGACGTCGACATCCATCTCGACGGCGGGCACACGACCCACGACATGGACATCTTCCAGGTCATGGATCTCACCGACAAGATGGGCTGGGGCGGGCGTGTGGCGATCGGCCACGGCTCGAAATACTCGTGCCTGCCGCCGGAGGAGCTCGCGGCACTGGGCCGGCGGCTCGGCGGCTCGGGGGTTTCGGTATCGGTGCTCCCGGCGACCGACATGTTCAATGTGGGCCGTCACCTGGAGCACAGCGTCATCCGCGGGGTCGCCGACGCCAACGCGCTCATCGCGCAGGGCGCAAACTGCTCCATCGCCACCAACAACATCATGAATCCGTTCACGCCGTTCGGCGACTGCTCGTTGATACGGATCGCCAACTTCTACGCCAACGTCGTGCAGCGCGGCACGGAAGAAGAGCTGACCGATTGCTTCTCCATGCTGACCGAGCGGGCAGCGCGCATCATGCGCCGGAAGGACTACGGCATCGCCGTCGGCAATCCGGCGGACCTCGTCGTGTGGAACGCGAAGACCCCGGCAGAAGTCGTCGCGACCGTGGCGGCGCCGGTGATGGGCTTCAAGCGCGGAAGGCGCATCTTCACGCGGGAGATTGCGGAGCTGAACCGGCCCTGACACCCGTCAGGGGTCATGCGTCATGGGTCATGCGTGCTGTACGAAACCGCGATGCGCGAAGCGTCAGGCGTGACGCCTGCCTGACAGTTCTGAACCCGCCTGACCCCTGACCCCTGACGCCTGACGAGTCAGTCGGCCTTCACCCCCGCGTCCTTGACCACCTTCGCGTACTTCTCGATCTCCGACCGGATGTAATCCCCGTACGCTTCCGGGCTCGGCAGCGTGAACGGGAATATCCCCACGCCCGCAAGCCGCTCCGTCACATCGGCCATGGTCATGATGCGGTTGATCTCGGCGTGGACCTTCACGACGATCGCCTTCGGCGTGCCCCGCGGTGCCTGGAAGCCGTACCAGTTGTCGACCGCGAAGCCGGGCACGCCGGCCTCCGCCACCGTGGGTAGGTCCGGAAAACGGTCCACGCGCTGCGCGAAGGTTACCGCCAGCGGCCGTATCCGGTTCGCCTTCATGCTCGCGAGCGCCGTCGACACCGTCGCGAAGATGAGCTGGATGTTGCCGCCGACGAGATCGACCATGGCAGGCGCGCCGCCCTTGTACGGCACGTGCAGCATCTTCACACCCGCCTGAGTGCTGAACAATTCCCCGGCAAGGTGATCCGCGAAGCCCACGCCCGAGGAGCCGTAAGTGAGCTTCCCGGGATTCGCCTTCGCGTAGGCGATCAGCTCCTTCACCGATTTCACGGGGAGGGAGGGGTGCACGACCAGCACGTTCAGCGCCGAGACGGCGCGCGCGACCGGGACGAAATCCTTGACCGGATCGTAGGGCAGCTTGCTGTAGAGGCTCGGATTGACTGCCACCGGACCGATGGTGCCGAGCACCAGCGTATAGCCGTCCGGGTTGGCGTTGGCGGCGAGGCTCATGCCGACGGCACCGTTCCCGCCCGGCCGGTTGTCCACGATGGCCTGCTGTCCCCAGGCCTCGGTCAGCTTCTGGCCGACCGCCCGCGAGGTGATATCGGCGCCGCCGCCCGGAACGACGAGGATGATGATGCGGATCGGGCGCGTCGGATACGCGTCCGCCGCGCCGGCCAGGCACGGCGTCAGGCCCAGCAGAAAAGCAATCCAGGCACGCATGGGAAATCCCTCGGGAACGATCTCCGCGAATTCTACCCGCCTTGTACCGCTCCCCTCGCCTGCAGTCGACGCGGAGTGGTTAAATACGCCTTCCGCGATTCAATGACCGGAGACAGCCATGCCCCTGCCCGCTCGCAAGCCCGAGACCAGGTTGAACGAGCTGACCGCCACCGAGATGGCTGCCGCCATCGCTTCAGGCAGCACGACGAGCGAAGCGGTCGTGCGCGCCTGCATAGAGCGGATCGAAGCACGCGAACCCCGGGTGCTGGCGTGGCAGTACTTCAACGCGGAGCAGGCGATCGCGCAGGCGCGCGCCAGCGACCGGGGCGGCCGCCGCGGCGCGCTCGCCGGCGTGCCGTTCGGCATCAAGGACATCATCGACACCGCCGACATGCCGACCGAGATGGGCTCGCCCATCTACGCGGGTCATCGCCCCAGGGGAGACGCCGCGTGCGTCGCGCTCTCGCGCAAGGCGGGCGGCGTGCTGATGGGCAAGACCGTCACGACCGAATTCGCAAACCGCTTCCCGGGCAAGACCCGCAATCCGTTCGATCCGGCGCGCACGCCGGGCGGCTCGTCGCAAGGCTCGGCCGCAGCGGTCGGCGATTTCATGGTACCGCTCGCGATCGGCACCCAGACCACCGGTTCGACGATACGGCCCGCATCCTTTTGCGGCGTCGTCGGCTACCGGCCTACCTGGGGCGATCTGCGCTGCGTCGGGGTCAAGGAGGCCGCGGGCTCGCTCGATACGCTGGGACTGCTGGCGCGCTCGGTCGAGGACATCGCGCTCTACCGCGACGTGCTCCTGGGCATCCCGCCCGAGCCCCTTCCGGCCGAATCAGCGGCGCCGCGCATCGGCTTCTGCCGCACGCATTTCTGGCCGCGCGTCGAGCCGGGCACGCAGAAACTGCTTGAAGACGCGGCAGCCCGGCTCGCCCGGGCGGGGGCGCGGGTGAAGGACGTCACTCTTCCCTCCGAGTTCGACGGACTCGAGGCAGTGCATACGCGGATCTCGAGCTACGAGTTCGCCCGCAACTTCACCTGGGAAATCGAGAACCATTGGGAAAAAATCAGCGAGCCGCTGCGCAACAACCGCCTGAAGCACGGCCTGGCGTGCACCTTCGAACAGTACCGCGAGGCGCGCGATCATGCCGAGCGCTGCCGGCAGCTGCTTGCCCCCGTATTCGAGGAGCACGACGTGCTGCTGACGGCCGCGGCGGCCGGTGAGGCGCCGGTCGGCCTCGATTCGACGGGCGATGCATCGCATTGCCTCATCTGGACTTCGACGCACGTTCCCTGCGTGACGCTGCCGGTCTTCAAAGGTCCGCACGGATTGCCGATAGGCGCGCAGTTGATCGGCAAGCGCAACGCCGATCGCGCTCTGCTCGCTGCCGCACGCTGGGCCTATCGGGCGCTGGCCTGATCTCTCTTACGCTGCCACCATCTGCAACAGCGCCTGCGCCAGCGCGCCGCCGGGCGCGGCGAGGCTTTCCAGGATCGTGAAATGGTCGGCGCCTTCGACCGGCAGCAGGCGGCCGGGCAGCCCGCGCTCAAGCCAGGTCCGGGCGTAATCCACCGATTGGCGGCACAACTCCGGCAGCTCGGCGGTGCCGTAGGCGACGACGAGCGGAGCGGCCGTTTGCGGCAGATGCAATAGCGGGCTGTTGCGGCGTGACTCGGCGACGTCGAGCCCGAGCTTGACGTTCAGGTAATTGAGCCGGATCGGCTCGAGATCGTAGAGACCGGAGATCGCCAGCCCGCCCCTGACCGCGGCCAGGCTCATTGCGATCGCGGTCAGATGACCGCCGGCGGAATGGCCCGACACGTAGATGCGGGCCGGATCGGCGCCGTAGTCGCCGAGATGCCGGACGAGCCAGGCCACCGCGCTCCGGATCTCGCCGACGATCTGGTCCATGCGCGCGTCGGGCGCCAGGGTGTATTCGACGATCGCGACGTTGATCTCGTGCGCCAGCGGTCCCTCGGCGAGGAAGGTGAATCCCTCCTTGTCATTCCTCTGCCAGTAACCGCCGTGGATGAACATCAGCGTCGGCGCGCGCGGGCTGTCGGCGAGGAGCAGATCGAGCCGCTGGCGCGGCTCACCGCCGTAGGCGAGGTCGAGATGGCCGCGCCGGCCCTGCCGGACGCGCGCGCTGCGCGCATCCCAGCCGGCCTTGATCGCTTCGTATTCCGGCACCGCGGCGCTGTTGTTGTAGGCAGCATCGAGCTGGGCGCGATCCATTCCGCGGTAGAGCATCGGGAAGCCTCTTTCGTCAGGACGCCCGGGCAAGGCCCGAGGCGAGCAGCTCGTCGATGATCGCCTCGCGCGCCTTCCGCGTCGAAGCCAGGCGCTCCCGGGCAACGGCCACCACCGCCGGCGGCGCCGTTTCCGGCGTGCCGGCCCGGAATGGCGGCTCGGGCGCATATTCGTGCTGGAGCTGGATCGCCTGCGCCTGCGCCTCGCCCAGCAGCTCGGCTACGACCGTGAGGCCGAAATCGATGCCCGCGGTGACGCCGCCGGCCGTGAACACATTGCCGTCGCGCACGACGCGCCCATGCGTCGGGATCGCCCCGAACTTCGCGAGGAAATCGTGCGAGGCCCAGTGGGTCGTGGCGCGGCGACCCCGCAGGAGGCCGGCGGCGCCGAGCACGAGAGCCCCGGTGCACACGGAGCTCACGTAGCGTGCCCGGGCGGCCTGCGCGCGCAGGAAGTCGAGCACCTCGGCATCCTGAAGCAGCGCGTTGATGCCACCGCCTCCCGGCACGCACAGGACATCGAGCGCCGGACACTCGGCCAGGGTCATGGTCGGGGCAAGCACGAGTCCGGTCGCCGAAGTGACCGGCGAGCGATTCTTCCAGATGAGATGCACCTGCGCGCCCGGGATCGACGCGAAGACTTCATAGGGGCCGGTCAGGTCGAGCTGCTGCACGCCCGGGAAGGTGAGGATACCGATATGCAGGGTCATGAGTGCCTCCGAATTTGACCGAATAATCTTAGGGGCGTAACGTCTGGCGTAAATGCCAAAGACCCCTCGTTTCACGCCAGGCTCTCCCCGCTGGATCGAGATGCTCGCCTTCGACGGCGTCCAGTTGCTCGACGTCGCCGGCCCGCTGCAGGTCTTCGCCAGCGCCAATGATCTCGCGCGGGCGGCAGGAAAACCCTGTCCTTATCAGCTCGCCACGGTGGCCGAGCAACCGCTGGTGACCACCTCGGCCGGGATCGGTCTTGCAGCGCACGAGCTTTCCAGGCCCGGCGCGCCCCTCGACACGCTGATCGTCGCCGGCGGCCTCGGTGTCTATGGCGCTTGCGAGAATGCCGTGCTGATCCGCTGGATCACGGCGCGCGCGGCGGCGGCGCGACGCATCGCATCGGTCTGCACCGGCGCCTTCTTGCTGGCAACGGCCGGCCTTCTCGATGGCCGCCGGGCAGTCACGCATTGGCAGCGGTGCGCCGAGTTCGCCCGCCGCTTTCCCGCAGTGCATCTCGAGCCCGATCCCATCTTCGTCCAAGACGGCAATATCTGGACCTCGGCCGGCATCACGGCCGGGATCGATCTCGCGCTGGCGCTCGTGGAGACGGATCTCGGCCGGCCGGTCGCATTGGCCGTCGCCCGCCAGCTCGTCGTCTTCCTCAAGCGTCCAGGCGGCCAGGCGCAATTCAGCGCGACGCTCGCCCTGCAACACGGCGATGTCCGCTTCGAGCGCCTCCATGCCTGGATCGCCGACCATCTTCGCGGCGACCTGTCGGTCCCCACGCTCGCCGATGCTGCCTCGATGAGCGAGCGCAGCTTCGTTCGCCACTATCGACGTGCGACCGGCATGACGCCGGCGCGCGCCATCGAGAAGATCCGGGTCGAGGCGGCGCGCCAGGTGCTCGAGCAGGGCCTGCCGGTGAAGCGCGTCGCGGCGCGCTGCGGATTCGGCTCCGAGGAAACCATGCGCCGCAGCTTCCTGCGCGTGCTCGGCGCGACGCCGCAGGCCTATCGCGAGCGCTTCTCACCGGAGCACGCCGGCTAAACAAAAGCTTCACCGCAAAGGACGCCACGGGCGCGAAGGAAAATAACAGCCTCACCGCGAAGGCCGCCAATCCGCAAAGGGCGTCCTCCGCGGCCTTGGCGGTAAAGCTGTATCGCCTTCCTTCGCGGCCTTTGCGACCCTGGCGGTGAGGCTTTAATTCACGGTCACTGGGAATGATAGAGCCCTGCCCCCTTCACCACCCGCTCCCACTTCGCGGTTTCCGACCGGATGAACGCGCCGAACTCTTCCGGCGTGCTGCCGACGGGATCGGCGCCCATGCCGGAGAGCCGCTCCTTGACGTCCGCCGCCGAAAGTCCGCGGGCGGCCTCGCGCTGCGTCTTCTGAACGATGTCCTGCGGCGTGCCGGTCGGAGCGACCAGCCCGCCCCACCCGATGGAGACGACGCCCGGGTACCCGGATTCGACCATGGTCGGGATATCGGGAAACGCCGGCGAGCGCTTCTCGCCGCACAGCGCGAGGAGCCGCAGCCGTCCCGATCGGACATGTGGCGTCACGCCGGCCGAGGGCGAGAACATCAGCGCCACCTGTCCGGAGACCAGCTCGGTGATGGACGGCGTCTCGCCCTTGTACGGCACGTGCAGCAGCTTGAGCTTCGCCTCGATCCGGAAAAGCTCCGCCGTGAGGTGGGTCTGGTTGCCCATCCCGAACGAGCCGAAGAGCAGGTCCCCGGGCCGCGCCCGCGCGAGCGCCACCAGCTCTTTCACCGAGCGCGCCGGCAGGTGCGGATTCACCACCAGCGCGATCTGGTTCATGACCGTCTGGGTGATGGGCGTGAAGTCGCGCAGGGTGTCGTAGGGCAGCGACTTGAACGTCGAGGAATTGATCGAGAGAAGCGACCCGAAGCCGTAGAGGAGCGTGTAGCCGTCGGGCTTGGACTTGGCGACCAGCTCGCTGCCGATGATGCCGTTCGCGCCCGGGCGGTTGTCCACGATCACCTGCTGCCCCCACGCATCGCTCAGCTTCTGGGCGACCGAGCGCGCGACCACGTCGGTGCCGCCGCCCGCCGGCTGTGGCAGGACGATTCGCACGACGCGGTTGGGATAGTCGGCGCCCGCCGGCCTGGTCTGCGCGAAGGCGGGCGCGGTGGCGCCCGCGGCCACTGCTGCAATCAGTACGTGAAGAGTCGAAACCTTCATGAGCATTCCTCCAATAGTTGTGATGTTCCTCTTTTCACCCTCAAAATAGCCCAATGACCGCCCGGCCCACAACCAGGTCACTCGCGCCCCTGAACGAGTGGACCGCGCTGGAGATCGCCGCGGCGGTCCGCGCGGGCACTGTCACGTGCGAGGCGATCGCGCGTGCGTGCCTCGACCGCATCGCGGAGCGCGAGCCCAGGGTCCTCGCCTGGGAATACCTGGATCCGGAGCAGGTGCTCGCGCAGGCACGCGCACTGGACCGCGGCGGGCACCGCGGCCCTCTCGCCGGCGTGCCCTTCGGCGTGAAGGACATCATCGACACCTGCGACATGCCGACCGCCTACGGCTCGCCGATCTACGCCGGGCACCGGCCGCGGCGCGACGCCGCATGCGTCGCGCTGGGACGCAAGGCGGGCGGCGTCGTGATGGGGAAGACCGTCACGACGGAGTTCGCGGTCAACTATCCGGGCAAGACGCGCCATCCCCAGGACCCGGCGCGCACGCCGGGCGGCTCGTCGAGCGGATCGGCGGCGGCGGTCGCGGACTGCATGGTGCCGCTCGCGCTCGGCACGCAGACCACCGGCTCCACCATCAAGCCCGGCTCGTTCTGTGGCGTGTTCGCCTACCGGCCCACCTTCGGCGCCATACGCTGTTCGGGCGTGATGGAGTCCGCGGCGTCGTGCGACACCGTCACCCTCTATGGCCGGACCGTCGAGGACATCGCCCTGCACCGCGACGTCCTGGTCGGCACCGAGCCCGCGCCGGTCGCCGGACTGTCCGAACCTCCGCGGATCGGGTTCTGCCGCGTGCCCCAGTGGCCGCGTCTCGCCCCGTACACACAGCGGCTGCTGGAGGACGCGGCGGCCCGGCTCGCGCGCGCCGGCGCGCGGCTGCAGGATGCCGCACTGCCGGAGGACTTCAGCGAGGCGGAAGAAACGCACCGGCAGATCTCGTGCCGCGAGTTCGCGCTCAACTTCACGCGCGAGATCGAGCATCACTGGAACGAGCTCTCCGAGGACCTGCGCAACGGCAAGATCAGGATCGGCCTCGAATGCACGGACAAGCGCTACCGCGCCGCGCAGGCGCTGGCGGCGCGCTGCCGGCTCGGTGTGGAAGCGCTGTTCGGCGATTTCGACGTGCTGCTCGCCCCCGCCGCAGTAGGCGAAGCCCCGGTCGGGACGGGCACCGGCGACTCGACGCTCGCCTCGCCCTGGTCGCTCATGCACGTGCCGACGATGAACGTTCCCGTGTTCAAGGGCCCGAACGGCCTGCCGGTAGGCGCGCAGGTCATCGCGGGACACGGTCAGGACCGCAAGCTCTTCGCCGCGGCGCGGTGGATTCACAGCGCGCTGGCTTAGCACAAAGCTTCACCGCCAAGGACGCGGGGGACGCAGAGGCGAAAATCGGAGTGGGGGTGGGGTTCGATGGTGGGATGCAGGTCAATCAGATGGCTCGCCGCGCTGATGGTCGCGCTTGGCCTGCAGAGCGAGTCGTCGCACGCGCGAACGCTTGAGCTCGAGCTGGCGTTTCAGCACACCGGCGGATTGCTCGAGCCGGGAGAGCTCGACGCCTGGCTTGTCTCGCCCGACCTCATGATCGAAGCGGTCTACCATCCGCTCCACCTGATTGAAGGAAAGACCGCGAGACGCATCAAAACGATGCCGATGGGCAGCCGGCTCGAGCCGAACTTCCACACGAGCACGCTGCGCGGTGCGCAGATCGAGCGCACGGGCCGCGTGCTGCGCTTTCGCCTCGACGAGCAGCCACCGACGCAGGAAGCATACCGATTGATCAGCGTGTATTTGAGCGTGCCGATCGCACCCGGGATTGGCAGACCCCAACCCGCCCTGCGCATTGCCTTGTTGCATGAGCCTGCCACGAACGGAGCACATCAGGTAGCGTTCACGGGCAACTTAAAGACGTTCGATCTGGGAGCGCGGTTGCGCTATCGTTGGAGCGATGCGCCTTCGGACTGGAAACGCCGCGAGCCGATATGCGGAGGCGACGCGCGCGAAGTGGATCTCGAACGGTATCGATTTCGAGTTCGTCACCGTCACTTGGTTTTTTTTGACGCTTTGAGCGCGGAAGTTTCGAGCGACCCGCCGTTGAAGCCACCTGTGGATTGGAAGAGCTTCCGGATGCATGAACCCTATCCACCGCCAATCGGCGGTTGGCGCGTATCGCGCAATCACCTGATTCGGCTCAATGTTCCCGGCGGCCGGATCGATCGACTTTCGATCTATGCCGAGCAAGCCGGACCCGGGCAGTGTCTCCGCACGCGCACGTACGATGCGCTTCTTTCCGGCGACCAGTTCGTGCGCATCGAGCGCTCGGTCGCTGAGTACGACTGCGAGAAGGGCTACCCACCGAGCCAGATCGTGCGCGCCGAATGGCTCGAGGACGGCAGCCTCGCGTACTACATGCAAGGTTCGGGCGCGAACCCCGCGATCTACGATGCGTTCAGCATCGGGCAGCCCGCGGTGTGTGGTGCGCTTGCCTCGGCGCCGGACCCCGCTCAAGTGAACGCGCTGCAGGCCGAGGTGAGCCGGCTGCGAAAGGCATTTCTCGCGAATTGAAGTGGGGGAAGCAAATCCTTTCCCATAGCCTGGACCGACCGTTTCGGGTCGACTGATCCCTTTCGCCACCGGCAGCAATACGACAGTCTGATCTTGCTCCTCCCGAGCGGCGGCTATCTGGAAAGTTGCCGCACGGCCATGTGAGGCAAGGTCCAGCCAGAACCTGCCATCTGAGTGTTCTCGCAGAACCAGCCGCCCGGACGCATGAGCTTATGCTACCGTGCTGGTCGCTGCTGCCTTCGCAGACACTTGGCACTTCCATATCAAAGCTGGGAGGCGGTCATCGTAAAGTTCTTTTCATGCTGCTCGGAGCGCGTCGGAGCCGAACGTGGCAGAGGTCACGCATAACACAGCAGCAGCGCACAGAACGAAGATACAACGGACCATGGATCTGTCAGACAGACCGGCGTTTTGGACCAGCGTCGGTCGGTGGCTTTTAAGCAGTGGGAATTCGGCCGCTCATTTTCTCGCTCTCCTTCTAGTTAGTCCGTTTTCTCGCTCGGCTGCTTGGGGAATCTATAGGCATTGGGGACGCACAGCATTTCGCATCTTCCACATCACAGCGTCGTTGCGAGATGACAACAATGGAGATCTGGGGCCGAAGCCGCATCTCTATGTGTGGCTTAACCAGTCCAGTCTTACCGATACTGTGGCGCTCGCCCAGGTACTGCCTCCCTTCTATGCGATTGGCAATATTGAATATGCCGCGATGCCGTTCCTCGGCTGGGCGATAGTTCCGTTGCGTTTCGTGGTGATCGTGCGCCAATGGAGGGAGCAAGCCATAAGAGGCATCGACCGTGCATGTCAGCGGCTGGCGTCAGGAGAAACTTGGCTTATTAGCACTGAGGGGTCGCGGACCCCGAACGGAGAGCTTCTCCCTTTCAAGAAGGGTCCAGCCGTTCTGGCCATCAAGGCTCAGGCCACAATTATTCCGCTCGCGATACATGGTGCGCGCGTCGTCATGCCAACCGGAGAGTGGCGCATCCGTCCTGGTCACATTGAGATTCATCTGCTTCATGCGTTGGCCACAAAGGGGCTCACGTATGATGACCGAGATGTGTTGCTGGAAAAGCTGCGCAGGCTTGCCCAGCTGGAATTGGGAGCGACGACCAGTCCTCATGCGCGCGACAGGGGGATCGAGTAATCGCTCGAACGACCGCTTTGGGCAGACGCGACCGGCGGCTTCGGGTCCGATACCGGCCGTACGTGGTTTCCGGAAGCGGTCGGTCGCCTCGTCGAAACCAGACACTTGCAGTCAGATCAATTCGCGACTACTAGACTTGATCTGACATGTACCAGCACCTTTGTAATCCATCCGATCGGCAGGCCATTACCGTGCTTGGCGTTGTCTTCGCGTCCGTCCTTGGGGTCA
>DASRJL010000081.1:0-20079 GCA_035649495.1 Burkholderiales bacterium | reverse complement strand
TTGAACCACAGCCAGATGAAAACGATGGAGCCGGCTATCCAGACGATGACCTGCCAGGCAAGAGGGGCCGCCGGAAACGCGGCGAGCACGATGCCGACGATCAGCGCGCCCACGCCGAACCACACCAGGAAGAAAGCCGGCACCGCGAGCTCGGCGATCATCAGGACGATGCCGAGCACGATCCAGTGCCACCACAGAATGTCCAGCATGAGTTTGGAGTTTTGAGTGTTGAGTTTTGAGTGTTAGGTTTAGCTGTCCGCCGTGGAGATAACTCAACACTAAAACCTTAACACTCAGCACTGCGCCGGAGGGCGGTCAACACTGCGCCGGAGGGCGGATAATGGGGTGGCTGATGGGACTCGAACCCACAACACCTGGAGTCACAATCCGATCACTTTCTCATGATTTTACGGGATTATCCCATAGATCTTCCTACAATTTGCTCCTCATCCGCGGAGAGCTTGCCCGTGAGTTCACGGCCGCAGTGGAGTATCCGCTGTGGTCGAGCGCTACAAGGCTCTCATTCTCGATCCGGCCACGCTCTCGCCGGGAGAATTCCGCAAGTTGATCAAGTCCGATCTCGCGCGCTGGGGAAAGGTGGCGCGGGAGGCGGGGATCAAGGTTCAGTGAGCGGAAGGACCCGGCACTCCCGCCGGGAGGCGAACCCTTCGGACCGCTCCACGCATCAGGGCCAATCCCGCAAGCATCAGTGCAAAGGGGGCTGGCTCGGGTATCGCCCTTGTGCTGGCCGTTCCCGAGCCTGTGCGGTTCTGAAAGATGCCGCTCGGCTTGGTGGGGTCGTTGAACCTGAGCAAGGTGGTTTCGATCAAGAAGAGGTTGTCGAAGGGTCCAGGCGTGCCAGGATCGAAGTTCGCCAGGAACAGGTCGTGGAGGTCCACCACATCGCCGCCTAGTGGTACGACCTCGTGGAACTGCAGCCCGAAGACCTGCGTACCGTCGCCGTAGTGCCATCCCATGATTTCAGTGGCGAAACGTTCCGATCCGGCGCCGGTGGTAATGGAAATATGGGAAAAGGCGCCGGTTGCAGTGTCATAATCGAAGGCGCCGGCGAAAGGCGCGCCATCGGCGAAAGAGCCCTCGATATTCCAGGGCAGCACCGTGGCCATGACCGGCGTGCAGATTGCCAGAGCGAGCACGGATGCGACGACAGCTTGCGACAGGCGAGATATCATGACAATCCTCCACGCTTCGGGTACCGATTTCGTCCCGGCGGGAAATAAGGAAGGCTCCGACCTAAGGTTCGAAGCGTATTTTAGGCGTCGAGGGCGATGCAGGACAAGGGCGGATTCCAAGTACCGCTTTGGCGCGGCTGCGTTGTCGACTGTGAGTCACGCCTTTTTCTCCGCTTCGGCGGTGACACGCCTGGTGTCCTCGCATCGCTTGAGCCACCACGCGTAATCGGGACGCCACCGGTCTTGCGCACGTTGCACCGCGAGCACCGCAGCTGTTTCTCAACCGCTACAGCCAGCAGATGATGTGCGACGGGGTCAAGAGCATGTGGCAGCGCGGGATGGTTGAGTATGCCGCGACCGGCTTCGAGCGCTTCACCGAGCACGATCTTCGCGCAAAAGCGGGATCAGACTCAGCGTGCCTCGAGCGCGCCGCTGAGTTGCTGGGCGACACCGTGGCGTGGAGGCCACGAAGAAGCACTACCGCCGCAGGGATCAGAAGGTGAGGCCGCTGCAAAAAAAAATATAGTACGAAAGCCCGAAACGGGCCTTCCTAAGTCATTGATCTGGGGTGGCTGATGGGACTCGAACCCACAACACCTGGAATCACAATCCAGTACTCTACCTTTGAGCTACAGCCACCACTGGAAGCCAGTGTTGAGTTCTAAGTTTTGAGTTTTGAGTTCCAACTCAACATTCAACACTCAGCACTCAACACTCTGCCCGGTAGGGCAGGTTGGCACGCCCGGCGGGACTCGAACCCACAACCCCCGGCTTAGAAGGCCGGTGCTCTCTCCGATTGAGCTACGGGCGCCTCGAAGCCCGGACCGCGCCATAAGTCACACCGCGGAGGACGCGCGACCCGGCCGCGACGCCCTCCAGTCTACCGGATCGGGTCAGCAGGCGCTGCAGATTGATGAGCAGGCACCGGCTCAAGTCCGGCGCCGCGCCGCCGTAAAAGGCGCGTAATATACTCTGGCGGTCCGCCCGAGGTCAATCGGAACCGGGCGGTCAAACCGGGGGATACGTCAAGTTGCGCCCCCTCCTGATTTCTGATATTAAACCGCTTTTTTCGGGTCTACCGAAACGCATGGCGACTGAACTGCACAAGCCCTTTCCGGCCTACAAGCCGAAAGGCAAGGAAGAATACATGAACCCGCGGCAGCGGGCGCATTTCCGCAAGATGCTCGAAGAGCAGAAACGCGACCTCTCGCAGGACATCGACCGCACCGTGCACACCATGCAGGACGAGGCGACGATATTCGCCGACCCCAACGACCGCGCGAGCCAGGAATCGGACATGTCGCTGGAGCTCCGGAACCGCGATCGCGAGCGCAAGCTCATCAAGAAGATCGACGAGACCATATCGCGCATCGATTCCAGTGAATACGGCTACTGCGACAGCTGCGGCGTGGAGATCGGCTTGAAGCGGCTGGAGGCGCGCCCGACCGCGACCCTCTGCATCGATTGCAAGACGCTGGACGAGCTGCGGGAGCGGCAGGTGGCCAAATAGCGTTAAACCGGAAGCGCAGCTCCGGTTTAACTCCGTCCGTTCGAACGGACGCCATGCGCCGTTCATCGGCCGGATCGAGGGCCTAAGCCCGCGAGCCAGAAAAAAGGGGCGGAATCACCGCCCCTTTTTCGTTGCGCGAGAGCAGCGCGCGCTAGGGCGTTGCCGGCGCCGCCGCAGCAGCAGCCCGCTCCTCGGCCGCGACCGCCTTCATCGACAGGCGCAGCCTGCCCTTATCGTCGGCTTCCAGCACCTTCACGCGCACCGCCTGCCCCTCCTTCAGGTGGTCGGCCACGGCGTTGACGCGCTCGTTGGCGATCTGGGATATATGCAGCAGGCCGTCCTTCCCCGGGAGCACGCTTACGATCGCCCCGAAATCGAGCAGCTTCAGCACCGTGCCGTCGTAGATGCGGCCGACCTCGACGTCGGCGGTGATGTCCTCGATCCGCTTGCGGGCGGCCTCGCCCGCTTCCGGGGACACGCAGGCAATGGTGACGGTGCCGTCGTCCTGTATGTCGATGGTGGTGCCGGTCTCCTCGGTGAGCGCGCGGATCACCGCGCCGCCCTTGCCGATCACGTCGCGGATCTTCTCGGGCTTGATCTTCATCGTGATCATCCGCGGCGCCCACACCGACAGCTCGGAGCGCGGCGCTTCGAGCGACTGCCTCATCTTCTCCAGGATGTGCAGGCGGCCTTCGCGGGCCTGCACGAGCGCGGCGTGCATGATCTCCTTGGTGATGCCTTCGATCTTGATGTCCATCTGCAGCGCGGTCACGCCCTTTTCCGTGCCCGCCACCTTGAAGTCCATGTCGCCCAGATGGTCCTCGTCGCCGAGGATGTCGGATAGCACGGCGAAGCGGTTGCCTTCCTTGATGAGCCCCATCGCGATGCCCGCCACGTGCGCCTTCAAGCGCACGCCGGCGTCCATCAGGGCCAGGCAACCGCCGCACACCGAAGCCATCGAGCTCGAGCCGTTCGATTCCGTGATCTCGGAAACCACGCGCAGCGAGTAGGCGAATTCCTCGGGTCCGGGGAGCATCGCTATCAGCGCCCGTTTGGCGAGGCGTCCGTGACCGATCTCGCGGCGCTTGGGAGAACCGACGCGGCCGGTCTCGCCCGTCGCGTACGGCGGCATGTTGTAGTGCATCATGAAGCGATCGCGGTACTCGCCCTGCAGCGCATCGATGATCTGCTCGTCGCGAGTCGTGCCGAGCGTCGCCGTCACCAGCGCCTGAGTCTCGCCCCGCGTGAAGAGGGCCGAGCCGTGCGCTCGCGGCAGGAGCCCCGTGCGGATCGAGATGGGGCGCACGGTGCGCGTGTCGCGTCCGTCGATGCGCGGGTCGCCGTTCAATATCTGGCTGCGCACGATGTTCGACTCCAGCGCGAAGCAGATTTCCTTGACCGCGTTCGCCTCCGGCCCGCCTTCCGTGCCGACACCGACCTCGGTAAACACGCGCTTCCAGATTTCGTCGATTCTCTGCGAGCGCCCCTGCTTTTCCTTGATCTCGAACGCACCCTGCAAGTCGCGCTCCGCCATCGACGCGATGCGGGCAGCCAGCGTCTCGTCCTTGACGGGCGGCTTCCAGTCCCAGAGCGGCTTGCCGGCTTCGTCCGTCAGCTCGTTGATCAGCTGGATCACCGCCTGCATCTGCTGGTGGCCGAACACCACGCCGCCCAGCATCACGTTTTCGTCCAGCTCCTTCGCTTCCGACTCCACCATCAGCACCGCCTGCGCCGTGCCGGCAACGACCAGGTCCAGTTCCGACGTTTTCAGCTCGGTCGCGGTCGGATTCAGCACGTAGCCGCCATTCGCGTACCCGACCCGCGCAGCGCCGATCGGACCGTTGAAGGGCATTCCGGAGAGCGCCAGCGCCGCCGAGGCCCCGATCATGGCGGGGACGTCGGCATCGACCTCGTTGTTGGACGAGACGACCGTCGCGACGATCTGCGTCTCGTTGTAGAAACCGTCCGGAAAGAGCGGCCGAATCGGGCGGTCGATCAACCGGCAGGTCAGGATTTCCTTTTCGGAAGGCCGGCCTTCGCGCCTGAAGAAGCCGCCGGGAATCTTGCCCGCAGCATAGGTCCGTTCCTGGTAGTCGACGGTGAGCGGCAGGAAATCCTTGCCCGCCGCGGCGTGCTTTGCGCCGACGACCGTCACCAGCACGACGGTGTCTTCCATGGTTACCAGTACCGCGCCCGTTGCCTGGCGCGCGATCTCGCCCGTTTCGAGGGTCAGCCGGTGGCTGCCCCACGTGAGTGTTTTCTTGACGTGTTTCAAGGAGTGTCCCCTGCTCAAACAAAAAAGACCGCGGTCTGGCGGTCTCGGGTTAATGCTGTGCCGGCGCGTGACACGCGGACAGCGAAAAGGCGCGGACGATGGCGTACATCGTTACTTGCGCAGGCCCAGGCGGTCGATCAGCTGACGATACTTGTCGGCGTTCGTTCGCTTGAGATAATCGAGAAGCTTCCGCCTGCGGCTGACCATCCTCAGAAGACCGCGCCGCGAATGGTGATCCTTGACATGGGTCTTGAAGTGCTCGGTCAGGTCCGTGATGCGCGCGGTCAGCAAGGCGATCTGGACTTCAGGCGACCCGGTATCGCCGTTCGCGCGCTGGTAGTCCTTGACCACCTGAGCTTTCTGCGTGTTGGTTACTGACATCGTCTGCTCCGTGTTGGCCGCGTAGTGCCGTCGGCCTCCTTCGTTTAGGCCGCGTATTTTACTCTCTAACTACCCGTTTTTTCAAGCAATCCCTTATCCCGCCCGGGCCTGGGACAGCAGGCGCCGCGGTACGACGCGACCCCGCCCGGTCAACTCCGCGAGCCCCAGGAACCGCCGCCCGGGACCGTAAACGCGCGCGAGTCCCGCTTCCGCCGCGCCGGCCTGCTCGACGGTCTGCCCCTGCAGCAGGCGGCGCGCCTGCTCGGCATCGAGGTCGAACTGCGGCAGCGAGGCGAGCAGCGCATCGGGCGGCAGCAGCACCGCGTCGCGTTCCACCAGGGTCATCGCCTCCAGTTCGGCGGCGGTGTAGGCCCCCCGATCCAGGCTGAATCCACCGACTCCCGTGCGCCGCAGGGCCGAAAGGCATGCGCCGCAGCCGAGCTCGCGGCCGATATCCTCGGCGAGAACGCGTATGTAAGTCCCCTTGCTGCACGTGACAGCAAGGTCGAGCTCGTGGCCGGCCATGTCGAGGAGGGAAATCTCCCGGATCGTCACCGCGCGCGGCGCCCGCGGCACCTCCAGGCCCGCGCGCGCCAGCTTGTAAAGAGGCTCGCCGTCCTGCTTGATGGCGCTGTACATCGGGGGAATCTGCATGGACTCGCCGACGAAGCGCCGTATCACGGCGTCCACTTCTTCCCGCGACACCGCCACCGGCGCGCGGCTCGTCACGGCCCCCTCGAGATCACCGGTCGCCGTCGTCATGCCCAGTCGCACGCCTGCGCGGTAGGCCTTGTCCGAATCGAGCAGCAGGTGCGAAAACCGCGTCGCGTCGCCGAAGCACGCCGGCAGCAGACCCGTCGCGAGCGGATCGAGCGTGCCGGTATGACCCGCCTTGGCCGCCCCGTAGAGCCGCTGCGCGGCGCGCAACGCCGTGTACGAGCTGATTCCGGCCGCCTTGTCGAGCAGCAGCACGCCGTGCACCTCGCGCCGCGCCCTGCCGTGATGCGCCGGGTGGGCCACTACGAGGACCGCCCGCGCCGCTTGCGGGGCTTCGCCGCTCCGCGCCGGGTGTCATCGGCCACGGCAGCGTCGATCAGCTGCGACAGCCGGGCGCCGCGCTCCACCGACGCATCGTAGACGAACTCGAGCTGCGGCACGCTCCGCATCTCGAAGCGGCGCGCGAGCTGGCTCCGCAGAAAACCCGCGGCGTTCTTCAAGCCGCGGGTAGTTTCCTCGATCATCGCCTCATCGCCGAGCAGCGTGAAGAAAACCTTCGCATGGCCATGATCGGGCGAAACCTCAACGTCGGTAATGGTGACGAGCCCGACGCGGGGGTCCTTCAGCTCGAGCCGGATGATATCCACCAGCTCGCGCTGGACCTGCTCCGCGATGCGGCGGCTGCGGGGGTAATCGCGCGGCATGGGCGCGCGAGTGCTCAGTGTTGAGTGCTGAGTGTTGAGTTTCGAATCACGGTGCGTATCTCGGCATCCCGCAATTCAACACTAAACTCAACACTCAAAACTGCACTCACAGTGTGCGGGCAACCTCGACCACCTCGTACACCTCCAGCTGGTCGCCCACCTTGATGTCGTGGAAGTTTCTGAGCGAGAGACCGCACTCGAAGCCCGCCTTGACCTCCCGCACGTCGTCCTTGAAGCGCTTCAACGAATCGAGCTCTCCATCGTGAATCACGACGTGGTCGCGCAGCAGGCGTACCTTGGCGCTCGACCGGCGCACGAGGCCTTCGGTAACGTAGCAGCCCGCGACGGTGCCGACACTGGAGATCTTGAAGGTCTGCCGCACTTCCACCATCCCGAGCGTGTTTTCCTTGCGCTCCGGGGCCAGCATGCCGGACAGGGCGGCCTTCACCTCGTCGACCGCGTCGTAGATCACGTTGTAGTAGCGGATGTCGACGCCGCTGTGCTCGGCGAGCTTGCGCGCCATGGCGTCCGCGCGCGCGTTGAAGCCGATGATGATGGCCTTCGAGGCGAGCGCGAGATTGACGTCGGATTCGGTGATGCCGCCGACCCCGGCGTGCACGATGTTGACCTTGACTTCCCCGGTCGAGAGCCGCGTAAGCGCGTGGGACAGCCCCTCGTACGAGCCCTGCACGTCGGCCTTGATGATGAGCGAGAGTATCTTTGCCTGGCCCTCGCCCATCTGCTCGAAGATATTCTCCAGCTTCGTTGCGTGCTGTTTGGCGAGTTTGACGTCGCGGAATTTTCCCTGCCGGAAGAGCGCAATCTCGCGCGCCTTGCGCTCGTCGCCCAGTACGATCACGTCGGCGCCCGCATTGGGAACGTCCGAGAGGCCGAGGATTTCGACCGGGATCGAGGGGCCGGCCCACTCGATCGGTTTTCCGCTCTCGTCGAGCATCGCGCGCACGCGTCCGAATACGGCGCCGGCCAGCACGATGTCTCCCTGCCTCAAGGTCCCCGACTGATTCAGCACGGTGGCGACGGGACCGCGCCCCTTGTCGAGCCTCGATTCGATCACGATCCCCTTGGCCGGCGCCTCCCGCGGCGCCCTGAGCTCCAGCACCTCCGCCTGCAAAAGCAGCCTTTCGAGCAACCCGTCTATGCCGTTGCCGGTCTTGGCCGAGACCTCCACGAACATGGTATCGCCGCCCCACTCTTCCGGCACGACACCCTGCGTGGACAGGTCCTGCTTCACCCGGTCGGGGTTCGCTTCCGGCTTGTCGATCTTGTTCAACGCCACCACCATCGGCACGTTCGCGGCCCTGGCATGGTGTATCGCTTCCGTCGTCTGCGGCATCACGCCGTCATCCGCCGCGACGACCAGGATCACGATATCCGTCAGCTTGGCGCCCCGCGCCCGCATCGCGGAAAACGCCTCGTGACCCGGCGTGTCGAGGAACGTGATGGTGCCTCGCGGTGTTTTCACGTGGTAGGCGCCGATGTGCTGGGTGATGCCGCCCGCCTCGCCGCTCGCGACCTTGGTGCGCCGTATGTAGTCGAGGAGCGAGGTCTTGCCGTGATCGACGTGTCCCATGACCGTGACCACCGGCGGGCGGGACTCCAGCTTGTACTCGGAAGGCGCCGCCGCCGCCGTCTCCTCCGCCAGAAAGGCATCCGGCTCGTCGAGCTTGGCGCGCTTGGCGGTGTGCCCCATTTCCTCGACCACGATCATCGACGTGTCCTGGTCGAGAACCTGGTTGATCGTGACCATGTTGCCGAGCTTCATCAGGACCTTGATGACCTCCGCCGCCTTGACCGACATCTTGTGGGCCAGATCGCCCACGGTGATGGTCTCCGGCACCATGATCTCGCGCACGACGGGTTCCGTCGGCGCTGCAAACGCGTGCGGCGCGTCGCTGTCCTCCGCGTGCGTCGCGTGGCCGGTGCGCGCCTTGCGCGCGCGCCAGCCCAGCCCGCCGGACGCGTCGCCGCGCGTCTTGATGCTGCGGCGCTTGACCGACTCGTCTTTCCAGACGACCGCCTTGACCTGCTGCTTCTTCGCCTTCTTCTCGGCCTTTTCCGCCTTTTCCTCGGGCTTGACTTCCGGCTTGTGCAGCGTGCCTTCGACGACGACCTGCGGACCGGCCGCTTCCGCCGGCTTCGCCTCCTCCGGCGCTTTCACCTCCGCCACCGCGGCCTCCGCATCTTTCTTGCGGCGCTTCTGCTCCACGTCCTCGGCCTGGCGCGCCGCGAGCTCGGCATGCTGCCGGGCTTCCGCCTCGCGCAGCGCTATTTCCTCGTCGCCCAGCACCGGTTTGGCCGCTTCTACCTGGGCCTCGGCCGTATCGCGCTTGACCAGCACGCGCTTCTTGCGCACTTCGACCTGGATCGTGCGCGACTTGCCCAGGGCGTCGGATTTCTTGATCTCGGTAGTCTGCCGCCGGGTGAGCGTGATCTTCTGCTTCGCTTCCAAGGCGCCGTGCGATTTCCGCAGGTGGTCGAGAAGCTGCGTCTTGTCCTTCTCGGTGAGGGGCGTGTCCTCGGCGAGGACGCGCTTGATCCCTGCCGCCTGCAACTGCTCGATGAGCAGCGTCGGTGGCAGGCCCAGCTGTTGGGCGAACTGCGTAACGTTGATCTGCGCCATGCTCTATACCCGGTTGGTCGTCCGCGTCAGGAACTCGCCGTTTCGGCGAACCACGGCGCACGCGCTGCCATGATGAGCTGCTTCGCGCGCTCCGCTTCGATCCCGGTCTCCTCCACCAGGTCGTCGGCCGCGTAGTCCGCCAGCGCCTCCTGGGTGCCTATGCCCTTCGCCGCCAGGAGCCGCGCCGTATCGTTGTCCATGCTCTCGACTTTCATCAGGTCCTCGATGTCGTGCTCGACCTGCTCCTCGCTCACGATGGCCTGGGTGAGCAGCGCGTTGCGCGCGCGGCTCCGGAGCTCGTTCACGGTCGCCTCGTCGAAAGACTCGATCTCCAGCATCTCGTCGATCGGAACGTAGGCGACCTCCTCGAGCGTGGCGAACCCTTCCTCGACCAGGATGGCGGCGACCTCCTCGTCGACGTCGAGCTTCTCAATGAACAGCATCTTGACGCGCGAGGCCTCCTCCTCGCCTTTCTTCTCCGATTCCTCGAGCGTCATGATGTTGAGCACCCAGCCCGTCAACTCGCTCGCCAGCCGCACGTTCTGCCCGGTGCGGCCGATCGCCTGCGCGAGGTTCTCCTCGTCCACGACGATATCCATGCTGTGGGCTTCCTCGTCGACCCGGATCTTGTTCACTTCTGCGGGCGCGAGGGCGTTGATCACGAATTGCGCGGGATCCGTCGCCCACAGGATGATGTCGACGCGCTCACCCGCGAGCTCGGAGGTAACGGCCTGCACGCGTGAGCCGCGCATGCCCACGCAGGTGCCGATGGGATCGATGCGATGGTCCTTGGAATGCACCGCGATCTTGGCGCGCGAGCCGGGATCGCGGGCGGCCGCCTTGATCTCGAGCAGTCCATCCTCCAGCTCCGGCACCTCCAGCTCGAACAGCCGCACCAGGAACTCCGGTGCCGTGCGCGAGAGCATGAGCTGCGGTCCGCGATTCGCGCGGTCGATTTTCCATATGCACGCGCGCACCCGGTCGCCGACCCGCAGGTTCTCCTTGGGGATCATCTGGTCGCGGGGCAGCATCGCCTCCAGCCGGCCCGACTCGATGATCGCGTTCCCGCGCTCCATGCGCTTGATCACCCCGGTGATGAGATGCTCCTTGCGCGCCAGGAAATCGTTCAGGATCTGCTCGCGCTCGGCGTCGCGGATCTTCTGCAGTATGACCTGCTTGGCGGTCTGGGCACCGATCCTGCCGAACTGCACGCCCTCGACCGGCTCTTCGATGAATTCGCCCACTTTGAGTTCGGGGTTGATCTCCTGCGCCTCGTGCAGCTTGTACTGCTTGGCCGGGACCTCGATATCCGCGTTGTTGACGATCTCCCAGCGCCGGAAAAAGGTGAACTCCCCGGTCTCAGGGTCCATGACTGCGCGGATGTCGACGTCCTCGTTGAACCGTTTCTTGGTCGCGGAGGCGAGCGCCTGCTCGAGCGCCCCGATAACGACGTTCTTGTCGACGTTCTTCTCCCGTCCCAGGGCATCCACCAGCAAAAGAATCTCGCGGCTCATCGCTTTCTCCATACCCTATATATTGGGCACCAGGCGGGCGGTTTCCATGTCGGCGAGCTCCAGCGACACCACTTTCCCGTCCACCTCCAGCTCAACCCTGCCCGCGCCGGCTTCCCGCACCACCCCGGTGAAATTGCGCTGCCCGTCCAGCGGCATGCGCATTCTCACCCGCGCCCTCTGCCCGGCAAAGCGCGCGAAATCCCGCTCCTTCCTGAGCAGCCTGTCCAGCCCCGGCGAGGACACCTCGAGCCGGTCGTAGCTGACGTTCTCCACCGCCAGCACCCGGGTAAGCTGGTGGCTTACCGCCGCGCAGTCATCCACGTTCACGCCGCCCGGCTTGTCGATGTAAACACGCAAGAGCCCGCCCCTCGCGGGGCGCTCGAGACCTGCCAGCTCGTAGCCCATGCCGGTCACGGTGGTTTCCAGTAAGTCGCTCAAATCCATACGGGCCGTAAAACTCGCGCTACAAACAAAAAATGGGCCGGCCAGCCCATCTTCTGTTCTCCCCCGGGAATCGGGGGTGAGAAGTGTAACAAAAATCACGCTCGGATCCAATAGGTTAAGGACGGCATGGCGCTGCCTGAATGGATAAAAATCCTTGTCTTTCAGATCGTTTCTGCATGAGACACGGCCTGCGGGGCTGTTTCTTCTGCGGCGGAAAAGTGGAGCTTGCCTGCCGCGGTTGGCCGGACCTGGTATACTGTATATAATTACATATAAGGCGCGATTCATCATGGAGCAGGAATGGACGAGCTCACTCCACGTCAAGCAGAAATTCTGCAGCTGATCCAGGAGCACCTCGCGAGCCGGGGCTACCCGCCGACCCGCGCCGAGATCTGCCGCATCATGGGGTTTCGCTCCCCCAATGCCGCGGAAGAGCATCTGAGAGCGCTGGCGCGCAAAGGCGCGATCGAGATGGCTCCCGGCGCCTCGCGCGGGCTCACGCTCAAGGCACCGCAGGGTATACCGGTGGTAGGCCGCGTCGCCGCCGGCAGCCCCATCCTCGCCGAGAGCCATATCGAAGGCCGCTACCAGATCGACCCCGCCCTGTTCCGGCCACGCGCCCATTACCTGCTGCGGGTGCGCGGCTCGAGCATGCGCGATGCCGGCATCCTGGACGGCGATCTTCTCGCCGTGCACCGCGCACGCGAGCCGCGTGCGGGGCAAATCGTGGTGGCGCGCATCAACGACGAGGTTACGGTCAAACGCTACAAGCGCCAGGGCGGCCTCGTCCACCTGCTGCCCGAGAATCCTGATTTCAGGGCGATCTCGGTGAACCCGAAGCGTGAAGCCTTCGCCATCGAAGGCATAGCGGTGGGCGTGATCCGCAACGGACGTTCTCTGTAGATAGACGATAGGAGAGAGGCGTCAAACCGGTCACGCGCTGCTCTTTCTCCTCTCCCCTTTCTCCTCTCTTCTCTCGAAGTTTCAGCCATGTCCTCCGCTCTCGACACCGTTCTGCAGCACCCCGCCGTCTGGCGCGGCGGCGACTGCGCGCGGGTCGTGGTCCCCAGCGTGCCGACGGGATTCGCCGAGCTCGACGTACTGCTCCCGGGGGGAGGCTGGCCCGCAGGGGCGTTGACCGAGATACACGTCGAGCGCGCCGGGGTAGGCGAACTGCAGCTCATCATGCCCGCTGCCGCGCATCTCACCCGGTCCGGGCGCTGGCTCACCCTGGTCGCGCCGCCCCATGTGCCTTATGCACCCGCCTTCGCTGCCCATGGCGTGATGCTGTCACGGCTCATGCTGGTGCGCCCTGCGACGGCCGATGACGGCCTGTGGGCATGCGAGCAGGCGCTGCGTTCCCAGGTATGCGCGGCGGTGCTTGCCTGGTTCGATCACGTGCCCGAACGCTCGCTGCGGCGCCTGCAGCTCGCCGCTGAAAGCGGCGGCGCGGCCATGCTGATGTTCCGGCCGGCCCGTGTGGCGCCCGCTTCACCGGCAGCGCTGCGTCTGCACGTCGCCAAAGCGCAAAGCCGGACGCTGGTGCGCGTGTTGAAGCGCCGTGGCGGCGAGGTGCCGGCTCCTGTCGCGCTCGACCTGCACGGCATGGCACCGGCGCACGTCCGGGCCAGCCCTCCTCCCGCCCCTTGCCGGGCACGGCCGCTGGAAGCGGTGTCCTGAGCACCCACCCTCTCCCCGGAAATGCAGAGGCTTCAACATGCTGTGGTTGGCGCTGCGCTTCCCCTCGCTGCCTCTGGAGACCTTCACGCGCGGCGTGGCGCACCCTGGCCCGCTTGCCGTCGCCTCCTCTCCCGGCGCCCATGCCGGGATAGTGGCTTGTAATTCCAGGGCCCGCGGCCACGGCGTACGTCCCGGCATGCCGGTCGCCGCCGCCTCGGCTCTGGCCACCGATTTGCGCATCCTGACACGGGACCCGGCCGCGGAGCGCGCCGCGCTGGAGCACATCGCCGCAGGCGCGATTCAATTCAGTCCCACGGTCAGCATCGCGCCGGGCACCGGAGTGCTGCCCGAAGTGCTGCTTGAAATCGGAGGATCGCTCAAAATATTCGGCGGCCTCACCCGCCTGTGGAAGCGGATCGAGCAGGAACTGGAAAGCCAGGGCTATACCTTCTCCCTCGCCTGCGCCCCCACGCCGCTCGCCGCGCAATTCTTCGCGCGCGCCGGACTCCCGGTGAGGATCCAGCACGGCGATGCGCTGCGCGCCGGCATCGCGCAGCTTTCCGTGGACGTTCTCGGGCTGCCCTCGGGGTCGGATACCCTGCTCGCCGATATCGGGGTCTGCACGATCGGCGCCTGCCTCAAGCTGCCGCGGGCAGGTCTTGCCCGCCGCATGGGACAGGAACTGCTGGCCACGCTCGACCGCGCACTGGGCCATATTCCCGATCCGCTCCCGGCTTTCGTTCCTCCTGCGGGCTTCGCGGCTACGCTGCAACTGCCCGCCCCGGTCGAGGAAGCCGGAGCGCTGTTGTTTGCCTTCCGGCGATTGCTCGCCGATCTATGCGGCTTCCTGGCTGCCGCAGGCAAGGGTGCGCAACGCCTGCATTTCAGGCTCGCTCACGAAGACCGCGACGATACCTGCTTCGAATTGAATCTCGCGACCGCCACCCGCGATACCGAGCATCTCGTCACCGTGCTGCGCGAGCGCCTGGAGCGTCTTGCGCTCCCCTCCCCGGCAACCGCGATCGCGCTGAAAGCCCTGCTGCTCATGCCGCTCGCCGCGCGCAACCTGGCGCTGCTGCCCGACGCGCGGGAGCAGGCGGAAACCATCGTGCGGCTGATCGAGCGCCTGCGCGCGCGCCTGGGCGAGAACGCGGTGCACGGGCTCGACACCGTCGCAGACCATCGGCCGGAGTACGCCTGGCGCACCGATGCGAGCATCGGCCAGAATCGCGAGCCGGGAACTTCGGACCGGGGCGCCTGGCTGCCCCTCTCGCGTCCGCTCTGGGTGCTGCATGCGCCGCGTCCGCTCGCAGACGTAGACGGCAAACCGCAGCAGGACGGACCGCTGGCGCTGATCGCCGGCCCCGAATTGATCGAGTCGGGCTGGTGGGACAATAACGACATCGCCCGCGAATATTTCGTCGCGCGCAATCCCGCCCAGTCCCTGCTCTGGATTTATCGCGAGTGCCGCGCCGGCGGGGGATGGTATCTGCACGGCTACTTCTCCTGAAAACCAGATTAACCGTAGATAGTGTTCAGCAGCGCGTCATGTCACCTTTCCCCGGCTACGCCGAGCTGCACTGCCTCTCCAATTTCACCTTTCTGCGCGGAGCCTCGTATCCCGCCGAGCTGGTCACGCGTGCGTGCGAGCTTGGATACAAGGCGCTGGCGATAACCGATGAATGCTCGGTTGCCGGCGTGGTTCGGGCCCATGAAGCCGCGAAGAAATCCGAAGCCGCGCAGAAGTCCGGCTTCAAGCTGATCACGGGCAGCGAGATCCGCCTGGAGGACGGGCTGAAGCTCGTCCTGCTCGCCGCCAGCCGCGAAGGCTATGGGAACCTGTCCGCACTCATTACGCTCGGACGCAGACGCGCGGAGAAAGGCAGTTATCGCCTCACGCGCGAGGATCTGAATAGCGGTCTGCCCGATTGCCTGGCGCTGCTCGTGCCGGGCGCAGAACTCGATCCCCGGCAGGCGCGTTTCGTCGCCGCATCCTTTCCCGGCAGGGCATGGATCGCGGCGGAGCTTCTGGCGGGTCCCAACGATCGCGCCCGGCTGCGGGAGCTCGCCGCGCTGGCCGAGAGCTCGGGGCTGCCCCTGGCCGCCGCGGGCGACGTGCACATGCACGTCCGGTCGAGACACCCCTTGCAGGACGTTCTTACCGCCATCCGCATCGGCGTGCCCGTCGCGCAGGCCGGCTACGCCCTGCATCCCAATGCCGAGCGCCACCTGCGGCACCCGCTGCGGCTCGAGCGAATTTATCCCCCGGAGCTGCTCGCCGAAACCCTGGAGATCGCCCGCCGCTGCGATTTTTCCCTCGACAGCCTGCGCTATGAGTATCCCGGCGAGATCGTGCCCCCGGGACACACGCCGGGCACCTGGCTGCGGAAGCTGACGGAACGGGGCCTGCGCCGGCGTTTCCCGCGCGGAGCCCCGGACGAGGTGCGTAGCCTGGTCGAGCACGAGCTGAAGCTCATCGCCGAGCTGCGCTACGAGCATTTTTTCCTCACCGTTCACGACATCGTGGAGTTCGCGCGCTCGCGGAACATCCTCTGTCAGGGCCGCGGCTCGGCGGCGAATTCCACCGTCTGCTACTGCCTCGGCATCACCGAGGTGGATCCCGCGCGCATGAGCGTGCTGTTCGAGCGCTTCATCTCGCGCGAGCGCAACGAGCCGCCCGACATCGACGTGGATTTCGAGCACCAGCGGCGCGAGGAGGTAATCCAGTACATCTACGAGAAGTACGGGCGCGACCGGGCCGCCATCGCGGCCACCCTCATCACCTACCAGCCGAAGAGCGCGGTGCGCGACGTCGGCAAGGCCCTAGGGCTCACGCTGGCGCAGGTCGATCGCCTTGCGAAATCGCTGGCGTGGTGGGACAGCCGGCATACCCTGGGGGAGCGCCTGCGGGAAGCCGGCTGCGACCCGGAGAGCGCCGTCATCCGCCGGCTGGTCTCTTTCGTCCGCGTGCTGGTCGGCTTCCCGCGCCACCTGTCGCAGCACGTCGGCGGCTTCGTGATCTCGCGCGGCCCCCTGTCGCGGCTCGTGCCGATCGAGAACGCCGCAATGCCGGAGAGGAGCGTGATCCAGTGGGACAAGGATGATCTCGACGCGCTGGGGCTGCTCAAGGTGGACGTGCTTGCGCTCGGCATGCTCTCGGCGATCCGCCGTGCGCTCGCCTTCGTCAACCTCTGCCGCAGCTCTTCGCTCACCATGGCGGAAATCAACGGCAGGGGCGACGACCCGGCGGTGTTCGAGATGATCCGTCGCGCCGACACCATCGGCGTATTCCAGATCGAGTCGCGCGCCCAGATGTCCATGCTGCCGCGCCTCGCGCCGGAGAAGTTCTACGACCTCGTGATCGAGGTCGCGATCGTGCGCCCCGGCCCGATCCAGGGCGGCATGGTGCATCCGTACCTGCGCCGCCGCCAGGGGAAGGAACCCGTCACCTACCCTTCGGCAGCGGTCAGGCAGGTGCTGGAGCGCACGCTGGGCGTGCCCATTTTCCAGGAGCAGGTGATGCAGCTCGCCATCGTCGCCGCCGGCTTCACGCCAGGAGAAGCCGACGGGCTGCGGCGCTCCATGGCGGCGTGGCGGCGCAAGGGCGGGCTGGAGCAGTTCGAGCCGCGGCTCATCAACGGCATGAAAGAGCGCGGTTACCCGGTCGAGTTCGCCGAGCAGATCTACAAGCAGATCTGCGGCTTCGGGGAGTACGGCTTCCCCGAGTCCCACGCGGCGAGCTTCGCTCTCCTCGCCTACGTCTCATCCTGGCTGAAGCACTACGAGCCCGCCGCCTTCCTTGCGGCCATGCTGAACAGCCAGCCGATGGGTTTCTACACTTCGTCGCAGCTCGTGCAGGATGCGCGCCGGCACGGTGTGGAAGTCAGGCCCGCCGACATTACCGCGAGCGACTGGGAATGCACGTTGGAACGAAGCGGCAACGACCGTTCATTGGTCACTGGTCACCGGTCACTGCCTCCTCAGCCCGCGGTACGGCTCGGCCTGCTCATGGTAAAGGGCTTATCGCAAGCCGCGGCGCAACGCATCGTCGCGGCGCGTGGCATCGCGCCGTTCGGCAATGTCGAAGACCTGGCGTTGCGCGCGGAACTCGACCGGCGCGATCGCAGAAATCTCGCCGACGCGGGGGCGCTCGCCGCGCTGGCCGGACATCGCCGCATGGCCCATTGGGGCGCCGCTGGCGCTGAGATCCGGCCCGGGCTGCTGCGCGAGACGACTATCATCGAGACCCGGCCCGCCCTCGCCGCACCGGGAGAAGGCGAGGATATCGTCGCAGACTATCGCAGCCTGGGGCTCACGCTGGGGCGCCATCCGCTCGCCCTGCTGCGCCCGCGTTTGAAGCGCATGCGGCTCGCCTCCGCCGCGGAGCTGGCCGCCCTGCCCGACGGCCGGCCGGGCCGCACCGCCGGCATCGTCACCTGCCGCCAGCGGCCAGGCACCGCCAGCGGGGTCGTGTTCGTCACGCTCGAGGATGAAACCGGGTACGTGAACGTCGTGGTCTGGCGCCGGCTCGTGGAAAGCCAGCGGCGCGAGCTGCTGGGCTCGCGCCTGCTGGGTGTTTACGGCGTGATACAGCGCGAAGGCGAAGTCCTGCACCTCGTCGCGCACCGGCTGGTGGATCACTCGCGGTTGCTGGGAAGGCTCGCGACGAGTTCGAGGGATTTTCATTGACCAGAACGCAAAACGGCGCCCCTGGGCGCCGTTCTAGTCGGACAGCAGAATCGCTATCGAAAAATCCGTACCGCGCGCCGGCGGTACATCCACAACATGGTCAGAAGTCCCAGCGCGAGGAGGGGATCATTCGGGGCCGACGAAGCCGATGTACGCCCCGCAGGCGTCGGCGGGCATGACGAGCATGGCCTTTTCACCGGTGTCACGGGTGCCGATGGCGGGCGGCGGAATGCCATTCTTCTCCATCCAGCGCGCGGCGGCGCCCATGCTGGTGGTGCGGAACAGGGCCTGGAACGGGCCGGGGCCGCGGCGCTCCAGCGATTCGGAGGCCGGGCCCGGCGCGTAGGGGTGCGCGATCGTGAGGCCGGCGGGGCCGAGCTGGAACACGGCCATGTGCGACATGATCACCGTGCCCTTGTACATACGCGGCTCGGACACGCCCAGCACCTTCGAGTAGAGCGCCACCGACGCTTCGAGATCATGCACAACGATGTAGGTGCGCTCGAGAAAGCGCACGCCGTTGGGATGAGGGCCCGCGCCAGGCGTGTGCTTGCGGCGCTCCGCCATCGGCGTGAGATGCTGGATGAAGAAGAGCGGCAGCGGGCTATCCGGGCCGAGCATCGCCCATTTCCAGCGGAACTCCTGCCCGCCCTGGGCGCGCCGGCCATCCAGAACGTCGCTCACGTCCACCCCGCGCGCGCGCATGGCGCTGACGTCCGCCGCCATGTCGTCGCTTTGCAGGACCACGTATCGGATCCCGCCGCCCGCGGCGATGAACGCGGCCCGCTCGCGCCGGAACCGCCCCGCCGCCGTCTCGGCCGCCCGGTCCTCCTCCGGGTCGTGGATCGCCAGCAGCTCGAGGTAGTCCGGGTCGTTGAAGGCGATCGCGTTGTGAGTGCCCTTGCCGGGATGGGTGCCGCCGGGCTGGACGTTGAAGCCGAGGCGGCGGTACTGCTCGGCGCCCCGCGCGAGGTCGGGGACGCAGATCATGAGGTGGTCGATGGCGGTGAACACCTAGATATTCTAAGGCGGAAGGAGGAAGGCGGATACATTCGTGGGGCCCGAGCAACGTGCCGACCAAACACAATGCACCGCAGGGCGGTGCGACGGAGAATCATGTCGGCATGTTGTCGTTCCCTCGTTCATCTCTCAGGCGGCACCACAAAAACAAACGCCCCACCCGACTGGGTGAGGCGTCTGTTTTTATGGGTGCCTGACGATGTCCTACTTTCGCACGGAATACACCGCACTATCATCGGCGCTGAGGCGTTTCACGGCCCTGTTCGGAATGGGAAGGGGTGGGACCACCTCGCTATGTTCGTCAGACGTAGCCTTGAGGATTTCAGCTCACGGCTGAAACCCTGAATTGGAAGAAGTAAAGGTGGGTGATTGTATCTGTGGCAAACCCTAGTTCACCCGAGCCCGGCCGACAGCAGCTGCTGCGGGCCATGCCCAGAGTTATAGGATCAAGCCGCACGGGCAATTAGTACCGGTTAGCTGAGAGGATTACTCCTCGTACACACCCGGCCTATCAACGCGGTGGTCTTCCGCGACCCTTTAGGGGGATCAAGTCCCCGGGAAGTCTCATCTCAAGGCGAGTTTCCCGCTTAGATGCTTTCAGCGGTTATCTCTTCCGCACATAGCTACCCGGCGATGCCACTGGCGTGACAACCGGTACACCAGAGGTGCGTCCACTCCGGTCCTCTCGTACTAGGAGCAGCCCCCTTCAAACTTCCAACGCCCACTGCAGATAGGGACCAAACTGTCTCACGACGTTTTGAACCCAGCTCACGTACCACTTTAAATGGCGAACAGCCATACCCTTGGGACCGGCTTCAGCCCCAGGATGTGATGAGCCGACATCGAGGTGCCAAACTCCCCCGTCGATATGAACTCTTGGGAGGAATCAGCCTGTTATCCCCGGCGTACCTTTTATCCGTTGAGCGATGGCCCTTCCATGCAGAACCACCGGATCACTATGACCTGCTTTCGCACCTGCTCGACTTGTCAGTCTCGCAGTCAAGCACGCTTTTGCCATTGCACTTTCAGCGCGATAGCCGACCGCGCTAAGCGTACCGTCGCACTCCTCCGTTACTCTTTGGGAGGAGACCGCCCCAGTCAAACTACCCACCATGCACGGTCCCCGACCCGGATTCACGAGTCAAGGTTAGAACCTCGATGACGCCAGGCTGGTATTTCAACGGTGGCTCCACCGAACCTAGCGGCCCGGCTTCAAAGCCTCCCAGCTATCCTACACAGACTTCATCAAAGTCCAATGCAAAGTTGTAGTAAAGGTGCACGGGGTCTTTCCGTCTAGCAGCGGGGAGATTG
>DASRJL010000080.1:0-13004 GCA_035649495.1 Burkholderiales bacterium | reverse complement strand
CGACCGTCCTGGCCGCAACCCCGAAGGGGACGGGGCGATCTGGGCGCATTTCGTTGTCGGTCGCTCCTAACATAGAGTCTATGCGTCGTCGCGATCCTCCTAGAACTGCATCCCACCTCGCCTCCGTCGCACACGTGCCTGTATATGAAATAGGTTCTAGTCTTTCTGGTCGTCGAACGCACCGCCTCGTTGACAATCCCCGGGGCGGCGAAGTCTAATCCACTTGTCTGACGCATGACAACCCAGGGGGAGGAAACCGCATGACATACCGCGTTCTCGGCGCGCTCGGCGCCGCCGCAGTGCTCGCCTGCGCCGCCTTTGCGACGGGCGCTCTCGCGCAGCAGAAACAGGTGCTCAAGGCGACCGACGTGCACCCGCTCGGCTACCCCACGGTCGAGGCGATCGTGCGCATGGGCGCGAAGCTGGAGAAGGCCACCGGCGGCCGCTACTCGATCCAGATGTTCCCGTCGATGCAGTTGGGCGGCGAGAAGGAGATGATCGAGCAGGCGCAGGTCGGCGCGCTGCAGATCGCCCGCATCTCGGTCGGCCCGATGGGGCCGATCGTCGACGAGTTGAACGTGTTCAACATGCCGTTCGTGTTCCGCGACGAAGCGCACATGCGCAAGGTGATCGACGGCCCGATCGGCGCCGAAATGCTCGACAAGCTCACCAACAGCTCGGCGCGCCTGGTGGCGCTGGGCTGGATGGACGCCGGCACGCGCAACGTCTATTCCGACAAGCCGGTGACCAAGCCTGCCGACCTGAAAGGCATGAAGATCCGCATGATGGGCAACCCGGTGTTCGTCGAGACCATGAACGCGATGGGCGGCAACGGCATAGCCATGGGCTTCAACGAGCTGCACCAGGCGCTGCAGAGCGGCGTGGTGGACGGCGCGGAAAACAACGAGCCGACCTTGTTCGCGCAGAACCACTATCAGACGCCCAGAGGCAAGGTCTACAGCCTGACCGGCCATCTCATCATCCCCGAGATCTTCGTGTTCTCGAAGGCCAGCTGGGACAAGCTGCCGAAGGCCGACCAGGACCTGATCCGCAAGCTTTCGCGCGAGGCGCAGCTGGAGCAGCGCCAGCTGTGGGACGCCTATGTCGGCGAAGCCACGGCCAAGCTGAAGGCCGCCGGGATCAAGTTCGTACCGGCCGACAAGGAGGCTTTCTTCAAGGCGACGCAGCCGGTACGCGACAAGTACGGCTCGAAGTACGCCGAGCTGATCCAGCGCATCCGGGACACCAAGTAACCGTTCCTTCGGAGGCCCGCGGGCCGCCGCGGTCGGCGGCCTTTTTTTTGGCCATGAGACACAGCTATCGCCGGGCGATGGAAAAGCTGTACCTCGCCTGCATCGTGATTTCCGGCACGGCGCTGGTGGTGATCACGCTGATGATCCCCTCCGGTGTGTTCATGCGCTACGTCATGAACGACCCGCTGCAGTGGCCCGAGCCGGCCTCGGTGATCATGATGGTGATTTTCTCCTTCGTCGGCGGCGCCGCGGTCTACCGCGCCAACGCGCAGATCGCAGTCGAGGCGCTGATCAACGCGGTCGGTCCGAAGACGCGCACGGCGATGATCTGGGGCGTGCATGCGTGCATGCTGCTCACGGCCGCCTTCATGTTCGGCTACGGCGTGCACCTGTGCCAGCTCACCTGGGGCAACACCATGGCCGAGTTTCCGGGACTGTCGGTCGGCGTCGTTTACATGCCGATCCCGATCGGCGGCCTGCTGACCCTTCTCTTCATCGTCGAGAAAATCTGGCTGGGCGAGCCGCCCAGGACGGACATCATGTACAGCGACCAGGCCGCGGAACTGGAATAGATGGACATCCTGGCCCTGCTCGGCTCGTTCGCGCTGCTCTGCGCTCTCGGCGTCCCGGTCGCCTACGCGCTGGGGCTGGCGTCGCTGATCGCGGCGCTGTACGTCGACATCCCGCTCGAGGCGGTGATGCTCAAGATCTCGGACGGCACGGACGACTTCGTGCTGCTCGCGATCCCGTTCTTCGTGCTCGCCGGCGGCATCATGGCCGAGGGCGGCATGGCGGCGCGCCTGATCCTGCTCGCCAAGGTGTTCGTCGGTTTCATCCGCGGTGGCATGGCGGTGGTCAACGTGCTGGCGAGCACGCTGTTCGGCTGCATCTCCGGCTCTTCGGTCGCCGACACCTCGGCGATCGGCTCGGTGATGATTCCGCAGATGGTGAAGCAGGGCTACACCCGCGTGTTCGCCACCAACGTCACCATTTGCGGCTCGGTGCAGGCGCTGCTGATTCCTCCCTCGCACAACGCCGTGATCTACTCGGTCGCGGCCGGGGGCACCATCTCGGTGGCGCACCTGTTCCTCGCGGGCGTGTTTCCGGGACTGCTGTTCGGCCTGTGCCTGATCGGCCTGGTGCTGTGGACCGCGCACAAGAGGAACATGCCGAAGTCCGAGCCGATTGCGCTCCGGGACATTCCGCGCATCGTGGTCGATGCCTTCTGGGGGCTGATCACCATCGTCATCATCATGGGCGGCATCCTCTCGGGCGTGTTCACGCCGACCGAATCGGCCGCGGTGGCCTGTGTCTATGCGTTCCTCGTCACCTTCCTCGTCTACCGCGACTACAAGTGGCGCGACCTGCCGCATCTCATCCATCGCGTCGTGAAGACGGTCGCGATGGTGATGATGCTGATCGGCTTCTCGGTCGCCTTCGGCTACATGATGGCCATCATGCAGATTCCGGCCAAGATCACCGCGTTCTTCCTCTCGATCTCGGAAAACAAGTACGTCTTCCTTTTCCTGGTCAACATCCTGCTGCTGCTGCTCGGCACCTTCATGGACCTCGCGCCGATGCTGCTCATCTGCACGCCGATCTTCATGCCGGTGATCCTCAAGCTCGGCATCGACCCGGTGCACTTCGGCATGATCATGATCCTCAACCTGGGCATCGGCCTGATCACGCCGCCGGTGGGGCCGACGCTGTTCGTCGGCTGCGCCATCGGCAAGGTGACCATCGAGCAGGTATCGAAGGAGTTGTGGCCGTTCTACGGCGCGATGTGCATCGCGTTGCTGCTGGTGACCTACATCCCGGCGCTCTCGCTCTGGCTGCCGGGCCTGATGAAGTAAACTCCGGGAGGACGGAGCCCCCGCTTTCTTTCGCGCGTGACCGGTCGAACTTCCCCGACCCTTTCCCTTCCACCCTCCGTCCGTTTATTGCCGCGCCGCTTTTTCCGCCGGTTCACTCACCGTTTTGCCGCCTGCCACCGATCGAGCTTGCTGCGGGCGTTGTTTCGCGTGCGGTCCATCGCGCTGTCGTGGCCGGGCATCCTGGCGGTGAGCTCGATCACGTAGCCGTTCGGATCGCGAAAGTAGATCGAGTGCAGGATGCCGTGATCGGCGATCCCGCGCGTTTCGACGCCGGCGGTCTTGCCCCTGGCGAACATCGCGTGGAGCGTGGCTTCATCGACCTCGAGCGCGATGTGCAGATCGAAGTCGTGCTGCTCCTTGAACTCGAACGGCCTGTCGGGCGCCTCGAAAAATGCGAGAAACGAGCCATCCCCCATCTGGTAGAAGGAATGCAGCACGCTGGTCTTGCGGCCGCTCTTGGTTTCGGTGATCTCGAACGCCTCGGCGAGCGGCAGGCCGAGAAAATCCTCGTAGAACCCGCGCGTTTCCTCGGAATCGCGGCAGCGATAGGCGTTGTGATGCAAGCCGCGGATGGTCATGGGTTTCGTCCGCCTTTCACAGGCCGATGAACTTACCGTCCTTGTAGCCGCCTACGAAGTACTGGTAGAACCCTTCGTTCACTTTTGCCCAGTTCGGACGCGCCTTCATGCCCTGGATCCAGCGCGTCACGTTGGGCCATTCATCGAACCTGAGGCGAACGACCTCGCCTACCGTCAGAAAGCACACTCCCAGGTAGTCGGCCAGGGTGATATCGTTGCCGCAGATGAACTTCCGGTCCGGTCCGATGAGATTGCGATCGAGAACGTCGAGCCAGCGCCTGGCCTTGCTCTGCGCGCGCGCGAGTGACGCGCTTTGCACGGCAGCGTCGCTGTAGATGAAATCGGGCAAGGTTTGCCCATATACCAGCCCGTAGCCCAGGTCGCGATAGAGGCCGGTGTTGAACCAGTCCATCGCCTCATTCACGCGCGCGCGCTCCCTGGCGCCCGCCGGGTAGGCGCGCGAGCCAGTTTTTTCGGCGAGGTACTTCAGGATCGCCGAGCTCTCGCTCAACCGGAAATCCCCGTCTTCGAGCAGGGGGACCTGCCCGCAGCAATTGATCGCGAGGTACGACGGCTGCTTGTGCTCGCCCTTGAAGAGGTCGATCACCTGCGTGTCGAGCTTGAGCCCCTCGTCGGCGGCAAAGAGCAGGATGGGACGGCAGGTGGTGGATACGGGATGAAAATAGAGCTTCATGTCGTCTGTTGCGCCTGTATGAAGTTCGATACCTGGGAGTTTTCGCCGGCTGCTCGCCGCAGGTGGTGAATGGCCGGCTGGTTGATTGTATGCATAAGCCGCAATGCTGACCAGTGGCTGGAGTGGCTACCCTGCGAGAACAAGGCGGATGGGACGGTTGGGGCAGGGCTGAGTATGGCCCGCAGCGCCTCACCTCGCCAGCCCAACGGTCATGGGCGAAAACGTGATGCGCCGCGTTTCCGTGAGCGCGTTGCCTGCGATCGCGCCCTCGACGATCTCGTAGCCCATCAGCGCGAACACGCGGTTGCCGAGAAAGATCGGGCGGGAGTTGCCGTACCAGTCGACGCAGGACGCGCGGCAGCCGTCGTTCACGCCGGCCTCGGGCCGCGCGTCGAGCGCGCCGAGCTCGGTCAGGCGCAGCGACTGGTTGCGCAGGAACAGCACGGCCGCGGACTCCTGCCGCAGCTGCCGGGCCGCGGCGCGGTCGCCGCCGATGACGGGCAGGCCGACGTACCCGGCGTTGTCGTTCTCCGGCCTGTAGAAAAACCCGTGGCTCCGCGTCTCGCCCTGTGCCGCGTCCTTGCGCGTATAGCGGTCCTGCGCGAGCGCGGTTGCGCCCAGGCGCAGGCTGGTGAAATGCAGGTCGCGTCCGTCGGAGCCGATCACCACCGCGTTGGCGCCGAGCGCCTCGATGCGGTCCACGCCGTGCGCGAGGGAGATCTCCTGCGCCTTTGCGTCGCCCGCGTAACGCACGGCGTAAACCTGCGAGTTCAACATCCGCTGCGCGCGGTTCCAGCCCGCGCCCGTACCGTAAAGGAGGTACGAGCCGACGTAGCGGTTCTGTATCGCATGGCCGTCCGGGCGGGGCAGCGGCCTGTAGTTTGTGGCGGGGGCTGCGTCCCTTCCGTCCGAAAAGCTCGCGAGCGATACGCGCAGCAGTGCGTAATCGCCCGCATTGGCTTCCGCCGCCCACATGCCTTCGCCGCGCCCCTGGGCCCGGACCAGCACGTTGAGATGACCGTCGCCGCCCTCCAGGAAGGAGAACTGGTCGATCGGGCTGCCCGCGACCTTGAGCGCGGTCGGCGCGGCGCCATCGAGCGGTATACGGTAGAGCGCCGACGCCGGCGCTGCCACGGTGCCCGCGCGCAAGCGGCGGCCTGGTGTCGTCCACACGTAGACCGAGCCTCCCGCAACGTAGAAGACCCGTCCCGGCGAGCCGAGCACGGCGGTGCTCTCGCAATCCAGCTCCGGCCGTGCGAGGTCGCAGATCGTCACCGTGTGGAGCGCGACACCCTGGTACGGGTCGATCTCCTCGTCGGTGCGATAGATCCGCGTCGCGGGGGCTATGCGCTTGAATTCGTCGGGGGTGACGCCGGGCCGCCACCGGCGCAGCGCCGGGAACGAGCCCCAGGGGTCGCCGCCCCAGGGGTTCAGATGGAGCGGCGTGTAGAAGACGAGCTTGCTGCCGACGAGCCGGCTCGCGTAGTTGCGCGAGGAGTAGTAGTCGTTCGAGCGCAGGTGGTAAGTCGCCTTGTAGGCGAGCCGTCCGGCCGGCGAGATCTCGAACAGCCCGATTTCGGTGCCGCCGCGCGCATAGCTGTACCCGATAACCGCGATCGTGCCGCCCGAGATCAGCATCTCGTCGTACCATGCGCCGCGCGGATCGATGCCGCTCCCGAAAGCATCGGCGACCGACACCGGCGCGAGATCGTTGTCTCCCACCCTGACCGTGAAGAGCCGTCCGCGCCGCAGGATGACGAGGTAGTCACCATGGCGCTTCACGATGCCGCCTTCGTCCACGCCCGCGTGCTGTACGTTCGTGATCGAGTCCTGCTCCTTGGCCGCGGCGGACTCCGCCTTGGCGGCCGGCGCGGACATCAGCGCTCCCATGGCAGGCGGGGGAGAGGCAGGGCTCGCCTGGTCGGCGCTGCGCCGCTCGGCCCGCTGGCGCCGCTGGTGGTCCTCGGCCCAGCGCTTGAACAGATCGGTGATTTCCTGCTCGCTGGTGAACGCCTGCAGCGTCTTGCGCGGCGCAGCGTTTCCGGGACTTCCTGCAAGAAGTATGAATGCCGCGGCGGACGCAACCGCCACCCGCAGTATCGATAGCCTGTTCATGAACTGCTCCCTGTTGATTACTAACAAATGAGGGGATCCTCCCCTCAGGCTCCCCTACAACAGGGCGCCTATCATGTAGTTTGATAGGCGCTCTTCGGGATCTCTGACCCATGGCCGCTGACCGGACCGCTTCCGGTATCATCCCCGAAAGCGGCACCAGTTCACGCTTTCCCTTCCCGGCGCACGGGCTCGGATGCTATTAACGCGGGACTGGTCAAATTGGGGTTAAATGCAGTCGCAGATGAATGCAGACAGGTAAGAGCATGCGTATCGAAGTCATATGCACCGGTGACGAGGTGCTCACGGGCAAGATCGTCAACACCAACTTCAGCTACATCACCCAGAAGCTGGAGGATTTCGGGCTATCGGTCTCCTGGGAGACGACCGTCGGAGACGACCGCGAGAGCCTGCTGCTCGCCTTCCAGCTGGCCGGGAGCCGCGCCGACGCGGTCATCGTTAACGGCGGGCTGGGCCCGACGGTGGACGATCTGTCGCAGGAGATCGCCGCGAAGGCGGCGGGCGTCGAGCTCGTGCTGTGCGAGGACTGGTTGACGCGCATGGAATCGTTTTTCCAGCGCCGCAGCCGCGTGATGCCGCCCAGCAACCGCAAGCAGGCCATGCTGCCGGCGGGCGCCGAGATGCTGGACAACCCGGTGGGCACGGCGTGCGGCTTCGCGGTGGACATCGGGCGGGCGCGCTTCTTCTTCACGCCGGGGGTGCCGCGCGAGCTGCGCCGCATGCTCGAGGAGCAGGTCGTCCCGCGGCTCCTCGCGAAAGGCGGCGTGCAGCTTGCGATCCGCCTGAAGCGGTTTCATTCCTACGGCATCGGGGAATCGCACGCCGATACCCTGTTGAAGGGGGTGGAGGACCTTGCAGCCGACGGGGCCGTGAAGCTCGGGTTCCGCGCGCATTACCCGCAGCTCGAAACCAAGCTGACCGTGCGCGGCGCCGATATGGACGAGATCGGCAGGATACTGGCGCCCGTGGAAGCGGAAGTGCGCAAGCGGCTCGGCAACTTCATCCTGGCCGAGGACGACCAGACGCTGGAGGGCGTCGTGCTGGCGGAGCTCGAAAAGCGGCACGCCGTGCTGACCATCGTCGAAACGTTTACGAGCGGGCAGATTTCCGCGCGTATCGGGCATCTGCCCGGCGCGGAAAACGTCGTGCGCCGGGCCATCATGGCGCGCGATCTGGGGGAAGTGTGCGTTGCCGTCGGGCTCGACGGCGTGCCGACAGCGAGCGGTATTTCCGTTCAGACCGCCGAGGCGGTGGCTCGCGCTGCGCGACATCGCACCGCCACCACGCACGCGCTGGCGGTGCTGATCGATCTCGACGAGGGAGCAGACCGTATCGAATTCGCCGGCACGGTCTGCATCGCGATTGCGACCGGGACCGGCGTCGCCTCGCGCAGGAGCCGCATCGTCGGCGGGCGCGAATGGGTGCGCCTGGGCGCGGTGGAAATGGGCCTGGACTGCCTGCGCCGGCACCTCCAGGGACTGCCGGTCCACGAACGGATCGATTTCGAAGCGCCGCCCGTGCCCGGCAAGCCCTGACGGCTCACGTACTGCGGTTCAGATACAGCGGTTCAGATACAGCGGTTCAGATACAGCGGTCCAGATACAGCGGTTCAGGTACAGCGGTCCAGATACTGCGGCCGCCTCACTGCATCGCTCTATCCACACCGCTTTACCCGCATCGCTTTGTCTGCACCGCCTTATCCGCACCGCCTTATCCGAACCGCTTCATGACGCCAGTCTGACGTGCACGCCGTCGTGCGCCGAGCGCGCCATCGCGTCCGTCAACTGCACGCTGCGCAGCCCGTCGATGCCTGAAGGCGCAGGGTCGCGCCCCTCGATCAACGCCTTGCTGAACGCCGCGACACACGCCGCGTGTGCGTTGACCGACGGATATTCCGTGGTTCTCGTTTTCCCGTCCGCCGTCGTCACCAGTAGCTCGCCGCCGGCACGGCTGCGGGTCAGGCCCCTGCCCAGGATGCGGCCCTTGCTGCCATAGATCACGAAATCGTTGTGAGGGTAGGGCGTCTTCTCGTGCACGCTCAACTGGCCGAGCACGCCGTTGGCGAAGCGGAATAGCGACAGGTTGGTCTCCTCCATGACGTTGCGCGGCGTGTCGAAGAACGCCGACACCATGGTGATCTCGGAGGCGAGCAGGTAGCGCAGAATGTCGTAGACGTGCACGCCTATGGAGTAAGTGGTGCCGAGGCCGGCCACCGCCGAATCGACCCGCCAGCTTCCCAGCCTGCCGCCCGGGCGCGCGCCCGGGCTCGCTTCCACCTGCACCACCTGCAGCTCGCCGATCTCGCTGCTCTCGATGATCTTCCGGGTGTCGATGAAGCACGGCATGAAGCGGTTGTGAAAATTGACCCCGAGCTTGACGCCCGCCTTCTCGCACTCGCGCACGATGCGCTCGGCGTCGGCGACGCTCGTCGCCATCGGCTTGTCGCAGAACACGTGCTTGCCGGCGCGGGCGGCGGCAACGGCCTGGTCGGCATGCTGCGCGTTGGGCGTGTGTATCGCCACCACCGTTATGTCCGGGTTGCGCAGCATCTCCTCGTAGCTCGTATACGCGTGGTGCGCGCCGAACTTCGCGGCAAAAGTGTTGGCGCGTCCCTGGTCGCGGCTGCAGACGCCGATCAGCTTGTTGCCTGCGAATGCGCTGATGCCGGGCAGTATGCGATCGTCCGCAATGCGGCCCGTCCCTATCAGTCCCCAGCCGTTCGTAGTCATCGCTTTCCCTCGTGGCGAGTCTCATCCGTTCTATCAGCAATCGGCGCAGAGCCGCAACCGGGCCGAAACTTCCAGATTGCGGACGCGCCCCTCACGGCTTGCCCAGGAACGCGGACTTTTCTGGCGCCTGCGCCGCTGAGCTACTACTATAGCAATCCCTGTGACGCCGCTTTCGCGTCCTGGCCTATTCATGTAGAGCGCCTGTCAACAGAAAGGACAGACGCCCTGATGTAGGGGAGTGTGAGGGGAGTGTCCCCTCATTTCGTTGGTTACGGCAATTCCTGAAGGAGAGGGGCAAATGGCAACGAAGGTTTACAAGCGACTGGCCGAGGCGTTCAAGGCGGAAGGCACCGAAGCCACGTTCGGCATGATGGGCGACGGCAACATGTACTGGATCTACGAGCTCGACCGGATGGGGGTGAAGGTCCACGAAGTCCGCCACGAGGGCGCCGGCCTTGGCATGGCCGACGGCTACGCGCGGACCACGCACACCCCGGGCGTCGCCACTGCAACGTGCGGCCCCGGCGTGACGCAGCTTGCCACCGCTCTCGTGACCGCCAGTCGCGCCGGCTCGCCGCTGGTCGCCTTCTGCGGCGAAGCGCCGAGCACGGACGAGGAATATGCGCAGGCCTACAACCAGCCGCGCTTTGCCGAAGCGTGCGAAAGCGGCTTTGTCCAGCTCCTCTCGCCCGATCTCGCGGATGACGCGGTGCGCAAGGCGTTCTACCTGGCCAAGCTCGAAAACCGGCCGATCATGCTCTCCTGCCCGATGGATATCCAGCAGAAGAACTTCCCGGACGACGAGCCGTACAAGCCGTCCTCCGAGTACTTCACGCGCGGCGCCGTGCACCCGGACGAAAAAGCACTGCAGCGCGCCGCCGACATCATCGCCGGCGCCAAGAAGCCGGTGATCATCGTCGGCCGCGGCGCGCAGTGGGCGGGTGCCGGGCAGGCGGTGGTCAAGCTTGCCGAGCGTATCGGCGCGCTGATCATGACCACGCTTCTGACGAAGACCTTTCTGAACGAGAACGAGTACCACGCCGGCATCTCCGGGGTATATGGCTCGCGCACGGCCATGCATCTGGCTCACGAGGCCGATGTCGTGATCGGGGTCGGGGCGAGCCTGAACCGCCACACGCTCGAGAACGGCTACATGTATCCGAATGCCAAGTACGTGCACATAGATCAGAAGGCGCATCTGATGATGGGCGGCGGCAAGGCAGCCGACGCTTTCGTCCAGTCGGACGCCAAGATCGGCGTGGAAGAGCTGGAGAAGCTATTGGCCTCGCGCGGCGTCAAGGGAACCGGCTACCGCACGCCGGACGTGAAGTCGAAGCTGGTCAATCACAACGCGGACCGTACCGAATTCCAGATCGAGCCGGGCACGGTGGATCCCCGCGAAGCAGTGATGGTCATGGACCAGATCGTGCCGCCGGAAATCGGGGTGCTGTCGGGCAGCGGCATGACCTCGGCGTTCTGCAGCATGCTGATGACGCGCCGGCGCGGCCTGGTGCAGGGCGGTCATTTCTTCGGCTGCATCGGGCAGATGCTGCCCGCGGCAATGGGGGCGGTGGTGGCGACGAAGAAACCCGCCATGCTGCTCGACGGCGACGCCAGCGTGATGATGCACCTCGCGGAGTTCGAGACGGCTGTCCGTTACAACATGCCGCTGCTGGTGGTCGTGATGAACAACGAGGCGCTGGGCGCGGAGTACTACAAGCTCGACGCGCACAAGATGGAAGTCAGGGGTTCCGAAATCACGACCCCGGACCTGGGCAAGGTTGCCGTCTCCTTCGGTGGACGCGGCAAGCAGGCGAAGACCATCGACGAGCTGACCGCGGGCGTCAAGGAGTTCGTGGCGAAGCCCGGGCCCATGATGATCGACCTGCGCATCTCGAAGGCCGTGCCGAGCGTGCCGTATCGCCGCGTGCATTACGGTCGCGACGAGTAAGCCGACGCACACATCGGCTGATGTAGAAGTGCCCCGTGGTCCGGGGCGCTTTTGTTTTGTAATGCTTGCCCTCCCCTTCAAGGGGAGGGTTAGGGTGGGGATGGGGTTGAGCTGCTGGCCGGGTCCTGTCAGGGTGGTCGGCTCTGCCCCCGATCCTCCCGCTGCATCAGGCAATAGACTTAGATGGACGCCCCCGGTTTGCCAAGCGATCAGTCGATGATAGCGAGTAGGTGAAGATTGCAGCCATAGATCCGGACTTGTTTGAGGCTTTCGCCTCGGTCCCTGATGGAATCGGCTGACGGAGTCCTCATCGTGGCCGCGCACCCGCAGTGCAAAGTCAATTTCAGGTTTACCCCGTCACGGTCTTACCTGTCTTGCCATCACGTCATGATTGCCTGTGCAATCGCTGGAAGATCCTCCGTTCTATGGCTGTGTCGTTGAGTTCGACCGAGCGCAATCACGCGCCCGGGCGTGTCGCAACGTAATCGGACTCGTAGCTGCGCTCGTGCGCGAGCAGCGCCCAGGCGATGCGCGCATTCTTCGCCGCGAGCGCCACCGCGGCAATTTGCTTGTTGCGTCGAGCCAGCAGCTTCTTCAACCACTCATCGGCCTGATCGGGCTTGCGCTCAACCTGCGCGACCACGGAGCGTGCCCCGTGAATGAGCATCGTGCGCAGGTACACATCACCGCGCTTGCTGATCCTGCCAAGCCGCACATTGCCCCCGGTGCCCTCGTGGCGCGGCACCATGCCCAGCCAGGCGGTGACCTGCCGCGCATTCTTGAAGCTCTTCGCATCGCCCACCGAGGCCACGAACGCGCTCGCGGTGATCGGCCCGATGCCGGCAATGTCTTCCAGCTTGCGGCTGCGCTCGTTCTCGTGGTGCCAGAGCTTGATCTGGTATTCCAGTTCCCCGACTTGTTGGTCCAGCGCCTTGAGTTGTTCGCCGAGCTGCGCGATCAACTGGCGCATCATTGCTGGCAGACCGTTCTCGCCGTCCTCCAGGATCTCGGGCAAGCGCTTGGCGATGTGCCCGATGCCCTTGGGGATCACAATCCCGAACTCAGCCAGCAACCCGCGAATCTGGTTGCCTTGCGCGGTGCGCGACTTCACGAATCCCTGGCGCGCCCGGTGTAGTGCCAGCACCGCCTGCATTTCCGGTGTCTTTACCGGCACAAAGCGCATGTTCGGCCGTGCCACCGCCTCACAGATTGCTTCGGCATCGTTGCGGTCGCTCTTGTTCGTCTTTACATACGGCTTCACGAACTGCGGAGCCATCAGACGCACCGTATGGCCAAGACCCGAGAGTTTGCGCGCCCAGAAGTGCGCACTGCCGCACGCCTCCATGCCGATCAGGCAGGCTTCCAGATTCGCGAAGAAGCTCATCACGTCCTTGCGCTTGAGCTGCTTGCACAGCAGCGCCTTGCCACGCTCGTCCACGCCATGCACTTGAAACACCGACTTTGCCAAGTCGATCCCAACTGTCGTAGTCTTCATCGTGACGCCCCCTCTCAGTTAAGTGGTCGGTTCGCACCTCCACTTTGGCACCTCGATGCCGTTTGAGATAGGGGGCGTCCATCCCATTAGCTTCATCCCGCCGGGCGCGCCAGACCTTCGTGGGGTTGCATTATGCAGCCCCATTTTATTTTACGGCGATTGTTCCGGACACTACCGATGTCGCAAACATCGACTTCGCAACCAATCGCAAATGCTCGACGAAGAGCTGAACTACTGGACTGACGCTTCGATTCTTCAGCGTGATGATCGCAATTGACCGCGGTTTGACGCCCAAAT
>DASRJL010000079.1:0-16606 GCA_035649495.1 Burkholderiales bacterium | reverse complement strand
GAGAACGGTCGCCGGCTGTGTGCTGCTCACGGTCCCGGCCAGGTCCCGCGCGATCCGTGCGGGCTCGCTGTCGTAGCCGCCGAACGCGCATCCCAGTGTGTCCAGGACGAGGCGCTTGGCCTGATGAACGACCTCCGCGGGGAGGTCTTCATACCTCAGCGTCGACGCGTAAGTGCCGAGATTCTCGGCGACGGTTTGCATGTGTGCTCTTTTTAGTCCTTCGCCAGAGCTGCCTCGAATGCTTCTTCCGGCACCGCATCGCCCGGACGCGTGCAGCGGCCCTCGTAATACTCCCGGCGGCGCTTGAACGCTTCGAGCACGCGGCGCAGCTCTGCGACGGTCCGGTCGTGCAGATCGACGCGCACGTCGATCTCCGGCAGGTCGCGTGCGCCCGTCACGCGGATCCATGCCGAGCGCTCGGGCCGCTTGCGCCCGGCCGACATCTGGCCGCCGGCATCGCGGCCGCCTTCCAAGGCCATCATGAGCCGGTCCTCGAGCGGGGCGTCGGGCGCCGCCAGGAACCCGCGCACGATCCCTTCCACGGTTTGCGGGCCCGCGAGCCCGTTGCCGTACGCGGCGTAGTTCGGGCCCACGATGTGCCCGGCCCACTGGTTGCATCCGGGGCCGCTGTGAGCCACGACGTTGTCGTAGCGGTCGATGATCCCGAACTGGCGATAGTCGAAGTCCGGATCGTCGGCGGCGAGCACGCGCGCGATGTGCTGCGGCGTGTGTCCCTGGGCCAGCATGTTGAGCGCGAGCGGATCGATATGGCGCAGGTAGTAGGCCTGCGACTTGCTGATGCCGACGTTGGGGCGCACGCTCTCGTTGCGCCTGCCGCACGCCATGGAAAACGTCGTCGAGCCCACGCCGAAGCGCCCGGTGCGCGGGCAGCGCGCGATGATGGAGTAAGTCACCGGGCCTCCCTGCCGGCTGCGAGCTTCTCCACGAACTCCATCGCGGGCACGGCGTTGCGCGGGCTCTTCGCGCGCTCTTCGTAGTAGGCGATGGACGGCTTGTAATCGACGTAGATGCGCTTCAGGTCCGCGATCGCGTCCTCGTGCAGGTCTACGCGGAGGTCGATCTCGTTGTACGGGCGGCTGCCCCATACGATGAGCGCCGCCGAGCGCTCCGGCAGGCGCCCGCTGCCGCCCGTCAAGCCACCCGCGTCGCGTCCCGCCGCGAGCGCCTGGACCAGCCGCTCGTCCAGTCCTGCCTGCGGCTCGCGCTCGTAGCCCTCCGCGAGCGCGTCAAGCACCGCTTTCCCCGCGAGCATGTCGCCGAACACGCAATAGCCGGCCCCGTCGCGATGGCCCGACCACGGCCGCAGCTTCGCACCCGAGTGCGCGATGGCGGCATCTCGGTCGACGATCGCCACCTGGCGGTACTCGCTGTCGGGATCGTTGGAGAGGAGCTGGTCGAGCGCCTGCGCCGCGGTGCATCCCTGTGCGAGCAGGTTGATGGCGAGGTAGTTGTTGCGTGGATTGGGATTGCCCAGCGTCAGAGCCACGCCCGTATGCGCGCGCAGCGCACCGTCGCAGTGACGGCCGATGGCGATCGAGTAGCTGGCGACGGCGATGCCGAAATGCCCCGTGATGGGACAGCGCGCGACTATGGCGTAGGTCATGCCCGGATCGTTCCGGTGAAAAACCGAGCGAGAAGCGTAGCACACTACCTCGTGGCGTTTGGCGCCATAGCCGGATAGGATGACAGCAACAGAAGAACCAGGACGTCTCGGCCGGGAGGGAGTATGAGATTGGCCCGCATCATCGCGCTTGCTTTCCTTGTCGCGCTTACCGGTTGCGCGACCGGCCAGCGGCAGATCGGCAAAGACTGGTACAGCGCCTGGGCGATGGCGCACAACGCGCGGGTGGTAACGCCCATGACCGGCAGAACGGTGCGCATGATTCTCGTGCCGAATATCTCCGGCGATGCGTTGCGCGTGAAAGTCGAGAACACGATGGGAGAGGCGCCGGTCGTTTTCTCCGGTGCGGCTATCGGGATCGCGGGCGCGGGTCCTGCGGTCCGCGAAGGATCCGTTGCGCGCCTTACGTTCTCCGGCCGGCCCGGAGTGACGCTGGCGCCCGGGCAGGGCGCCTACAGCGACCCGGTTTCGTTCAACGTCAGGGCCTTCGAGAAGCTGGCGTTGAGCCTGGAGGTCCAGTCCGCATCCGATGTCAGCACCCATCACGTCGGCCTGACGACGAACTGGTCTGTGGTCGGGGCGCGCGCCGCCGATACGTCCGGCGCGGATTTCGAGCCGCTGCCCGAAGTGCCTCCCGTCAACACCGGACAGTGGCCGTATTACTGGGTCGCCGCTCTGGATGTCCGGTCCTCCGCAGCCAACGGCTCGATCGTGTTCCTGGCCGATTCGATCACGGACGGGCGTTGCAGCACGCGGGACGACAAGGGCGTTGCGCATGCCGATCTCAACGTGCGCTGGACGGATGTGCTCGCGGCGCGGCTCGTTTCGCGGGGAGGGCCGCAGAAGGGCATCGCCAACATGGGAATTTCGGGCAACCGCGTCCTCGGCCGCGGTAACGGCCCATCCGCGCTGGAGCGGCTGGAGCGCGACGTGCTCGACCGCGCGGGCGTTACCCACGTCGTGTTCTTCGAAGGCACGAACGATGTCGCCGGCAACTTCACGGCGGCGCAGGTAATCGCGGGCTCGCAGCAAATCCTCGCACTGATCCGCGCGCGCGGTGGCATCAAGGTCATCGGCGTGACGGTGATTCCGCGCGGCAGGCCCGCGCCCACGGCGGGCTGGACCGCGGCCAACGAAAAGGAGCGGCAGGCTCTGAACGAATGGGTACGCAACAAGGCCGGCTTCCATGGTGTCATCGACTTCGATGCGCTGATGAAGGATGGGCCGGTCGTGACGCTCGCGAGCGGTGGCTCCGCTCCGGCGATTCCCGCGGCGTGGAATTGCGACTTCACGCACCCGAATGCGGCCGGCTACAAGGCGATGGGCGAGTTCGTGGACCTGAAGCTGTTCGACTAGGTGAAAGTGTTGAATTTCCTGGCGGCCCTGACGTCCTGGCGGTGAGACCTTTCGCCTTTCTTCAATCGACCCGTATATCCGCCTGCTTTGCCGTCTTCGTCCAGATCGGGATGTTGGCGCGGAGGTACTTCTCGAATTCCTCGGGCGTGGTGGCGATGTAGTCATTTCCCGTCCGTGAAAGCTTCTCTTTCACGTCAGGAGTGTTGAGCGCACGCGCCGCCTCGGCGTGAATCCGGCGCACGAGCTCCGGGGACGTGGCCGCCGGCGCGTAGTAGCCGTAGAAGAGCGGCGGCTCGTATCCCGGCAGGCCGGATTCCGCGAACGTAGGCAGCTCGGGCAGCTCCGAGTAGCGTCGCGCACCCGTCACGGCGATCGCGCGCAGGCGCCCGGCGCGCACGTGGGGCATCAGTGTGATGGTGGAGGAGAACAGGAAGCCGATCTCGCCGCTCACCACGGCGGTCGCCGCAGGCGCGGCTCCCTTGAACGGCACGTGGAGCCAGCGGATGCCGGTCGCCGCCTGGAACATCTCCCCCGAGAAGTGCGGCCCGCTGCCGGCGCCCGCCGAGCCGAAGGTGAGCTGGCCGGGCCGCGCTTTTGCGAAGGCGACCAGCTCTTTCACGTTCCGTACCGGCACCGAGGGATGACCCGCGAGGATGAACTGCACGAGCGCGATCTGGGAGATGAAGGCGAAATCCTTCAACGGGTCGTACGGCAGCTTTGCGCGCACCGCAGGGTTGATGCCGAACTCCGACGCCGACATGAGCAGCGTGTAGCCGTCCGGCGCTGCGCGCGCTACCAGCTCAGTGCCAATGACGCCGCCCGCACCCGGCCGGTTCTCCACGACAAACGTCGCGCCGGTCTGCTCCGACAGCCGCTGCGCCATCAGGCGCGCGACGGTGTCCACTCCGCCCGCCGGGGTGTACGGCACGACGATGCGCACCGTGCGCGCGGGCCAGGTCTGCGCCGCGACAGGCGCCGCGACCGAGGCCAGGAATGCGGCGGCGATCAGGAAGCGGATCTTATGCTGAGTTCTGGTCACTGGTCACGGGTCACTCAAGGATTTCGATCGACCCGTTCGCATTGACCGTGATCATGCTGAGACCTGCCTCGAGATTCGGGGCCGTCACTTCCGGTGCGGCCTGCGCGCGTGCCATTGCCATGTACGGCTGCGGCGGCAGGGAGCGCCCGCTCGACACGTTGAGATTCTGCAGCTTGTAGCCGCGTCCGCCCAACGCGGCCTTGGCGATCTCGGCGCGCGCCTTGAACGCCGCGATGGCCTCCGTGATCAGCTCGTTCTCCACCGCGCGCCGCGATTCCGGAGCGACCGTGAACTGTATCCCTCCGAGCTGCATCCCGGATTGCAGCTTGCCGATCAGCGCGGACGCCGCTTCGAAGTCCCGGCTCTCCAGCCGGATCTCCCCGCGGCCGCGCCAGCCCTGCAGCTGGTTGGCCTTGGAGTAGACCGGATAGGTCTGGTTGTTGCCGGACCGTACCCGCACCGCCTTGTGTTCCTTCGCCACGCGCAACGCCTCGTTCACGCTCTTGTTGACGGCATTGGCCACGCCCGCGGGGGTGGCATCGTTTACCTCGACGAACAAGGTCGCGTTCAGGAGATCGTTCTGCATCTCGCGCTGCGCATCCGCCTGCAGCGTCACGGTGTTGTAGCGCGGCGGCTGGGATTCCGCGGCCAGCGCAGGGAGGCTGGAGATCAACGCTCCGAGCAGCAGCCAATGGATTCTGTGCATGCGGGAACCTCGACGATGACAAGTAAGGAGTGATCAGGTGCGGCATGTGCTCCAGTGCGCTGGAGTCCGGGGATACGAACCGGCGGGCCGCGCGAACCGGCCGACTGCATGATCCATTGTAGATCAATATGCGCGCGTCGTAAGTCCTCGCGCGGACTACAATCCCGCCATGGCCGGGCCAGTTGCACAGCCAGTCGCGATTGCCGTCGGCGACAGCCAGCGTGTCTCCGGCCTGTTCTGCGGGCCGGCTCGCGCACGAGCCTGCTACGTCCTGGCGCACGGCGCCGGCGCCGGGATGACGCATCCGTTCATGACGTCGGTCGCGGCGGGGCTTGCGGATCGCGGCGTGGCGACGTTGCGCTTTCAGTTTCCCTTCATGGAGCAGGGCTCGAAGCGGCCGGACTCTCCCAGGGTCGCGCAGGCCGCCGTCCGCGCCGCTGTTGTCGAAGCGGCTCGGCTCGCGCCGGGGACGGCCCTGATTGCGGGCGGCAAATCCTTCGGCGGGCGCATGACCTCGCAGGCGCAGGCCGCAGCGCCCTTGTCCGGCGTGCGGGGTCTTGCCTTCCTCGGATTTCCGCTGCATGCCGCCGGGCGGCCGTCCGCCGAGCGCAGCGCGCACCTCTTCGACGTAAAGGTCCCGATGCTCTTTCTGCAGGGAACGCGCGACCAGCTCGCGGACCTGCTGTACCTGCGGCCGCTCGTCACCCGGCTCGGCGCGCATGCCACGCTGCAGCTCTTCGCGGATGCCGACCATTCCTTCCACGTCCCGGCCCGCACCGGCCGCAAGGACGCGGACGTCAGAGCCGAACTGCTGGATGCGCTGGCGGCGTGGATAGCCGAGGTGGTTCGATGAAGGAGATGTAGGAGACGACTGACGGAGTTTGTAGTCCGATTTCCTACCGTTGAAGCAGCCTGCCGCACAGATACGGCATCCTTGCCTGCGTAGCATGAATCCCATCAAGAGGTGGCTGTCGGCATGCCACGCTTGGCTTGTAAAGCGATTGCGCGGTCTTCCCAACCAGGGTAGCGTGAAATCACGGTACGGCTGCCTGCCGTCAAATCCTGCATGCCGTTGCTATCAATCTGTATGGTCCACAGGAGTAAACGACATGTTCACGAAAAAAGTCTTGATGTCCGCGTTATGTGCGGCGGGATTCATCGGCGCCGTAGCAGCACCGCTTCCGGGTCTGGCCCAGGTCGAAATTCAGCTCAACTTCGGCCCGCCACCGGTTCGCTACGAGGTCGTCCCCGAGCCGCGTCCCGGCTACGTGTGGTCGGGCGGTCATTGGCGATGGGAGGGGAGCCGCAACGAGCACGTCTGGGTTGCCGGTGACTACGTGGCCGCGCGCCCCGGCTACGTCTACGTTCAGCCCCAATGGGTCGAGCGCGATGCACGCTGGACCTACCGTGCCCCGCGCTGGGACAGGGATGGCGATGGCGTTCCCAATCGCAGCGACGCGCGCCCTGACAATCCCAATCGCCAATAATCGATTCTTCGGCAACGACGATCCGCGTGCGCTTGGCAGCGCCGCGGATCAATTCCATTCTGACTTCGGTTACAGATGAGCTTGTTTTCATTGGAGAAAAGTTGTTCCGGAACGTAACTCCCCACCAGCGGTCTGTACTCGAATGAATCCCGCCGCGATTCTGCTTACAGTATTTCTGGGCGTTTTTACGGGCGTTGTGGGCGCTGCCGAGCTATCGAAACCGGTGCCGGACCCGGACTACTGCGCGCAGCGCGACGCCGATCCGGCAAAATGCGTGATTCAGGACGGCCCGCCGCCCAAGCCCGTCGTGCGCAAGAAACCGCAGGCGCCCCAGATTCCACCGACGCCGCCGGACCCCGCTCCCGAGAAGCCGGCCCAGAAGCAGCGCGGCTAATCCTGAGACAGGTCCGGGCCCGTCTTCACTGAAGCGGAGAACATCCATGTCGCAGATCCACGAAGACAACCAACCCGTCACCCAGATCACCGTCGTCGAGTCGGAGCCCGGCAGGCAGGCCGATGCGCTGTCGTTGATGATCGAGAGGGCGCGCTTCATGGCGCGCCAGCCGGGATTCGTTTCCATCAGCCTCCATCGCAGCCTCGACGGCTCCCGTATCGTCAACTACATCCAATGGGAGAGCCGCGAGCTGCTGCAATCGGCTCATCATTCGCCCGAATTCCGCGCCGAGTGGCGTCACTTCGACGAGCTGACGCGTGAAATCGAACCTCAGCTGTACGACGTTGCGCTCGTCATGGATGGAACCGCTGCCGCCGCGCCCCGGAAGCGGACGCGCATTGCAGCTTCCCGGAAGCGGCATACCGGGAACACGAGAGGACGTTCCCCTGCGGCGCGGAAGGCTGCAAGAGCACGCGCGCATTAGCGCGGGGTGGTCGAGCCCGCTTGCTCCTTACTCCTCCAGCACCGACAGGAAATTCCCGGCCGGATCCTTGAACCACGCGATCAAGGGTCCGCCGCCGCGGAAGATGCCCTTCGCGTCGGTCTTCAGATCGCCGTCGTATCGCTCGAACCGCACGCCGCGCCGGGTTAGCTCGTCGACGGTTTTCTCGATGTCTTCCACGGGAAAATTGAGGACGGTGAAGCTCGCCGGCTTGTGGTCGGGCTTGGGATAGACCAGTATCTTCGTGCCGCCGGCGATGTGCAGCTCGAGCAGATCCTCCATCTCCGGCACGTCGGATACTTCCAATCCCAGCTTCTGGCCGTAGAACGTCTTCGCTTTCTGCACGTCATCCACAGAAAAACCGCTGAACGCATGAGTATCTTTGAACATGAGGGTCTCCTTTGCCTCTCCCCATAATCGTTTGGAGGAGTCCGGAATCGACAGGTTCCAGCTTCAATTGCACGCCGAGCACGCGCGATGCGATGATTCCGGACATTGCCGATTCAGGACCGATACGGGAGGTAGCAAGATGTCGACGACGAAAGCCGGGTACACCATCGCTCGCGTGGCGGAGATTCCGTGGGAGGACCGCAAGAACGTCGACGGCTGGCCGAGCCGGGCGGGGATGTACTACGACGACCGGCCCAACAACCTGTGCATGCGCATGATCCACTACCTGGAAGGCCGCACCGAGCCACGGCACGTGCATGCCGGTTCGCATGCGGCGGTGCTGCTGGAAGGCGACGCCCATGTGGACGGCAAAGTCCTCCGGCCGCTGGACATCATTCTGGGACCGAGCAACGAGCCGCACGGACCGATTTACTACCCGAAAGGCGTGCGAGTGTTCAGCGCGTTCCAGGGCAGCTACTTCCACAACGAAGTGCAGGAGCTGGGCACCGAGCGCCACTACCGCCTGATCCAGTCCGCCGAGCTGCCGTGGGAAGCGAAAGGCGAGGGCGTCGAGGTGAAGACGCTGATCGACCACGGGCTGGGCCGCCTGCTGGTGGAAGCACGGCGTTTTGCGCGGGGCTCGAAGCTTGCCGAACCGGCGATTACCGCGGCGCTCGTGGTCAGTGGCAGTGCCGCGGTCGGCGGTGAAAAGCTGGGCGCGTGGGACTTCCTGTACGTGAACAAGGACGAGCGGCACGACCCGCTCGTCTTTCCGGAGGGCGCGACGCTGCTCTGTGTGACGATGCGCTGACGAAACCCAATAGAACAGGAGGCAAGTGAGGAAACGGAGTTCTTCTCTGTTCTCTCTGTTATCTCCTGTTCAATATCTTGGGCCTCGCCCGGCGAGGAACGCCGCGATGGCGAGGCCTTGAACAAACGCCGCCGCGGCAAACAAAGCGGGCGCTGCGCCCGGCGCCATGCCCGCTCCGTTCGCCGTGAACTCCCTGATCAGCCCGAAGAAAGCCGGCGCGAATGCATACCCGGTTTGCGCGACCGCTATGATCAGGGCCGCCGCCCGCGGAACATCTTCCTCGACGAATTCGACCTGGGCGATAAGCGGCGGCAATGACGTGGCGTTGCCGAAGCCGGCGCCGAACAAGACGACCCCGGTAAGGAGCAGTGGAACGCTCGTGCCGGCTGCGAGCACGAGGACGATGGAGCCCGCGAATTGCGCGGCGTAGCCGCCGCAGGCCACCAGGCGCCGATCGGCGCCGGCAGGCATCAGCCAGCCGAGCAGGGTCCGGCCGGTAAGCGCCATGAGCGTGATGAGCCCCATCGCAAGGCCGGCCTGCTGCGCGCCCAGCGCGGGCACGAGCAGCGAGTAGAGATGCGCGGTCATGCCGATCTGTGCGAAGAGACCCAGCCCCATTCCAGCGCTGAGCGTGAGGAATCTGCGATCGCGCCACAGGAGCCGGCCGGGCAACGGCCGTGCGGCTGCCGATGTCACGCGCGTTGCAGGCGCGCCGGGTTCATCGCCATCCGGCCGCAACCCCATCTTTTCCGGTGTCCGCGAGAAAACCAGGTCGGCCAGCATCCACAGCGTCAGGACGAGAACGATGCCGATCGCCGCTGCTGCCGCCGGAAATCCCAGCATGCCGATGGCGGCTACCCAGAGGGGCGAGAAGGTGATTCCGCCGACGCTCCCGCCGTTGTACGCCATTCCGAGCGCCGCGGGGCGGGCGCGCACGAACCAGGGTGAAACGATCGCGTTCATCGCCGCAGCGCTCATCGTTCCCCAGCCGGTGCCGCTCAAACCTGCCGCGACGAAGAGATGCCAGGGCGAGGTAGCCGTCGCCCAGCCGACGATACCGCAGGCCATGGAAAGAGCGCCCAGCTTCGTGACGCTTGCCGTGCCCATGCAACGGTAAAGTGCCGGCAGGTTGGCGCCCGTAACCGCGCCGGCCAGGAAATGAACGCTGATGGCCGCCGAGATGAGAGCGAGCGACCAGCCGGTTGCTTCCCGGATGACGCTCAAAAACACAGGCGGCCCGAAGAAGCCCAGCCCCCACCCGAAGAAGGCGAGCACGAACGCGGCGTGAACCACCCGCCAGCCGTAGAACATGCCCGTGCGCCCGCTCGCCATCACTAGATCTCCTCCCCTCCTTCAATAAGGAGGGGTGGCGCGCGAAGTCCGCCGGGGTGGTCTGGAGGGCATGCAAACATACTTACCTGTGCCGATGCGACTTTGCATTATCGTGACCAGAAGATGTTACGGTGCGGACCGAAGCATCCAGACGGCGGACGGCGTAAGCTGGCCCGATCGTAAGAGGTGCCCTATGACGACCAATGCCAGATTTGCCGAAGTCGCTTCGCTTGCAGGTGATCCCGCCCGCGCCGGCATGCTGCATGCGCTGATGGACGGGCGCGCCCTGACCGCGACCGAGCTGGCCCGGGTCGCCGGCGTGACGCCGCAGACCGCGAGCGGGCATCTCGCCCGCATGACCGCCGCCGGCCTCATTGAGGTCGAGAAACAGGGCCGGCATCGTTACCACCGGCTGGCTTCACGCGCCGTGGCGCAGATGATGGAAAGCATCATGCAGGTGGCGTCGGGACTGGAGGCGATGCGGCCCGCACCGCCGACCGGCCCGAGGGACGCCGTCCTGCGGGCGGCTCGTACCTGCTACGACCACCTTGCCGGGCGCCTCGGCGTCGCGCTTGCGGATGCGCTCGCAGCAGGGGGTTACGTGGAGATGGATCGCGACGCGGGTCTCGTCACCGATAGCGGGATCGCGTTATTCGCGCGTATCGGTATCGACATCGCTTCGCTCTCTGCCGTCCGCGGCAAGCGAGCTCGCGTGCTTTGCCGGCCCTGTCTCGACTGGAGCGAGCGGCGGCCGCACCTTGCCGGGACCCTGGGCGCAGCGCTGTGCGCGTGCAGCCTGGAGAAAGGCTGGATACGCCGCGTCAAGGGCACGCGCGCTGTCGCCATCACGCCAACCGGTCAGCGCGTGTTTCGCGAAGATATCGGGGCGCGACTGGACGGGTTTTGAATCTCAACAGGCGCTACCGGGTGAGGGGGCTCGGTCCCGGTGGGGAATCCCGCGGCAGTCACTGCAAGCTCACTGCGAAGGAACGTGAAAGACGTCGGCCCATTCCGGATGGCTGCGGCGCTGTTCCTCGACGTAGGTGCACAGCGCGTAGACTTTCACGCCTTCCTTGCGCGCGTCCTCGATCATGCGCGTCACGAGCGCGAGCCCGGCGCCGCTGTCTTTCAGGGTGTCCGATATCTCGGTGTGTTCGGCGATGATGAGGCCAGGCCGCTCGTGCTTGTAGTTGAGCCGAGCGATACCGGCGATCCCCGGTATCGTGACCACGTAGGTGCCGCGTGTCCTGTAGTCCTGCCGCTGGACGCGGATCGGGTCCATCGCTGCGCTACTTGCCCTCCCGCATTGCGCGCACCTTCTTCGCCGCGGGGCGTTCCCAGCAGCGGGCGAGCCAGGCCTGCGTCTTCGGCCACTTCTTGAGGTCGATGAAGAGCGCGCGGTAGAGCGCCGAGGCGACGTTCAGATCGCCCACCGAAAACGCCGGGCCGGCAAGCCATTCGGATTTCGTCAGCGCCTTCTCCAGCACGTCCATCGCCGGCGCGACTTCCTCCAGGGCCGCGGCGGCGATCTCGGGCTTGCGCTCGGCTGCAGGCAGGTCGGAGGTGTGCCGGTGATAGTTCACGACCTGGCGGTCGAGACGGTCCGTTTCCCACAGGCTCCACTGCAACGCGAGCGCCTCGTGCTTCGGGTCCGCAGGGTAGAGCGGGCTCTTGTGCTTCTTCGCGAGGTAGCAGTTGATCGCCATCGACTCCGAAAGGATGAAGCCGTCGTCGTCGATCACCGGCACGCGCGCGTTGGGGTTCAACGCCAGGAACTCCGGTGTCTTCGTTTCCGGCGAGCGCGGCAGGTAGTCCTTGTGATCGTAGGGAAGGTTCAACTCGGCCAGCATCCACAGCACGCGGGAGCCGCGGGACCTGACGGAACCATAGAGTTTCAGCATGTCGTCCTCCGGGGTTGGGTGAAAGTAGGAGTCTACCGCGATTCGAAAAGCTGAACCGGCAAGCGCGCCAGGACCGCCAAGGAAGGCGCGGGAAAGCTTTACCGCAAAGGACGCAACGGAATAATAGTAAATTCAAACCCAAGGACGGACGCGAAGACAACGCCAAGCAAGACATTAGCTACGGATCGACATGGATGGACCGGAACCTCAAAAAATACCCTCTCCCCTATGGAGAGACCTGCGTATGCGGCGAGGGGCCGGGATAGGGTGAGGGGGAGATTAGTAGTCGCAACCTGATCGGCAATGTCCGCTTTCAGGGGAATCGTGGATCGATGAGAAATGGCTCAAACCGGCCACTACCGGACATTCGGTCAAAGGGATTGCAATGCATAACCAGCATGTATTTGATCGACTATGATAGTGTCAATTCTCGTATGGGGAGGGGCACATGCTCAGGTTGGTACGATATGTTCTTGTCGTCATCGTTGCAGCGCTGCTAGGCCAATATGGTGTTGCTCAAGAGCGTGCCAGAGTCTATCGGATTGGATTTCTCGGTAGCACCGAATCGCTAGAACAATTCAGCAAGGCGCTTTCGAGCCTCGGCTACACAATTGGTCAGAATGTGGTCATCGATTCGCGATGGCCCCGGAACGAGCGATTAGACCAACTACCCGCTTTGGCTGAGGAGCTGGTTAAACTAAAAGTTGACGTGATTGTAGCTGGGGGTGGCACCGCGGCAAGGGCTGCAAAAGGCATAACAGCAGAGATCCCAATCGTTTTCACAATAATTATTGACCCCGTTGCAGAAGGATTGGTGACCAACGTTGGAAGGCCTGGTGGAAATCTAACTGGCGTTACAGTGTTTGACCAAGATCAGGCTCGAGAACAGATGGCACTTCTAAAGCAGGCAATTCCAGATCTTAGGCGTATTGCCGTGCTCGGCGACTCTGGTGCTGCATTAGACCCGTTTCAAATAAACGAAGAAGCAGCGCACGCGCAAGGCCTCCAGTCAATAATCCTGAAGGTCGACCGCGGGGCGGCAAACCCGGATTTCGATGGTGCGTTTGACAACGCCAAGAAGGCTGGCGCTCAAGCCGTAGTTGTCCTTTCAACGCCGGTAACAAGTCCCAATAGGCGGCGGATAGCGGAATCCGCGATAAGGTACAGAATCCCGACACTATCTCCGCGGGCGCATGCGGATGCAGGCGGATTGATAAGCTATGGGACAGCATTTTCCCGGGGGCCCGAACGGGCAGCAACATATGTGGACAAGATCCTCAAGGGAGCCAAGCCAGGCGAGCTGCCCGTCGAGACCGTTAGGATGCATGAAATTGTCATTAATCTCAAAGCGGCTCGAGAGTTGGGTCTGTCATTGCCTCCGGCAGTGCTGAGTCGCGCAACTCAAGTAATTGATCAGTGACTGCAGATGAATGAGCGTCCGCTTCGGGTCTCGATAGCTGCAGGTCACGTCTTCCCGATACCGGCCATTCATTTTCCAGAAAGCTGTCATTGAGTGTATCGCCCAACGGTCGGTAAATCCTCTGCCGCACTAGAAATCGCTCGGTCGAATCCAAATGTGCGGAATCGCTTCTGTTTCCGTTAATGCCTTTGTCATATACGTGAGGCCGATCAAATTTCGGGCGGTACTTCAGTTTCTCGCGTCCATCAACGTTCAGGGTTGCGTTGCCTTTTTGCCATGCCTGCCGGTAACGCTTAAGTCGTTGAGAAGAAAGGAATGGGACTTCGAGCCCAAGACTATCGGGGACCATATCCGGAGGCGGCGGCTAGAACTCGGGCTGCGCAGAAACAGGTCGCCCAGGACCTGGACGTCACCGAGTTCTCCATCATCAACTGGGAACAGGGAGACTGGCAGCCGTCCAATGTCTTTACTCTGCACCGGATTGTGAAATTCCTCGGGTATGACCCCTTTCTGCGGGATCAGTTGCGGGGGAAACGCCGAGAGATGAGCTGGGGGCAGCGGGAGCTGGCAGCCCACCTAGGCGTGGACGGCAAAACGATCACCCATTGGGAGCATGGTGGGACAATCCTGCGCAGATCCCATCGGGTGGCCGTGGCCCGGTTTCTGGGCATCGAGGAGGAGCAGTTCATGGCTCAGATGGGCAGCCGCTGGAGTGCAAGCCATGGGAAGCAATCAGCCTGACGCCTATGCCGTTTTGGGGCCCCCACCCGGACCGACCAAAGGAGGCTTTACCGAACTCGGGTTTGGTAGCGCTTGGAGGGAGCAGGTCACCCCAAGTACCCATTGAAACTCCCGAAGAGTTCACTATCCGGCAGTCAAACAATTCGAAACGTAATTTCTTGGGTAGCATGTTCCACCTCTAAATAAATGGGGCCAGGTCCACATTTCCAGAAAAGTGAACCCGGCCCCTTGTTTCATTAGCTCTTAGGCCATCACGGCGAACGTCTGAACCAGGATCTTCCCGTTCCGCACGACGAAGGTATCTGTGGCCCGGGCGATCTGGGGGGGCCGCTCCCACAGGATGTAGGCCACTTCGCCGACGATCTCCTGGCGATGCATCGTGATTGCGTCGAAGAATCCCGCGGGCAGCCCCTGGAACAGGCCGGTGAAGAAGCGCCGGATCTCGGCGAGGCCACGGTAGGTGGTGTCGTGCGTGATCAGGATGGACTGGTCGGTGTAGTCCTGCATGACGGCTTCTACCCCGACACGGGCCGCCCGGAGGTGGTTGTGAAGCACGGTTTCGGTGGTCATTTCGGTCTCCCTTTCAGCATTCGTTAGAACATGGGTCGCTTGCATCGCCGGCAAGCTAGCGGCGCACGCCTTGCACGTCGAGATACTCGGCTTTCAGCTCGGTCGAGCCGTCGGCGGCCGCATTGTGGGCGGAGTAGACACTTTCCAGCGCGGCGTGCAGGGAGCGCTGCCCAGCGGCATCCAGCGCCTCGAAAGCGCGCTTGACCGGCCCGTAGGTAGTGCGGAAGTGATTCACCACACCTGACGGCGGGAGCGCAAAGCGCCACAGCGGGTAAATCCGGCGCGTAAGGCGGATGTCGCGGAAATAGCTTCCCAGGCGCTCGATGACTTTGCCCTCGTCGCCCCACTGCATCGGCGACGTAATTCCCGGAGGTGGCGGCACGTGGGCGGCGAGCTGCTTGAACATCTGCCCGACCAAGCCTGTCGGAGTCCAATTGACCATGCACAGCCGGCCGCCACCGCGGCACACCCGCGCGACCTCGGCCGCTACCTTTTCCGGCTGCGGCGCGAAGATCGCGCCAACGACGCTGATGACCACGTCGAACGAGCCGTCGGCGTACGGCAGTTGCTCGGCGTCCCCATCGTCGAAACGGGCGACGACACCCTCCCGCTCCGCACGCTTCCGGGCATACGCGACGAGGTTGCTCGCGATGTCGATCCCGGTCGCCTCGATCCCGGCATGCGCCGCCGGTATCACGTTTTGCCCCGCGCCGCAGGCGACGTCGAGCAGGCGTTGCCCTCGAGCGATGTTCCAGCCCGCGAGGATCTCGCGCGCGCCGGGCTCCATATAGGTGGCGAATTTCGCGTAGTCGCCGTCCATCCAAGCAGCCTTCTGCTTCGCCTTGATGGCATTGAAGTCCGGGGCTGCCTGCGTCTGGCCGGCGGTGGCTTTCCCCTCGCCGGATTGGGGCTGCGCCGGTCTTGCTGTCGCTGCTGCGTTGCTCATGGTCGTCTCTCCTTGAAAGTGGTTGATGTCGGGTTCTCGGCAATCCGGCCGCCGAGGACCGTGAGATTAGGCGGAAGGCGGCGCGGGGTCTGCTGCGCGAAGCGTAGCAACGCACTACAATTTCCGTAGTAACCGGAGGAGCGCGCCGTGATCGAATACAGCCAGTTCTGCCCCCTCTCCAAGACCGCCGAGGTGCTGGGGGAAAAGTGGACGCTGCTGATCGTGCGGGAGCTGGTGCTAGGCGCGACCCGCTTCAGCCAGATCCAGCGCGCCCTCCCCCGGATGTCACCCACGGTGCTCAACACGCGCCTCGCCGAGCTGCACGAGCGGGGCGTGATAGTGCGCAAGCGCATCCCCGAGCAGAAGGGCTACGAGTACCGGCTCACGGAAAGCGGGCGGGAGCTCTTTCCCCTGCTGCTGGGAATGTCCGAATGGGGCATGCGCTGGGCGCGTAGGGGCATACGCGACGAGGAGCTCGACGTCGAATTACTCATGGGGGACGTGCGGCGCCGTCTGGATACCGGCAAGCTGCCGGACGGTCGCACGGTGCTGAAGTTCACCTACACCGACCTCGAGGATTTCGCCGAATGGTGGGCCAAGATCGACGATCGCAAGGTCGAGTTGTGCCTCGAGGATCCCGGCTTCGAGGTGGACGTGTTCTTCACGACCGATCTCAAGACCATGACCGAGGTGTGGATGGGCGATCTGCCGCTGCGCAAGGCGCAGGCCGACGGGCGGCTGAAGATCGTCGGGCCTTCGACCCTCCTGCGAAACCTCGCGGCCTGGTTCCCGCTGCACATGCATGCCGGAATTCGGCCGGCGAGGGGCTAGGCAGTGACGAGTGACGGGTGACGAGAGGTCTGTCGCAAAGTTTCTACGCTGGCCCCCTGTCTCCCGTCCTGGCGAAGACCGCCGCCTGGCTGGTTGATCGCGTCATCCCGCTCGTGCCAGTGCGCCACTGGGTGCTGTCGTTCCCGATCCCGCTGCGCGGCCTCTTCGCGGATGCAGCCTGAATTACTCGCCCCCGGTATTACAGAGCATTCACCGGGTCATTGTGCCGCATCGGATCAGACAGGCGGGCAGCAAACGCAGTGTGGCCATCGGCGCCGTCATCCTCATCCAGCGCTTCGGCTCGGCGGCCAATCGTCGCTGCGATCGAAGAGCCGGCGCTGATCGAGCGCCTACTCATCCAGGCTTGGCGTTGCGTCCGCTTTCGGAAGCTGGGACAGGCCGCTTTACGCCCTGAGCTAGGCCGTCAACTGGTTTGTAGCAAAGGTGAGCCCCGCCGCCGCAAGGCATTCAAGTAGGTCGCTTCGTCGTAAGGCACGCGATCGTGCCAGCAGCGATAAAGGATGCGGATCCATTTGAA
>DASRJL010000078.1:0-43499 GCA_035649495.1 Burkholderiales bacterium | reverse complement strand
TGCTGAAACGGTCGAGGATCGAGTCCCGGGAAGACGAGCTGGAGGCTTTCTACGCGCAGCTTCGCTCGCAGCACGTGACGCCCGCGTGGACTGCCGAGGGCACCGGCGTCGAGCCCCAGAGCAGGGCGGTGCCGTACGTGTGGCACTGGCGCGACCTGCGGCCGCAGGCCCTGCGCGCGGCCGAGCTGGTCGGCACCGAGCAGGCCGAGCGCCGGGTGCTGCGGCTCACCAACCCCGAGCTCCGTGCCTCGGCGAGCACTACCCTCGTCGCCAACATCCAGATCGTGATGCCCGGCGAGATCGCGCGCGCCCACCGCCATTCGGCTTCGGCGCTGCGCCTGATCATCGAGGGCCGGGGGGGCTACACGGTCGTGAACGCCGAGCGCATCCCCATGCAGCCGGGCGACCTGGTGCTCACCCCCGCCTGGACGTGGCACGACCACGCCAACGACACCGATGCGCCGATGATGTGGCTCGATGGCCTCGACACGCCGCTGGTGCGGATGCTGGAGGCTGGTTTCTACGAGCAGTACGAGCGGGAGACGCAAGCATTCGACGAGCGGGCGCAGCCGTCGATCGCGAAATACGGCAGCGGGGGCCTGCGGCCCGCGTGGGAGGCAGCGCCGGCCACCCGTTACTCACCGCTGTGGCACTATCCGATCGCCGAGGCGCGGGCCGCCCTGCAACACCTGGCGGCCGATGGAGCCGGGAGCCCGTTCGACGGAACGATACTCGAGTACACGAATCCGGTGAACGGCGGCCCCGTCATGCCGACCATCGCGTGTTATATCCAGATGCTGCGCCCCGGCGAGCACACCCGCGCACACCGCCACGTTTGCTGTACCAACTACCACGTCATCGAGGGCTCGGGCTATTCGATGGTGGGTGGCCGCCGGCTCGCCTGGGAGGACAAGGACATCTTCACGGTGCCGACGTGGACCTTCCACGAGCACGTCAACACCGGTAACCGTCCGGCGTTCCTTTTCAGCTTCACCGACGCGCCGGTGATGAAGGCGCTCGACCTCTACCGCGAGGAGGCCGACGGCCGCGCCTTATGAACGTGTCACGTATCACGTGTCACGTATCACGCCTCTGGCTTTTTCCTGCCGTGATCACCGCCGTCGTGACGGCGCAGGCCGCCGATCCGGCGCAGCCGAAGCGGGAACTCGGCCGCTACACGAGCAAAGCCTGGCGCTGGTCGATCGCCTACCCCGCCGGCTGGACGGTGGAAGCGAAGGATCCGGACCTGGTACGCATCCGCTCGGCGGGAGATAACGCGTTGTGCAGCATCCACAGCGGTCCGATGGACCGGTTCAATTCGGTGGACGAACTCACGGATTTCCTGCTCGCGAACGACGCGCAGTTCTTCAGGGAGAAGAGCCAGAAGTTCACCGTCCTCGCGCGGAAACGGATATCCCTGCCGAATCGCATCGAGGGCAACGACGTGCTCGCGGAGATCGGGCCGGGCGGCAGGTCGCGGCGCGTCCATGTCCTCGCCGACGGACGAGGCTTCGCCATCGATTGCGAGGGTTACGCGAAGAGCTGGAGCAAGCTCGAGCCCGCCTACCAGCGGGTCATCGCTTCCTTCACTGTCCGCAAGTAACGCGTCGAGGGGCGGAACACAGGCCCGGTTTCGACTTTCCGGGGCCGCTGGCTGCTTCCGCACCCTGCTGCGCACACCGATGCTCCTGCCGGGATCTGACCCCATGATCGAGCGGCGCGGCTTGACCGTCCGCGCAAGGCTGCTGCAATATGCCCTCGCCACGCTGCGGCCAGGCGCGTCTGCGACCCGAGCGGCTCGCCATGCGCCTCCAACCAGGGAGGAGACGATCATGCAAGGTTTGAAGCAGCTTGCGCTGGCTGGAATCGCCGCATCGGTGCTCGCGCCGATAGGTGCGCCGGCGCAGGGGACGGTGAAGGTAGGCATCGTCGCGTTCATTTCCGGGCCGGCGGCGGCCCCGTTCGGCGTGCCGGCGAAGAACGCGGCGGATTTCGTGATCGACGAGCTCAATGCCGGCAAGGCCCCCAAGCCCTACAACAGGATCGGGTTCGGCGGCTCGAAGATCGAGACCGTCATCGTGGACGAGGCGGGCACCGCGACCACGCAGGTGACGGAGTTTCGCAACCTCGTGCAGCGGCACAACGTCGATCTCGTCATCGGCTACATATCCAGCGGAAACTGCCTGGCGATTGCGCCGGTGGCGGAGGAGCTGAAGAAGTTCACGAACTTCTTCGACTGCGGCACCCCTCGCATCTTCGAGGACGGCGAGTACAAGTACGTCTTCCGCACCTCTCCCACGGCAACGATGGACAGTGTCGGCGCCGCTCTCTACGTGAAGATCAAGAAACCGGGCTTGAAGTCGATCGCGGGCCTCAACCAGAACTACGCGTGGGGCCAGGATTCGTGGAGCGATTTCGAGCTTTCGATGAAGCAGATGGTACCCGGCATCCAGACGAAGACCGTGCAGATGCCCAAGCTCTTCGCGGGTCAGTACAACGCGGAGATCTCGGCGCTGCTCGGCGCGGGCGCCGACGTGATCCACTCGAGCTTCTGGGACGGCGATCTCGAGGCGCTGATGCTGCAAGGCGGGCCGCGCGGACTGTTCAACAAGAGCACCGGGGTCCTCACGACCGGCGAGACGATCATGCACAAGCTCGCGGCGCAGATTCCCGACGGCACCGTGCTCGGCGCGCGCGGACCGTTCGGCCCGTACGCGCCGGACAACGCCTACAACCGCTGGTTCGCCAAGGGCTACGAGGCACGCTTCCAGGCCCCGCCGAACTATGCCTCTTACCAGATGGCGCAGGCGATCCTGGGGGTGAAGACGGCCTGGGAGAAGGCGCTGGCCGCCAATGGCGGCAAGGCACCCACGAACGAACAGCTCGGCGCGGCGCTCGAGCACATGACGTTCGAGGGACCGGGCGGGACCGTGCGCATGGCGATCGGCAAGGGCCACCAGGCAATCATGGAAACGGCGTACGGCATGACCAAGCGCGTGGGCGGGAAGATCACGATCGTCAACATCCAGCGCTATCCCGCGGAGCTGGTGAATCCCCCGGACGGCGTGAAAAGCGCCGACTGGATAAAGAACAGCTTCAGGAAGTAACGCGGCAGAGGACCCTAACTGACCGACGGCTGCCTCTCCGGCAGCCGTTTTCGCATAGCACGCGCCTGTGAACGAAATCGCCCCAGTCCTCATCGACGGCATCATCTATTCTGCCTGGCTGTTCATCGCGGCGGTGGGGCTGACGCTCATCTACGGCGTCATGAAGATACTGAACGTCACCCACGCGAGCTTCTACGCGCTCGGCGCCTACGCGGGAGCCTCGCTCACGGGCGCGTGGCTCGCGCGCGGCTATCCGCCCGTGCTGTCCTACGCGGTGCTGCTCGGCGCCGCGGCGCTCGTTACGCTTGTCCTCGCCCCGGCCATGGAACGGGGCCTCCTGCGCTTCATGTACGCGAAGGACGAGGTGGTAATCCTGCTCATCACCTATGCGCTGTTTCTGATACTCGAGGACGTGATCAAGCTGATCTGGGGCGTGAACCCGTATTACGTCGCCGAGCCGTATGCGCTCCTCGGCAGCTTCGAGGCCGGCGGACTCACCTACCCCACCTACAATCTGATCCTCGTGGGTCTCGCGCTCGTCATCGGCGGGGGGCTCACGTGGATGCTGCGCGCCACGCGGTTCGGAAAGCTCCTGCTAACCGTGATCCACGATCCCGAGATGAGCCGGGCGATGGGAGTGAACGTGGGCCGCTACTATCTCGTCACTTTCACCTTCGGATCGTTCCTCGCCGCGTTGGGCGGAAGCTTCACGGCGCCCACGGTGTCGGTCGTGCCGGGTCTGGGCGTGGACGTGATCGTGCTGTCGTTCGCCGTCGTCGTGATCGGCGGCATGGGCAGCGTGACCGGCGCCGCGCTCGGCGCGGCGATCGTCGGGCTGGTGCGGTCGATCTCGGTCCACTACGTCCCCCAGGTGGAGCTCTTCGTCATCTACTTCGTGATGGCCATGGTGCTCGCCTTCAGGCCGCGGGGACTGTTCAGCCTGGCCGAGCCACGCAGGATATGACCCGCGACCGCACGCCACTGCTGCTCGGCGCGATCTTCGTGCTGATCGTCGCGGGCGGCCCGCTGCTGCCGCAGTGGGCGCTTTTCATCCTCACCATCGCCATCGCCCAGGGCCTGGTCGTGCTGGGGCTCATGCTGCTGCTGCGCGCCGGGCTTGTCTCCTTCGGTCAGGCGCTCTACTACTGCGTCGGGGCCTACACGACGGTGGGCCTCACGCGAGCGTTCGGGGTGAGCGAGATCTTCGTGCGCCTGGCGGCGGGAGCGGCGGTCGCGGCCGTCCTCGCGTTCGTCCTCGGTTTCCTGCTCGCGAAATACCGCGGCATCTTCTTCGGCCTGCTGAGCCTCGCGCTGTCCATGATTCTCTACGGGCTGATCGTGAAGAGCGAAGCGCTCGGCTCGACCGACGGGCTCAACGTCGCGCCCGCAACGCTCCTCGGCGCGCGCCCGGGAGCCGACTCGGTGCGCTACGCGATGGCGGTGATCGCGGCGCTCGTCGGGACGGGGGCCGCATACGCCGTTCACCTCTACCTCGGATCGCCGCTAGGGCGGCTCGGCCCGGCGATCAAGGACAACGAGATCCGGGTCGAGTACATGGGCGCCTCAGTGCGTTACACGATCCACGTCAAGTACGTGATCGCCGCCACGCTCGCGGGCGCGGGCGGTGCGCTCGCGGCGACCACGGTCGGGCACATCGATCCGGAAATGGGCTATTGGACGACCTCCGGCGAGTTCGTCTTCGTCACCATCCTCGCCGGAACCGGCAGCGTGCTCGCACCTTTCCTCGGAGCGCTGCTCTTCAGCGCGATCCACACGATCGCCTACGACGTGTCGCCGCACACTTGGCAGATGAGCCTGGGCGCGGCGTTGCTGCTCGTGATCGTGTTCCTTCCGGGCGGGTTGTGGTCGCTCTTCGCGCGAGGGAAGGCCGGCTGACATGGCGGTCATACTCGACGCCCGGTCCCTGAACAAGAGCTTTGGCGCGGTCACGGCGGCCGTCGATGTCAACGTCGCCGTCCACGCGGATTCGGTCGTCGGGCTGATCGGCACCAACGGCGCGGGCAAGACGACCTTCATCAACATGGTCACGGGCTACGTCAAGCCGGATTCGGGCAGCATCCACTACGACGGGCAGGACATCACCGCGCACGCGCCGCGGGACATCACGCGGCTCGGGATACTGCGCTCGTTCCAGGTCCCGCAGCTCTATGCCTCGCTCGACGTGCGCCAGAACATGCTGATCGCTCTCGGCATCGTGCTGCACAACGCCGGCAGGGGCAGCTTCCTGTCGCGCGCCCGCCCGAACGTGCCCGGCCACGATGCGCCGGCCGAAGAGGTTGCGGAGCGGATTCTGGAGAGCTTCGGCCTTGCCGAATATCGCAACAGGAACACGCAGGCGCTTCCCGGGGGCGTGCGCAAGCTCCTCGACATCGCGCTCACCCTGGCCGCGCGGCCGCGCATCCTTCTCCTCGACGAGCCCACCAGCGGCGTCTCGGCCGAAGAAAAGTTCGGCATCATGGAGACGGTCATGACAGCGGCGCGGAAGGAGGGCGCCACGGTCATTTTCGTCGAGCACGACATGGAGGTCGTAAGCCGCTTCGCCCAGCGCGTGCTGGCGTTCTACGATGGGCGCATCATCGCCGATGCGCCGCCCGAAGTCGCGCTCGGCGACCCGGACGTGAGGCGCTACGTGGTCGGCGGCGAGGCCGGCCGCGGCGCGAGAGAGGAGCGGCGCCCCGGTGCTTAGGCTCGAAACCCTCAACGTCGCGATCCAGTCGGTGCAGATCCTGCGCGATGTCTCGCTCGAGGTGCCCACTGGCAGCATGACCGGTCTCGTCGGGCGCAACGGCGCAGGCAAGACCACGCTGATGAAGAGCGTGATGGGGCTACTTCCCGTCTCGAGCGGCAGCCTGGCCTTCGACGGCACCGACCTGTTGAAGACACCGACGCACGGCCGGACGCGGCTCGGAATCGGCTACATGCCCGAGGACCGCCGGCTGGTTCCGGAACTCACGGTCGAGGAGAACATGCTCGTTCCCGCGTGGGCCGCGCGCCTGCCCGACAGCGCGGCGCGGCTCGAAAAGGTCTACACCCTGATCCCCGAAGCCCGCAGGTTCGCGACCCATAGGGGACTGCAGCTGTCGGGAGGGCAGCAGAAGCTCGCGGCGCTGGGGCGCGCGCTCATCTGCGGGACGCGACTCCTGCTGCTCGACGAGCCGTTCGAAGGTGTCGCGCCGGCGCTGGCGCAGCGCCTCGCAGAGGTGATCGCCGGCCTGAAGCAGGAGGGCATGTCCGTGCTCCTTTCCGAGTGCAACCTGCAGCACTCCAGGCGGCTGGCCGATCGCATCGTCGCCATCGACCGCGGCAGCATCATCGCAAGAGACTGACGCACAGAAAGGAGGCAGCCCATGGCTTTGACACCGATCCGGCGCGTGGTGACCGGCAACGACGAGAGGGGCAGATCGAAGGTGGTATGGGACGGACCTTCACCCGGCGCGCACGAGACGCAGCTCCCGGGAGCGGGTGGGAAGGTAACCGGGCGCGGCCATACCGACTTCTGGGTGTGGCGGGAGACGCCGCCGCGGCTCGATGGCGCCGAGGATGCGGGAACGTGGGACGACGAATTTCCGTGCCCGGTGGGCGGCGGGCATCTGCGGGTAGTGCATTGGCTCGCGAAAACCGCGGAGTCGCCCCCGAACGATCCGTACAAAGCGCCGGCATCGCACGGGCGCACCTGGGACCGCGGCGGCGGCAACCAGTACAACCGCTCGTACATGCACAAGACCCGGTCGGTCGACTACGGGATCCTGCTCTCCGGCGAGCGGGTCATGGAGCTCGACGACCATACGCTCACGTTGAAGCCCGGTGACGTGGTGATAGACGTCGGCGCCTGGCACCTGTGGGACAGCTCGAAGACGGGCTGCCTGATGGCGTTCGATATGTTCGACGCGGAATTCGTCGACGGTCCCGCCGGCACCGCGCAGGGCAACGACAAGCCGATGCGCGCGCCGGAGAACCGGCAGCTCCCGCCGGGAGTGAAGCCGCAGCGGCGCGTGGTCGCCATCGATCGCGAAGCCGGAAAGTCGAACCTCGTGGGCGATGGGCCGTCGCCCGATGTGCGCGTCGATCCCGCGCGGCCCGGCTTCGCGCTGCAGCGTATGTGGGTCGTGGACGGCTCCCCGGCGAAAATCGTCTACGAGACGCTGCACCTGCCCGAGGTGCTGCTGCCGCCCTCCAGAGGCTCGGTGTTGAACGTCTTCACGTTTCCGCCCGATGCCGCGTGGGAAGGGAAGGCCGGTGAGCGCGAGGTCAGGGCGTACTTTCAAGCGGTGGGGGCGCCTGGCGCGTGTTCCTGGTCGGCGCAGGCGCCGCATCCGTACATGCAGAGGACCCGCACGCTGGATCTCTGCATGGTGACGGAAGGCGAGATCGTGCTCGTGCTCGATACCGGGGAGGTGACGCTCAAGGCCGGCGAGATCGTCATCCAGCGCGGCACGCAGCACGCCTGGAACAACCGCTCGGGAAAACCTGCGGTCGTCGTCATCGCATCGCACGACGCGGCGTGATCTCGCGCAACCGGGAGTCGCATGAAGTGAGTGTCCGGTCCTGCATCGCGGCCATTCTTGCGGCCGCGCTCTCGCTTCATGCCGGAACGGGATGTGCACAAGCCTATCCTGCTAAAGTCGTGCGCTGGATCGTGCCGAGCTCGGCAGGCGGCGGTGCCGATACGGTTACGCGGCTCGTCGCCAATGCGTTGCCGTCGATCCTGGGCCAGAGGGTCATCGTCGACAACCGCGCCGGCGCGAGCGGCAATATCGGCTCGGAGCTCGCCGCGAAGTCGGCCCCCGACGGTTACACGTGGCTCATGATCAACAACGCGCAGGCGGCCAACGTCTCGATGTTCAAGAACCTGCCGTACGATCTCCTGCGCGATTTCATGGCCGTGACCCAGGTGGACTCGTCGCCGCACATGGTCGTCGTGCACCCGTCGGTGCCGGTAAAGTCGATGGCTGAGCTGGTGCGTCTCGCGAAAGCGAAACCGGGCGCGCTCGACTACGCGTCGGCGGGCCTCGGCACGGTAACCTTTCTCGCCACCGAGATCTTCAAGGCCGACGCGGGCGTCAACCTGCGGCACGTGTCGTACAAGGGAGGCGGGGAGTCCCTTCTCTCGATTGTCTCCGGAGAGACGGCGGTCTATTTCTCCCCGCTCGTCGTCGCTCTGCCCCACATGCGCACGGGACGGCTGCGCCCGCTGGGGGTCACGTCAAAGACGCGGACGCCGCTCGCCGCCGACGTGCCGACTGTCGCGGAGTCGGGTTACCCCAACTACGAGTTCAGCCTCTGGAACGGCTTGCTGGTGCCAGCCAGGACACCGAAGGACATCGTTGCCGCGATCCATGCCGCCGTTGTCGCGGCATTGAACACGCCGGAAGTGAGCAAGCGTTTCAGCGAGATGGGGTCCAGGACCGTGGGCAGCCAGCCCGACGAGTTCCGTGCGTTTCTGGCAGCGGAAGTGGAGAAGCTCTCCCGCGTTATCGCGAAACTCAAGCTGAGCGACGAGGCGAGCAAATAGAATTGGGGCGATTCGCGGCCTGTAACCGGGGTTCCTATCCTAGGCCAGCGCGCTGACGCCGTCCTCGATCGCGATCTCCAGTTCCGCGAGCTCGATCTCTTTCACTCTCAGCACATTGCATTCGGGCAGCGTGCTGAGGCGGATGGTTGGATCCGGCGTGAGCGACATGCCGATCTTGTGGCACGCGTAGTCGGCCAGCCGCACCAGCATGCTGACCGTGTCGGTCGCATCCATGTCGGCGGCATGATGGCTGGCGGCGACCTCGGCATAGCTGTCCGGCAGCGCCCAAAGTCGAATGAGGTTGGCGCCCTGATCGGTGTGCAGCGCCGTGATCACTTCCAGGATGAGCGATTCTGGCATCGGCCGTCCGGACTGCCTGGCGCGCACGCTCTCCAGCACGCGCAGCAGCATGAGCGAGCCGACATCGTGCAGCAGCCCCGCAATGAAAGCCTCGTTCGCGAACTCCTTGCAGCTGGCGTGCTCCGCGATCCACTTGGCGCCGATCGCACAGCCGACCGAGTGCTGCCACAGGCGCTGCATCAGCGATTTGAACAGGGGATCGGATGTCGCGTGCGCGGCGCGCTGGGCGGTCAGCACGGCGATGTTCACGACCTGCCGCAACCCGAGCCGCTGCGCCGCGCCGCCGATGGTGCTGATCTTGCTCAATCCGCCGTAGAACGGCGAGTTCGCCACGCGCAGCACTTGTGCGGCGAGCGCCGGGTCCTGACCGAGCACCACCTCGATCTGCCTGGCATCCGCGTCCTTGTTTTCCACTGCCGCTTGCAGGCGGCTGACGGTGCTCGAGTACACCGGTATCTGCACGGAGCCGGAGGCGAGCGCCTGTTCGACGGCCTGCATCAGGCTGGTTGGCTCACTCATGTTTTTAGTCTCCCAGGATGCGCCGGATCTCGCGCAGTCCGCGCGGCTTTGCGACGCGCGGCAGGCCGCGTAACACTTCATTCAACGACGTGTGCCCGTTGGCGGCCTTGTGCACGCCGTCTTCGACCAGCGTCACCAGACCAGAGGTCTCCGTGCTCAAGCGACGGATCTCGTACGACGTCTTGCGCGCGACGATGGCCTCCTTGACGATCTCGTTCAGGACCAGCAGCTCGAACACGCAGACCCGCCCGCGATAGCCGGTAAAGCGGCATTCCGGACAGCCCCGACCCAGGGCGAAGTGAGCGCCCATGACGTCCGCGGGCGTATAGCCGAGGCGCCGCAGCTCCGTGGGCGTCGGCACATAGGGCTCGGTGCAACGCGCGCACACTCTGCGCAACAGACGCTGCGCGACCACCGACACGACCGTCGAGGAGATCAGGAACGCCTCGATGTTCATGTTGAGCAGGCGCAGCAGGCCGCCGATGCTGTCTTCGGTGTGGAACGTGGTCAGCACCTTGTGACCGGTCAACGCGGCCTGAATGGCCACGTCCGCGGAGAACTTGTCGCGCACTTCGCCCAGCACGATGATGTCCGGATCCTGGCGCACGATGTGGCGCAGCGTTTCCTCGTACGTCAGATTGATCTTGGGGTTGATCGAGCACTGGCCGATGTCCTCGATGACATACTCGACAGGGTCTTCCGCGGTGATGATGCTCACCTCCGGCGTATTGAGATAATCCACGCAGCTGTACAACGTGGTCGTCTTTCCGGAGCCGGTCGGGCCGGTCACGAGCACGACCCCGGTGGGGACGTCCAGCGCGGCCTCGCAGAAGAGCTCCATCATGCGCGGCGCCATGCCGATCTCGCGGATGTTGATGAGCTCGGCGCGCCGGTCGAGCAGGCGCAGCACGATCTTTTCGCCGTGGATGGTGATGTAGCTCGACATGCGCAGATCGAACGACTTTCCGGAATCCGAGTCCTCGAACAGCATGCGCCCGTCCTGATGACGGCGCTTCTCCGCGATGTCGGCCTTGCCGAGCACCTTGATCCGGCTGATCACGGCCGGAGCGAGATCGGGGGAGATCTCGCGATGCTGCGTCATCGCGCCGTCGATCCGGTAACGCACGCGCGTGTGCGTGCGCATCGGCTCGATATGGATGTCGCTTGCGCCCATCTTCGCGGCATCGCGGATTAGTGAGTCCACGATCGCGATGGCCGTGTTGTCGTCGGAGGCGCCCGTGTTGAGCCGGCCGCCGCGCTCGATCGCTTCGATGGTTTCTTGGATGAGCGATTTTCGGGCGATGGCAGGCTCGACCTCGGACGCCAGCATCTGCTGGGCGGCCGTGCGGCTCGCCATGTCGAGCGGATCGTAGAACGCGACCACGACCTTGTTGTCGGCATATGACAACGGTACGAAGCAGTGCTGGTTGCACCACTTCGGAGCGATCTTGGGCATCAGCTTCGGCTCGATGTCGCCGATGCGCGGCTCGACATAGGGGAAGCCGAGCAGATCGGCGAGGATCTCGGCGAGGCGCTGCTCGGAGATGAGGTACGTCTCGACCAGGATCTCTCCGAGCTTGCGGCGCTCCTTGTCCTGCGACTGTGCGGCAAGCGCCTTCTTCAGATCCGACTCGCGGATGTGGCCGAGCTCGACCAGCAGATCTCCCAGGCGCATGCTCGCGCGATTGGCGCGCACGGTGGCAAGGACGGTCGCCCGATCCACCATGCCCAGCTCTTCCAACGTCTTGACGAGCGGCTGCGGCGTTTCGAGCTTCTCGCGCACGCGCATGGCGCGCCGCAGGCCGACCGCGTCGATGTGGCCGGCGCTTTGCAGCATCGCCGCCAGCTGGCTGATGGCCGGATTGGGCACCGTGGACCCGGCGGGGTCGGCGGGTTGGGGTGCGACTGCCGACGTAGCGGGTTCCATGTAAGACCGATCCTTGCAATTGACGCAGTATGGAGATTGTTAGCGGCAGCAAACCGGAAACCTTGATGGCTGGCACGGAATTTGCCGTGCCTCCCTGCCAGGAGGAATTTGCGCGTGTAAATCCGCGGTTCGAGCGCCCGAGGCGAGCAGCGCGTTGTCCCGGGCCGCGAAGTAGTGCTTCTCGGTGCGGAGGCTGTAATGCATATCGAAAACCGGATCCAGAGGCCGGACATGCCGACAGGACCCGGCCAGCTGCTCGGCGAGCGCGGTTTCGTTCCGCTAACCTGACCACCCCGGCGAGCTACACGCGCCACCCCTCCTATTTGCAGGAGGGAAATGTCTTGCAGGCGCCGGACATGCCGACAGGACCCGGCCAGTTGCTCTCCACTTCATCTACTGCTTCGCCAGTCCCAGCTCCGTCATGATGGAGCGCGCGGCGGCTTGCTCGCCGTCGAGGTACTTCGCGAATTCCCGGCTGCGCATGAACTGGCCGCCCCAATCGCGCGCTTCGACCTCTTTTTTCCACTCTTCGGTCGCGGCGACCCTCGCCAGCGCTTCTTCCCAGAACGCGACCTGCGCCGGCGTCATGCTCTTCGGGCCCATGATCCCGCGCCAGTTGGACACCCAGGAGTCGATCCCTTGCTCCCGGAACGTGGGCACGCCCGCAAGCTGGCCGCCCATGCGCTGCGATGACGCGATCGCGACAACGCGCGCGTTGCCCGATTTTGCCTGGGTCATCGCGGTAGTCACCGAGGACGCTACGAACTGTATGTGCCCGCCGACCAGCGCGATCATGGATTCGGCATTGGTCTTGAATACCACCGCCTTCAGCTTGCGCGCGTCCACGCCCGACGCCTTTACGGCGAGCGACACGGCGAGGTGATTTACCCCGCCTCGGGCGACGATGCCGAGCGCCATGGAATCGGGGTCTGCCTTGAGCCGCGCCGCGAGGTCCTGGAGGTTCCTGATCGGAGAGTCGGCGCGCACCGAGATCGCGGTATGCTCGACGAGAAGCAGAGCGATCGGCGTCAACTCGGCCGGGCTCAACGGCGTGATGCCCGCCAGATAGTTGGTGACGACCGTCGGATTCGCCATCAGCAGATGGTGCGCGTTGCCGGCGTGCTGCTGGAGGTAGGCCACCGCCACGGTCTGGTTCCCGCCGGGCTTGTTCACGATCAGCACGGGCGCCGTCACCAGCTTCTCGTCCTGCCAGATCTTCTGGATGAGGCGGGCGACCTGGTCGTTGCTGCCGCCGGGCGCCGTCGTGATGACCATTTCCACCGCCTTTTCGGGACGCCACGCCGCCTGTCCCCATGCCGCGGCCGCCACTGCCGCGAGCGCGGCCGTTCCCAGCAGCCTCCCCATCGTTCCGAGCGCCATAGTTTGGAATCTCCTCGCGCTGCCCGTGTATGATTCCAACAATTCTACGGCGATGCGGATAAGGCGATCCGGGTACTGCGGTTCAGGTGCGGCGGGCCAGGTACGGCGCTTTCGTCTTTGTCCGGACCGCTTCATCTGAACCGCTCTATCTGCACCGCTTTATCTGGCTCGCATTTTACGGAGTGTACATGTTGAAAATCGGAGTATTGCTGGGCGACGACATCGGGCTGGAGGTCGTGCCGGAGGCGGTGAAGGTGATGAAGGCCGCGGTCGCGAAGACCGGGCTCGCGGTGGAGTGGCAGGAGCTGCCCATCGGCAAGCACGGACACGAGCTGCACGGCCATACGCTGCCCCAGGTCACCGTGGAGGCTCTCGGAAAAACGGACGGCTGGATTTGCGGCCCCATAGGGCACAACGCCTACCCCCGCAACGACCCAACGTGGGTGATGCCGCCGATACGCAAGCGCTTCGAGCTGTTCGCCAACGTGAAGCCGGTGAAGTCCTATCCCAATATTCCGTCCATACACAAGGACGTGGATATCGTGTTCCTGCGCGAGACGACCGAGGGCATGATGTCGGGCGGCGTGGTAGTAGCGGGCAGCGGCGAGTTCCAGCCCAACGAGGATATCGCGATCGGCATGCGCGTCGTGACCCGCAAGGGCGCGAGCCGCGTGGCGCGAGAGGCGTTCGAGATCGCGCGCACCCGGAAGCGCAAGATGGTGACTGCGCTGCACAAGGAGCCGGTCTACCGGCTGGTGTGCGGCATGTTCGCACGCGAGTGCCGCAAGGTGGCGGCGGATTACCCGGACGTCGAGTTCAACGAGGTGCTGATCGACGGCTTCGCGCTCAAGCTCGTGATGAAGCCGCAGCAGTACGACGTGGTGGTGACGACCAATCAGTTCGGCGACATCGTGACAGACGAGGGGGCGGGACTCGTCGGCGGGCTCGGGCTCGCGCCGGGGCTCGTGGTGGGCGAGACGCAGGCCATGGCCCAGGCGACCCACGGCTCTGCGCCCGACATCGCGGGACGGAACATTGCGAACCCGTACGCCATGATCATGTCGGGCAAGATGCTGTTCGAGTGGCTGGGCCGCAAGCGCGACGAGCCGCAAGCGACGCAGGCGGCAAAATGCATCGACGCGGCAATGGACAAGGTGATCGCGGAAGCGAAGCACCTGACCGGCGACCTGGGCGGCAAGGCGAGCACGAGCGAGATGGGCGACGCGGTCGCGGCGATGGTGTAGGGGGAGCGTCGAGCGAGTCCGGATGTGTCATCCGGTTCGTAACGATCAATGGGGGAGACATGAAAGCACCGTTTTTCATCTGCGCGCTTGCCGTCGCCGCAGGGGCGGGCTCGCCCACCGCGGCTCAAAATCATCCGCCAAACACGTCGGCGATCCCGGCGATCACGTTGAACGGCAGCCCGCCGGTGCGGCAGCCGGCGCCGAAACCCGCCAGGCAGCAATCCACCTGGAACACTGCGCTCGTCGGCCACAGCGATCTCCAGGGACGCTCGGCGTATCAGCCGCTCATCATCAGCCAGGACGGGCGCCATATCGCCTACGTCGGGCACCACACCGGCAAGAGGCCGAATCCGCTCACCGGCGCCGTCGAAGGCAACGGGACGTCGATAGTCGACGTCACCAATGCGGCGAAACCGAAGTATCTCGCTCATATTCCGGGCCCGGCGGAGGGCAGCGACGAGTCCGGCGGCGCGCAGATGGTGCGCGTGTGCAGCGGCAGCGCGCTGCCGAAAGGGGAGAAAGGAAAGTGGTACCTGCTGCGGGCGGTCGGCTCGACGGCGCACGAGATATACGACGTCACGGACGGGACGCGCCCGACTCATCTTACTACCGTGGTCGACGGTCTTACCGGAACGCACAAGAGCTGGTGGGAATGTGATACGGGGATTGCCTATCTCGTCGGGAACAACAAAGCCGAAGGCTGGCGGGGCAATCACATGAAGATCTTCGATCTGAGCGATCCCGCGAAGCCGGTCTACATCCGCGACTTCGGGCTCTCCGGCCAGCAGCCGGACGCGAAGTCGTTCATCGGCACGCGCCAGGGTGTCAACATTCATGGACCGATCTCGGCCGGGGTCACTAAAAACCGCGTCTACGCGGCCTACGGCACGGGGGCGAACGGCGTCATCCAGATCCTCGACCGAAACAAGCTCCTGACCGAATTCACCAACCCCCTGAGGCCGACGCCGGAGGAAATGCTTGCGCCCCAGGTTGGACACATCGTGATGTCGCCGGACCAGGGCGCCCATACCACGCTGCCGCTATACAACGTTCCCATGCCCGGGTTCCAGGGACACACGGTGCTGAAGACCCGGGATCTCATGATCGTCGCTTCGGAGCAGGGACGCGGAGAGCACTGCCGGCCGGGGCCCAACAATAACCGTCCCGCGCCGCACTTCGGCTTCCTGCTCGACATCACGAACGAGCCGACCCCGTGGCCCCTCGCGACGTTCACCGTCCCCGAAAACCCCGGAGATTTCTGCGGCCGGGGCGGACGGTTCGGCAATCACGCGAGCCACGAGTCGTTCTATCCGCCCTACTACGGGAAGCTCGCGATCTTCTCGTGGTTCAACGCGGGCACCCGCATCTTCGATATACGCAACCCGTTCGCCGTCGAGGAGGTCGCTTATTTCATCCCGGCGCCGAACAAGAACACGATGGCTTTCTGCTCGGACGGCGTGAGCCACCCCGACGGCGATCCGAAGATCACCCCGGCGTGCATCAAGGTGATCCAGACCAACAACGTCGAGGTCGACGATCGCGGCCTGATCTACAGCGCCGACCGGGCGGGCACCGGGCTGCACATCATCCGCCTGACCGGGCGCGCGGCGCGGATCGCCGCGAAATAACAGCATGGGCGACGCGGTCGCCGCGGCGGTGTGACCGCTACGGTTTCTTGATGCGCAGCATGCGCCCGCCGGGGCTGGTGATGAAGATCTCGCCGAACACCACCTCGACCGAGATCTTGCCTGCGCTCTCCTGCGCGGCGAGTTGCGCGCGGCGATTTTCCTTCAGAGTGTCGATGCCGTGAGTGGGAGAAATCGTCGCGTACACGGCGTCGATGTCGGCGTCGGTGAGGTCTGATACGGGCATCGAGAGTAATCCGCTGAATGTCCTGGAGCTATTCTAGCGGAGGCGGCGCCCCCGTGCCTCTGGAGTCTCCTTTGCCCTGACCTGTATGATACTAATGCGTTGCACATACTCCTGTTAAAGTCAAAATGAGATCCGCACGCGCTGTTGCGAGCCTTCTTTCATGCGCCCTTATCGCCGCGGCGGCGCCAGCGTCCGGCCAGGACTATCCGCGCAGGCCGATACGCGTCGTGACAGCGGAGCCGGGAGGCGGCAACGATTTTTCGGCGCGCGTCATCGTGCAGGCGATCGGGGGCGGCCTCGGCCAGCCCATGATCGTGGACAACCGCGGCGGCGCGGGCGGAGTCATCGCGGCGGATATCGTCGCCAAGGCGCCGCCCGACGGGCACACGCTGCTCCTCTATGCCAACAACGTCTGGATCATTCCGCTGCTGCACAGGAACGCGCCGTTCGACGCGGTCCGGGATTTTGCGCCGATTACCTGGGCCGCGAAGTCCAGCAACACGCTCGTCGTGCATCCTTCGCTGCCCGTGAAGTCCGTCCAGGAGCTGATCGCCTACGCGAAGGGGCGCCCGGGGGAGTTGAACTACGGTTCCGGCGGCAACGGGTCCTCGACGCATCTCGCGGTGGAGCTCTTCAAGTCCATGACGGGCGTCAACATCGTGCGCGTGACGTTCAAGGGCAACGGGCCGGCCTTGAATGCGATGCTCGGTGGCGAGGTGCACGTGATGATCACCACTGCGGGCTCGGTGACGCCGCACCTCAAATCGGGCAGGCTCCGGGCGCTGGCTGTGACGAGCCCGGAGCCTTCCCCGCTCGCGCCCGGCCTGCCGACGATCGCGGCGTCCGGCCTGCCTGGTTACGAATCGATACAGATTTACGGCGTCTTCGCGCCCGTCAAGGTCCCGGCCGCGATCGTGAAGCGCCTGAACGAGGAGATCGTGCGCGTGCTCGGCAGGACGGAGGTGCAGGAGAAGTTCATTGCGAACGGGATGGAGCCCGTCGGCAGCACGCCTCAATTGCTGGCCGCCACGATGAAATCCGAGATCGTCAGGATCGGCAAGGTCATCAAGGAGGCGGGAATCCGAGGGGACTAGGAATGCTGTAAGGGAAGCTTTTTCCATTCGATACCACTTGAGCATCCCCCGATCAAACAGCGGGGCGCAAAAGCAGCGCTCCCTTTACCGAGTTCAACTGTCTCGCTCGAGAAATACTTGGAGCCACGGCGCATTTCGGTTGACGTACGCGACGCTCAATTTTCCGAGAATGTATTACTGGAATCTGGCGGAATCGATATGTTGAAGATAGGGGTATTGCTTGGCGACGACATTGGCCTGGAGGTGGTGCCGGAAGCCGTCAAGGTGATGAAGGCCGCGGCGAAAAAGACGGGGCTGGATGTTGAGTGGAGCGAGCACCCGATCGGACGCCGGGGCCACGAGCTGCACGGGCACACGATGCCGCAGCCGACCGTCGAGGCACTGGAGAAGACGGACGGCTTTCTGTGCGGACCCATAGGCCACGGCTCGTATCCGCGCAACGACCCGACCTGGATCATGCCGCCGCTCAGAAAGCGCCTCGACCTCTACGCCAGCATCAAGCCGGTCAAGTCCTATCCGAACATCCCGTCGGTGCACAAGAACGTGGACATCGTGTTCCTGCGCGAGGTCACGGAAGGCATGCAGTCCTCGGACACGGTAGTTGCGGGTGCCGGCGAATTCCGCCCGAACGACGACATCACCATTGCCGCGCGTGTCATCACCCGCAAGGGCTCGAGCCGCGTCGCGCGCGAAGCTTTCGAGATCGCGCGCACGCGCCCGCGCCGGACGGTCACCTCGGTGCACAAGGAGCCGGTGTACCGGCTCGCGTGCGGCATGTTCGCCGAAGAGTGCCGGAAGCTCGTGAAGGACTACCCGGACGTCACGCTGAACGAGGTGCTGGTTGACGGCTTCGCGATGAAGCTCGTGATGAATCCCCAGCAGTTCGACGTGGTGGTCACCACCAACCAGTTCGGCGACATCCTCACCGACGAGGGGGCGGGCGTCGTCGGCGGGCTCGGGCTTGCGCCCGGACTTTGCGTGGGCGAGCGCCTAGCGATGTCGCAGGCGACCCACGGCTCGGCGCCCGACATCGCCGGGAAGAACATCGCCAATCCCTACGCCCTCATCATGTCCGGCCAGATGCTCTTCGAGTGGCTGGGACGCAAGCACAACGAGCCGAAGGCGACGCAGGCGGCTAAGCTGATCGATGCGGCGGTCGACCGGGTGATCGCGGAGGCGAAGCACCTCACGCCTGACCTTGGCGGCAAGGCGGGCACGACGCAGATGGGCGACGCGGTAGCCGCGGCGGTTTGAACCGGAACAATCTTTCACACCAGGAGAACGACATGCGCCTTCCGAAGCTTCCCTATGAAAAATACACGCCGCGACAGAAAGAGGTCGCGGACAAGCACACCGCCAGGCGCGATAGCATCGGGGGTCCTTATAACGTCTGGATATACAGCCCGGAGCTGTTCGAAAAGGCATCGGCCATCAGCAACTACATGCGCTTCGACTGCGGGCTGCCGGTCAAGCTCCGCGAGTTCGGCATCCTGGTCACCGCCCGCTACTGGGACGCGCAGTTTTCCTGGAACGCGCACGTCGACAAGGCCATCGCCGCCGGCATACCCGAGGACGTCGTGCGGGACCTGGCCGCCGGGAAGAAGCCCAGCTTCAAGGCCGACGACGAGCGGGTCTACTACAACTTCGCGATGGAAATGCTCGAAAACCACTTCGTGAGCCAGAAGACCTTCGACGAGGCGCGGGCGATCTTCGGCGAGAAGACGCTCGTGGACCTGATCGGGTCGATCGGCTATTTCACGATGCTGCAGATCTGCCTCAACAGCGCGGAAGTCGATCTGCAGGCCGACCGCAAGCCACCGTTTGCGGACGTGAAGGGTTACAAGAAGGTCTCCTGAGTTCAAGAGCATTCGGCCACGGAATCACACGGAAGGGCACGGACAATTCTCTAAATGCTGCTTCGCGGAGGGATCTAGCGTGGGCAAGCAATACGCTGTTCGTCCGTGTGTGTCCGTGTGTTTCCGTGGCTAAGGCTGTGACAGCTATCGACGGACGAGGAGGGCATCGACTGCCTTCACGCCTGCTCCCCGCTCGAAGACCAGTAGCGGATTGACGTCCAGCTCGTCGATCTCTCCGGCAAGATCGTGCGCGAGCCAGGACAGCCGCACGATGGCCGCTACGAGCGCGTCCATGTCGGCCGGCTTCGCGCCGCGCACGCCTTCAAGCACCTTGTAGCCGCGCAGCTCGCGCAGCATCTTTCCTGCTTCGTCCGGCGTGACCGGCGCGATCCGGTACGCGATGTCGCGCAGCACCTCGACGTGGATTCCGCCCAGGCCGGCGGCGACGACCGGACCGAATACCGGGTCGCGCACGATGCCGAGCATCATCTCGGTGCCGGAGGACGCCATTTCCTGCACCAGTACGCCGTTCAACTTCGCCTCGGGCGAGTGGCGCTGCGCCGCGGCGACCACGTCGATATACCCCTGCCGGACCGCGTCATCGCCCTGAAGCCCAAGCCGTATCGCGCCCGCCTCCGTCTTGTGCTGGATATCCGGGGAGTCGATCTTGAGAGCCACCCGGCCTTCCAGGTTCCGCGCCTGCGCCACGGCTTCGTCGGCGCTACGGGCGAGACGCTCCCGGGTAACCGGGAACCCATACGCGGAAAGCACCTGCTTCGCCTCGCGCTCCGTCAGCTTGCGCGGGAGCGTCTCCAGCGCTCGCCGAGCGCCGTCAGCATCGGCGTCCGCAGGACGGACGGGGACGTCGCTGCCGGCCCGGCGTCGCGCAACGAACGCGCCGAAATCCGCGGCGGCACGGACCGCACGCAGGCAGGGCAGGGCGTTGCGGTAGACCGGGACGCCCGCCGCGACCAGGTCCTTCGGGCCGAACGCCCGGTCGTCGTAGCAGCCGCCGATCCACAGCATGGCGGCCGGCTTGACGCACTCGCGCACGAAGGCGGCGCCGTGCTCGATGTCTTTGCGGGAAAGAAAGGCGAATATCGGCGTGACGGCATCGATGACCGGATCCGCGGCGATGGCATTCAGCGCCGCGCGGAATTTTTCCGGCTCGCCCGTCGCGAGCGAGGTCATGTCGGTCGGGTTCGAGACCTTGCCGTAGCCCGGCATGAACTCCGCGAGCTTTGCCTGGGTTTCGGGGGAATACTCGGGCCACTCGATACCCAGCGTGTCGCCGACGTCGGCGAGCTGAACGATATTACCTCCGGTCGCCGCTGCCGAGGCGGCTCGCCGCCCCTTGGGCCAGCGCCCGGTGCGCAGCAGGACCGCGGTCTCGTAGAGCTCGTTCGCCTCGTGCACGCGGATCATTCCGAACTGGCGGAAGGCTGCGTCGTAGATGTCGTCCACGCCCGCGATCGTTCCCGTGTGCGAGGCCGCCGCCCGGACGCCGCTCGCGGTGCGTCCCAGTTTCAGCACGACGATCGGCTTTTCCCGCTCGGCCGCTTCGCGCGCGAGCGCGAGCAGCTTCGCCCCGTCCTTGATCCCCTCGATCGCCATCAGGATCACGCGCGTCGCGTCCGAGCGCAGCATGAAGCGGGCGAAATCGAGCGAGTCGAGATCGGCCTCGTTGCCGACGCTCGCCTCGTAGCTGATGTGAAGCCCGATGTCCATGGCGCGCCACATAACGCTGATCTGCCCGAATCCGCCGCTGTGGCTGACGACGCCGATGTCGCCGGCAGGAGGACGCGGTCCTGCAATGGCGGCGGTGGACGCCATGGCGAAAGCGTCGACGTAGTTGATGACGCCGTTGCAGTTCGGGCCCATGAGGCGCACGCCGGTGCGGCGCGAGAATTGAACGAGCTTCGCCTGGCGCTCGCGTCCTTCAGGCGTGCCCATCTCGGAGAAGCCGGCGCTGTACACGGTCGCGAACGGCACGCCGCGCGCCGCGCATTCCTCCAGCACGTCGAACACGCGCTCCGTGGCGACGATGATGCCGACGTGATCCGGCGTCTCCGGCAGCGCCGCCAGGTTCGGATAGCACTTGCGGCCGTTCAGCTCCGTGGCGCGGGGATTGATGGGATAGATGGGGCCGGCGAAGCCGAAGTTGCACAACTGGCGAAAAACGCGCGTGCCGAAGGTCTCTCCCCGGTCGCTCGCGCCGATGAGCGCGACCGAGCGCGGCGCGATCAGGCGCGATATATCGGTGTATGGAGCCGACTCTGTCATCCCTCAATACTAACGGTTTGCAATTGCCCTGTACGAACCTAGTCCACGCGGATTCCGGCTTCGCGGATCAGCTTGCCCCACCTGTCGATCTCGGCATTCATGAAGTCGCGCAGCGCGTCCGGCGTGGTGGCCATCGGCTCGACGCTCATGCCCGCGAACCGCTCGCGCAGGTCGGGATTGCCCATGGTCTTGACCAGGTCTCCGTGCAGGCGGTCCACCTGGGGTTTCGGCGTCGCAGCGGGCACGTACACGCCCCACCAGTTCTCCGCGACGAAGCCGGGCACCCCGGCCTCGGCGAACGTCGGAATGTCGGGAACAGCCGCCGAGCGTTTGGCGCTGGTGATGGCGAGCGGCCGCACCTTGCCGGCGCGGATGTGCGGAATGATCGGCTGCGGATCGGCGAACACGAGATGCACGTTGCCTGCCAGCAGGTCCTGGATCGCGAGCACGCCGCCCTTGTACGGCACGTGCAGCATGTCGATCTTCGCGAGCCGCTTCAGCATCTCGCCGCCCAGATGGCCGAGGGTGCCGGGCCCGGCCGTGCCCCAGTTGACCTGGCCGGGGCGGCTTTTTGCCAGCTTCACGAACTCCTGGAGGTTTTTCGCGGGGATACTCACGTGAGTGACCAGTATCGTGGGGGCACTCGCTACCAGCGAAACCGGCTGGAAATCGCGCGCCATGTTGTAGGGCACCTTGGAGATGAGCGGATTGATCGCTACCGGCGCAAGGTTGCCGATCACGAACGACGTGCCGTCGGCCGGCTGGCGCGCCGCGTACTCGATGCCGATCGCGCCGTTCGCGCCCGCGCGATTCTCGACCAGCACGGACTGGCTCCAGATTTCGCCGAGCTTCTGGGCGATGATGCGGCCCATGATGTCGGAAGCGCCGCCGGGCGGGTAGGTGAGGATCACCCGCATCTGCTTGCCGGCGACCGGCTGCGCTATTGCCGCGCCGGGCAGGAGGACTATTGCGGCCGCCAGCGCGGCGAGCAACGTGCGAACTAAGCGGATTGTCGTCATTCCATTTCCTCCTGGCGTGGGCGCGGCCATTATGCGTGAGATCGCCGATTTGGGCTAAACTTTCGGCCATCCACGAGGGAGGAAGGAATATGACGCACGCACGTGGGTACTGGCGAGTCGGGCTGGCGGCAGCGGTCCTGATCATGGCCGCTGCGCCCGCGGCATCTCAAACCTCGTATCCGACGAAACCGGTGCGCCTCATCGCGCCGTTTCCGCCCGGCGGCACGTCCGATGTCCTCTCCCGCATACTCGCGCAGAAGCTGAGCGACACTCTCGGGCGGCAGGTCGTCGTGGAGAACCGCCCCGGCGCGGGCGGCAACATCGGGCACGAGATCGCGGCGAAGACCCCGGCGGACGGCTATACGCTCCTCCTGAGCAACAACTCCGCCCTGGTCGTCAATCCGTTCCTCTACAAGCGGCTGGGTTTCGATCCCCTGAATGATTTCGCACCTGTCTCCATCGTCGCCAAGTCCGGGCCGGTGCTGGTCGTGCATCCGTCGGTGCCGGCGCGCACCCCGAAGGAGCTGATCGCTTTGGCGAAGGCGAAGCCGGGCCAGTTGAATTTCGGCTCGGGCGGGCGCGGCACGCCCGCGCACTACGTGGGAGAGATGCTGAAGGCCACCGCCGGCATCAAGATCATCCACGTGCCGTACAAGGGCGGGATACTCGCGGTGCTGGATCTCGTGGCCGGGCAGATCGACCTGATGTTTGCGGACATGGCGCCCGCCGTGCCGCAGATCAAGGCGGGCAAGCTGCGCGCGCTTGCCGTGACGAGCGACGGGCGCTCGCCGGCGCTGCCTGAAGTGCCGACGATGGTAGAGGCGGGCATCTGGCGCGCGAGCCCGCAGACCTGGTGGGCGCTTGTAGCTCCAAAGGGCACGCCACCAGCCATCATCACGCGTCTCAATTCCGACCTGGCGCAGATCCTGAAGCTGCCCGACGTGCTCGATCGCTATGGGACGCTCGGCATCAACCCCGTGCATACCACCCCCGAGCAGGTGATGGCGGCGGCCCGGGAAGAGTCGCCGCAGATCGCGAAGGTCCTGAAGGCGGCGGGGGTTGAACCGGAGTGATGAGCTTCGCAGTGACGAGACGCCTGACCCCTGACCCCTGACGTCATTCCAGCACGGCAGTCTTCTTCCGCTCGATCAGCTCGAAATCGATCTTCGCGCCGAGCCCCGGGCCTTCGGGTGGCCGCACGTGACCGTCGGGACCGACGACGAGGTCCTCGGCAAGGCCGTACTTCTGCGTGGCGTCCGGCAGCAGCACCTCGAAGTATTCGGTGTTGGCGATCGCCATGATCACGTGAACGTTCGCGACGTTGTTGAGCGAGTTGCCGCCGTGGTGCACTTCGAGGTTCATGTGGAAGGCCTCCGCGAGGTGCGCGATCTTGAGGAGCGCGGTAATGCCGCCTTTCACCGCCACGTCGCCGCGCAGGAAGTCGGTGGCCTGCATGGTGAGCCACGGCGCGTACGCCTGGAATCCGCCGGGTGAGTACTCGGTCGCGAGGATGGGGATATCCAGCTTCTGCCTGAGCTTCACGTAGTTGGTGATGTCGTCGGCGTCGAGCGGGTCCTCGTACCAGTAGTAATCGAGCTCTTCGATCGCGCGGCCCACGCGCAGCGCCTCGGGATAGGAATAAGACCACGTGCTGTCGAGCATCAGCCGGTAGCCCCCGCCGACCGCGTTGCGCACGTGGCGGCAGATCTCGATGTCCCGCTGCCACACCGCGGGCGGATGAATCTTGTAGGCGTGAAAGCCGGCCGCCTTGATGCGCACCGCTTCCTCGGCATAGGCCTCTTGCGAGGGCAGCACTGCCGAACTCGCGTAGGCGGGGATGGACTCACGGAAGCTCCCCAGCATGCGGTGGATCGGCAGGCCCGCCAGCTTGCCCGCGAGATCCCACAGCGCGACGTCCACGGCGCCGATGCAGCGGAACGTGGTATTGCGGTTGCGGGCCCACATCTGCTGGTAGATCCGTTCGCGATCGAGCGGGTGCTGCCCGATCAGCAGGGGCTTCAGGAACCGGATGAGCGAGGCCGCGTCGTAATTCGCGCCCCGGCTCGACGAGCCGAGGAACGAGTGGCCTTCCACGCCCTGGTCGGTGCGGATGGTGACCAATCCCAGCTCACTCCGGCCGCCGGGCATTCTGCCGGTGTGCCTGCCGAACTGGCGCGCCGGCAGATCATCCCAGGCGAAAAGCGTCACGGTGACATCGGTGATTTTCATGGCTGGAATCTCCCGGTTCAGATCGTTGCAGTGGATCGAGCCTACCTCATCCGGCAATTCTATGTTCGGTAACGCACAGACCGCATCCCGGGCAAAGCAGACAGTGCGGTGCGGAAACCCAGGTCCCGATTCCCAGGTTGTGTCGAATCGGCATTGAATGCAACGGGCTTACCCGCACCGTCACAACTTGAGAGGTATGACTATGTCACCAGAAACGTATGCGAGGGTAAACGGTGGAGTTTGGGGATTTGTCCTCGGGGCAGGTATCGCAATGATAATCGGCTTCAACTGGGGCGGCTGGACGACCTCCAGCACGACCCAGAAGATGAGCGACGAGGCGGTCCTGACGAGCCGCGCGGCGATCTGCGTCGCCCAATTCATGAACGGCCCGAACCAGAAGACGCAAATCAAGGAATTTCAGGGAACGGAAGGCTACCAGAGGACCGAACTCATTGAAAAAGGCGGCTGGGACAAGATGCCCGGGGAGGAAAAGGGTGCCTGGGGCGTAGCCAGTGCCTGTGTCGCGGGGGTTGAAGCGCGTATCAAGACCGGGACCTGACTGTCTGGAAATCGTGGTGCTGTCGGTCTGTCCGGTTATTGAGGTTTCAGGCCGATTTCGCGGACGATCCTGCCGTACTTGACGTAATCGGTGCGTATCGTCTCGCCGAAGAATTCCGGTGACTCGGTTGCGATGTCGAGCCCGTACGCGATCATCTTTTCGCGCACGTCCGGCAGGCCCATGGCGCGATTGATTTCCCGGTTGAGAAGAGAAACGATCTCGCCCGGCGTGGCGGCCGGGGCAATGAACCCGAACCAGCCGCCCGCGGACAAGCCGGGAAGCGTCTCCGCCATCGTCGGAATGTCCGGGTAGTTGGCGGCGCGCGTGGGCTTGGTGATCGCCAGCACCCGCAGCTTGCCGGAGCGAACGTACGGGTAAACCGCGGTGAATGCGGTTATCACCGCGTCCACCCGCCCGCCCAGGAGCTCGGTGGTGTACTGCGCGATTCCCTTGTACGGCACGTGGAGGTAGGTGAAACCCGCCTGGGTGCGAAACTGCTCGGTCGTCAGGTGGATGAAAGCGCCCTCGCCGTTCGAAGCGAACGACAGCTTCCCGGGGTTGGCTTTGGCGTACGCGATCAGCTCCTTCACCGACTTGAACGGCGCGCTCGGATGAATCACCAATGCGAGATAGTTCGTCGCAAGTAGCGCGACCGGCGCGAAATCCTTGAGCGGATCGTAGGGCAGCTTCTTGAAGGTATGGGGCACGATCACGAGGTTGCCGCCCTGTCCGCAGGCGATGTTGTAGCCGTCCGGCGGCAGCTTGGCGGTGATCTCCAGTCCGAGTATTCCCCCTGCTCCCGGCCGATTGTCCACGATCATGCCCTGGCCGAGCCGCTCGGCCACCTTCTGCCCGATGAGCCGCGTCAGCGTATCGCAGGTGCCACCCGCCTGGGCCGGGACGATGACGCGGATGGGCTTCGCCGGATAGCTTTGCGCGGGCGTGACGCCCGATGGTGCGACCACGCCGGCGAGCAGGAGAACAAAAAGGAAAACGCGGTGCATCGATTTTCCTCGTTCCTTCACGCGATCGGGCGATGTTGACTCGTTCGCCATCCGATTACAATAGTCCCGTGAGTGAAGAAAGACGGCATCAGGTTGTCATAGTGGGTGGCGGGCCGGTAGGCGTCGCGCTCGCCGTGGAGCTGGGTCTCCGGGGTGTGTCGTGCGCGCTCGTGGAGAGCCGCACCGGGCTGCAGCAGATACCCAAGGGCCAGAATCTTACCCAGCGCACGCTGGAGCATTTTCATTTCTGGGGCGTCGTCGACGAGATCCGGGCCGCCCGGTTGATGCCCCCCGGCTACCCGATAGGCGAGCTCACCGCCTACGGCAGTCTCATGAGCGACTACTGGCACGCGCCGCCGGGAAGAGAGCTCGTTCGTCCCTATTACTTCCAGGACAACGAGCGGTTGCCGCAGTACTGCGTGGAAGAAGTTCTGCGCCGCAAGATGGCCACGCTCCCCGGCGTGACGAGCCGTTTCGGCTGGACGGCGACAACGGTCGAGCAGGACGACGCAGGCGTGCGCGTCGCTATCGTCGAGGAAGGCGGGTCCGGACATGCCCTCCTCGAAGCGGACTATCTCGTCGGCTGCGACGGCGGCCACTCGCTCGTCCGCAGCCAGGTCGGGATCGAGCGCGGCGGCACCGATTTCGATCAGTCCATGGTCCTCGTGGTGTTCCGCTCGCGCGAATTCCACGAGGGTCTCAAGCGCTTTCCGGGGCGCTCCACCTATCGCGTCATGCGGCCGGAGCTGAAGGGCTACTGGCAGTTCTTCGGGCGCATCGACATCGGAGAAGGTTTTTTCTTTCACGCGCCGGCACCGGCGAGCGCGGCCAGGAATGGCTTCGATTTTCGCGGATTGATGGAGGAAGCGGCCGGGTTCAGATTTGCATGCGATTTCGACCACGTCGGGTTCTGGGACCTGCGCGTTGCCGTCGCCGAGCGCTACCAGGTGGGGCGCGTCTTCATCGCGGGGGACGCGGCGCACAGCCATCCGCCCTATGGCGGGTTCGGCTTGAACAACGGCCTGGAGGACGCCGCCAATCTCGGCTGGAAGCTCGCGGCGACCTTGCAGGGGTGGGGCGGCGGCGGGCTGCTGCCTTCGTACAGCGAAGAGCGGCGCCCGATCTTCAAGGAGGTCGGCGAGGACTTCATCGCGAAGCGTATCGCCAGAGACGGGGAATTCCTGGAGCGCTACGATCCGCGGCGCGACCGGGAGGAGTTCGAGCGGGCGTGGAAGGCGCAGACCGACGCCACCGGGCGCGTCCAGAGCTACGAGCCGAACTACGAGGGCTCGCCGGTGATCGCCGGCCCTCCCGGCGGTAGATCCAGCGCCCACGGCACGCATATGTTCAAGGCACGGGCCGGGCATCACCTGGCGCCGCGGCCGCTATCGAGCGGCCGGGATGTTTTCGAGGAACTGGGAGACGGCTTTTCGCTCATTGCGCTCGATGCGGACGAGGCGGCAGTGCGCGCTTTCGAGCATGCTGCGAATGCGTCAGGCATCCCGCTCAAAACGATATGCGATACCTTCAGGGACGAGCGCGCCCGCTACGAAGCGCGGTTGATCCTCGTGCGGCCCGACCAGTATGTCGTCTGGTGCGGAGACGCGACGCCCACGCGCACGGACGTACAAGCACTGATGAAGAAGGTAGTGGGTCTCTAACGGATACAAGCTAGCCAAGCGCCGGTTCGCCCTCAGCCCTTGGGGAAAGCCGCAAGAAACTCCTGATAGCCCGTCTTCAGGTAGTGCCGCCCGCTGACGTAGGCGTGGATCGCCCGCGCTTCGCGTGGGTTGCGGAAGCCCGTGCTCTCCAGCACTTTCTTCCCGCTCGAATCGAGAAAGACCCACACCGGGGTATAGCTCCTGCCGGTCAGCTTGCGCAGCTCGTGCTCCTTCGCGTACTTGTCGGGCGCCTCGGCTTCGAACAGCGCGAAATCCTTCGCATACAGCTTCCGAAGCTCTCCGCCGGAGAGCTCGCCGGTCATGTACCGGCAGGAACTTCAGTTCGGGCTCGTATAGAAGATCAGGACGTGCCTGGACGTGTCCTGCCGCGCGATCTCCTTCGCCTTGTCGAGCGAGCCCGTGGCGAACGGCAGACCCGCGCCATAGGCCGCCGAACCGAAGGCGAGGGCCAGGATCAGAAAAAAGAGGCGTGCCATAACAACTCCTTCCTTAGAACGGCAATTCTGCCAGAAAAAATGGCCCTCCAAGACCCCCTGAGAGCGCTATATGAAGGGCAAACCTCGCAACATCAGTAACTTGTGCGGGTCAGACCCGATTTATTCGAGACGAGCCACGATCAGGCAAGGCGTGGCTGTAACGTTTTACCTGCGCGCTCGATCTGGGACGCACTATCTGAGACGCTCTTTCTGAGACGCCTTATCTGGGACGCAGTTTGGTGAGCTGTACGTTCGCTTCCTCGAATGCCCGCATCGTGTGCGCGACGTCGTAGGGCTGCTCCCGGAGAGTGTGCGGATCCCACTCGCTGCGCGGCGTACCGAAGAAATCGCCGCCGTACACGTGTATCGCGCCCGTGATCTGCGCCAGCGGATTGGTCACGGCATGAATGATGGAGACGCCAAGAGGCGCCACGTCCTTCGCGTTCAGCTCCCGCGCGCCGTGCTGCGTCAGCCCGTGCTCGCCCCGGCGGTAGAAAACGTTGTTCTCCCGTCCGCCGTAGATGCCGATCACGGCCCACATGCGATGGTCGTGGGGCCTGATGAACATGCCGGGTCCCCAGCACAGGTTGAGTATCGTCAGGTCATCTGCCTTGTGCAGGACATTGACGCCCGAGATCGTCGGCTCGCCGAGCTCGCGCACGATCTCACCGGAATCGCTGACGGCCCGCGTAACCAGCTCCTGGATCGCGGCGCGCGCTTCACGCTCCCTGAGCGCCGCCCGGCAGTCCTCGATGAAACGCTCCTTCCGGAACATGGTTCGTCCTCCATGTTTGTGCCACGTATTGTGCGGCGCCGGTCCCGGCCTGCCTATAGGCCGAAGGTCGTGCGGCGCGCCCGCCTCATTCAGGCCTGATGCCCGCTATCTTCACCACCTCGCCCCACTTTTTCAGCTCCGACTTGGACGGAATCGTTTCGAAACCCGGGTGTCGCGGCACTGATCGCCATTCCCTCCCTCCGATTCGATCGCGAAAATCTGTTATTCTGCAGCGACGCGAATAAATGCGCCGCGCTAGTGTCCAGGGCACTAAGATCCAAGACTGAATAGTAACCGTACGTTCGAGAGGAAACCATTCGGATGTCCGCATGCGCCGGATTCCCGTCGCGGGAGTTGCTCCAGCTCGTTGCGATCGTCGCGGGGATGATTGCGTCTCCGGCAAGCACGGCGCAGGAGGCGAACTTCCCCACCCGGCCGATCCGCTTCATCGCGGCGAACTCGCCAGGAGGCGGCCTCGACATCACGGCGCGCGCGATTTCTCCCAAGCTCTCCGCGGTGTTCGGCCAGCAGGTCATCGTCGATAATCGGGCGGGGGCGGCCGGCAGCGTCGCTTCCGAAATCGTCGCCAAGTCGGCACCCGACGGATACACGCTTCTGGTCGCCTCGGTCGGGGGGCTCGCGGTGAATACCAACCTGTACAAGGGGCTCACCTACCATCCGCTGCGCGATTTCGCGCCGGTTACGTGGGCCACCTCGCAGAGCAACGTGCTGGTCGTGCACCCATCCGTGCCGGCGAAGACCGTGAAGGAGCTGATCGCGTTCGCCACGGCGCAGCCGGGCAAGGTCATATACGGCTCATCGGGCGCGGGCAACGCCGGGCACCTGGCCGCGGAGCTGTTCTCCACCATGGCGGGCGTGAAGATGGTGCACGTTCCCTACAAGGGCGGCGCGCCGGCGATGGTCGATCTTCTCGCGGGGCAGATCCAGCTCATCTTTTCGTCGGCGCCGACCGCGGTGCCGCAGGTCAAGGCCGGCAAGATCCGGGGCCTCGCGGTGACGACGGCAAAGCGCTCGACCGTTCTCCCCGATCTGCCGACCGTGGCGGAGTCGGGCCTTCCCGGATTCGAGGCGGACAACTGGTACGGTATCGTGACCGTCATGAAGACGCCGCGCCCTGTCGTCGAGCGCCTCCACGCGGAGATAGTCAAGGCGCTGCATGCGCCGGACGTGAAGCAGATCCTGTTCAATTCCGGAATGGAAGTGCGGACGAGCACGCCGGAAGCGTTCGGCGCCTACATGAAATCCGAGTTCGAGAAATGGGCGAAGGTGATCAAGGACGCGGGGATCGTGGCCAACTGAGATGAGCGATGAGTGAAACGCGTATTGTAAACAAGCTTGTGCTGGTCGCTTGCATCGCCGTTTCGCTGGCCGCGGGCTCGGTGCTGGCCTTCGCAGCGGAGAAAAAGGCGGAAGCGAAGAAGGGCGAAGCAAAGAAGGGACCGCCCGGGAAGCGCGAGCGCATAGACTGCATGGTCGGCACCGAGGACCGGCAGGCACGGATCGCGATCGAGGCGGTCGGCGGCAAGATCCAGAATTTTGCGTATTACGGGAAGACCAAGCCGCGCACCTGCTCCATGGACGTGAAGCGCGGAGACTCGTACAGCAAGTGGGAAGACACCGGGAACCACACCGTGGTCACCCTGATGGAGGAGACCGGAGCGTTCCTGATCGACCAGGACAAGAGCCGCTTCCACTTCATCTTCCGGGACATCGATCGCATGCGCTACTGCGGGATGCACGGCAAGATCAACGGCAGCCTGACCGTGACGCGCGGCAAGAATACCTGCACGGTCGAGCGGCTCTACATCGATACCGCGGATATCGAGGAAGCGGAGAAGGAAGCCGAGAAGAAGGAAGCCGAGAAGAAGGAAGTCGAGAAGAAGGAAGTCGAGACGAAGGAAGCCGAGAAGAAGATCAATTAGTGCCGCGACACCCTCCTTTCGCAACGATTCCGCTCGCGGGAAGGATGGTGCAAATTGATGCGGCTCATAGGAGAAGGGGCGGTCGGCAGCTGATGCACGGCCGCGCGGGTGCATGTCCACGGGCGATTTCATCAGGACCGTTCCGCTTTTTTCAGGAATCGACTCGAAAGATCTCGATACCTTTCTCGGCATATTCCGGCCGGTGACGTTTGCGGCCGGGGAGTGCCTGGTGCGGCAGGGGCACGCGGCGGACAGCGCGTACATCCTGGAATCCGGCTCGGCCGAGGTCGTCGCGGCGCTGCCGGGAGGCGGGGAGCACCCGGTGACCTCGCTCGGACCGGGGAGTGTGCTGGGCGAGATGGCGCTCATCGAAAGCGCGACGCGCTCCGCCACCGTCACCGCGCGCTCGGCCGTAACGGGCTACTCGGTGGAGCGGGACAATTTCCGCATGCTGCTCGCGCAGCGCAATCATGCGGCCTTCCAGATCCAGAGCCGCATTGCCAGGACGCTGTGCGCGCGGCTGCGGGAGTTGAACACACGCGTGATGGCGAGCGACGCGCTCGGGCAGGTTGCGCCCCCGATGGCGAGGCGGGAGGGCGGCGCCGCACACCGCGGCGCCGTGTCGTTCGACTGGCGCGCTTTCCTGGCGGCGCTGCCGTTGTTCCGCCGGTTCGCTCCATTGGAGATAGACGAATTCGCCCGGCTGGCCGCTGTGGTCGAGCCGCGGCGGGGCGAGCTGGTCTTCGAACAGGGAGCGCCCAGCACGGCGTGGTACGTCGTAGTGCGCGGGGCTGTCGAGATCGCCAACGCGCACGGCGGACGCCACCGCCGCGTCGGCATCCTCGGGCCCGGACGGCTGTGCGGTCTGCTGGCGCTGATAGAGAGCCAGCCGCACAGCATGGGCGCGGTGGCCCGGGAAAATTCGACGCTGCTGGAGTTCGACCGGGCCGCTTTCGACCGGCTGTATGCGGGAGACGACCGCCTTTCAAGCCGGTTCCGGGATGCCGTCAACCAGGAGCTCCTGCAGGCGCTCGCCCGGACCAACAATCACCTGGTGCGCCTCATCAGCCAGGCGCGTATCCGGGACGCCCGGGCAAAGTCGGCCGAAGTGGAAGAGCTGCAGCGGGCGCTCGGTGCGCAGGACTGTCGCGCAGCCTGAAATTCTCGAACAGGAGATAACGGAGGCAACAGAGGGTTCAAGAACCTGATCCTCTCTGTTATCTGTGTTTCCTCCTGTTCAATTCGGTGTCGACCAGTCCTCAGGCGACGCGGTCCGGCGGCGCGCCGGCATCGCACTTCGTGCACGGCAGGCGCTGCCCCAGCATCTGCGCCCGCCCGTCCGGTGTCGTTACCCACGGGCGATTGATCCACGGCGGGTTGTGCCGCACGTGCTGATCGTGACCGCATTCGAGCTCGGCGACCCAGTGCTGCTCGTCATCCGGGTGAAACCCGGTGATCGCCTGGTCCATGAGCGCTCGTCACGAGTCGGACTATTCCTCAGGCCGCTTTGGGAGAGGGACCGTATTCGTTCTCGCCCGGCTGGCTATCGGTAAACATGAATACCAGGAGGACGATAGCGCCGATCAGCGGAATCAATCCGATGAGCAGCCACCAGCCGGTCCGACCGGTGTCGTGCAGCCGTCTGACCGCTACTGCCAGGCTGGGGATCAACAGTGCCAGCGCGTACAAGGTTTGCAGCACTCCCGCTTTGCCTATATGCAATCCCGCAACGGAGTCGATGATGGCGAGCCCGATGCTGATGATCACGTACCACAAAATGAAAAACCAGTACTCCTTGCGCCGCGCCCTGCCCGAAAAGACCGCGTACTTCTTCAGCACCTGCATGTACCAGTCCCAGCCCATGTGATCCTCCCTCTGGTTGGTCGTTCAGTCGTCAGTCGTCACGCGTCACTCCAGATAGTGCACCTCCACCGTCGGCCGCCCACCCCGGGTGTCGGCGTAGATCATCGAATACTCCGGCACCTCGAGCCACGTCGTGGTGTCGCGGGTAAGCGGCTCCGAAGCGATCATGATCGAGTTGGCGGCGTCGGCGCCGCCGACCATCTTCCATTCGCCGTCGTGATGCCCGTATTCGCGGCCGGAGGTGTACCACAGGCTCAGAAAAGCGATATTCGCCTCGTGCACCTGCGCCGGGTCTTCGGTCCGGTAGCAGCCGAAGTCGAAGCAGTAGCGCACTGCCGCGAGCTGGTCTCCCGTCGCCAGGAACAGGTTGACCGAGGAGGAGGTCGCAATCCCCAGGCGCTCCCGGACCCGGCGTATCGTCGCGAGCGCCTCGTCCACCGCGCGTATCAGATCATCGGCCGTGCACGGCCCGCGCGGTGCCGCGAGCCGGGACAGGATCAGCGCGTAGATCCACTCGCTGTCGGTGGTGCCGCGTATCGAATCCGCGACTTCAGGCCGGATGTGCTCCGAGAGGAGCGGCTTCATCTCCGCGAAGCGCGCGAGATCGCCGTTGTGGGCGAGCGAGAGGGCGAAGCCGGGAAACTGGAACGGGTGCACGTTCTGCAGCGAAATCTCGACCTCGGTCGAATAGGTCACGCCGCGCACGTGGGCGAGCACGCAGCTGGGATGAATTTTCTCCGCCAGCGCCTTCAGGTTGCGGTCGAACACCGGTAGTGAGGTCGAGGCGTAGCTGTACGGCTTGGCCGGCTCGCTCGAAGTCCGGTCCCACGCCTTCAGGCCGAAACCCGCGAGGTTCAGCATGTGCAGCATCTTGGGCATGTAGGCCTGCCGCACCAGCGCGCTGTCGGGTTGGTAGAGCAGGTTGTCCAGCAGGACGGGCTGTCCCAGATACGCAAGTGCTCTGCACATTGTCGCTAAGGAGTGACTCGTGACCCGTGACTCGTGACCCGTGAGAACCGTTCATGTGACGCTGGAAAACGTGTCACGTGTCACCTGTCACGCCGTCGTCTTTTCGCGGTAGCGATCGTAGACGACTGCCTCGGAGAACAGCTTCGCGATCTCTCCGTCCGGGTAGCCGAGCGCCTTCAATACCTCGCCGGAATGCTGGCCCAGCCACGGCGCCGGGGTGCGTGAGCGCGAGATCTCCGTCGTGGACTTGACCGGGTTGCCGAGTATCTTCATGCGCCCGATCTTCGGATGGTCGATCTCCTGCACCATCCTGCGCGCCTGCGAGTGCTCGTTCCCGAGCGCCTGGTCGTAGGTGAACACCGGGCCGCCGGGGACGCCGGCTGCGTCGAGCTTCTTCACCCAGTGCCCGGTCGGCTGCTTTGCGAATACCTGCTCGATCTCGGCCTGCAGGTCGTCTATGTTTTTCAGCCGTGCCGCCAGCGTCTTGAAGCGCGGGTCTTCCATCATCTGCGGGCGCTCGAGCACCTCCCTGCAAAAGGCCGTCCACAGCTTCTCGTTGTTCGCGCCGACGGTGACGTAGGCATCCTGCGTACGGTACGCCTGGTACGGCGTCGAACGGCGATGCCGGGTGCCCGTGGCAACCGGTATCTCCCCGTTGCCGAAGAAGGCGCCGAATTCCCAATACGTCCACGCGAGGCCCGCCTCCATGAGAGAGGTGTCGAGATAGGCGCCTTCGCCGGTTTTCAGCCGCTTGATGTAAGCCGCGAGTATCGAGTAGAGCGCCGTGGAGCCTGCGGCGATGTCGTTCATCGCTATGCCGACCTTGGCGGGACGGCCGCCGGGCTCCCCGGTCATGGTCATGATCCCGCTCATGCCCTGCGCGATGATGTCGAAGCCGCCTTTCTGGCTGTACGGCCCGGTCTGGCCGAATCCCGACACCGAGCAATAGATGATGTCCGGATTGATCGCCTTGATGGATTCGTAGTCGATCCCGAGCTTGCGGGTTACGCCGGGGCGGTAGTTCTCCATGATGATGTCGGCGTCGCGGGCCAGCTTGAGGAAAATCTCCTTGCCGCGCGCGTCCTTCATGTTGAGCCCGACGCTCTTCTTGTTGCGGTTCAGCACGGCGAAGCAGTAGCTCTCGCCGTTGACCTTGGGATCGAACCGGCGCGAACCGTCGCCTTCCGGGAACGCCTCGATCTTGACGACGTCGGCGCCCATGTCCGCGAGCATCAGCGTGCAGTAGGGGCCCGCCATGATCGCGGTGAAGTCGAGGACCTTAACACCTTCAAGTGGTAGTGCCATGTCTGATATCCCTAGCGGTTTTGGATGTAACCAGGCGCGTAGCGTCCCGAGTCACGGGAAATTCTAACAGCCCGCCGGGATTGTGCCCGAGCACGTTTTTCACCGATACTGGCTGGCGCAATCAAAACCCGAGGAGGGTTGCATGAAGTTTTTCCGCCGCGCGGCGCTGCTGGCCGCGGTCGCTGTATTCGTCCCGGCCGTCGCCGGGGCACAGGCTTATCCCGTCAAGCCAGTCCGCGTCATGATTCCCTGGCCTCCCGGCGGATCGAACGACATCGTGGGGCGCGTGGTTTTCCAGAAGATGAGCGAACAGCTGGGGCAGCAGTTCGTGATCGAGAACCGCGGCGGGGCCTCGGGGACGATAGGCTCGGACCTGGTCGTCAAGGCGCCGCCCGACGGCTACGTCATCATGGTGCAGTCGGCCACGCACGTCGCCAATCCCCATCTCTACAAGAAGCTGCCCTACGACACCCTGAAGGACTTCATCGGGATCACGCCGCTCGCGCTGCAGGTCGGCGTGGTCGTGGTGCATCCAGCGCTACCGGCCAGGACCACGAAGGAGTTCATCGCCCTGGCGAAGGCGCGGCCCGGCCAGATTACCTACGCGTCCTCCGGAAGCGGCAGCTTCGTGCACCTGGCCATGGCGCTGCTCAACGTCATGACCGACACGAAGATGGTGCACGTGCCGTACAAGGGCGGCGGACCGGCTGCAATCGCGATTGCGTCCGGGGAGACTCAGGCGATGGCGGCTACCGTCGGATCCGTGATTCCGCACATCCAGTCGAAGCGACTGCGCCCGCTGGGCGTTACTTCCAACCACCGGGTAAGCCAGTTTCCCGACATACCGACGCTCGCCGAGGGCGGCGTCAAGGGCTACGAATTCACCGCCTGGATCGGCGCGTTCGCTCCGGCGGCAACCCCCCGTCCGATCGTGGATCGGTTGAACGCGGAATTGAAGAAGGCGATTTCGGTCCCAGAGGTTGCGAAGATCCTGAGCAGCCAGACGCTGGACCCCATGCACATGACGCCCGAGCAGTTCGCCGAGCGGTTGCGTTCCGACTACGCCAAGTACGAGCGCGTGATCAAGTCGAGCGGGGCAAGTATCGATTGACGGGACTTTCCCGGTGACGGGGCTTCCGCAAGGATGGGGACTTCCCGGGCGCCCATTATTTGGACTACCATAGGCAGGTCCCGTCGAAACAAATCCGCCCATACGAAGGCGGCGCGGGATACCGCCCCGGAACGGTCTCCGGGATACGAGGAGGAGTTCCATGACCGCCACGTCCTGGCACGCGGTATCGCTGGCGTTGCTCGCCGGTTTGCTTGCCCCTTCACACGCGCCGGCCCAGACCTACCCCGTGAAACCGGTACGGGTGATCATCGTCTTCCCCCCGGGCGGTTCCAACGACGTGACCGGCCGCATCGTCTTCCAGAAGATGTCCGAGCAGATGGGGCAGCAATTCATAATCGACAACCGCGGCGGGGCGGCGGGCACCATAGGCGCGGACCTCGTGGCGAAGAGCCCGGGCGACGGCTATACCCTCATGGTGCAGTCGGCGACGCACCTCGCCAATGCCCATCTGTACAAGAGCCTGCCCTACGACACGCTCGGCGATTTCATCGGCATCACCGCGCTGGCGCGCCAGGTGAGCGTGCTGGTCGTGCACCCGGCGCTGCCGGTGAAGACCACGAAGGAATTCATCGATCTGGCGAGAAAGCGTCCCGGCGCAATCGTCTATGGTTCGGCGGGCAACGGCAGCGCGCTCCACTTGCAAATGGAGCTTCTCGCCGCGATGACGAAGGTGAAGCTGGTGCACGTGCCATACAAGGGGGGCGGGCCGGTGAATATTGCCATCGCGTCCGGCGAAATACAGGCAGTCACCGCCACCATCGCTTCGGTCATCACCAACCTCAAGGCGAATCGCGTGCGGGCACTCGGGGTGACCTCGGAAAAGCGCGTGCCGCAGTTACCGGACATTCCGGCTATCGCGGAAGCGGTTCCGGGTTACGAGTTCACCGCGTGGGTGGGCTGCTTCGCGCCCAAGGGCACGCCGCGCGCTATCGTCGACAGGCTGAACGCCGAACTCAAGAAAGCGCTCGAAGATCCCGCCGTGGCGAAGAATCTCAGCAGCCAGACGCTCGATCCGATGCATATGACGCCCGAGCAGTTTGCCCAGCGCCTGAAATCAGATTACGAAAAATACGAAAAGGTGGTGAAGTTGAGCGGCGCCAGGATCGAGTGACATGTGACCGGTAACGCCGACGGAGGACCTCATGATGCCGCGGAAAACGATGAAGCTGATTTTCGGGGCCACCGTGACGGGTGCGATTTCATTGCTGTCGGCGCCACCGGCGGTATTTGCGCAGGCGTATCCCGCAAAATCCGTTCGTATCGTCGTGTCGTGGCCCCCGGGCGGCTCCAACGACGTCGTCGCGCGCGTCGTCGCCCAGCGGCTCACGGAAAGCCTGGGCCAGCAGTTCATCGTCGAGAACCGGGCGGGGGCGACGGGAACGATCGGCTCCGACCTCGTCGCGAAGAGCCCGCCGGACGGCTACACCATCCTCGTCAACTCCGCCACCCACGTCGCGAACCCACATGTCTACAAGAAACTGCCCTACGACACGATGAAGGATTTCACGGGCGTCATGCCGCTCGCCACGCAGGTCGGGATGCTCGTCGTGCATCCGTCCCTGCCGGTGAAGTCGGTAAAGGAGCTGATCGCGTTCGCGAAAGCGCGGCCGGGGCAGGTCGCCTATGCCTCCACGGGCACCGGCAGCTATACCCATCTCACCATGGCGCTCTTCCTCCAGATGACCGGGACGAAGATGCTGGAGGTGAACTACAAGGGGGGCGGTCCCGCGGTCATCGGGCTCGCCGCCGGTGAAACCCAGGTATTTTTCGTCGGGATAGGCTCGGTAGACGCCGCGGTGAGGGCGGGACGCCTGCGGGCACTCGGCGTCGCTTCCGCGCAGCGCCTGAAGGCGTTTCCGGACTTGCCGACGGTCGCGGAGGCGGGAGTGCCGGGCTACGAGATGACAGCGTGGATAGGCTCCTTCGTCCCGTCCGCGACACCGCGTGCCATCGTCGAGCGGCTCAACGCGGAAATCACGAAAGCCGTGCAGCATCCGGATGTCGTGAAAATCCTGGGTGCGCAGGCCCTCGATCCGATGATCATGACGGTGGATGAGTTCGCGCAGCGTCTGAAGAAGGACTACGACAGGTACGAAAAGGTCATCAAGGCGACGGGCGCCAGAGTCGATAACGGCTAGAGCGAGCCGCGCGCGCTCACGCCCGCCACCATCTCGCCGAGCGAGCCGAATACCGTAACGCCGGCGGATTCGAGCGCGGCGCGCTTGGCCTGGTACGTTCCGTGGCTGCCGTGCGCCAGTGCGCCGGCGTGTCCCATGGTGACGCCTTCGGGCGCGCTGCGACCCGCGATCAGGGCGAACACGGGCTTGGTGAAGCGCTGCGCCGCGAGCGCTTGCGCGAATTCCTCCTCCTCCGATCCTCCGATTTCCCCGATCACCAGCAGCGCCTCGGTCCGCGGATCGGACGCGTAGAAAGGGACGAGATCGGCATAGCGCGTGCCCTTGACCGGATCGCCGCCCACGCCTATCCACACGGAAGTGCCGATACCGCGCTGCGCGAGCCGGTAGCCGGATTCGTAGGACAGGGTTCCCGACTTCGACATGAGACCCAGCGGGCCGGGGACGAGGGAATCGTCGGGAAGAAAGCCCAGCTTGACCTCGCCGGCGATCGCCATCCCCGGCGTGGAAGCGCCTATCCATACCGCCCCTGCCTCGCGCGTGAGCCGCCGGGCCTGCAGCGCGTCGTGCACGGGCATGCCCTCGGTGGGCGTGACGAGATAGCGTATGCCGGCAGCGAGCGCGTCCCGCATGGCGTCGAGCAACTGCATGGCGCCCACCAGCAGCACGCTTGCCTGCGCGCCAGCCCGGGCCACGGCTTCCGCGCAGTCCGCGAACACGGGAACGCCGTTCACCTCGCGGGTCTTCGCGCCGGGCGATACACCGCCTACGATTCGGGTGCCGTACTGCATCATGAGACGGCTGTGCAGCTGTCCAGCGCGGCCCGTGATGCCCTGCACGATCACTGGGGTGTCGCGGGAGATGCGGGGGTTGATCATCTGCTAGCCGGAGAGACTGGTGATGAGAACTGGTGATGAATACTGGTGATGGGAACTGGTGATGAGAAACGGGCTAAGAAGACGATTTTCATCACCATTTTTCATCACCATCAATCATCACTTTCTCCCATCACTTCTTCAGATGTGCGCGCACCGCGTTGAGCGCCTCGTCCAGATCCGTATGCAAAGCGATGCCGGCGGCCGAAAGCACCTCGCGCGCGGCGGGGAGGCCGTTGCCCACCAGGCGCGCGACGACCGGGACTTTCAGGGCGGGAACCGCGGCGAGCGCTGCGACGAGGAGCTTCGAGAATTCGGCGAGATCGGTGATACCGGCGAAGATGTTGACCAGCAGCACTTTTACGTTCCTGCCCTCGGTGAGCCATTGCAGCACCTGGACCAGGCGCGTGATCTCCCCGCGCAGCCCGCCGGTGCGGACATCGAGAAAGTTGTAGGGCTTCAATCCAGCCGCCCGCAGCTCGTCGATCAGCATCATCGACAACCCGGCGCCGGTCGTAAGAAGCCCGATCTCGCCGCCGGGATCGACGACGACGTAGTCGCATCCATGCTCCTCCTTGCGCGCAACCTCGCGGTAGGCGTCGGCCCGCTCCCTGACGAGCGCGCGCAGGGCCTCCTGGCGCGGCAGAGCGTTGTCGTCGGTGACGACCTTCGCGTCGCCTGCGATCCAGCTGCCATCGGGATGGACGAAGAGCGGATTCACCTCGATCAGCATCGCCTCGCATTCGAGAAAGACACGCGCAAGGCGTTGGCCGGCCGCGGCGAGCGCCTTGCCCTTCGGGCCTTCGATCGCGGCGGCAAGACGCGCGACGCACGCGGCGAGCGCGCCGGCATCGGGAGCGGCAACCTCGGAGCGGATTGCTCCCGGCGGCAGGTTCTCCACGTCCATGCCGCCCTGCGCCGACAGGATGACGCGTATCCCGCCGGCGCCCGCGTCGAGCAGCAGGCCGACGTAGGCTTCCTCTGCGCCGGTGACCTGGCGCTCGATGCGCACGGCCTCGACCGTGCGGCCCTTCACCGTGGCGCCGAGGATCCCGTTCGTGTGATCGGCGAGCTCCTGCATCGTCGCTGCCTTGCGGATCAGGCCGGCCTTGCCGCGTCCGCCGGCTGCGAGCTGCCCCTTGACCATCCACGGCCCTTCCGGGATGGCCGCGCGGTGCAGCGTCGCGTCGCGCTCGAAGAGTCTGCCCTGGGGCACGGGGATGCCGTGGCGGGCGAGGAATTGCTTGGCGTCGTGCTCCAGCAAGTACACGGTAATCCGGTCCCTCTTGAATCGGTACTCTATGGATTTTGCCAGAAAGGAAGTGATGAAAAGTGGTGATGAGAAATGGTGATGAAAAGTGGTGATGAACTACCGGTTCTCATCACCAGTACCCATCACCAGTAACCATCACCAGTATTCATCACCTCTTCTTGCGTTCCAGGAACGCAAGCATCAATCGCCTCGGCTCATCCGTCTCCCGCGCCTTGACGCACGCGCGTATCCCAGCCTGGACGGCCTGGGCAATGGTCATGCGCTCCCAGTCCTGCACGAGTTTCTTCTGCAGCCTGATGGCGCGCGGACCGGCCGAGAGTATCGCTGAAACCCACTGCTCTACGCCAGCGTCCAGCTCGGCGGGCTCGACCACTTTTTCGAGAAAACCGCAGCGTTGGGCTTCACCAGCGTCGATGTGGGACCCCGTGTAGACCAGTTCCCGGGTCTTGCCCCATCCGATCAGCTGCGGCAGCAGGCACGCTTCCATCCCCGAGGGTATGCCGAAGCGGACCTCGGGCATGCCGAGTTTCGCCGTGGTGACGCCTATCCGCATGTCGCACGAGGCGGCAAGCTCCATGCCGGCGCCGAAGCAGTAGCCGTTGATGCGCGCGATCACCGGTACCGGCAGGGCGCGGATGGCTTCACAGGCGCGGTGGGTCAGGGTGTGCTCCTCCTTTGCGCCTTTTGGAGAGAGATCCTTCATTTCCGCCAGGTCCGCGCCGGCGATGAAAGAGCGCTCGCCTGCGCCGGTGAGGACCGCGACGCGGAGCGCCTTGTCCCGCGCGAGCTTCCGGAAGGTCTCCGCGAGTTGCTTCTTCCCCGCGATTCCCAGTGCGTTGCGCTTTTCGGGTCTGTCGACCGTGACGCAGGCGACGCGCCCCGCTTCCCGTTCCTCGACGCGGGTCAGAACAAGGCTCGTCACTCGACCCTCCCTCGCGCTAGCGCCAGGCTCTTTCACGGACGCTCGGCAGAATCAGCCTGCACATGGAGCGCCGAGTGTTCTGGAACAGCGAGCGCATTTTCTCTGTCCACGGCGTCTTGCGCGCCTTGAGCCCCTCGGGACTCTCGAAGGCGTCCTTGTCGGTCAGCTCGTAGGCCGTGAGGTAGCGGGGGCTGCCCGATACCGCGGTGTAGCGCCGCGCGCGGACTACACCCGGCACCGTCACGAGGCGCGGCAGGTGCTCCTTGTCGTACCACTCGTTGTATTCGCCGACGATATGGTCCGGGATGTCGGTGTGCACGAGGTAGAGCCAGGGCGTGTCCCGGTCAGGCGCCTGGCCGACGTCGCGCATCAGCCTGAAATTGAAGCGCTCGCGCTTGTCGCCATAGAGCCGGCGCATGCGCTGCGACCAGGGCGTCGGCTCGGCGACGAGCCGCTGAAAGGCCGGTCCGGTCTCGACCTTTTCGTCGACGGTGTCGTACCAGGCGAGATAACGGATCGGCGCTTCATCGCAACGGTAGCGGCGCGCGCTCACGAAGCCGGGCAGCGCCACTACCTGAGCCAGGTGCTCGAGATCGTACCAGGCGTTGAACTCTTCCTCCCTGTCGGGCGGCACGTCGAGCCATACCGTGATGAGACCTTGCGCGCTCGAACTCATCGAGCGGCTCAGGCGACGGCCGGGCCGCGCACGGTGGTCCGGTACATCAGCCTGCGCAGCGGCAGGTCGTAGTTGAAATTGGCCTTGTGCAGAGCGGCGGCGTTGTCCCATATCAGGAGATCGCCTGCCTGCCAGCGGTGCTCGTAGCGAAATTCCGGCTTGATGATGTGCGCGCAAAGCTCGGCGCGCAGCGCGTCGCTTTCCGCCTTGGGCAGACCGACGATGTGCGAGGTATGCGCCTCGTTGATGAATAGCCCCTTGCGCGCGGTGACGGGATGCGTGCGCACGATGGGCGCCTCGCTGTCGGGCACGCTGGCGAGCTGCTCGGGCGTCAGGACGTGCTCCTGCACCGTGCGCGCGCCGCGCGCCTGCTCCTCCTGTTGCGCCTCCATGTTCCTGGCGCGGTAGTAGCGGTAGCTGTGCACATTGTTGAGGCCCTGCAGGCGCTGCTTCATGTCGTCGGTCAGAGCTTCGTAGGCCGCCGTCGTGCTGGCGAAATCGGTCTGGCCGAGCACCACGCCATCCTTGACCGGCACCTCGAGCGCGTAGAGCGCGGAAAGGAGGCTGGGCTCGCGCTTGTACGAGAGATCGCTGTGCCAGAAGCGGCCCGCGTCTTCCACGCCGATTGCCTTGCCGTGTTCGTTCAACACGTTGGAGACGATCAGGATTTCCGGGTAACCGTCCAGGCGGTGTTCCTTGCGCACGTGCTGTTCGAGAACGCCGAAGCGGCGGGTGAATGCGATTTGCTGCTCCGGGCTGATCTTCTGGTTCCGGAAGACGATAACCTCGTTCTCGAAGAACGCCTTGGCGATCCGAGCGAAGGTACCGTCGTCCAGGGGCTGGGAGAGGTCGATCCCGCGGATCTCCGCTCCCAGGTGTTTGGCCAGTCGGATGACGGTAAAGTCTTGATGATTTGAAGGTTTTCTCACGGCTGCCGCGGTCATCGCTGGTCTCCTCAAACGGGGTGAGCGCGAATCGTAGGCCCGTACTTCCATGCAGTAAAAGACTTATTATTAATGTTGTCATACGATTTCGGTATGATAGATGTTATGACACTGAAACAGCTGCGAATACTGCGCGAGATTGCTCGCCAGGCGCACAACCTTTCGAATGCCGCTGCGGTGCTGCATACGTCGCAGCCGGGGGTCAGCCGCCAGGTTCAGCTGCTCGAGCGGGAACTGGGGGTCGAGCTGCTGTCGCGGCGGAGAAACCGCATCACCGGCCTCACCGAGCCCGGCCGCGCCATCCTCGCTGCGGCGGAACGCGCGCTGGGCGAGGCGGACAACATACGGTTGATCGCCGAGGATTACAGCCGCGAGGAAGGCGGACGCCTGACCATAGCCACCAGTCACCTGCACGCGCGCTACACGCTCCTCACGCCCATCAAGGTGTTCGCGCTGCGCCATCCGGGCGTGCATCTGTACATGAGGCAGGCCGATCCGGACGACATACTGCGGCTCGTCGCGGCCGGTGACGCGGACATCGGG
>DASRJL010000077.1:0-13094 GCA_035649495.1 Burkholderiales bacterium | reverse complement strand
ACCAAGGAGGGCACGCTGGCCGGTCCGCGGGTGCTGGAGCACATGGTGGACACGGTGCTCTACTTCGACGGCGACACGCATTCGCGCTTCCGGTTGATCCGGGCTTTCAAGAACCGCTACGGCGCGGTGAACGAGCTGGGCGTGTTCGCGATGGACGAGAGGGGTCTGAAGGGCGTTGCCAATCCGTCCGCCCTGTTCCTCTCCCAGCACGATACCGAGGTCGCCGGCTCGTGCGTGGTGGTGACGCAGGAAGGCACGCGGCCGCTGCTGGTGGAGATCCAGGCCCTGGTGGACGAAGCGCACGCCCCCAACCCGCGCCGGCTTTCGGTCGGGCTGGAGCAGAACCGCCTGGCGCTGCTGCTCGCGGTGCTGCACCGGCACGCCGGCATCGCCTGCTACGACCAGGACGTGTTCATCAACGCGGTGGGCGGGGTGCGCATCGCCGAGCCGGCGGCGGATCTCGCGGTGCTGATGGCCGTCGTGTCCTCGCTCAAGGACCGGCCGCTGCCCCCGAAACTCGTGGTGTTCGGGGAAGTAGGCCTCGCGGGGGAAGTGCGCCCGGTGCAGCGCGGGCAGGAGCGGCTTAGGGAAGCCGCCAAGCTCGGCTTCACGCACGCGCTGATCCCTCACGCCAACAAGCCGCGGCAGGCGATCGGCGGGCTGCAGGTCATTCCCGTGCGCCGCATCGAGGAGGCGGTGGCACGCTTCCGGGACGGCTTTTCGTGACGAACGGCGAATACATCCTCGAAACGCGCGACCTGACGAAGGAATTCAAGGGCTTCGTCGCCGTCAACGGCGTCAACCTCAAGGTGAGGCGGGGCGCCATCCACGCGCTGATCGGCCCGAACGGCGCAGGCAAGACCACCTGCTTCAACCTCCTCACGCATTTCCTCGAGCCCACGCGGGGGCAGATCTTCTACAACGGGCGGGAAATCACGGGCTCGAGCCCCGCGCGGATCGCACGCCTGGGGCTGGTGCGCTCTTTTCAGATCTCGGCGGTATTCCCGCACCTGACCGTGCTCGAAAACGTGCGCGTCGCGCTGCAAAGGCGGCGCGGCGCCTCCTTCGAATTCTGGCGCTCGGAGCGGGTGCTCGACGGGTTGAACGGGCGGGCGCGCGAGCTGCTCCTCGCAGTCGGGCTGGAGAGCTTCGAAGCCGCCGTCGCGGGCGAGCTGCCCTATGGGCGCAAACGCGCGCTCGAGATCGCGACCACGCTTGCGCTCGAGCCCGAGATGATGCTGCTCGACGAACCGACCGCGGGCATGACGCACGAGGACGTGGAGCGCATCACCCGGCTCATCAAGACGGTCGCCAGCGGACGCACGGTGCTCATGGTGGAGCACAACATGAGCGTCGTTTCGGGCATCTCGGACACGATTACGGTGCTGCAGCGGGGCGCGATACTCGCCGAGGGACCGTACGCCGAAATTTCCGGGAACCCGCAGGTGATGGAAGCGTACATGGGGACGGCGCATGCCTGAAACGCCGTCAGGCGTCATGGGTCAGGCGTCATGCGGGGCTTCCAGGCCGTGAGCACGGCGCCGATGCTGATCGTGAAGGGTCTCAACGCCTGGTACGGCGAATCGCACGTACTGCATGGCGTGGACTTCGTCGTGAACCAGGGCGAGGTGGTGACGTTGCTGGGCAGGAACGGCGTGGGGAAGACCACCACGCTCAAGTCCATCATGGGCATGGTCGGAAGGCGCGAGGGCGCCATCGCGTTCGAAGGCAGGGAGACGATCGCGCTCTCGTCCGACCGGATAGCCCGGCTCGGCATCGCATTGTGCCCCGAGGAGCGCGGCATCTTCGCGAGCCTGAACGTCCTGGAGAACCTCCTGCTGCCGCCGCAGGTGCGTGCGGGCGGCATGACTCTCGAGCAGATCTACGAGATCTTTCCGAACCTGAAGGAGCGTCTTGCCAGCCAGGGCACCAAGCTTTCCGGCGGCGAGCAGCAGATGCTCGCGATCGGGCGCATACTGCGCACGGGGGCGCGCCTGCTCCTGCTCGACGAGCCGACCGAGGGATTGGCGCCGGTCATCGTGCAGCAGATCGGCCGGACGCTCGCGCGGCTGAAGAACGAGGGTTACACGATACTGCTGGTGGAGCAGAACTTCCGCTTCGCGCAGACGGTGGCGGACCGCCACTACGTCATGGAGAATGGGCGGGTCGTCGACACGATCGCCAATGCGGATCTCGAAGCGAATATGGAGCGCCTGCACGACTATCTTGGCGTGTAAACAGGGTTTTCAACTACAGGGGGAGACGACATGTCGCTCAAACGCAGTTCAGCGTTTCTTGCAGCACTCGCGCTTGCCGCCGGCGGCGCGCACGCCCAGATTTCGGACGGTGTGGTGAAGATCGGCGTCATGAACGACCAGTCCGGGACCTACGCCGACCTTGCCGGGCCCGGCTCGGTGGTTGCCGCGCGCATGGCGGTAGAGGACTTCGGCGCCGCCAAGAAGGGCATCAAGGTCGAGATCGTGGTCGCCGACCACCAGAACAAGCCGGAGGTCGGCTCCAGCATCGCGCGCCAGTGGTTCGACGTGGACAAGGTGGACCTGATCGTCGACGTGCCGACGTCTTCTGTCGTGCTCGCGGTCAACCAGATCGCCAAGGAGAAGAACAAGGTGATGATCGTCTCCACCGGCGCCACGGTGGATCTGACGGGCAAGGCATGCACGCCGAACTCGGTGCACTGGACCTACGATACGTGGTCGCTGGCCAACGGCACCGGTACCGCGGTGGTGAAGAACGGCGGCAACACGTGGTTCTTCCTGACTGCGGATTACGCATTCGGCCATTCGCTGGAGGCGCAGACCGAGGCTGTGGTGCAGAAGCTCGGCGGCAAGGTGGTCGGCAAGGTGCGCCACCCGTTCCCATCCGCCGATATGTCGTCCTTCCTGCTGCAGGCGCAGAGCTCCAAGGCGAAGATCATCGGGCTGGCCAACGCCGGCGCCGACACGATCAACGCCATCAAGCAGGGCGCCGAGTTCGGCATCGTGAAGGGCGGCCAGCAGTTCGCCGGCCTGCTGGTGTTCCTGACCGACGTGCACTCGCTCGGGCTGAACGTGGCGCAGGGGCTGCTGCTCACGGAGTCGTTCTACTGGGACCTGAATCCCCAGACGCGTGCGTTCTCGCAACGCTTCGCGAAGCTGCACAAGGGCGCGATGCCGACGATGGGGCAGGCGGGCGTTTACTCGGGCGTGCTGCACTACCTGAAGGCAGTCGAGGCGTTGAAGTCGGACGCCGCGGGCGACAAGGTCGTCGCGAAGATGAAGGAGCTGCCGACCGACGATCCGGCGTTCGGCAAGGGCAGCGTGCGCCAGGACGGACGCAAGATACACGACATGTACCTGTTCGAGGTGAAGAAACCCTCGGAATCGAAAGGGCCGTGGGATTACTACACGCTGCGCGGCACCATACCCGCGGCGCAGGCGTTCCGTCCGGAGAAGGAAGGCGGCTGTCCGCTCGTCAAGTGACGAGGGAAGGATGAACGTGGAACGTGGAAGGATGACCTGGTTTTCCATGTGGTGGGTCATCCTTCATCCTTCATCCCTCATCCTTGATCTGGCGTGAGCGAGATCTTCGGCATTCCGACCCAGGCGCTGTTCGGGCAGCTCCTGATCGGGCTCATCAACGGCTCGTTCTACGCGCTGTTGTCCCTCGGGCTCGCCGTTATCTTCGGGCTCCTCAACATCATCAACTTCACCCACGGCGCCCAGTACATGATGGGCGCGTTCTGCGCCTGGGTCCTGTTGAACAAGCTGGGCGTCAACTACTGGTGGGCGCTCGTGCTGGCGCCGATCGTGGTCGGAGCGACCGGCGTCGTCATCGAGCGGCTGATGCTCTCCCGCCTCTACCAGCTCGATCACCTCTACGGGCTGCTCCTTACGTTCGGGCTCGCGCTGATCATCCAGGGCCTGTTCCGCAACGAGTTCGGCTCGACAGGACTCCCCTACGCGATCCCGGAAGCGCTCCAGGGCGGGCAGAACCTCGGTTTCATGTTCCTGCCGAACTACCGCGCGTGGGTGGTCGGGGCCTCGCTCGCCGTCTGCCTCGCGACCTGGTTCATGATCGAGCGGACCAAGCTGGGCTCGTACCTGCGCGCGGCGACCGAGAACGCGGCGCTCACGCAGGCGTTCGGCGTCAACGTGCCGCGCATGGTGACGCTGACCTACGGGTTCGGGGTCGGTCTCGCCGCGCTCGCCGGCGTCATGGCCGCGCCCATCTACAGCGTCAATCCACTGATGGGCGAGCATCTGATCATCGTCGTGTTCGCGGTGGTGGTGATCGGCGGGATGGGCTCGATCATGGGCTCCATCATCACCGGCTTCATGCTCGGGCTGGTCGAGGGGCTGACCAAGGTGTTCTACCCGGAAGCCTCGAACACGGTCATCTTCATCATCATGGCGATCGTGCTTATGATCAAGCCGTCGGGCCTGTTCGGGGCGCGCAGATGACGGCAGTGGAAGCGGCGCCCGGCGCGGCGACGCGGGCGCAGAGCTCGCGGGACCACCGCATCGCATTCGTGCTCGTGCTCGCGTTCTTCGCGCTCGGGCCCCTCGTCATCTACCCGGTGTTCCTGATGAAGGTGATGTGCTTCGCGCTCTTCGCATGCGCCTTCAACCTGCTGCTGGGCTACGTGGGGCTGCTGTCCTTCGGGCACGCCATGTTCCTCGGCATGGCCGGCTACGCGGCGGCGCACGCCGCGAAGATATGGGGCCTCTCGCCGGAGCTGGCGATACTCGCGGGCGCCGGGGCTGCCTGCGGGCTGGGCATCGTGTCCGGACTGATCGCCATCCGCCGGCAGGGGATTTATTTCGCGATGATCACTCTCGCGCTCGCGCAGATGGTGTATTTCTTCTGCGTGCAGGCGCCGTTCACCCACGGCGAGGACGGCATACAGGCGGTGCCGCGCGGGAGGCTCTTCGGCATCGTCGATCTCTCGGACATGAAGTCGATGTACGCGGTGGTGTTCGTCATATTCTTCGCGGGATTCCTGCTGATCTACCGCGTCATCCATTCGCCCTTCGGCCAGGTGCTGAAGGCGATCCGCGAGAACGAGGCGCGCGCTTTGTCGCTCGGCTACGACGTGGACCGCTACAAGCTTCTCGCCTACGTCCTCTCGGCGACGCTGTCCGGCGTCGCGGGCGCGACCAATGCGCTGGTGTTCCAGCTCGCGGGCCTCAACGCCGTCTACTGGACGATGTCGGGAGAGGTCGTGCTGATGACGCTGCTCGGCGGCATGGGCACCGTGTTCGGGCCGATCGCGGGCGCACTGGTGGTGCTCGCGATGGAGAACTACCTGGCGCAGCTCGGCTCCTGGGTGACCATCGTCCAGGGCTGCATCTTCGTCGTATGCGTCCTCACCTTCCGGCGGGGAATCGTGGGCGAGCTCGGGCGCCTGCTGAAAAAGAGTCTTTGAGCCCTCGCCGGACCGGCCTCCACAGTACGGTCGGGCGTTCCTCCGGGCGCGGACGTGCGGTAGAATGACGGCCCCTTCCCTCACAAATTCAGAGACATCCATGAAGTGCCTGGTAACCGTCAAGCGGGTGATCGACCCCTACGTGAAGGTGCGCGTCAAATCCGACGGCACCGGCGTAGAGACCGCGAATGTCAAGATGGCGATGAATCCCTTCTGCGAGATCGCGGTCGAGCAGGCGGTGCGCATGAAGGAGGCGGGCACGATCACCGAGATCGTCGCCGTGTCGATCGGTGTCCCGCAGTGCCAGGAAACCCTGCGCACCGCGATGGCGATGGGGGCCGACCGAGGCATACTCGTCGAGTCCGCCGAGGAGGTGCAGCCGCTGGCCGTCGCCAAGCTCCTGAAGGCGATCATTGCCAAGGAGCAGCCCAGGCTCGTCATCATGGGCAAGCAGGCGATAGACGACGATTCCAACCAGTGCGGGCAGATGGTCGCCGCGCTGCTCGACTGGCCGCAGGCGGCGTTCATCTCGAAGATCGCGATCGCCGGCGAGACCGCCGAAGTGGTTCGCGAGATCGACGGCGGGCTGGAGAAGCTCACGCTGAAGCTCCCGGCGCTCGTGACCACGGACCTGCGGTTGAACGAGCCGCGCTACGTCACGCTGCCCAACATCATGAAAGCGAAGAAGAAGCCGCTCGAGGTCCTGAAGCCCGATGCGCTCGGCGTGGACATCGCGCCGCGGCTGAAGACGCTGAAAGTGGAGGAGCCGTCGAAGCGCGGCTCCGGCGTCAAGGTCGCCGACGTCAAGGAGCTCATCGCCAAGCTGAAGAGCGAGGCGAAGGTCATCTAACACCCGTCATGGGTCATGGGTCAGGGGTCAGGCGGGTCCAGCCCCTAGCCCTGTCCTGATGGTGCGAAGATCTCCGATTTAATTATCACATTTGAGATGGATACAACGTGTCAGTACTAGTCATAGCGGATCACGATGGAAAGCAGCTGAAGCCGGGGGTGGCGAACACGGTCGCGGCGGCGGCGAAGATGGGCGGTGATGTGACCATGCTGGTCGTCGGGCAGCAATGCGCGGAGGCGGCGCAGGCCGCCGCGAAGCTCGCCGGCGTGAAGAAGGTCCTGCATTGCGACGCGCCGCACTACGCCGGCTTCGTCGCGGAGAACATGGCCGCGCTCCTCGTGCCGCTTGCATCGCAGTACACGCACATCGCTGCGCCCGCCACCATGTTCGGCAAGAACTTCATGCCGCGCGTCGCGGCGCTGCTCGATGTGCAGCAGATATCCGATATCAGCGGAGTCGTATCGCCCGATACCTTCGTGCGCCCGATCTACGCCGGCAACGCGCTCCTGACCGTGCAGTCGAGCGACAAGATCAAGATCGTGACGGTGCGCGCAACGGCGTTCGATCCGGTGGGCGAGAGCGCGAGCCCCGCGCCGGTGGAGACCCTCGCTCCCGGGCCCGAAAGCCCGCTCTCGAAATTCAACGGCCAGGAAGTCGCCAAGTCGGAGCGGCCCGAGCTGACCGCCGCACGCATCATCGTATCCGGCGGCCGCGGCATGGGCAGCGCGGAAAACTTCCAGATCGTCGAAGCGCTGGCGGACAAGCTCGGCGCCGCCGTCGGGGCCTCTCGCGCCGCGGTGGACTCGGGGTTCAAGCCGAACGAATTCCAGGTCGGGCAGACCGGCAAGATCGTCGCTCCCGAGCTTTACATCGCGGTCGGCATCTCGGGCGCGATCCAGCACCTCGCGGGCATGAAGGACAGCAAGGTGATCGTCGCGATCAACAAGGATCCCGAGGCGCCCATTTTCGCCGTGGCCGACTATTGGCTGGTCGACGATCTTTTCAAGGCGGTGCCCGAGCTTACGAAGGAACTCTAGTCTCCAGTCTCTAGTCTCCACAGCACCCAAGGAGGCCGCATGTCCATCTACTCCGCGCCGCTGAAAGACATGCAGTTCGCGATCAAGGAACTGGCCGGCCTGGCGGAGGTCACGGCCCTCCCGGGGCACGGCGAGGTGAACGCGGAGCTCGTCGACGCGGTGCTCGGCGAGGCCGCGAAATTCGCCCAGGAAGTTCTCGATCCGCTGAACCGCGAGGGCGACAAGCAGGGCTCGAGGCTCGTCGAAGGCAGGGTCACCACGCCGGCGGGATTCAAGGACGCCTATCGCAGGTTCATCGACGCCGGGTGGAACGGCCTTGCCGGCGCGCCCGAATTCGGCGGACAGGGCCTGCCGCACCTCATCGCGACCCCGGTCAACGAGATCTGGAAGAGCGCGAACCTGGCGTTCTGCCTGTGCCCCATGCTGACCTCGGGCGTGCTGGAGGCGCTCAAGGTCCATTCGACGCCCGAGCAGAAGAAGACCTGGGCGCCGAAGCTCACCTCAGGTGTGTGGTCCGGCACCATGAATCTCACCGAGCCCCAGGCCGGCTCCGACCTGTCGGCCGTGCGCACGCGCGCGGTGCCCGAGGGCGATCATTACCGTATCCAGGGCACGAAGATCTTCATCACCTGGGGCGAGCACGACATGACCGAGAACATCGTGCACCTCGTTCTCGCCCGGACCCCGGACGCGCCGGAAGGCGTGAAAGGCATCTCGCTCTTCATCGTCCCGAAGTTTCTGCTGAAGCCCGACGGCACCCCGGGGGAGCACAACGACCTGCGCTGCGTCTCCATCGAGCACAAGCTGGGCATACACGCCAGTCCCACCTGCGTGCTCGCGTACGGCGACCAGAAGGGCGCGATCGGCTATCTCGTCGGCGAGGAGAACCGCGGCCTCGAGTACATGTTCACGATGATGAACCACGCGCGGCTCGCGGTCGGCGTGGAGGGCGTGGCGATGGGCGAGCGCGCGTACCAGCACGCGCTCGAGTACGCCAGGACCCGCGTGCAGGGCCGCGAGATCGGGCAGAGGAGCGGAGACCGCGTCACGATCATCCACCATCCCGACGTGCGCCGCATGCTGATGAGCATGCGCGCCCAGACCGAGGCGATGCGCGCGCTGGCCTATTTCGCGGCGGCGACTCTCGACAAGGCCAGGCACCACCCGGACCCCGCGGAGAAGCGCCGCAGCCAGGGGCTGCTCGACCTTCTCACGCCGATCGTCAAGGGCTGGAGCACGGAGCAGGGCGTGGAGATCGCCTCAACCGGCATCCAGGTGCACGGCGGCATGGGCTTCGTGGAGGAGACCGGTGCCGCGCAGTACCTGCGTGATGCGCGCATTACCACCATCTACGAGGGCACGACCGGCATACAGGCGAACGATCTCATCGGCCGCAAGGTGGCGTTCGAGAAGGGCGCGACCGCGCTGGCGGTGATAGAGGCCATGCGGCAACTCGACGCGCCGCTCTCCGCGGGCGGAGAGGCGGCGGCTTCTCTGCGCGTCGCGCTGAAGGAAGGCGTAGACGATCTCGAAGGCGCAACGCGCTGGCTGGTCGAGAATTATGCGAAAGACCCCAGGGTGGCGTCCGGAGTGTCGGTGCCCTACCTGAAGCTTTTCGGCACCGTTGCAGGGGGCTGGATGATGGCGCGCGCGGCGCTCGCCGCGCAGGCCGGGTTGAAAGACCCGGACGCCGATCGTGACTTCCTGGAGGCCAAGCTCGCTACCGCGCGTTTCTACGGCGAGCACGAGCTGCCGCGGGCCCATGTGCTGGCGCGCGAGGTGACGCACGGAGCCGCGAGCGTGCTCGCGCTCGATCCGAGCCGCTTCTGACGAAGCGAGCTGCCAGCCGCCAGCCGTGAGCCCGAAGCCGGTAGCTGGTCGCTGGTCGCCTGCAGCCCGCAGCTATTCCTCGCGGGCTGCACCCTGCGGCAAGAGTCCCAGCGTATAGCCCACCCCCCTGCGGTCGCGGCCGAAGATCGCGCCGGGCTTGCAGCCGAGCAACTCGATCTGCCAGTTGGCGTTCCGCCAGCGGCGTTCTCCGCCCTCTGATTCGAAGATGATGGTCAGGATCTGGCCAATTCCGTCGAAAGCCCATCCTCCGTGATAGCAGGACTTTTCCGCGGACGGTTGGTCGCCGCCGGCGTCGCCCGCGGGACCCGTCGCGCCGGACGACGTTCCGAGAGTGGCCCGGGAATTCCCGAGCAGCCAGCCGATGGCGCTCCCGTCGTTTGCCAGATCGAATACGCTCGCCGAGCGCAGGTGCTCGGACAGGTGCGCCGTGAAGCACCACCGTCCCGGATAGATCAACAACGGCTCCGCCAGGGTCGCCGGAGAGATCCGGGGCGATCGATGCATCAGGCGCTCGGCGTTCCTGCGGGCCTCGACGTCACCCTGGAGTCCGGCGCGGTAGTACCAGAAAAAAGCGCGCTGCAGATCGGCGTACACCCGGTGCGAACCGTTTTCGCACACGCGGCCGAAGGCACGCTGCGCCTCCGGGTCGCCCGAGCAGGCCTGGGCGTGCATCTGCAGCCAGGCTTCCGCCTCGTGGTCGCCCAGGGCGCTCCGGCGCTGCATGGCAGCAAGGGTCTTCGCCGGGAAACAGGGCGACATCCTGTCTTCGAGCGGCGGCCACCAGCCGAGCAGAGCCAGGTCCTTCACTTCGCGCAGAGGAATGAAGCCCGCCGGCAGGGTCTCAGGATCGGAAGCGGGTTCGTGCCCGGGACGGGTGCCAGCGCCGGAATCGGGCGGCGGACCTGGCCGGCGCGGCCCGGCGCTACGGGCGCCCAGCCCGCGCGAATACTTGTCGGCCGCGTGTATCATGGCGCCCGCCGCCTCGTCCATCATGTCCGGCCCGCCGCCCGCCATGGCGTGCGCAGCCGATACAGAAATGGTGGTCATCGTTGCCTCCGCGCTGGTGTATTCCAGCGGCGTCCAATTTAGGAGAGGCCGTCCCCCCCCGGCAATAGGCGTGAGGACCTATGACGTACGCAATACGGCGCGGCCTACTTCCACTTCCGCATGTCGAACTGATGCGCTTCGCGATCGCGCTGCCAGATCGCATAGTCCGCGCTCACCGTCAGGATCCAGCTCTGGGTCGGTGAGATGGGGCGTGGAGGACTGAGTGCTTCCGGGCGCAGAATCGCGCCGCAACGTCCCCTCGCCGGATCGCGCACCGATGCGTAGCGGATCAGGCCGATTTCCGCCGCGCGGGCGATTTTTCCGAATTCCTGTGTCGCCGAATAGTCCGAAGGGTGTTTCCAGAGCGCGGCGTCCCGGGAGAAGGGCGGTCTTTGCAGGTCGACGGCGAATGCGCTTGCGCCGACCTCGAACAGCGTCTGGGGCGCCGGCCCGAGCTGCGCCAGGCCCTTGCTGTCGGACAGGAACCGCCAGCGCCAGTAACCCAGCTCGGCGCATGCCGTGCGCACTGTCTCCGCGCCGTAGAACACGCCCGGGTCAGTCAGTGCGCGGAAGCGGGACGCGCGCGGCGCGGGATACCGGAAAGGCGTGAAGAGGAGGTAATGCAGGCCCCGCGCGGCCGCGGGAACCGGCGGCTTGCTCGCTTCCAGGATGTCCTCGAGGACACGCTGCTCCTCGAGACCGTCCACGAGCCGCAGGGTCGAGGCGACGTGCTGCGCCTCCACCGCGCGCCACAACCGTGCGCGGGTGCGTGCCGCTCTAGATGCGACCGCGCGCGGCGTCCAGGTACTGGACGGCACGGACGAGGCCCTCCGCCTTCACTATCAGCTGCCGGGGCACTCCGCCCAATGCGAGGTTCTCGCTGTCGAACCAGGCGCGGGCCTGGCTGTCGTTAGAGCCGACCACCGCGTCCAGGGAACGAAACAGCCGCACGAACAGCACGGCCAGCTCCCACGACTTCTGCCGGGGCGCCAGGACGTGCTCTCCGGCGGCCATGCGCGAGATCGTGGCCGGGCTGAGCCCCAGCACCGGTGCCAGCTCCGCCTGTGCGAGCCCGAGCAGGGCAGCCGCGCGCAGCGTGGCCTTCGAGAGCGTGTGGCCCTCGGCAGCGAGCGGGGCGGGGTGGGCGGAGGCCATGTAGCGCCGGTCATTTCGCGCTTGTTTCATATGAAATATTATAACACTTTCATTCCATATTAAAGTGAGCACCCGTCCAGTCCCGGTCTCTAGTCCCTGGTGTTAGCGCAGGTGGCAGGCGGCGAAGTGGCCGCTTCGCACTTCCTTCATCAGCGGCTCCTCGAGCCGGCAGCGCGCCTCCGCATAGGGGCAGCGTGTGTGAAACCGGCAGCCCGCAGGCGGCTGCGTCGTGCTGGGCACGTCGCCGGCCAGGATGACGCGCTTGCGGCCTGCCTGCGGTACCGGCACCGGCACCGCGGAGAGCAGCGCCTCGGTATAGGGATGCTGCGGGCTCGTGAAGAGGGCGCGCTTGTCCGCAAGCTCGACGATCTTGCCGAGGTACATCACGGCGACCCGATGGCTGATGTGCTCCACCACGGCGAGGTCGTGGGCGACGAAAAGATAGGACAGGGCGAACTCGTCCTGGAGGTCCATCAGCAGGTTGATCACCTGCGCCTGCACCGAGACGTCGAGCGCCGAGACCGGCTCATCGCACACGATCAGCCGGGGCCTGGGCGCGAGGGCGCGCGCGATGCCCAGGCGCTGGCGCTGCCCGCCCGAGAACTCGTACGGATACTTGACCATCTGGTCCGCGCGGAGCCCGACCTTCTCGAACAGCAACGCGACGCGCTCGCGGATTTCCCGGGCCGAGGCCGGCTCGAAGTTGCGGATCGGCTCGGCGACGATGTCGGCAGCCCGCATGCGCGGATTCAGGGAAGAATACGGGTCCTGGAACACGGCCTGAAGCTCGCGCCGGTAGGGCCGCATCTCGGCGCCGGAGAGCCCGTCGATGCGCCGCCCGCGCCAGGCCACGCTGCCCGACGTCGGGTCGACGAGCCTCAGTATCACCTTGCCCGTCGTCGACTTGCCGCAGCCGCTCTCGCCCACGAGTCCCAGCGTTTCTCCTTCCGCGATCCAGAAGCTCACGTCGTCCACGGCGTGCACTTCGCCGCTCACGCGCGAGAAAACGCCTTTGCGCACCGGGTAGTGCTTGACGAGGTTGCGCACCTCGAGCAGCGTCGCGGCGGGTGCGGCGCTCATCCCGTCACTCCCGTCGTCCCGATCCGGTCGGCTTCCCAGCACGCGACGAGGTGGTCCTCGTCCTTGCGCTCGAGCGGCGGGTACTCGTTCCGGCAGCGGTCGGTGGCGTGGGGGCAGCGCGGCGCGAAGACGCAGCCCGGGATTTCCTCGCGCAAGGACGGCACGACGCCCGCGATCTCGGCGAGGCGCTTGCGCGGCGCGAGCCCGGCTTCACCCAGCCGCGGGATCGAGGCGAGGAGTCCCCGGGTGTAGGGATGGCGCGGCCGCGCGAACAGCGCGGCGACCGGCGCCTCCTCGATCTTGCGTCCCGCGTACATCACGACCACGCGCTGCGCCATCTCGGCCACCACGCCGAGGTCGTGCGTGATCAGCACGATCGCGGCGCCGGTCTGTGCCTTGAGGCTCGCCATCAGGTCGAGAATCTGGGCCTGGATGGTGACGTCGAGCGCGGTCGTCGGCTCGTCGGCGATGAGGAGCCGGGGATTGCAGGCGAGCGCCATTGCGATCATCACGCGCTGGCGCATGCCGCCCGAGAGCTGGTGCGGGTACTGGGTGACGCGGCGCCCGGGTTCGGGGATGTTGACGAGCCGCAGCATCTCGACCGCGCGCGCGGCCGCCGCCGCCCGCGTGAGGCCGCGGTGCACTGCGA
>DASRJL010000076.1:0-4466 GCA_035649495.1 Burkholderiales bacterium | reverse complement strand
CCCATGGTGACGCTCTTGAACAGCTTCAACTCGTCGGGCAGGTGCCAGGGGATCTTGCCGTCGGCACCGATCACGCGGTTCTTCGACATTGCCACGATGAGGGAAATGCGTGACTCGTGACCCGTGACTCGTGACCCGTGCGGAGTTGCTTGCGGTCCTTTCCGATCACCGGTCACTGGTCACCGGTCACTCAAACAGCCACGGGCGCCTTGATCGCCGGGTGCGGATCGTAGTTCTCCAGGGTGAAATCTTCGTAGCGGAACCGGAAGACGTCCTTCACCGCCGGGTTGAGCTTCATGACCGGCGGCGCACGCGGGGTGCGGGCGAGTTGCTCGCGAGCCTGGTCGAGATGGTTGAGATAGAGATGCGTGTCGCCGAAGGTATGGACCAGGTCGCCGGGCTCGAGTCCCGTCGCCTGCGCGACCATCAGCGTGAGGAGCGCGTAGGAGGCGATGTTGAACGGAACGCCGAGAAAGAAGTCGGCGCTCCGCTGGTAGAGCTGGCACGAGAGCCGTCCTTCGGCGACGTAGAACTGGAAGAACGCGTGGCACGGGAGGAGCGCCATCCTGGGCAGATCGGCGACGTTCCAGGCCGAGACGATCATGCGCCGTGAGTCGGGATTTTTCCGGATCTGCTCGATGACCTGCGCCAGCTGGTCGATATGCCCGCCGTCAGGCGTCGGCCACGAGCGCCACTGGTAGCCGTAGACCGGCCCGAGGTCGCCGTTCGCATCGGCCCATTCATCCCAGATGGTGACGCCGTTTTCCCTGAGATAACGGGTATTGGTGTCGCCCTTCAGAAACCACAGCAGCTCGTGAACGATGGATTTGAGGTGCACGCGCTTGGTGGTGAGGAGCGGAAAACCCGCGCCAAGATCGAACCGCAATTGCGCGCCGAATATGCTCAGAGTGCCGGTGCCGGTGCGGTCGTTCTTCCGCGCCCCGTGCTCGAGCACGTGTGTCATCAGGTCCAGGTAAGAGCGCATCGCTGCTCAGGAGGAAAAAATAGGAAATTCCCGGAACAGAACCGAGTCCTCGGAAAACAATGGAAATTCTAATTGATTTCGCGCGGATAGGGCTGCTTCTGCATCCATTTCGAGATCGCATCGACGGTTTGCGTCTCTCTGCCCAGAAAACCGTGCTGACTCATCGCCTGGCAGGGCTCCGACCGCGGCGGATTGCCCCCGGAGACCGAGACCAGCGGGTAGCGCTCGGCGACGCGCTTTGCGGATGAATAGGGCGTCTCGCGACAGCCATCATCGACGTGATGGACGAAGAGCAACGGGGTCTGGATCGTGGCGAAGTCGAATCCGGAGAGTCCCGGCGCGCGCTTGTTCGCCAGAAACAGGGTCGCGGTCAGCACGACGCCGTCCACCGCGGGGCCGAGGCGTCCTGCGATAGAGGCTGCGGAAATGGTGCCGCGGCTCGTGCCGACCAGAAATACCGGTGTGCCGGGAAAGCGCTTTCTGAGATCCGCGATGACTTTCGCAATGTCCTCCGCGTGGGCCGCGCCGAGACGGAATTCGTCGTCCATCCCGCTCGCACGGTCGGATGGCGCGTCCACCACCGCGGCCGCGATGCCGTTCGCGGCAAAGAGCCCGCGGGAACGCACGAGGTAGTTGCCGCCCTCCGACTTGCGCGCGGTTTCGCGCTCGAGATCAGTCTTGCCGTTGCCCCCCGGAAACAATACCGCCACCGCCTGCGCCTTGCCTTTTTCCGAGGCGGACAACAGATAGCTTTGCGTCACGGCGTCGCGGGTCGGCAACGTGACGATGTCCTCTGCGGCTGCGGCATTGACGTTGAGTAGGAACGCAAAGAGGATCAGCAGACGCGGCATGCTTGAAATTGTACCCCGAGGCGTCACCGCACGGGCGCTATAATCCGCGCTTACCAATCAACGGGTTAACGATTCCTCATGGTGGCGAAGCTGGAGCAGACCGCGGCGCTCCTCAACCAGGCTGATGTGAGCCGGGCGAAGCACGTCCTTTTCGTTTTGCCCAAAGCATCCTCACTCGATGGCTTCCGCAGCGTTCCCGGCATCGAATCGCTTGCCGCGGCGCTCGCCAGGCGAAAGAAAAAGCCCGAAGAGCTTGTGCGCTCTCCCATCCAGGTCGATCTGCCGCGGGGCGCACTGGCCGTCTGGATCATGCTCGATCCCGCAAGATCCGTGTTCGAGAGGCAGACGCTGCTGCGCAAGGCGATTCAACTCGCGCTGGCGGAAAATCCCCGGGACCTGGCGATCGCCGTGTTCGGCAGCACCGCGCAGCGCCGGCATGCCGCGGAGCTCGCCGCATACACCGCCTGGGTCAATGGCGCGCGGCTGCCTGAGCGCAAGAAGAAGTCGGATGCCACGGCGCTCGGCACGATCCGGCTCTATGGCCATCAGGAGCCCCGCGGTTACGCCCGCCGGGAGGCGGTCGCGGAGGCCAATTTCCTGTGCCGGGAGCTGACGGTGCTGCCGCCCAACGAGCTGACACCCGGGGCATACCGCACGCGCTTGCGCCAGCTCGCACGGCAATCCGGCTGGAGGCACGAGGAGTACGACGTGAAGCGTCTCCGCCGCATGGGTGCGGGCGCGTTCGTGGCGGTGGCGCAGGGCAGCGCCGAGGACGATGCCGCAATCGTGCACTTGCGCTATCGACGGCCGGGAGCGCGCAAGACGGTTGCATTGGTCGGAAAGGGGATCTGCTTCGATACCGGCGGACACAACCTCAAGCCCGCGCGCTACATGCAGGGCATGCACGAGGACATGAACGGGTCCGCCGTCGCGCTCGGAATACTGTTCGCCGCGACGCGGGCGAAGCTCGAGGTGAACCTCGATTGCTGGATGGCGATCGCGCAGAACCATCTGAGTGCGCGCGCCTACAAGCAGAACGAGGTCGTCACTGCGCTGAACGGCACGACGATCGAGATCGTGCACACCGACGCCGAGGGCCGCATGGTGCTCGCCGACACCCTCACGCTCGCAGCGCGTGCCAGGCCCGATCTGATCGTGGACTTCGCGACCCTGACGGGCAGCATGCACACCGCGCTGGGAGATCGCTACAGCGGCATCTTTGCCACCAGCGACGAGCTGGCGCGAGCCGCGGTCACGGCGGGAACGACGAGCGGCGAACGGGTGTGCGCGTTTCCGTTCGACGATGACTACGATGCGGCGCTCGACAGCGGGATCGCCGACGTGAAGCAGTGCACCATGGAGGGCGGCGCCGACCACATACTCGCGACGCGGCTGCTGCAGCGCTTCACCGACAAGCGCCCGTGGATACACATGGACCTCTCCGCGTCGAGCTGCAAGGGCGGGTTGGGCGCGGTCGGCACCGAGGTCACCGGCTTCGGCGTGGCCTGGGGCTTCGAGTTTCTCAGCCAGATGGTCCGCTAGGGGTCGCGGCGCCACCGCGCGCCGCTATTTCCGTAAGCCTCAACGGGTTGCAGATGTGCTCCCGACATCCAGGCCGGGGAGCGCGTGAAAATGCTTGACAATAACATAACTATATAACTAAACTCATCGACCTATGAACCGCAACTACATGCGCGCCATCCCCCGCGAGTGGCGGGGGATCGCCAAGGTCTACACGGCGCTCGGCGACGAGCATCGCCAGCGCATCCTGCTCACGTTCGAGCAGGGTGAGCGACTGAACGTCTCGCAAGTCGTGGAAGTGTCCACGCTGAGCCGCACCACCGTCTCGCATCACTTGAAGGTTCTGCGCGATGCGGGCGTGCTGCAAAGCGAGAAGGTCGGCAAGGAAGTCTATTTCTGGATCGACAAGGAGTTCGTGATCGGCGCCATGCAGACCGTCGTCGATTACATCCGCAGAAACGCCTGAAACGGGCGGGTTCGGAGAGGGAGGATGCCATGTGGTTTATCGGCTTGATACTCGGTGCGATCATCGGCGCGATCGGCGGCTTTGAAGGCGCGCTCGTGGGGGCCATCGTAGGCACCATCGCCGGCGCCCTGCTGAGTTCGGCATCCAGGAAAGGGGGCGGCAGTACCGACGCGGCACAGCAAGTCGCCGAGCTCCTGCGCCAGAACGAGCACATCTACCGCTGCCTCGGGGACGTGCACGATCGGCTGCTCGCGCTCGAGGGGAAGCGCGCTCCAGAACAGGCGGAAAGCCACACAGGCTACACGAGGGACCCGTTACCCGGAATCGGGGCGCCGCCCTTGTCGCCCAGGGTCGAGCCTGCCGCACCGTCTCCTGCGGCGGCACCCGCAATGTCGCTGGAGGAGGCCGAAGCCCATGCCGCGGTCGGGCGTGTTCCGTCATCGGCGGCGCCTGTCGGTCCGGGGCCATTGCCGGAAGCGCAATCGCCTATCGTTGCCGCCGCGTCCGGCGGGCGCGAGGCGCCCATCGGCGCGGAAGCCTTGCCCAGGGGCGAGGACAATCCGGCATTGCGCTGGCTCCTCGGCGGCAACACGCTGGTACGGGTAGGTATAGTCGTCCTCTTCATTGGCGTTGCGTTCCTGCT
>DASRJL010000075.1:0-10667 GCA_035649495.1 Burkholderiales bacterium | reverse complement strand
ACCGCGAGTATCCGCGACAGATCGTTCGCCTGTCGCCGCGAGTAGAGCACCCGGTCCTGCTCATCGATGATCACCACCCAGTTGTTGTTGCCATGCAGGTCTATGCCACAATATTTCACGTCGCCCTCCATGAATAAAGTTTGGTTCGCACCTTCACTTTATCCACTCCGGCTCCCGCCGGAGGGAGGGCGGCGGCTAGATGATTATCAGACCTGAACAACCGGTTGATGTTACGAGACAAGATGGTCAAATAGTCCTCACGGGCAACCTTAGAAGCGCAGTTTTCCCCCGGAAATCGGACCTCTAACGCCGTGCCGACAATAAGCCGTATCCGTTGAACGTCAGTTTCCGCCTTGAAAAGGGTGCTCCAAGGCAGGATTCCCGCCGTGATCTGATAAGAAACCGTGTCGAAACCGAAACTTGGCGTGGTCCGGCCCCGAATCATGAACCACCCCGAATCATGAACCGCCTCATGCAATTAGCCACCTAAAGTTGGGTGCGGAACGGCCGTAAACAAACAACGAGCCATCCAGGACTGAGCCATGTTGGACACGGATCATAGCTTCCAGGTAGACGTCATCGGATTCAACGAGACGGAGCGTCGGATCCTGTCGAGTGTTTTTGGCTTGGCGGCACGCCGCGACCCGAGCTTTCACCAACGCGATTCCGCATCGAAAGAGCCAGCGGATATGTATCTCGTCGATGCGGACGACGAAGGCGCGATGAGGGAATTTCGACTAGTGCACAATCGCTTTGCTGCCCCCAGCGTGTTGGTCGGCAGCTCGGATCGCGGTACCGGTCTGCTGCTGCTCGCCCGGCCATTGCAATGGGTGCGTCTCCTTCAGGCATTCGAAGAGTTGATGCTTGGCGAGCCGGGACAGACAGAAAGTCGCTCAGAACCGAACGTGGACGCCGGCGCTGGCGACAGCGAGAAGACGCTGGTCCTGCGACGCACGACGCCCCCGCGCACCATGCCTCCACGCACACCTTCCCCGGCTCCCCAGGCGCAGCGGCCCGGACTCAACGTGAGCGCCGGCGCTGGCGATTGCGAGAAGACTCTGGTTTTGCGACGTACGACGACTTCGGCGCCGGGCATCATACCTCCGCGCGCGTCGCCCCCGGCGCCGCACGGGCAGCGACCTGAGGCGGCACCGCTCCGTCCGGCGCCTGCAGTTCGCGAGAAGCAGATCAGCGACTGGGTTCTGGTGGTCGATGATAGCGCCATGGTGCGCAAATTCATGGCACGGAAGCTCGCACCGTACGGATTCGGCGTGGACTTCGCGGAAACGGGCGAGGAAGCGATCGGCATGACAGGCGAGAAAGAATATACCTGCGTATTCCTCGACGTTGTTCTTCCGGGCATCGATGGCTACCAGGTTTGCAAACTCATAAAGTCCAACAAGCAGGCGATCCAGCGCACGGCGATCGTGATGCTCACCAGTCGGACGTCCGCGTTCGACAAACTGCGAGGCTCGCTGGCAGGCTGCGACGAGTACCTGACGAAGCCCATGGATGAAAACCGGCTGCTGGAGGTCATAGCGAAATTCTTGCCGGTGGCCACCCGAGAGGCAGTTTGAGAAACGGGCGATAAAACAACGAGGGGAATCTTAGGCTTCTCGCCAATCGCGCCGTCCACTGTCGGAAGCGGGCCAGTTGTCGATCCCGCTATCCGAGGCTGAACCCGTCCAGGGTTTCGGCGTGAAGATAGCTCGCTGGAAACACAGGGCTATGATCATCAAGAGCATCGGCAAGTTCCAACTCCGAAAGCTACTGGGCAAAGGCACCTCAAGTTCGGTGTATCTCGCGCTCGACACGTTTTCGGGAAAAGACGTCGCGATCAAAGTACTCGACCCGGACCTCGATAAGGTACATACGAGCCTGTTCATGAACGAGGCCTCGCTCGCTGGTCGACTTTCGCACCCGCATATCGCTGCGATCATGGAAGCCGGGATGACCGAGGAGTCAAACTACATCGCGATCGAGTACGTGCCTGGCGGCAATCTTTCCCAGTTTACTTCGCCCGAGCATCTGCTGCCGGTGGAAGATGCAATCGAGATCGCATTCAAATGTTGCGGTGCGCTCGACTACGCATTCCGCCAGGGGATCGTGCACCGGGACATCAAGCCGGCGAACATCATGGTGGCGGGCGGTACGAACATTAAATTGGTCGATTTCGGCGCGGCATATCTGCACCGGGAACAAGATACGCAGGTCGGCATCGTCGGCTCGCCGCTGTATATGTCACCGGAACAAATCATGGACCGGCCCCTGGGACAGCACAGCGACATGTTTGCGCTAGGCGTGGTGCTTTACGAGCTGTTTACCGGTCGGCGACCTTTCGTCGGATCGACTCTAGCCGAAGTGGTCAAGTCAATCGTTGGCGTGGATCCGATCCCCCCGAAAGCCCTACGGCCAGCCCTCAGCGAGGACATGGACCGTGTGCTGCTGAGAATGCTCAAAAAAGCGCCCGAGGAACGGCATCCGACGTGGGCAGACCTGGCGCTGGATCTGGCAGGCGCCGGGCGACTGAGCGTCTATCGGCACGCCATTCCGGACCGGGAAAAGTTCACTGCGCTCCGCAAAATCGCGCTTCTTGAATGCCTGAGCGACACCGAAATCTGGGAGCTGGCTCATGCGGGCCGATGGACACGTGTACCTGCGAAGACGACGATCATTCGCGAGGGCGAGTCCGGGCAAAGCCTGTACCTCATTGGAAACGGCGACGTGAAGATCACCAAGGCTGGCCGACTGTTAAACGTGCTTTGTGCGGGCGATTACTTTGGCGAGATGGCCTATATCAAAGCGGGAGCGATTGCCCGTCAGGCCACTGCCGAGTCGAGCACGGACGTGGTCCTGGCGGAATTTGAGGCGCGCAGCCTTCAGAAAGTGAGCAGGAACTGCCAGTTACCGCTCGCCGTCGCTCTGCTGCACACTCTCGTTGATCGCCTCGCGTTCGCCGACGCGCGGATCGTTCAGGCAATCAGTTGATGGCCATGCAGCCCACTGCTGCAACGGCCTGCGTTTACAAGCACAAGAGCGAAACAATCTGACGCGTCATGGGAAACGTTGCGACCATTCTGTATGTGCGTGCCGCGAATGCGGGAGCCTTGGCGAAGCTGGCGCCGGAGCAAGCTGCTGCGGTGCTCGATCAATTCCGGAGCACGATGAAGGCCGTAGTGGCGGAGCATGGCGGCACGGAGGTCCGTGTACGGCCTGATTCAGTCCTTGCGGCCTTCACAGACGAGCCGCGCACACGGCCGGATAGTTCGTACCGGGCACTGAAGGCAGCGCAGATCGCTGTCCATGACGTGACTCAGCTCGCGGATGCGCTGCCGTCGGTGCAAGGCAGCGAGTCTCTGCGACTCGTCGCGACGGCTGGCGTTCATCGCGGCAAGATCGACGTCGGGCTAACTCCAACCCGAACCGGCGAACTAAACGTGAGCGGTGAGGCAATCGAATTCGCCCGCGTCCTGCAAAGTACCGCGGTGGATCTTCGCTGGAGCATCGCGGCCTCGTGCGCCACGCTCAGCGAGGCGGGCGAGCGCGTCGAATGCGGGAGGATCGGGGCGATGGTGCTCCCCGACGACACGTTTCTCGACATTGCGGAGGTGACAGGCCTCGCTCCGCGGAAGGATTCGAGCAACGGCGCGAAAACGTATCAGGTGTTGCGCGACGCGCTCGTCTCGAATCGGCGGTCGCTCGAACGGCACCGCCCCGGTGATCTCGGCAACACCACCACGACACACCGTAAACCGAACGTGGCGGTGCATTTCTCCGTCGCCGGCTACCGCATTCTCAGAAAGATCGGAGAGGGCGGGATGGCGTCCATCTTTCTCGTCGAAGAGCAGGGCCAGCCCGCACCACAGGTTCTGAAGGTAATGCGCATCAACGGAACGGGAAGTGCGGACGCACTGCAGCGTTTCATGCAGGAATTCGCCTTGATGGCGCCGATCCGCCACCCGTACATCGCAAAGATTCATCGCCAGGGGTTTTCCGCGGGCCATGCCTACATCGTGATGGAATATTTTCCGCGCGGGGACCTGCGCGGGCTGTTGCGCTCCGGTATCCAGGCCGAGGTTGCGCTCGCATATTCGTGGCAACTTGCCTCGGCGTTGAGCGCGATTCATCGTGCGGGAGTTGTGCACCGTGATCTCAAGCCCGACAACCTGATGATCCGCGAGGATGGAACGCTGGCTCTCGGCGACTTCGGGATCGCAAAACATGTATCCATGAGTCTTACCGAGACGGCACATGGCGAGATCGTAGGCACGCCCTATTACGTCAGCCCAGAACAGGTGCTGGGAATGCCCGTGGACCTGCGATGCGATTTGTACAGTCTGGGCGTGATTCTGTACGAGATGCTCACCGGCGAGAAGCCCTACCGTGCCAGCACTCCCGAGGACCTGCTGGAGCTGCATGTCGCGGCCCCTCTACCGGTGCTCCCGCCGCCTTATACGGTGGTGCAGCCGTTCATAAATCGCCTGATGGCCAAGAGCCCCGAGCAACGCTATCCCTCCGCAGACGCATTCATCAGCGATCTGTCTCGCTTCAAGAAGCCGCGCTGACTGCGTCGCTGCTGATCGTGTTCACCGTCGCGGCGACCCTTCCCTAGGAGGATGTCCCGGCTCGATGCCGGCGGAGGAAGGTCGCGAACTCGTCGTGGACGACCGGCTTGTTGAAATAGTAGCCCTGCATCGCGTCGCACGCGTGCTTCAGCAGGAAGGCCTGCTGATCCTGCGTCTCCACGCCTTCCGCTACGACCGCGAGGCTCAAGGTCTTGCCCATCGCGATGATGGCTTCGGTGATCGCGCGGTCCTCGGCGTTTTCCGCAACATCGCGGATGAACGAGCGGTCGACCTTGAGCGTGTCGATCGGAAAGCGCCTGATCTGCGCGAGAGAAGCGTAGCCCATCCCGAAATCGTCGAGTGCGATGCGCACGCCCATCTCCTTGATGGAGGCGAGCCGCTTCGTCGCCGCCGCGACGTTTTGCATGACGATGCTCTCGGTCAGCTCGAGCTCGAGCAGTTCCGGCTTCATGCCGCTCTGCTCGAGCGCTCCGGCGATATCCCAGAGGAGATCTGCGTCGGTGAACTGGCGCGCCGAGAGGTTCACCGCGACGCAGACCGGCGGCAGGCCTTCCCCCTGCCAGGCAACGTTCTGCGCGCACGCCGTCTGCAGCACCCAGCGGCCGATCGCAACGCTCATCCCCGTTTCCTCTGCGACCGGCAGGAAGCGCGCGGGCGGCACCAGGCCGAGCTCGGGATGCTGCCAGCGCAGCAGCGCTTCCACTCCCGTGATCTGCTTCGTCCTGAGGTCGAGCTTGGCCTGGTAGTGCAGAAAGAACTCGTTGCGCTCCAACGCGCGGCGCAGGCCCGATTCCAGCGTCAGCCGCTCCAGCGACTGGGCCTTGACGCTCTCCGAGTAGAACTGGAAGTTGTTCTTGCCTTCCTCCTTGGCGAGATACATCGCTGCATCGGCGTTCTTCATCAGCGACTGCTCGTCCTGCGCCCCGCCAGGGTACGAGCAGATGCCGACGCTCGCCGTTACCCGGCACTCCTGTCCGGAGACGAAGACCGGCTTGATGGCGGCCGCAAGGATCTTGCGCGCAATGGTCGCCACCTGCTCCGCGTCGTTCGCCTCCTGCACCAGCACCACGAACTCGTCGCCGCCGAAGCGGGCGACCACGTCGCTCGCGCGCAGGCACCGCGCGAAGCGCGCGGCGATTTCCTGCAGAAGCCGGTCGCCCGCCTCGTGACCGAGTGTGTCGTTCACGAACTTGAAGCGGTCGAGATCGATGAACAGGACGGCGAAGCTGCGCTGGTAGCGGCGCGCCGTCTGGATCGCCGCGCTCAGCAGCTGGCTGAACATGACCCGGTTCGGCAGGCCGGTGAGCGCGTCGTGAGTGGCCAGGTACTGGATCTGCTCCTCGGCCTGCTTGCGCTGCACGAACTGGCCGATCTGGCTGCCGATGACTCCCACTGCCTGCAGCAGCCGCTCGTCCGGCTCGCGGACCTTCGTGCTGTGAAACGAAAGCACGCCGATCGGCTTACCTTCGGAAACGACCGGAAAGATGAAGGTGCCGCGCATGCCGAGCTGGCGCGCGATGCCCTTCTGGATGCGGTCGTCCTTGCCGATGTCGGTGACCCACATGGGCTCGCCCGACTGCCATACCTGGCCGATCAATCCGGCACCCGCGGTGTAGGACAACTCGCGGGATTGCTCGATGAAACTCTCGAGTCCGGCGCGCGGCACGTGCCAGAACTCGTTCATGGTCAACACGTCGGACTCGTCCTGCCGCCCGAAGTACCGGCCGCATTCCCAGCCCTGGGTCTCGCATATGGAGCGGATTACCGCTTTCAGCGCCGTCGCCGCGCTCTCGGCGCCCGCGACGCAGCGCGCAACCATGTGCTCGAGCCGCAGCAGCTGTTCCGCGCGCATGCTCGCGGTGACATCCCTCGCGATGCCGCAATAGCCGACGAAGCGCTGGCCTTCGAATCGCGGCCGCCCGCTGGCGCTGATGTAGTGGACTTCGCCCTGCGAATCGACGCGCGTATAGACGAGCCCGGTGAACGGCTGCCGTGCCTCGACCTGCGCCTTGTGATGGTCCCAGCTCCCGCCGTCGCCGACGGGAACGATATCGTGGTCCCAGCGTGCGGTACCGAGATACTCCTGCTGATCGATCCCCATCTGATCGAGGCGGGCGCCTACGATCAGGGAAAATCGATGATTCTCATCCTGCTCCCAGTACCACTCGCTCGAGAGCTCGAGGAGCGTCTTCAGACGTTCTTCATACACCTGCAACGCGGACGCGTCGGACCGGTCTTGATCCTTGTTGCCGCGCTCGGTTCCCATGGCTTTTTTCTCGGGCTCCGGTGCCGATCAACCAGATTCAATTCTGTTTTTATCTTCTGTTCCGCGCGCGTAGCTGGGTCACGTCCCGCCAGCCTTCGCGGCTCGCGACCCCGCCGCGCACCGCGCCCGCCTCGGTGGCGCCGAACACCAGCTCGTGACCCTCGGGCAGCGGGCGGCTGCCCGGCACCGCCAGCCACAGCCGCAGCAGCAGGCGCTTGCGCTCCGGTTCCGCGTAGTCCACGAACTCCGTGCGCGCGTGGTAGGTGAGGTGGTTGTTGAGGAGCTGGATGTCGCCCGGCTCGAACGTCATCTCGAGCGCCAGCTCTTCCGAGAGGACACCGAACAACTCCAGCGCCTCCTCCTGCGCGCCCGTCATGCGCGGCACCTCGGGGAATTCCTGCGCGGCGCGGATGTAATTGGGGGAGAAGAGGCCGGTGAAATGGCCGTCGCGGAAGCCGAAGATCGACTTGGGATAGGCGCGTTGCTCTCCCGGCGCCTCTTCGCCCTGCCGGCTGTGGTACCAGGTGCCGTAAAAAGCATCGAGCAGGTCGGGGCGGCGGCGCAGCACTTCGTTGTGAACGGCGGTGGCGCTGACGACGCGCGAGAACCCGCCGGATTTCGCCTTGCGCACGCACAGGAGCCCCACGATATCGCAGCGGTCGGCGTGGAACGGCAGCTCGCTGGCGGTCTTGGCGCCGCGCCGCAGCGTGATCCCGAGGTTCCGGCCCTCGTCCTCGACGGCGCCGAGCAGCTCGCCCCGGCCGCCTTGCGATACCGCCGTGCCCAGGTGGGCGCCTATGCCCCAGTACGCCAGGCGCAGGTCGTCGGCTAAGTATTCCATCGGCAGGCCGCGCAACAGAATCATGCCGCGCCCGGTTTCCAGCTCCTGCGCGATCTTCTCGAGCTCGCGCGAGAACGCGGGAATCGGGAAATCCTCGCGCGTGACGTCCAGCCAGCCGAGTCCGCGGCGCTTCACTTCCCGCACTGCCGCGTCGATTTCCTTCAGCTCGGCCGGCGTGAAAGGACGTATCCAGTCCGTCCGGTGCTGGAGGTCGGCGCCCTTCCAGGCGAAGGGGGCGATGATTTCCTTGTGCTTTGCGATTTGCATTGCGCGGAACCGGTCATGACCACGAAGGCCGTGCCCGATTGTACATCACGTGTCCATGCCGGCCGCGTACGACACGGCCCGTTTTCCACCGGGCATTTCAGCCCTGCGACGGCAGGCTAGAATCGCTCGTCCATTTATATGACGACACCCGAGGGCGCGATTTGACCACGTTTCGGCAGGACGTCCGGTTTGCCCGCACCCGCGACGGGCTTCGCATCGCCTACGCGATTTCGGGAAAGGGCTATCCCCTCGTGCGCGCCGGGACGTGGATGTCCAACGTCGAGTTCGACTGGAAGATGGCCGTCTTTGGTGCGCTGTTTCGCGAAATGAGTGCACGCTACCGGCTCTATCGTTACAACCCACGTGGCTACGGGCTGTCTGAAGGTGAGGACAGCGAAATCACCGTCGATAGCCTAGTGACTGATCTCGAGGCGGTGGTGGACGAAGCGGGGCTCGACAGATTCGCCTTGTGGGGTGCGGCGGGGGCGGGCTCGCTCGCCTCGATTGCCTACGCGGCACGTCATCCCGAGCGGGTTACCCATCTCGTGCTGTCGGCGCCCATTGCTCGAGGCAGGCTGCAGGCGAGCTCGACACCAGAGGAAAGGGATCGCTTTCTCGCCTTCGTGAAGCTGATCGAGCTCGGCTGGGGCGAGCAGAACCCCGCGTTTCGCCAGATCCTCAATACCCAGATGTTCCCGCGGGCCACCCCCGCACAGATGAACGAGCTGAACGAGCTCTTCCGTATCACAACATCGCCGCGCCACGCCGCGCGGATGGCAATGGCGACCGGGCAGGCGGACGTGTCGCCGCTGCTCGGGAAAATCGCCTGTCCAGCCTTGATCCTGCATTGCAGGCATTCCGTCCTTCCGCCCGTTGAAGAGGCGCGGCTCATCGCCTCCTCGATTCCCGGCGCACGCTTCGTCCCACTCGATTCGGAGAACTACGTACCGCTCGAGGGGGAGCCGGCATTTGTGCGATTCATCGCAGAGTTCGAAGGCTTTCTGCCGCGCCGGGGAGAGGCTGCGGCAGATACGGCGCTCGCCAGCCTGACACAGCGGGAGCTCGAGGTCCTCGACCTCGTGGCGCGCGGCCTGGACAACAGTGCTATCGCGACCCGCCTCGAGGTCGCGGAGAAGACCGTGCGCAATACGGTGTCCCACATCTTCGACAAGCTCTCGGTGAAGAGCCGCGCTCAGGCTATCGTGTTCGCCCGGGAGGCTGGCCTGGGCGGTTGAGACGGCTCGGGAAACGGGACGGCGGTCCCGGTATTACGCTGCTGCGCGGACCTCTCGGATTGCGGGCGGGACATTGACCCCATGACAGCAATGCGCTTCGGGCGCCTAATGTGTGCACGACCGCGAGCGCATCCAGCGCTTCGGACAAAGGGAAAGCCCGACATGAACCTGCGTATCGTTATTGGTGTCGTTCTCGTCGCGATGGCGAGTCTCGCTGTCCCCGCAACCGGGCGGGAGACGGGGAGGCCCATAAGGCTCCTGGTGGGATTTCCGGCTGGGAGCGCAGCGGACTCCGCAGGCCGCACGCTCGCCGAGAGCCTGCGGGACAGCCTTGGCCAGTCCGTGGTCGTGGACAATCGCCCCGGCGCGGGCGGGCGCATTGCGGCCGAGCTGCTGCAGCAGAGTCCAGCGGACGGCAGCACGCTGCTGCTCGCTCCGATGGGCACCATGATCTTCTTTCCGGTCGTCGTCGCAAAGCTTGCCTACGATCCGTGGAAGGATTTCGTCCACATCTCGCAGGTAGCGACCCTGCGTCTCGGCTTTGCCGTTGCTCCGTCCATGCCCGCGAAGTCGCTGCGGGAATATCTGACTTGGGCGAAGGCGAATCCGGGAAAGGCGAGCTACGGCTCCGCGGGCGCCGGCACGCCGCCGCATTTTCTGGGCCTGATGCTCGGGAAGGCCGCCGGCATCGAGCTGTCGCACGTTGCCTACAAGGGTGGGCCCCCACTCGTTACCGACATGCTGGGTGGCCACATCCACGCGGGTATGGGCACGTTCGTCGATTTCAGCGACCTGCACCGCGCCGGCAAGCTCCGGATTCTTGCGATCGGTGGCGCCACGCGGCCGGCTGGACTCCCGGATGTGCCGACGTTCAGGGAGCAGGGGTACGATCTGGACGGCATGACATGGCTAGGCGTGCATGCGCCTGGCGGCATGAAGCAGGCGACCGTGGACCGTTTCGCCGCGACGATTGCGGCAGCGACGCGCAAGCCGGACGTTCAGGAGCGTTTCCAGAAGCTCGGCTTCGAGTTGACGGGCACGAGCGCAGAAGGCTTCGTGCGCATCATGAAGCACGACCGGGAGAAGTGGGAGCCCGTCATCCGCACCTCCGGCTTCAAAGCTGAATGAGGCAGGCGCAGGGGCGAGCGGGAAGCTAGCAGGGCAGCCGGGCTTCCAATCCGGTTTCCTTTGCGATTCTTCTCAAGTCCGCCAGCGTATCCTCGGGAAACTGGATGCCGTCCTTGCGGTTGCGCAGATCGTTTTTCGCCTCCATCTCGCCGGGATAGAACACCTCGTCGAAGCCTTTCGCGAGCGGCACGGACTTGATCTCGCCGACGAACTGCTCCATGCGGGCGTTGAACTGCGCCAGCGGCTGGAATTTCCCGATGTCGAGCGCGATGATCAGATGGCCGCAGTTGCTTTTCTCGGCGGTCTTGTACGGGCTGTGCACGGCGGAGAGGAAGCCGCTGCCG
>DASRJL010000074.1:0-52880 GCA_035649495.1 Burkholderiales bacterium | reverse complement strand
GGAGTTGGGGCCGCACCGCGGCAGCCGCGCGCCGCTCACCCTCGGCGGCGTCGAGCTGGAGCTGGATCACCGCGGCATGGCGCCGGGCGCGGTGCGAGTGGCGATTCGGCCGGAGGCCGTCGTCCTCAACGTCGACGGCGCGTCTACCCTGCGCGGGACGGTGAGCAAGGCGGCCTATCTCGGCACGCACATGGAGTACACGGTCGCGTCGCCGATCGGGCAGCTCTTCGTCGTGGATCGCCACGTGTCGCAGCCAATTGCGGCGGGGACGGAGGTTTCCATCACGCTTGCCAATCACGGCATCGCGCTCGTTCCGGGCTAGATGTCACGCGCGCGACCAGCGTATCTCCATCTCCGTCCGTCCGCTCAGGGCGTTGCGCAGGAGGAGGAGCAGCCCCTCGTCCGCTCCCGCCTCCTCGAGCATCTCGATAGTGGCCTCGTTGACGTAATAATCTTGATCGTCACCCGCCTCCTCCTCGAGCTGATCGACCAGGATCTGCCATTGTTCCTCGGTGATCATGCCCAGTGCGGCACCAGTGTCCTTGTCGTGTAGTTGAAACACTGACCTTCTCCCTACGGCTCGTTCGCGAGCTTCGGCGTGCTCGCCGGCGCCTTGCGCGGCTTGAACGCCTGCTCGAACGCGTACGCGTACGCAAGGAGTCTGGGCTCGGTGTAGTCGAGGCTCAGGAATTCCGCGCCGACCGGCACCCCGAGCGGCGCAGACGCGGTCGGCGTCGAGAATCCGCCGGGAAAGGTCACTGCCGGAAAGCCGGTGCCGTTCGACAGCGTTCCATTGCGCTCGGTCTGATCGGGCGCAGTGACGGGAACGACGAGGATCTTCTGGAGCGGATAGAGGATCGCGTCCAGGTTCAGATCGGCCATCTTGCCCGCAACCATGACGCGAAGCTTCTCGCGATTGAGCGTGCGGTCCTTGTATGCCGGGCTGTTCATGCCGTCCGCGACCGCAAGCTCGCTTTCGAGCGTCTTCTGCACGGCTGAGCCTTTCGCAGCGACGAGCTGGCTGAAGTTCCTGATCGGCGCGTTCGCTCCCAGGCGCGAGAAATAACTCTCCATCACCGTGCGCGCTTCGTACTGCGACGTCGAGACCACGGCTGCGAGCTTGTCGTATTCGGGCAGATCGAAGCGGACGATCGTCGCGCCGAGCGACTGGACCTTCGCGATGACATCCTCCATCACCCGGTTCACCTCCTGGTGACGCTCCTCCCTGCCCATCATGTTGGTCATGACGCCGATGCGCGCGCCCTTGAGCGCATTCGTGTTCAGGCCCTGCGTGTAGCTCGCGGGAATGCGTCCTCTGCCCAGTGCCGTGATCGGGTCGTCCGGGTCGTATCCGGCCATCACGTCGAGCAGGAGCGCCGCGTCGGTGACCGTGCGCGTGATCGGTCCGATCTCGTCCTGTGTGAGGCTGTTCGGGATCACGCCCGCGCGGCTCACGAGACCGCGTGTGGGCCGTATCCCGACGAGGTTGTTCGCGGAGGCCGGTGAGCGGATCGATTGCCCGGTATCGCTGCCCGTTCCGAGCACCGCCATGTTGGACGCGATCGCGACGCCAGTGCCGCCGCTCGAGCCGCCCGGCGTGCGCGTGAGATCGTAGGGATTGAGCACCTGGCCGCCGAGGCTGCTGATCGACATGCCGCCGCGCGCAAACTCCTGGAGATTCGCTTTCGCGAGGATCAAAGCCCCAGCTTTGCGCATGCGCGCGACGGTGAACGCATCCTGCGGCGGGATCGACGCTTTCATGCTGACGTTGCCGCCGGTTGTCGGCATGTCAGCGGTATTGAAGTTGTCCTTCAGGATGATCGGAATACAGTGCAACGGGCCCGGCTTGCCGCCGCTCGCCTTGGATGCGCGGTCCATCTCGGCGGCAGTCTCGAGCGCTCGCGGATTGACGGTGAGAATCGCACGCAGCGTGGGGCCCTGCAGGTTGTAGGCTTCGATCCGGTCGATGTAGAGCTTCGTCAACTGCGTGCACGTGAGCCCGCCGCTGGCGAGCGCCGCGTGAACGTCGGCTACGGTGGCTTCCTGCAACTGGAAGGACGACATCGGACCCCTGACGGCACAACCGGATGCCGAAACGATAACGGCTGCTGCCGCTGCGCACAATGCTTTCATTCGAACGCGCCGGCTGAACCGGCGCAGAGCGTCCGGCTTTAACGGCGGTTCGGCGGTTGCTTGTCAACGAACCGGCTGCGACCGGTCCACCACCGCGCCGCGCAGGACCACCTGCGAGATCCGCCGCGTATTGGTGATGTCATCCAGCGGGTTCGCGTCCAGCACGATGAAATCCGCGCTCTTGCCCGCCTGCAAGGTGCCTGCGTCGGAAAGCCGCAGGAATTCCGCCGAGTTGCGCGTTGCCGCCACGATGACCTGCGTCGGCGTCATTCCGGCGCTCACCATGTCTTGCATCTCGTCGTGCGGTCCCCACGGCGTGTTGCCGTCGGTCCCCAACGTGATGCGGACGCCTGCTGCGCTCAGCTTCGCGAGATTGCGCGCCTGGATCCCGTAGAACACCTGCGCCGTCGGCCGGTCGAAATTGTTCGCTTCGAGCCTTCCCCACTCCTCCGGCGTCAGGCTCGCTTGCAGCCAGCTCAGGTCCATTTTCACGCCCCGGGCCGGCAGGTTCGGTATGAGGACCACGTTCGGACGCTGCTTGAACATGGCCACGAACTCATCGTCGATGTCCTTGTCGCGTACGCCGTGCGCGAGCGAATCGACCCCGGCGCGCAGGAGACCTTTCGCGTCCTCCAGGTCGAAGAGATGCGCCGAGACGCGCAACCCCCGCTTGTGCGCCTCGTCGATGATCGCGCTGTAGATCTCGGGGGAGAGCTTGCTGAATTTGCCGTCCCTCGTGTCGACCCAGATCTTGACGATGTCGACCTTGTTCGCCGCCAGCTCCTCCACGGCCTTGCGGCCCTCTCCGGGGTTCGCAACCCAGTACGGCACCGTCGTGCGGCCCGGCTCGGCCATCGTGATCCCGCGCCCGGCGCTGAGAAACCGCGCGGCGCCGGGTATGACCTCGCTGCGTATCGGGAGCGTGTCGTAACCGTCCGTTCCCATGCTCAACGCCGCGCTCACGCCATAGTACGCGCGCCGTTTCAAGTCGCGTATGACCGCGTCTCGCCCGGGGCTCAGGTGGACGTGCGTGTCGATGATCATCGGCATCACCGTCTTGCCGGCGAGATTCACGCGCGTCGCGCCCGCGGGCACTTTGACGTCGGCGGCCCCGCCGGCCTGGACGATTTTCGCGCCGTCCACAACCAACGTTCCCTTCTCGACCACGCGCCCGTCGCCCAGGATCAGCCGGGCACCCTCATATGCCGTGACCTGCGCAGACGCGGGTGTCGCGATTGCAGCAAGAGCAATGGCTGCGACGACGTTGAAGATATTTGTTCTATGCATCGGAACCTCCCTAATGAACTCTGCTGCGTTTTGAATCAAAAGCTTCGCCGCCAAATCTCGCAGGGAATGCCGCTCTTAGCGTTGTCTTTGCGACCTTAAAGGGTTTCGTTCTTATTGTTGTTCCTTCGCATCCACCGCGTCCTTCGCGGTGAGGCTGTATCGCCTTCCTTTGCGTCCTCTGCGCCCTCTGCGGTGAGGCTTCTCTGTTCCTTAGCGCCCTCTGAGGTCTTGGCGGTTCAGCTTTAGCTTAAACTTTCCATGACGCGAAGCCGCATCCCACGTAAACCTCCGGTATCGGATCGTACCGGATCAGCTCGAACCCCCGCCCGCCCGCCGCGCCGTGCGCCGCGATCCAGTTGCGTATCTCCGCCGCGCCGTTCCCGATGTGCGGCAGCCGCTCGTTCAGAAAGCCGATCAACGCGGGGGAGTCGCCCGACTCGAAATGGCCTATGCAGGCGCGGTCGAACGCTTCGTCGATCTCCCCCATGGTCGGCTCGCCTATCGAATGGGAGAGGCCGCCCGTCGCCAGTATCGCCACGCGGAGGTCGCCGGGATAGCTCGAGACCGCTTGCGCCAGCATCGCGCCCCAGTTGTAGCAGCGCTTGACCGACGGCAGCGGCGGCTCCAGGTCGTTGAAGATGATCGGAACGATGGGCGGCAGCGACGTGAGCCCCGCCTTCCACAGCGGGATGCAGAAACCGTGATCGAGCGCGAGCTTGTAAGACACCGAGGGCTCGAAGTCGTGCTCCAGCGCAGTCTCGACGATGTGGCTCGCCAGTGGCGGATGTCCCGCGATCGTCCGGTGCGGAAACTCCTTCAACCACGGCTCGGGCGGCCCGTCGTGCGTTTCGCCCACGCCGACGCAGATGCCCGGCAGGTTGTCGATGAAGAAATTGACCCAGTGGTCGGGGGAGATCTCGATCAGGACGTCGGGCCGCGCCGCTTCCATGCGGCGGCCCAGCTCGGCGAATCCCGCGGCAAGGCTTTCTTTCCAGTGCGGCGGGAGGGACGGCCAGTTGCGCACGATCATCGGGCCGTGGCTGGCTGCAAATATTCCCACTAGCTCAGCCATAACGGATCATCCGGATGTGACTGGCCGCGTACACTCCGACAAGGCTGCCATAACGAATGGGGGAAACGGGCCCCTTCCGGAAAACCATCGGGGCCTTCCCGTTCCCCCCATGCCCCCCGACGCGCGAGTGGCAGGATTCCCGCAGCTCTAACATTGTTCTATGGGCGTTCATCTGCGGTTTCATGGGATTTGGGTGTCACGGTAGCGCGTATCCGGCGCAGAAATTCGTCCTCCGGCATCCCGGCCATGTGAAAGTAGAACCGGAGGAGATACGGATTCACGACCCTCGCCACGTACGCCACGTCATCGCGCTCCACGGCCGCGCGCACTTCGGCCCCGAGCGGGTAGCGCTCCAGCACCTTTGCGCGGTCGGCACGGTACTCACCCGCCAGCTCGGGGTTCTGGAGGTCGAAGCAGAGCTTGGAGAGCCAGTAGTCGCGCATCATTGCTAAAGTATACTGCTCCGGAAGGACGCGAACGATGAGTGAAGCGCCATCCAGCTTCGACGTGCTCGTGATCGGCGGCGGCATCGCGGGGCTCGTCGCGGCCAACCGGGCTGCGGAGCTGGGCAAGCGGGCCGTGGTTCTGGAGAAAGGCACCGCGGATCGTTATCTGTGCAGCTCCCGCTATACGGGCGGCACCTTCCACATCAGTTACACGGACGTGCTGGCCGGCGAGGACAAGCTCGTCGAGATCATTGAGACCGCCACGCGCGGATTCACGCGCAAGGACCTCGCGGCAACCATAGCGCGGGACAGTGCTCGTCTCGTGCGCTGGCTGCAGGGCGAAGGCATCCGGTTCATCAACCTGGGCCATTACCATAACTTCGTGCTCGCGCCGCCTCCGCGCAACGCGGCCGGGCTGGACTGGGAAGGCAGAGGCGGCGACGTCCTGCTGCGCACGCTAGGGGAAAACCTGGCGAAGAGGGGCGGCTGCATCCTGCGCGGCACGCGCGCCCGCGCGCTCGACGTCTCTGCGCCGGGCCGGGTTGCGGTCGAAGCCGAGCGAGCCGGCGCCTCGGCAAGCTTCGACGCGGCCGCGGTCGTCATCGCGGACGGCGGCTTCCCGGCGAACGTGGAGCTGGTACGCGAGCACATCACGCCCGCGGCCGACAAGCTCCTGCAGAGGAATGCACGCACCGCGACGGGAGACGGCCTGCGCATGGCCCTGGCGGTGGGCGCCGCGACAGTCGGCATGGACCGTTTCTACGGGCATCTTCTCAGCCGTGACGCGATGAGCAACGACCGGCTCTGGCCGAAGCCTTACCTCGACGCGCTGGCGGTCGCCGGGATTCTGGTCGATGCCGGGGGAAACCGCTTCGCGGACGAAGGAGAGGGCGGCGTGCCTCTGGCGAACGCTGTGGCGCGGCTGGCCGATCCATTGAGCACGACCCTCGTCTTCGATCATGCTGTCTGGGAAGGGCCGGGAACGAGCGCGTTGATTCCCGCCAATCCCCTGCTCCCGAACGCCGGCGGCACGCTCCATCGCGCTGCCACGATACCCGAGCTTGCCGGCCTCAGCGGCGTGCCGGCTGAGCGCCTGCAGGTCACCGTCGATCGCTACAACGAGGCGCTCGCGTCCGGTACGCTCGACCGGCTCACGCCGTCTCGCCGTGCAGACCGTCACAAGCCCTGGCCCATCGTAAAGCCGCCGTTCTATGCGATTCCGCTCTGCACAGGCATCACCAACACGATGGGCGGGATCGCCGTCGACGGTGACGGCGCGGTGCTGGACCGGAACGGCTCACCCATCGCTGGCCTCTATGCGGCGGGCGGTGCGACGGGCGGCCTCGAGGGCGGCCCGGCCATAGGCTACGTCGGCGGCCTGATCAAAGCGGTTTTCGGGCTGCGCGCGGCCGAGAAGATCGCGAATCTCACGCCGCCGCGAAAATGACGAGCCGGGTTGAAACCGATGTCGTCGTAATCGGGGGCGGCGGCAGCGGCCTTGCTGCGGCGATCGAGGCGCGCAGCCTCGGCCGGCAGGTGATATTGCTCGAGCGCAACCCGCAGTTGGGCGGCACCACCGCAAAATCGATCGGCTCGATCACCGCCACCAACACGCCACACCAGCTACGGAAGGGCATACGCGACTCGCCCGCCGATCACTTCGAGGACATGGCGCGGTTCAGCGCCGCCTCCAGAAGAGTGCAGGAGAGCCGCTACAAGATCGACGACAACACGGAGCTCCGGCGCGTGCTCGTCGAGAACGTGCCCGATACGTTCCGGTGGCTCATGGCGAAGGGTGTGGAATTCTACGGGCCCCTGCCCGAAGCACCGCACCGCAGGCCGCGCATGCACAACGTTCTGCCGAACTCGCGCGCTTACATCTACCACCTGGGACGGGCTGCGCGGAAGGCGGGTGTCCGTATCGCGACTTCGGTCCGGGCAAAACGCCTGCTGCTCGACGACGGAAGCGTTGTCGGCGTTGCGTGCGACGGCGCGGACGGACCGGTCGAGTACCGCGCGCGCGGCGGGGTGGTATTGACGACCGGAGACTTCAGCGGCGATGCGGTCATGCGCACGGAGCATCTCGCGGAAGGCTTCGAGGAAGTCCAGCCGGTAAACCCGACCAATACCGGCGACGGACACAAGATGGTGCTGGACGTCGGCGGGCGCATCGTTCACACGGGTATCCACAGCGCCGGGATACGCTTTCAGCCGCCCCCGCCCAAATGGATAACCGCTCTTCCGCCCCAGCGCATCTTCATGCGCCCGGTCAACTGGGCGATGGAGTATCTCCCGGACTGGCTGCTGCGCCCGGTCGTCATGAGCTTTCTCACCTGCATACTCGTGCCGTCTCCGAAGCTCTTCCGGGCGGGGGCGGTGTTGATCAATGCGCGCGGCGAGCGGTTTCTCGACGAGCTTGCCAACCCTTCCGACAGCTCCGCGCCGGTCCTGGCGCGGCAACCCGGAAAACTCGCGTATGTGCTCCTGGATGGCAAGCTCGCGGAGAAATACTCGAGCTGGCCGAACTATGTTTCGACCGCGCCGGGCTTCGCCTATGCTTTCGTTCCCGACTACCGGCGCACGCGCAAGGACATCTTTCATGAGGCGCCCACGCTGGATGCGCTCGCGGCCCGGCTTGGCGCGCAGGCGGAAACGCTGAAGAAAACGGTCGCCGACTACAACGCCACGCTCGCGGATCCCGCCGTCGCGGCAGGTCGCCAGCCGCTCGACCGCGGCCCGTACATCGCTATGGGGCCGGTGCGGCACTATCTCAACTTCAGCGACAGCGGCGTGGCGGTCGATTCCAGTCTCCGCGTGCTCGGACGTGAGAACAAGCCTATCCCCGGACTCTATGCGGCAGGCTTCACCGGCATGGGCGGCATGCTGCTCGAGGGGCATGGCCATCACATCGGGTGGGCGTTCACCTCGGGCCGCCTCGCGGGGCGCTATGCCGCGTACCGCGTCGTCTCGGAAGCGCTGGCGAGCGTTCCGGCTGCGATGAAATGAGAGAACGCCTGATCATTGCGCTATCGCTGATCCTGCTGCTGACGCCGCATGCTGCGGCCCAGTTTCCGGAGCGGACGGTCCGGCTGCTCGTCGGATTCGGCGCGGGCGGCGGCACGGACATTTCGGCGCGCCTGATCGCCAGGTCCCTGACCGAGACGTGGGGCAGGAGCGTGGTGGTGGAAAACCGGCCAGGCGCCGACGCCAGCATAGCGGCGGCTGAGATCGCACGAGCGAAGCCTGACGGTTACAACCTGCTCGTTACCACGACGGCGATCGCGATCACGCCGGCACAGCAGAAGCAGCCGTGGGATCCGCAAGGGAGCTTCGAGCCGATCACGCTCATCGGTTCGGCGCACAGCCTGGTGGTCGTCCATCCGTCGCTGCCGGTGCACAGCGTCAGGGAATTGATCGCGCTGGCAAAGGCCAGGCCCGGTGCGATCACTTTCGGCTCGTCGGGCACGGGCACGGTGCCGTACCTCGCCACGGAGCTCTTCATGATGGAGACCGGCACGCGCATGGTCCACGTCCCGTACAAGGGCAGCGGACCGGCGGGGATCGGCATCCTGAGCGGCGAAACACAGCTCCTGTTCGCTGCGATCCTGTCGGTGCTGCCCAATGTCAGGGCAGGCAGACTGAGACCGATCGCCGTCACCTCGCCGAAGCGCAACGCGATGGTTCCCGGGATCCCGACGCTCGACGAAAGCGGCCTGCCGGGGTTCGACACGGCAACCTGGTACGGGCTATTTGCGCCGGCGAAGACGCCAAGGGAGATCGTCATCAAGCTCAACGAAGACGTCGTGAAGGCGATACGCTCGCCCGAAGTGCGCTCGAATCTCGAGCAGCAGGGCTACAGCGTGGAAGGAAGCGCGCCGGAAGATCTCGCTCAGCTCGTCAAGTCCGATCTGGTGAAATGGTCGAAAGTCATCAAGAGCATCAAGTGAGCCGCTGATGCCCAACTACCCGGTCGTCAACTTCTTGCTGCGCCATGGGCACCGGTTCGCCGTCGCGGTCGCTCTTCTGCCCGGGATAGCCGGCGTCTACCTGGGATTCTCGGGCTGGGGCTGGCCCGTCGCAGTGGGCGGTGGCGTGGCGGGAGCCATCCTCTACGTGCTCGCGAAGAGCTACGTCGAGCTCGTCGCCATCATTGCCGATATGCTGCTTCCAAAATAGGTCTGAGCTCCGTGCCTGCCTTGCGGGCGGAGCCGCCCGGGAGCACACTCATCAACCTGCAATGCGGAGGAGCGATTCATGGCTAAAGCCAGAGCGAAGCTGAGGAGTGCGGCAAAACGCGCCGCGCCGCGTCCGAAATCGAAAAAGCGGCCGGCGGCTCGGCCGGCGCAGAAGTTCGCCGTCAGCCACCATCAGGAAGGGGATTTCCGAACCGATGGGCTCAGGGCCTACGCGAAATACCGGGATCTCGGGCTGAGCCATGCCACTAACGGCATGGTGCAGGCGCACGTCATCCGGCTGCTTCCCCCGTTTCGCCGCGATGAGGTTTCGAAGCGCCACTATCACGAAGTCGACTTCCAGATGGTCTACGTCCTCAAGGGATGGATAGAGACCGAGCTCGAGGGGCAGGGCGCCATCGTGATGAAGGAGGGCAGCTGCTGGATACAGCCGCCACGCATCGAGCACACTGTGCTCGGCTACTCGGACGATTGCGAGGTCCTCGAAATCGTCCTGCCGGCCGATTTCAAGACGGTCGAGCTCGAGTAGCCAAACGGGGAATGACGATGGTGAGGTCCGGCGGTTGTCTCGGCGCATTCTGTCTCGCCTTGGGGGGAACGGCCTGCCTGGCGGCCGGCGTGGGCGACTATCCCAACCGGCCGGTGCGCATGATCGTTCCGCAGGCGCCGGGGAGCGCGTCCGACACGGGCGCGCGCATCATAGCCGGAGAGTTGACGAAATACCTGGGGCAGCAGATCGTCGTGGATAACCGTCCCGGCGGCGCGTTGCTTCTCGGACTCGAGCTGACTGCGAAAGCGCCGTCCGACGGCTACACCATAGCCTACGGGATGATAGGCGCGCTGGCGATCAGTCCGAACGTCGTTTCGAAACCGCCGCTCGACGTGCAGAAGGATCTCGCGCCCATCGTGCAGATGACGACCGGGCAACTGCTGCTCGCCGCCGGCAATTCCACCAGCATCAAGAGCGTGCGGGACCTGGTCGCGTACGCGAAGCAGAATCCGGGGAAATTGAACTACGCCTCCTCCGGCAACGGCACCCCCGGCCACGTCGGCTTCGAGCTGTTCAAGGCGATGACTGGAACGCTGATCGTGCACGTGCCGTACAAGGGCGGGGCGGCGGGCATCGCCGATCTCATGGCGGGGCAGGTGCAGTTGATGCTGGAGAGCACCAACTCGATCACGCCGCACGTGAAGGCGGGGCGGGTGCGGGGACTCGCGACGACGGGGCCGACGCGCACAGCGGCGCTCCCCGATCTGCCCACGGTGGCAGAAGCCGGCGTGCCGGGCTACGAAGCGACGACCTGGAATGGCATCGTCGCGCCCGCGGGCCTGCCGAGACCGCTGGTCGTGCGCCTCAACGCGGAACTGAACAAGGTGGTGGCATCGCCTGCATTCCGGGAGAAGGTCGCACCGCTGGGGGCCGAGCCGGCAGGAGGCACGCCCGAGCAGTTCCGGGATTTCATCCGCAGCGAGCACGCGAAGTGGGGCGATATCGTGCGGCGCTCCGGGGCGAAGATCGATTGAGTCAGTGACCAGTGACTAATGAAATCTGAACTGCGATGACTTCAGCGATCAAGACGAAGTTTCTCTCCCACGGCACGCTGGGCTCGAAGGACCTCGAGGCGACGCGCAGGTTCTACGAGGAATTCCTCGGGCTCGAGGTGGTGCGCACGAGCCCCGTCTCCATGATGATCCGGCTGGGCGGCCAGCACGTCTATGCGGTGGTCTTCAGCAAGAAGAAGGAGCCGATGCCCCGCATGTATCACAACGGGCTGGACGTCGAGACCGATGGCGAGGTGGACGAGGCCTGGCGCAGGTGCCACGCGGAAGCGGAGAAATGGGGACTGCACGACATCACCAAGCCTGTCGCGCGCCACGGCACCTACAGCTTTCTCTTCTGGGACGCGGACGACAACGCCTGGGAGATACTCTCGAATCCCAGGGGCGGCTACACGTGGATCTTCGAGCAGGGCGACTTGGAGGGGAAGGGGCACTTCGACAAGGAATTCCTGGCGCAGCGGCCGGGCAGGAAGAACGCCACGCCTGACAGTTGATGATTGAGGAGGGACAAGTGAGCCCATCACCCGTCACTCATCATTCATCACGATTTTTCGCGGCAGCGCTGGCCTTGGCGCTCGCCGTGCTGGCGCCCGCTGCCGAGGCGCAATCTTATCCGTCGCGGCCGATCAGGCTGGTGGTCGGCTCCTCGCCGGGCGGCGTAACCGACCTGCTGGCGCGAACCACGGCGGGCGCGCTCGCCCCGATGCTCAGCCAGAACGTGGTGGTGGACAACCGGCCCGGCGCCAGCGGCAACATGGCCATGGAGCTGGTTTCCCGGTCGCCCGCCGACGGCCACACCCTGCTGTTGATATCGAGCGGCAACGTCGTGGTTGCCCCCTACCTGTACCGCCTGTCCTTCGACCCGATAACCGATCTCGTGCCCGTGTTCAACATGGCCGACGCGCCGCACCTGATCGTCGTGCCGGGAACGCTGCAGGTGCGGGACCTGAGGGAGTTCATCGCGTACGCCAGGGCCAGCCCGGGGAAGGTCAACTACGGCTCGGCAGGGTCCGGCAGCGCGCCGCACCTTTCCGCCGAGCGCTTCGCACGCGCGGCGGGACTGCAGCTCGTGCACGTTCCGTACAAGGGCGTAGGCCCCGGGCTCCCGGATCTCGTTGCCGGGCGTATCCAGATGATGATGGTCACCCTGGGCTCGGCCCGGCCCCATCTTCCGAACAACGCGTTGAAGCCTCTTGCGGTATCGTCGAAGCGGCGGCTCACCGGCCTGCCCGAGGTCCCGACCTCGGAGGAAGCGGGGCTGCCGGGCTGGCAGATGACCACCTGGTTCGGGGTGTTCGCGCCGCGCGGTACGGGCCCGGGCATCGTCAACCTGCTGAATGCGAAGCTGCAGGCAGTGATCGACGACCCGAGAGGAAAGCAGCGCCTGGTGGAATTCGGATGCGAACCGGTCGGCGGCCCGGCGCGATCGTTCGCGGAGTTGGTGCGCGCGGACTACAAGACGTGGGGACCGATCGTCAGGGATGCTGGGGTGAAACTGGAATAATCGAACGGTATGAGAGCAGGGTTTCGGTTTCCGTCGTTTGTTCTGCTATCGCTGGCTGCGATGCCCGCGATATGCGCGGAATGCGCGCCACCCGCCGGTCGCTACACCGGCCCGCTGTTCGATGCAATGGCGCAGATCGACGCAGGTATGGAGCGGGCCGTGCTGCGCTCGCTCGACGACTCCGGCGTCGCGCGGATGGCGCTATTCGGGCGCGACAAGCGCAAGCGCAGCGGTGACGGCGCGGTAACCCATCTCGCGCGCGAGCGGCCCGGCGTTTTCGTGATCGGCGCGCCGAAACGCTTCGATCAACGGGTCGACCTGTCGGGCGACTACATCCGCGCGATACTGTCCGGTGCGCGCAGCCGCGAGTACGCGTTCGTGGGCGAGATCCTGTACGCGCACGCGGACAAGGCGCACGGCGACCAGACCGCCGACGGCGAGCGTTATGCGGATCCCGGCCAACCCGGCACGCGCCGCCTGCTCGACGGCCTCAAGGACCTGAACGTGCCGCTGATGGCGCACTGGGAGGTCTACGATTGGGACCGCGACTGGCCCAACTTCAGGCGCCTGTACGGCGAATTCCCGAAGCAGATCTTCATCTGGCCGCACGCCGGCTTCGGCAGCGCGGTGCAGGTGGCGGAAGTGCTCGCGGCCCACGCGAACGTGGTCGTGACGCTCTCGAAGAAGGAAGAGTCCAACACGTCCCTGTCGGACGGGAGCAAGGCCGGGCGCCTGGGGGAGGCGCTCGTCGACGAGTGCGGGACGCTGGTTCCCGAATGGCGGACCCTGATCCTGCAGTACCCCGATCGCTTCCTCTTCGCGACCGACGCGCACAAGGACTTCCGCTGGGAGCGCTATGCGCGGATCGTCGAGCGCTGGCGCGCGATACTCGCGCAGCTTCCGCCCGAGTCCGCGGCGGCGGTCGCGTTCCAGAACGCGGAGCGGCTGTACGGGAGCACGCGCCAGGCTGCGAAGTAAGGCATCGAAGATGAAGAATGGTGATGAGAACTGGTGATGAAAAGTGGTGATGAAAAGGGGTGATGACCAGTGCCAGTAAGTGGGGGTTCATCACCATCACTCATCACTATTTTTCATCACTGTTTCGATTACGCGCGGCGGCCGGATATGTATCGGTATACTTCGCCGACCCATACTGCGTTCCTTCCCATGCATACCAAACTAGTCTCCATCCCCACCGACACGCTCCCGCTCGAAGGCGCTTATTACGAGCCGGATGGCGCGGCGAGCGGCGCCGTGCTGCTGTTCCACGGCAACACCATGAACTTCTACGTGGGCGCGCCGCGTTTCCTGCCGCCCGTACTGACCCGCCTCGGCCTCGCTTGCCTCGCGTTCAACCGGCGCGGGCACGACATCATGAGCACCTTCAACAGCCGGATCGCGGTCGGCGGCGCGTACCAGTCCACCGCCGAAGCGATTGCCGACAACCGGATCGCCGCGGAATGGCTGGCCGCGCGCGGATTTCCTGATCCGGTCGTGATCGGCCACAGCAACGGTGGCATGCTTGGCGTGAGACACGTCGTGGACCACCCGCGGACGCCGGCGCTGGTGCTGTTGTCTGCCGGACGCGGAGGCGTGAGAACCGTGTCCGGCGGACCGGAAAAGCTGTTCGCCGGCGAACGGCAGGAGGAACTCACGGCTCACGCCCGCTGGCTGGTCGAGGCCGGGCGCGGCCGGGAGCTGATGTTCATGCCAGGATGGTGGTACGTGATCACGGCAGAGAGTTTTCTCGACCGCATCGTCAGCGTGCCCGACACCCTGGCGCTCGCACCGCAGGTGAAATGTCCCGTGCTGACCCTGCGCGGTGACCAGGAAGATGGACACCGGTATCCGGCGGAAGAGTTCCAGAAGGTAGCCGGCGGGCCGTGCAAGGCCGAGATCGTGCCGGACTGCGATCACTTCTATAACGGGAAGGAAGAGAAGGTAGCGGGTATCGTCAGCGACTGGCTCGTGAAGACGCTCGGGCTTTCGCCCGAAATTCCCTCGCCCCGTTTGCACGGGGAGAGGGAGGCTGGCGGGCAGCGCGCTAGTAGTTGACTCACCTCAGACTACCCCCGATCAACCCGCCCAGGAGCGCGCCCACGGCCGTGGTCGCCGCGCGATCGCTGCGGTGCCCGATCTGGCTGCCTATTGCCGCACCGATTGCGGCGCCGCCGATGATGGCGAGCGTGTTGTCTCGGGAAGCATAAACCGGCGCTGGCGCGTATGCCGGCTCGGCGTAGTACGGCTCTTGAGCGTAGTACGGTGCGGGCGCGTATGCCGGCTCAGCGTACACGGGCGCCGGGGCATAGACCGGCTCGACGTATCGAGCCCGTCCGTAGTACACCGGCTCCTGGTGGACGACGGTGCGCCGTTCCACAACGCGCCGCTCGTCGACGACCGGGCGCTGCTCCACGACCATTCGCTCGTGGGCGCGATGCCTCTGCCCCCGGTATCCGTCATGGTCCCAACGGGACGAATCGGCGAAAACAGGCAACGCGGCGGTGAGCATCGCCCCGGCCGACAACGTGCAAATGGTCTTCTTCGCAAACATGGCACTCTCCTTTTGGGTTTCAACTTGCCTGACCATTAGAAGGCATCAGGTGCCGGAAAGGTGCCATCCAATGGCAACAAAGTGTTACCGGGTATTGCGGGGCTGGTGGCTCTGCAACCAGTATGTGAGATAGCGCACACCAGGGTCACTGGTATTGCTATCCTCGCTCTCTATCGCCAATCCCGTCCTACAGGAGGCACGACATGTTGAAAATCGACACCCATGCCCACTGGTTCCCGCCGGAGTGGGTGGAAGCCGTAGCGAAGGACGGAGGAAAGAACGGGGCGGAGGTGGCGACCGACGCGAACGGCAAGATCACGAAATTCTCGGCGCCCGGCATCAATCGCGCGGGATTCGGGTCGCAGTACGTCGAGATTCCGATCCGGCTGAAGATCATGGACGAAGGCAGGGTCGACATGCATGCCCTGTCGCTGACGAGCCCGATGGTGTACTGGGCGACGCCGGAATTCGGGCTCAGGCTTTCCCGCATCTTTAACGATGCGTGCGCCGCGGCGCATCTCAAGCAACCCAACCGCTTCGTGGGCATGGCGACGGTGCCGATGCAGGCGCCGGAGCTGGCTGTTCAGGAGATTGAGCGCGCAGCGAAGCTGCCGGGGATCCGCGGCGTCTACATGGCGACGCACGTCAACGGCAAGAACCTCGACGAGAAGGAATTCTTCCCGGTCTATGCGAAGTGCGAAGCGCTCGGCCTCCCCATATTCCTGCACCCGGTCGCGCCGGCCGGGCGCGAGCGCACGCGCAAGTATCACCTTGGAAACTTCCTCGGCAATCCCCTGGAGTCGGGCATTGCCGCGGCCTCGCTCATATTCGGCGGCGTCCTCGACGCGTTTCCGAAACTCGACGTGATGCTGCCGCACGCGGGCGGCGTGTTTCCCTGGCTGATCGGGCGCATGGACCATGGCACGACAGTGCGCAAGGAATGCGCGCACATGACCAAGCCGCCGTCCACGTATCTCCGCCGCTTTCACTACGACACGATCACGCACAGCGACGGCATCCTGATGGATCTGATCCGTCACGTCGGGGCCGATCGCGTGGTGATGGGCAGCGACTGCCCTGCCGACATGAGCTACACGAAGCCGGTGGACGTGGTCGAGCGGCTCAAGGACCTGACGGGAAACGAGCGCGACGCTATCGTCGGCGGCAACGCGGCGCGCCTCTTGAAACTGCAAGGATGAAGGCGGAAGGATGAAGGATGACCCGCCCAGAATTCAAACGTGGAACATGAAAGGATGAGGCTGCGGAGCGGCAGGTCATCCTTCCACGTTCATCCTTCATCCTTTTGGCCGACGAGGGTAAGATCACGGCCTTCCCACCGGTCTGGAGGCGCACATGTACTCGTTGACCCTTAGCCACGTCGGCATCTATGTAACGGACATGGCGCGTATGGTGGATTTCTATACGCGGTTCCTGGGCTTTGCGATCGCCGACCGGGGTCCCGCTCCCGACGGCGAGATCGTGTTCCTGACCCGCGATTCCCGTGAGCACCACCAGCTGGTCCTGATATCGGGACGGCCCGCCGATCTGCCGTTCAACCTGGTGAACCAGCTGTCGCTCCGCGTCGACAGCCTCGCCACGTTGAAGGAGCTGCACGAGGGCCTCAAGCACGAAGCGGTCAAGGAGATCGTGACGCTGACGCACGGCAACGCCGTGTCGTGCTATTTCCGGGACCCGGAGTACAACCGGGTCGAGCTTCTGATCGACACGCCGTGGTACGTGCCTCAGCCCCACCGCCACCAGCTCGATCTCACGCTGCCCGAGGACGAGTTGTGGGCGCTCATCGAAAAGCACGTGCGCGCGACGCCCGGCTTCAGCCCGATCGCCGAGTGGCGGAAGGACATGGAGTCCCGGATCGCGAAAGCCGGCGCGGAGCGGCGGGCTGCTCAACCAGCCTGACCTCGGTGACCAGTGACCAGTGACCGGTGACCGGTGACGAGCGGCTTCGGCTTTCCACGGCGGAAATTTCCCGCACTATCCTTGATCTTCACAGTCGGCTGTGTGGCGGCGACGTGTAGCCACGCGGCCGACGCGGTGAAGGACTTTCCCCTCCGCCCGGTGCGCCTCGTCTCACCGTTCCCCGCGGGGGGCAATACCGATATCATCGGCCGCCTGATTGCGCCGCCTCTCTCCGAACGCCTCGGGCAGAACGTCATTGTCGAAAACCGGCCCGGCGCGGGCAGCCTGATCGGCAACAACTACGTCGCCAAGGCGACGCCCGATGGACATACCTTGCTGGTGGCGAGTGGCGCCTTCCCTTCCGTGGCCGCGACGGTCAGGTCGCTGCCCTTCGATCCGCTCAAGGATTTCGCCTGGGTCTCGTTGATCGTCACCTATCCTTTCGTGGTGCTGGTAAAGGTCGATTCGCCGGTGAACACGGTGGCCGATCTCATCGCCGCAGCGAAGAAGAACCCGGGCAAGCTGAACTATGCCTCCGCCGGCACGGGCTCGGTGCTCCACCTGGCCGCCGAGCTGTTCAACACCATGGCACGCACTGATCTGACCCATATTCCCTACAAGGGCGGCGCCGAGCCCGTCACCGAGTTGGTTGCAGGCCGCATCGACGTGGTCTTCACGACCCTGACGGGGGTTTTCCCCCTGATCGAGGCAAGGCGGGTCAAGCCCATTGCCATTGCATCGAGCGAGCGCTCCCCGCAGTTGCCGAACGTTCCGACGGTGGCGCAGACTCTGCCGGGTTATGATGTCACCTCGTTCGCGGGCCTTGCCGCCACGGGGGGCACGCCCAGGGCCGTCATCGCGCGGTTGAACCGTGAGCTGCATGCCGTGCTGGCGCTGCCCGAGATCCACAAGCGGCTGGTGGAAACCGGCGGCGACGTGCGTCCGGGCAGTCCGGACGAGATGGGCCGCCACGTAGCCAGCGATATTGCGAAGTGGCGGCGCGTCGTGGCGGAGAAGAAGATCGAGCTGCAGTAGCCCCGGAGAGGCGCGATTGGCGATTAGTGATTGGTGATTGGGCTTTGTTGGTTTTGGCGGGGACCAATCACCATTCACCAATCACTATTCACGCAGTTGAAAAAAAGGAGAGAGCAATGAAGATCCTGTACTTCGATGATTTCAAGCTGGGCGTGCTGAAGGGCGACGCGGTGGTGGATGTGTCCGGCGTGGTGAAGGATATTCCCCACACCGGGCCGCACAACCTCATCAGCGGCCTGATCGAGCGGTTTGCCGACTACCGGTCGAAGCTGGAGAAGGCGGTGGCCGACGGCAAGGGTGTGCCGGTGTCGAGCGTGCGGATACGGCCGCCTCTGCCGAAGCCCGTCACCATAGACTGCATGGCGGTCAACTACATGGAGGACGGGACCCGCAGCGAGCCCGCGCCGATCAATGCGTTCCACAAGGCGCCGAGCGCCATCATCGGCAACGGCGACACCATGGTGCTGCCGGACATACCGGCCAGCGTCTTCGAGGGCGAGGCGGAGTTCGCGGTCGTGATCGGCAAGCGCGCAAGCCACGTGAAGGCCGCGGACGCCATGAGCTACGTCTTCGGCTACTGCAACTTCATCGACGGCTCGGCGCGCGGCGTACTACCCCCGGGAAACGTGTTCTACCAGATGAAGTCGCGCGACACCTTCGCGCCGATCGGGCCGTACCTCGTCACCGCCGATGAGATCAAGGATCCACACAAGCTCCAGCTGACGCTCAAGGTGAACGGCACGGTCAAGCAGAACTTCAACTCCAGCGACATGGCGCACAAGATCCCGCGCTGCATCGAGTGGGTTTCCTCGATCCACGCGATCGAGCCGGGCGACATCCTGGCCACCGGCACCAATCACCGCGGGCTCTCGGCGTTCCAGGACGGCGACAAGATCGAGCTGACGACCGAAGGCCTGGGCACTCTGCACTTCAGCGTGCGCGACGACCTCAAGCGCACCTGGTCACGCGAGACGCGGCTCGAGCGCACGGAAAAGAAGCTGGAAGGCCTGACGCCGCAGTTGACGGGGAAATACGCAAAAACGTAACGAATTCCTGTCAACATCCGATCGGCCACGGAGCCACTCGGAAACATACGAACAGTGGACGATGGAAAAAGGGGCCCGCAGGGCCCCTTTTGAATTTGAAAAGGGAGGAGAACATGAGGCGGCAGAATTTTTGCATGCTGCGGACTGCCTTGCTGTGCGTGGCGGTTTGCTCTTTGCTCGCGACGGGTTGCGCTTCCGCGCCGGGCGGCGGGTCGTCCGCCCGTTTCGAGATCGGGCTGATCGGCGACCAGCACTACGACGCCGAGTCCTCGGCCCAGTTTCCGAACATCATGGCGGACCTGAACCGCGCGAATCTCGACTTCGTGGTTCACGTCGGAGATATCGGCGCTCCGCCGTTTGGCTCCTGTGAAGACGGCACGTACTATCGGCGGCGCGACGAATTCAACCAGTCGCGCCATCCGTTCATCTACACGCCCGGCGACAACGAGTGGACGGACTGCCACCAGGCCGGCATTCCGGATTCGCTGGAGCGGCTCGCGAAAGTCCGCGAGGTGTTCTTCCCGGGAGAGGGCCCTCGGGCGGCGCGCGCTGCCCCTGGCGCGGCAAAGCAGCGAGGCGCGGTATGAGAAGTACCGCGAGAACGCCCGCTGGACCCGGGGTGGCGTCCTGTTTGCGACGCTGCACATACCGGGCAGCAACAACAATCTCGGGCGCACCCCCGAGATGGACGCCGAGTACGCCGAGCGCAACGCGGCGAACCTCGAGTGGCTGCGGCAGGCGTTCCGGCAAGCCAGGGAGAGCGGCAGCAGGGCCGTCATGCTGCTGATCCAGGCCAATCCGCGGTTCGAGGAAACCTGGCCCGCGCGCAGAAGAGGGGGGCTGGGGGTGGCGCCGCCGCCGAAGCGCGCCAGCGGCTACGCGGACTTCCTCGCGGCGCTAAGAAGCGAAGTGCTGACATACGACAAGCCCGTAGCGCTCGTGCACGGCGACACGCACTACTTCCGCGTGGACAAGCCGATGATCCTCGACGACGGGCGCGGCGCCAAACGCGGCAGCATCGTGGAGCATTTCACGCGCGTGGAGCTGTTCGGTTACCCGGAGGCGCACTGGGTCCGCGCCATCGTGGACCCGGCAGACCCGAACGTATTCAGCTTCCGGCCGGAGATCGTCAAGGAGAATCTTCCGCGGCGCGGGGCGAAATAGGGATTATGCGGCTATGAGCGCGATGCCGCATGACCGTGCGGTTCGTTCTTCCACGCACCGCGCACGTTCAGTGCGAACAGCCCGATCTGCAGGGCGATAAGCGCGTAGGCGTGGGCGTGCCATCCCCAGACGACCCACAGGACGTTGCTCGCCACGAAGCACCAGAAGCCCCAGCTTCGCTTGCGCCTCGATTGTGACGCGACCAGCCATGCCGCGACCAGCGTCACCAGCATTGCCGGCCACTGCACGGCGTCCAATACCGCCGGCCACTGCATCGCATCCAAGAGCGCGTCCATGGTTTCTCCCGCTGTCTTGCAGGTTCTGACAGCAGGCACCGCCGCATTGTTGCCTGCCCGGGGCTGATCGAAGGACCGGATCTCCACGGAAACCCGGCGCGTTCGCGTGTGTCTCACTTTCGGGCTGGGAGGCTGCCGGGTCTCAGTCGGCTGACGTCAGCTTGCCTCCGACATGAATCCAGGACCGCCTCTTACATACAAGTTCATGCCCGGTTCGTTGCGACTGCGGCGGATCGCCCCGTGGGACAACGAGAATTCCATCCGCGCCGAGCTCTTCAGCATTGAGCGCCTGGAGCAGCACGCCGCGACTCTTGCCGCATCCCAGCCGGTTTCGACTCATCGGGGGCGACGGCCGTCGCTCGCCGCGCGCCTCGCGGAGAACGAGAAGGTCCTGCTCCACGCGTACCGCAACATAGCGCGTGCCGTCGACACGGGAGGAGCCATTACTCCGGCCGCGGAATGGCTCCTCGACAATTTCCATGTCGTCGAAGAGCAGATCAGCGAGATTCGCACCGGCCTTCCCCCCGGGTACTACCGGAAGCTGCCAAAGCTGGCCGACGGTCCTTTCATCGGCTATCCCCGGGTTTTCGGAATGGCATGGGCCTACGTGGCCCACACGGACAGTCATTTCGATTCCGCGACGCTGCGCCGGTTCGTGCTCGCCTATCAGCGCCAGGATCCGCTGACCATAGGCGAGTTGTGGGCGATCGCGATTACGCTCCGCATCGTGCTGGTCGAGAACCTCCGGCGCTGCGCCAGGCGCATCGTCATGGCCCGGATCATGCGCCAGGCGGCGGACACTCTGGTGGAACAGCTTCCCGGCGAGGGTGCCGCCGCGGGGGAGCATGTCCGCCTGATTCTCAGGGAATACGAGCGGGCACCTTTGCACGGTGCTTTCGCGGTTCAGCTCGTGCAGCGCCTTCGCGATCAGGACGTCAAGGCGGCGCGCGTGCTGTCATGGCTCGAGGAGCGCCTGTCGCTGCAGGGCGTTACCACCGACCAGATGGTTCAGGGCGACCATCAGCAGCAGGCCGAGACCAATGTCACGGTCCGCAACATTATCACCAGCATGCGGCTCATTGCCGAAGTCGACTGGGCCGAGGTGTTCGAGAGCGTAAGCATGGTGGACGACGCCCTGCGCCGCGGCAGCAACTTCGCCGACCTGGACTTTCCGACGCGGAATTCGTATCGCTCCTCGATCGAGGAATTGGCGTGCGGCTCGGGGTTGACGGAGCTGGAGATCGCACATGCCGTTCTGGCGGCGTGCGGGCGTCCGGCGGCGACCGGAGATCTCCACGATCCGCGCGAGGCGGATCCCGGATTCCACCTGATCGCGGGAGGGCGCCGCGCGTTCGAGAAAGCAATCGCATTCCGCCCGCCTCTCGCAAGCCTGCCCCACCGTCTCAACGAGGCGCTCGGCATCGCCGGCTATGCCGCCATCGTGCTGCTATTGGGAGCGTTGCTGCTCGCGGTGCCACTCATGTTGATGGGCGCCGGAGCCGGCATGGCGGCAGTCGCGGTTCTGGCGGTGCTCGGCCTCATTCCGGCGATCGATGCCGCGGTTCCACTGGTCAACCGCGCCATTGCGCGGGAAATGGACTCCCTGGCGTTGCCCGGGCTGGCGTTGCGCGACGGCGTGCCGGCCAGCCTTCGCACGCTCGTTGTGATGCCGACGTTGCTCGCGACGGTCGCGGACGTGGAGGAGCACGTGCGGCGCCTGGAGGTCCACTACCTGGCGAGCCAGGACCAGGAGATCTATTTCGCCCTGCTGTCCGACTGGGTGGACGCCGATGCCGAAGCGGTTGAGGGCGATGCGCCGGTCTTCGAGACCGCGGCCGCGGAAATAGACCGCCTGAACCGGCAGTACGGTCCGGGACCGGCGGGTGCCCGCTTCCATCTGTTGCACCGCCGCCGGTTGTGGAATCCGTCGCAGCAGAAGTGGATCGGCTGGGAGCGCAAGCGCGGCAAGATACATGAGCTGAACCGGCTGCTGAGGGGAATCGCTCCGACGAGCTTCGTGAGCGTGCACGGGCGGGCTCCGGCGCCGCCCCCGGACGTGCGTTACGTCATCACGCTGGATGCCGACACCAGGATGCCGCCGCAGACCGCGTGCCGGCTGATCGGAAAAATGGCGCATCCGCTCAATTGGCCCGATTTCGATGCTGCTAGGGGGTACGTCATCGACGGGCACGGCCTGCTGCAGCCGCGCGTGACGCCTTCGCTACCGGTCGGCCGGGAGGCGTCGCTGCTGCAACGGGTGTTCTCGCGCAACGGCGGCATCGATCCTTACGCGTTCACGGTGTCGGATGTCTATCAGGACCTGTTCGACGAAGGGTCCTATACCGGCAAGGGGATATACGACGTGGACGCGTTTCAGGCGGCTCTCGCCGATCGCGTTCCGGAGAACGCCCTCCTGAGCCACGACTTGTTCGAGGGCGTGTTCGTGCGCAGCGGGCTCGTCTCGGATATCGAGGTCGTGGAGGAGTTTCCGGCGCATTACGATGCGGCGGTCGCCCGCCAGCACCGGTGGACGCGGGGAGACTGGCAGTTGTTGCCCTGGATACTCGGCCGTGCCGGCGCTTCGGGACGCGCACGGGGCGCCATGCCGATGGTCGGGCGCTGGAAGATGCTCGACAACCTGCGGCGCTCGCTCTCGGCGCCGGCAACCGTGGCGGCGCTCATCGCGGGATGGATGCTGCCGCTCAACGTCGCCGTGGTATGGACCGCATTTTTGCTGGCGATGCTGGCAATTCCTCCCATGCTTCCGGTGCTCGCGGCTATCCTGCCGAAGCGCCGCGACTTCAGCGTGCTGAGCCATGCGCGGGCGTTCGGCCGGGAGCTCGGACTGGCGGCGTGCGAGGTGGCGCTGCTGGTGGCTTTCCTGGCGCACCAGGCCTGGCTCATGGCCGATGCGATCGCGAGAACTCTCTGGCGCCTCGCGACCCGCCGGAACCTGCTGGAATGGGTGACCGCGGCCCAGACGACACGGAGCGCGCGCGTCGAGCTTGCCGAGTACTACAGATTCATGTGGAGCAGCGTCGCGATAGGCGCTGCCGCGCCTCTGGCCGCCTGGTACGCCGGAGGGCCCTGGCTGATCGCGCTACCTTTCGCGGCCGTATGGATCGCGGCGCCGGCCATCGCGTACTGGGCGAGCCGCTCGAGGCCGGTGACGGGACCTGCGTCGGTCTCCGACGCCGACGCGCGCGCGCTGCGCCTGGTAGCGAGACGTACCTGGCGCTATTTCGAGAAATTCGTTACGGCCGGGGACAGCATGCTTCCTCCGGACAACTTTCAGGAAACCCCCAGGGAGGTTGTCGCTCACCGCACGTCTCCCACGAATATCGGCTTGTACCTGCTTGCGGCCGTGAGCGCGCGCGACTTCGGCTGGACGGGAACGACCGACATGGCGGCGCGACTCGAAGCGGCGCTGGAGACCATGGGCAGGATGCAGCGCTTCCGGGGCCACTTTTACAATTGGTACGACACTCAGGATCTGCGGCCTCTCGAGCCACGCTATGTCTCCTCGGTCGATAGCGGCAATCTCGCAGGCCATCTGATTGCGCTCGCGAGCGCGTGCCGGGAACGGCCGGCGGGCCCTTCTGCCGGCGAGGTGGCGCTGGCCGGAATCGGCGATGCGCTCGCCGTGGCAAGCGATCTCCTGCAGGGGCTGCCCGGCGACCGGCGGTCCCAGACCGTCACGGTGGAGATGCTGGGCGCGGCGCTCGAATCCCTGCGGCAGGCTCTTGTGCCCGGGGCTTCCGCCACGGAGGGCATGGAGAGCCGTTTGCGCGGGCTGGCGCTGCAGGCGGCAGCGGCGGTCGATATGGCGGGCACGCTCGCAAGCGAACGGGGAGACGCCGCCGCGCACGAGCTTCACGGCTGGGTGGAGGCCGCGCAGCGCGCCATCGACAGCCATCTTCTCGACTGTTCACTCCCGTCTGCGTCCGGCAGCGATCTGAAGGATCGCCTCGTGGCAATCGAGAGCGCGGCGCTGACGATGGCCAACGCCATGGACTTCGGCTTCCTGTTCGACAACCAGCGCAAGCTGCTCTCGATCGGATATCGCGTGAGCGGCGGCCAGCTCGATTCGAGCTGCTACGATCTCCTTGCCTCCGAAGCGCGGCTCGCCAGCTTTATTGCGATCGCCAAGGACGACGTGCCGGCGCGGCACTGGTTTCGCCTCGGGCGGGCCGTCACCCCGGTCGGAGCAGGCGCGGCGCTGATCTCCTGGTCGGGATCCATATTCGAGTACCTGATGCCCTCGCTCGTCATGCGCGCGCCGGCCGGCAGCCTGCTGGAGCAGACCAACCGGCTGGTCGTGATGCGGCAGATCGAGCACGGAGGAAGCCTCGGAGTACCGTGGGGCATCTCGGAATCGGCGTACAACGTGCGCGACCTTGAGTTCACTTACCAGTATTCCAACTTCGGCGTTCCCGGCCTGGGACTGAAACGGGGATTGAGCGAGAACGTCGTAATCGCGCCGTACGCGACCGCGCTCGCCGCGATGGTGGATCCGGGTGCCGCGGCGCGCAACTTCTCGCGCCTGGCCGCGGAAGGAGCGGCGGGCCACTACGGTTATTACGAGGCGCTCGACTATACCCGCTCACGGGTTCCGGAGAGCGCCCGCGTGGAGATAGTCCGCGCCTACATGTCGCACCATCAGGGCATGTCCATCGTTGCCCTGGCGAACGCCCTGCTGGGCGCCCCGATGAGAGCGCGGTTCCACTCCGACCCGGTCGTCCAGGCGGCCGAGCTCCTCCTGCACGAGCGCATGCCGCAAGACGTGCGAGTCGCGCATCCACGCGCCGAAGAGGTGACGACCGCTTCCCGCGCGCGGGGGCTGGAGCTACCGGCGGTGCGGCGTTTCCATACCGCGCACACCGCCACTCCGGAAACCCAGCTGCTGTCGAACGGCCGCTACACCGTGATGCTGACCGCGGCGGGCTCGGGATACAGCAGCTGGGGGCCGGTCGGAGTCACGCGTTGGCGCGAAGACGCCACCCGCGACGATTGGGGAAGCTTTATCTTCGTGCGCGACGTGCAGAGCCGCAAGGTGTGGTCGTGCGGCTACCAGCCATCCGGCGTGGATCCGGATTCGTACGAGGTGACGTTCACGGAGGGCAGGGCGGAATACGTGCGGCGTGACGCCAGTATCACGACCATGCTCGAGGTTGTCGTCTCCTCGGAGGACAACGCCGAGGTGCGGCGCGTGTCCGTCGTCAATCGCGACGTCCGTGTTCGGGAGATAGAGCTGACTTCGTATCTGGAGATCATGCTCGCTCCACCCGCCGCGGATGCCGCGCATCCCGCGTTCTCGAAGCTCTTCGTGCGAACGGAATTCCTGCCAGGCAATGGGACGCTGCTGGCCGAGCGGCGGCGGCGCGCTCCGGAGGAGACGGGCCTCTGGGCCGCTCATTTCGCTGTGGTCGAGGCGGAGAACGCCGGCGCGCCCGAGTTCGAGACCGATCGCGCCTTGTTTCTCGGCCGCGGCCGCGAAGCGCGGACGGCGATGGCGGTGATCGACGGGCTTCCGCTTTCCAATACCGCCGGCAATGTCCTCGACCCCGTATTCGCGCTGCGTTATCGCGTAAGCATTCCGCCGGGGCGAACGGCGCGGGTTGCCTATTGGACGATCGTCGCCTCCTCGCGCGATGAAATCCTGGATCTGGTCGACAAGCACAGCAGCGTCAAGGCGTTCGAGCGGGCGGCGACTCTGGCGTGGACGCAGGCCCAGGTGCAGCTCTCCCACCTTGGGATAGGTCCCGAGGAAGCCGATCTGTTCCAGCGCCTGGCGAGCCGGGTGCTTTTCGCCGATCCGGTTCTGCGTCCGTCGCCCGAGGTCCTCAGGCGCAGCGCGGGCGCCCCGCCGGCGCTCTGGGCCCAGGGCGTATCCGGCGACTTTCCCATCGTCCTCGTGCGCATCGACAGCCCGGACGACCTGGGCGTGGTTCGCCAGCTGCTGCGCGCGCACGAGTACTGGCGCATGAAGCAGTTGTCGGCGGATCTCGTCATACTGAACGAGCGCGCTTCGTCCTACGTGCAGGATCTGCAGATCGCGCTCGAGTCCCTGGTCGCGGCCAACCAGGCGCGCATCCCGTTCGGACGACCCATCGAGCGGCGCTCGGTGTTCGTGCTGCGTTCCGATCTCATCTCCACGGAGACACGCGGCGTGCTGCTGTCGCGAGCGCACGCCGTGGTGACGGCGCGTTTGGGCACGCTCTCGGAGCAGATCGGCCGCTGGCGGGTTGCCGACGCGGTTTCTCTGCCGCCGCGCCGGGCGGCGCGCCCTGCCTCTCCACCGCCGGACACGATCGTCCCCGATCTCGAGTTCTTCAACGGCTTTGGCGGATTCGCAAAGGACGGGCGGGAATACGTGACGATCCTCAATCCCGGCCGTTGGGTTCCTGCGCCGTGGATCAACGTGGTTGCAAATCCGGCCTTCGGATTCCAGGTCGCGGCGGAAGGTACCGGCTACACCTGGTCGCTGGGCAGCAAGGAGAACCAGCTCACACCGTGGTCCAACGATCCCGTCACCGACCGGCCCGGCGAAGTCATCTACGTGCGCGACGAGGAGACCGGAGCGCTCTGGGGTCCCACGGCTCTGCCCATCCGGGACGAGGCCGATCCCTATATTGCGCGGCACGGTCAGGGCTACAGCCGGTTCGAGCACGCCACGAACGGCATCGCGCTCGATCTCCTGCAGTACGTGCCGCTCGACGACCCGGTCAAGATCTCGCGGCTTACGCTGCGCAATACGGGCGGGCGCGTGCGCCGCCTCTCGATCACCGCGTACGTCGAATGGGTGCTGGGCCCGTCCCGCAGCGCCTCGGCGCTGGCGCTCGAGACGGAGATCGATCCGGAGACCGGGGCGATGCTCGCGCGCAATCCCTGGAACGTGATGTTCGGAGGACGCATCGCATTTGCGGACTTGTGCGGACGTCAGACGGCGTGGACCGCAGACCGGCGCGAATTCCTCGGGAGGAACGGCACGCTCGACAACCCCGCGGGACTGGCATCGGGCGCCGTTCTCGCGAAGCGGGTCGGCGCCGGTCTTGATGCTTGCGCGGCGCTGCAAACCCTCGTTCATCTCTCCCCGGGCGAAAGCGCCGAGATCGTATTCTTTATTGGCGAGGCCGCCACCAAGGAAGCTGCCCGGTCGCTCGTCCAGCGCTACCGGTCGGCTGATCTCGACGCCGTCCTCGGCCGGGTCGCGCAGTACTGGGACGACGTGCTCGGCACGCTACACGTGAGCACCCCTGATCGCGCGATGGACATCGCATTGAACCGCTGGCTCCCGTATCAGACGCTCGCGTGCCGGCTATGGGCCCGCGCCGCGTTCTACCAGGCGAGCGGGGCGTATGGTTTCCGCGACCAGCTGCAGGACGGGATGGCCCTGGTATTTGCGCAGCCACATCTCGTCCGGGCGCATCTCGTCCGCGCCGCCTCCCGCCAGTTCGCCGAGGGCGACGTTCAGCACTGGTGGTTGCCCGCCACGGGGCAGGGCGTGCGCACCCGCATCTCGGATGATCGTGCATGGCTCGCGTACTGCACGGCTCACTACGTCGAGACGACCGGCGATCTAGCGATACTCGAAGAATCGATTCCGTTCCTGGAAGGCGCCGTCCTGCAGCCCGGAGAGCACGATGCCTATTTCCAGCCGGTCGCGGCCGAAGAGCGCGCCAGCCTGTACGAGCATTGCGCGCTTGCCCTCGATGCAAGCTTCGCGATGGGCGAGCACGGGTTGCCCCTGATCGGTACGGGGGACTGGAACGATGGCATGAACCGCGTCGGAGCGGCGGGCAGGGGAGAAAGCGTGTGGCTCGGCTGGTTTTTGCACGCGGCGCTCGCCGCGTTCGTGCCTCTGGCGCGATCGCGCGGAGATGCGGTTCGCGCAACAGCCTGGGAAGCGCATGCGGCTCGACTCAAGGCAGCGCTGGAGAAGCACGGCTGGGACGGGAGCTGGTATCGGCGCGGCTATTTCGACGACGGGACGCCGTTGGGCTCGGCGGCGAGCGAGGAATGCCGCATCGATTCGATAGCCCAATCGTGGGCCGTGATTTCGGGCGCGGCCGAGCCCGGGCGGGCCGCGCAGGCGATGGCCGCCGTCGACGAGCAGCTCGTCAAGCGCGCCGATGGGCTCGTGCTGCTCTTTACGCCGCCCTTCGACCGCACGTCCCTCGAACCCGGCTACATCAAGGGCTATCCGCCAGGCATCAGGGAGAACGGCGGACAATACTCGCACGCGGCGACGTGGGCCGCGATCGCATTTGCGGCGCTGGGCAACGGCGACAAGGCCGCCGAGTTGTTCGGGTTTCTGAATCCGATCAATCGCTCGAGCACCCGCGCTGGGATCCAGCGCTACAAGGTCGAGCCCTATGCCGTCGCCGGCGATATCTATTCCGTCGCGCCGCACACCGGGCGCGGAGGATGGACGTGGTACACGGGCTCCGCGGGATGGTTGTATCGCACCGGTGTGGAGGCAATTCTCGGCCTGCGCCTGCACGGCAGCGTGCTGACGATAGAGCCGTGCATTCCGAAGCGCTGGCGGGGTTTCGAGGCCGTCTTCCGGTACCGCTCCGCGCGCTACGAGATCGCCGTGGAAAATCCGCGCGGCGTGAGCCGGGGCGTAGTCGCCGTGGAGCTGAACGGGACTGCGCTGCTGCCAGCCGGGTCAGCGGAGATCCCGTTGAACGACGATCGCAGGACGCATCGCGTGCGCGTGGTTCTGGGTTGAGCGTCCTGCATGTATCATTGCCGCATTGACGGGTTACACGGGCCGACCTGCCCGGACCCGGAGCGATGACCCAGGACACCGAAAAAAAGGACGGCCACACCCTGGCTGACCACCGCTACGGCGTCGATGCCGATCACGCGCACGATGACGGCACGGATCACGACCACGACCACGATCACGACGATGCGGACCATGCGACCGGGGAGGACGCGCTGTCGCTCCAGGACCGCGTCTCTCTCGTCAGCGTGGGCATCGACATCGGCTCCTCGGGCACGCAGGTCATCTTCTCGCGCATCAACCTGAGGCGCCTCGGCGAGGACCTGTCGAGCCGCTACTGCGTCGTCTCGCGCGAGACGTTGTTCCAGTCGCCGGTCGCGCTCACCCCGTACCGCGACGAGGAGCGGATCGACGAGGAGAAGCTCGCCGATATCATCGACGAGGCGTACGCGCAGTCGGGGCTGCACCCGGACGCGATCGATTCCGGCGTGGTGATCCTCACCGGGGAGGCGCTGCGCCGGGAGAACGCGCAGGCGATCAGCCATTTTCTCGCCGACATGGGCGGCGAATTCGTGTGCGCGGCGGCCGGGCACCATCTCGAGGCCATGCTCGCCGCCTACGGCTCCGGCGCGGCGCGCGTGTCCCACGACGAGGGGAAGCGCATCCTGAACGTGGACATCGGCGGCGGCACGACCAAGCTCGCCGTCGCGGAAGGTGGAAGAATCGCCGCCATGGCCGCGGTGCACATCGGCGGGCGGCTGCAGGTGGTAGACGAGAACGAACGCATCGTGCGACTCGATCCTGCCGGACGCCATCACGCCGCGGCAGCGGGATTTTCCTGGCAAGCGGGCGACAGCGCGCCGCGCGCGGACATGGCCCGCGTCGCGGAAGGGATGGCCGACGCGCTGATCGCGGCGATCCGCGAGCCGCAGGCGGTCGGGCGCCTCTATCTCACCGATCCGATCGCGGATCTCGGCCGCATCGACGGCGTCATGTTCTCGGGCGGCGTTGGCGAGTACGTCTACGGCCGGGAGGAGCGCGACTTCGGCGACATGGGAAAGCTCCTCGGCGCTGCCATCGCGCGGCGCATAGCGGCCGGCGCTCTGCCGTGGCCCCTGCTCCCGGCGGGGGAATGCATCCGCGCCACCGCCGTCGGCGCTTCCGAGTACAGCGTGCAGCTCTCCGGCAACACGATCTATATCTCCAGCCCCGGCGACCTGCTCCCGCGCAAGAATTTGCAGGTGCTGCAGCCGCCGCATGTATGCCGCGAGGAGATCGATCCGGGGGAGCTGGCGCGGGCCATACGGGGCCACTTCACGGCGTTCGACCTCGAGGAAGGCGCAGCCGAGGTGGCGCTCGCGTTCCGCTGGGCCGGCGCGCCGTCGTATCGGCGTATCGCCGCGTTCGCGCAGGGCATCGTGGAGGGTCTGCCCCGCACCATCGCGAGCGGTAAGGCGCTTTACCTGGTGCTCGACGGCGACATCGCGCAGACGCTGGGGGCTTGCCTCAAGGAGGAGCACCGGCTTGCGAACGAGCTGCTCGTGATCGACGGCGTGACGTTGTGGGACCTCGACTACATCGACCTGGGGCGCGTCCGGCTGCCCTCGCACACGGTGCCGGTCACGATCAAGTCGCTGGTGTTCAGCGAGGACCCGCGGCACCCGAACGATCCTGGGATGCAGTACCATCCCCATCACGGTCACGGGCATCACCACCATCACGGACACGATCACGACCACGACCACGAACACGGGCACCATCACCACGGCCATCCTCACAAGCACACACGTGACGGCTGACCACGGCGGCGCTGCAGGGACACGGAGCGGACTATGAGCAAAGACACAGTGGTATCGGAGGAGATGGCGGGCAAGTTCGCCACCGAAAAGGAAACGCCGTACACGCGGTGGGTGAAGAGCGAGGGGCTCGACATCATCCCGTCGTACTACGTTCCCGATCTCAAGACCGTCGAGCTGAAGCCGTGGGCCCGCCGCGGCGGCCGCGGCGTCTACATGAACCACGAGGCGTCGCGCACCTCGAACGACTGCTACGTGTGCGAGCTCCCTCCCGGCGGGCAGCTCGCGCCGCACCGCCAGCTGTTCGAGGAGATGGTCATGATCCTCTCCGGCTACGGCTCGACGGCGGTGTGGAACGACGCCGGCCAGAGGATCACGTTCGAATGGAAGGCGGGCGCGCTGTTCGCGATTCCCGTGAATGCCTGGCACCAGCACTTCAACGGGTCGGGACGGGAGCCGGCGCGCTACGTCGCCGTCACCAACGGCCCGGTCGTCATCAACCTCTACGACGACCTGGATTTCGTGTTCGGCACGAAGTACGACTTCACGAGCCGCTTCTCGGGCGAGCCGGATTACTTCGCGCCGAAGAGCGAGCAGAAAGGCTTCCTCCTAGACACCAACTTCGTCGCCGACGCGGTGAACCTGCCGCTCATCTCGGCGAAGGAGCGCGGCGCGGGCGGCGGGCACATCCGCTTCAATATGGCGAAGGGATCGATGAACAGCCACATCTCGCAGTTCCCGACGGGGACCTACAAGAAGGCGCACGCCCACGGCCCCGGCGCGCACGTCATCATTCTTTCCGGCGAGGGCTTCTCGCTGATGTGGCCCGAGGGCGAGGAGCCGCGCCGCTACGAGTGGAACGTCGGCGCGATGATCGTGCCGCCCAACATGTGGCTTCACCAGCACTTCAACACCGGCACCACGCCGGCGCGCTATCTCGCGTTCAAGCACGAGGGCGTGGCGATCCGCAACGTGCAGGGCGTACCCAAGGCCTGGATCAGCCGGCGCGTGGGCGGCGACCAGCTCGATTACGCGGACGAGCCGCCGGTCGTGCGCCGGTGGTTCGCCGAGGCGCTGGCGAAGCACGGTATCCGGTCGCGGATGGACGAAGCCTACGCGGCAGAAACGTCGACGCTGCCTCCGAAAGCCGCGTGACGTTTCTGCGAAGGATGAGGGATGAAGGATGAGGGATGACCTTCCCCATATCCGTCGAGACCGAGCCTGGGGCGAGGGGGTCATCCTTCCACGTTCATCCTTCCTCCTTGAAGCCAGGCGTATAATCGTCCCATCAGCTTGGGAGTCTCGCTATGGGCACTGAATCGCATTACCACAGCAAGAAGGACCGCGTGTTCGTGCGCGGCATCCAGGGGCATTACAACCTCAAGGAAGAGCTCCAGCGGCTGCGTGCGCTGCCGCGGGTAAAGAAGGGCAGCGAGCTCAAGTTCATGGACGGCCCGCAATGCTACAGCCGGCACTACGTCGAGCCGGTGGACGGCATCGGGCAGACGCTGCACATCCACCTCGAGGAGTACGGGCCGGGCGGCGTGTCACAGAAGCACGGACACGTGAACGAGGCGGCGTTCTACATCATCGACGGGCGCGGCTACGAGATCCACGACGGCGTGCGCTACGACTGGCAGGCGGGCGACGTCGCGATCGTGCACAACAACTGCGTGCACCAGCACCACAACGCCGACCCGGACAAGCCGGCGCGCGCGCTGGTGCTGAAGGCGAAGCCGATGTACCTGTTCCTCAACATGCTCTTCCAGAAGACCGTGATGGCGCGGCCTACGGAGCCCGCGCCGGGCGGCGCCGGCTTCAAGCCGCGGGAAGAAGAGCAGAACTACAACCACTCGGAGTGACTCTCATGGCCTGGGGCGAATCGAAAGCGTGGTTGAAAGGCAGGACGGCGGGCAGGCTCTACCAGAACCAGCTGGACGAGGTGGCGAACCAGCCGGCGCGCAACGCGCGGCGCAAGAAAATCGTGCGCCCCGATGACATGCCGTGGGAGCTGGCGCGCCAGGGCCTCCTGAAGCACCTGTTGAACGAGCAGATGAACACGCGCATGGAGACGGTGGACGCCTACATGCAGATCATTCCGCCGGGCAGCCGTTCGGGCAAGCACCGGCACCTCGCTGAAGAATGCCTCTACGTGCTCGAGGGGCGCGGCTACGACCTGCACCAGGACTGCGACGTCGAGATCACCGACACTTACCAATGGAAGCCGCAGGACGAGGTGAAGCGCTACGAGTGGGAGGCGGGCGACGTCATCTACATCCCGCCCAACACCATCCACCAGCATTTCAACGCCGACCCGGACCGCCCGGTGCGGCTGATCTCGGCGATCAATCGCGTCTACCGGTTCTGCGGCCTGGACGACCTCGAGCAGATCGAAGACGCGCCCGAGTACGATCCGGCGGTGGTCCTGACCGCCGAGATCGTCAAGCAGTACCTCGAGCGCGCGCGAGTCGCAACGCCGGCGTGACCGCGGCGTCGTGCGCGGCGGCCGCACTGGTCGCCGCGATCCTCGCGCAGCCGGTCGCCCATGGCGCACAGTCGGCTGCGCAATTTCCGACGAAGCCGGTCCGGCTGGTGATCCCGTTCCCGCCGGGCGGGGGCAACGATCTCCTCGGGCGCGCCTTCGCCGAGCGCCTCGGCCAGCGCCTCGGCCAAGCGATGATTGCCGACAATCGCGGCGGCGCCTCCACGGCCATCGCCGCCGAGCTCGTCGCGCGGGCCCCGGCCGACGGCCATACGCTGCTGCTCGCGACCATCGCCACGCTGGCGGTCCTGCCGGGTTTCAAGGCCAACCTGCCGTACGACCCGGTCAAGGATTTCGACCCGGTGTCGCTGATTTCCGCCTCGCCGTACCTGCTGGTCGTGAACCCGGGCGTCCCGGTGAAATCGGTGAAGGAGCTCATCGCAATGGCGAAATCGAAGCCGGGCCAGATCAACTACGCCTCGCCGGGTCACGGCACGATGAACCACCTTACGTTCGAGCTGTTCAAGGCCGCCTCGGGCGCGGACCTGACGCACGTGCCCTACAAGGGGACCGGTCCGGCCCTTGCCGACGTGCTCGGCGGCCACGTCGGCGTCATGTTCGCGTCAACGTCGTCCGTACGTCCCCTGGTGATCAGCGGGAAACTGCGCGCGCTGGGCATCTCCACGGTGAAGCGGTCGCCTGCGATGCCCGATGTCCCCCCTATCGCCGAATCCGGGGTCCCGGGCTTCGACGCGTCTTCCTGGGCCGGGCTGGTTGTGCCGCGCGGCACGCCGGCCGCCATCATCGCCAGGCTCAATGCGGAAGTCATCGCCGTAGTCCGGCAGGGAGACCTGCGCGAGCACCTCGAGTCACAGGGCTACGTGCTGCAAACCAGCACGCCGCAGGAATTCGCGGCGCATATCCGTACCGAGCTCGTGCGCTACCGGAAGCTCATCAAGGGGGCTGGTTTGACGGTTGAATAGAAGAATTGGCCGTAGAGATGGGATGTTGCTGTGCAGCCGCCTGAGCTTCTCGCGGATCTTCGGCGCGCCCCAGCTCATGTGCTCGCGCTTGAGCTGTACGATCAGCTTCTCGATCTGAAAGGGCAGCTGGTTGGCCTGCCGGTCGGGCCTTCGGCTGCGATCGGTGAGCCCTTCAAGCCCGCAGTCCTTGTAGCGATGGAAGATCTTGTAGCCGGTCTTGCGCGAGATATCGAACTCCCGGCACAGCGCTGCCACCTTCTCGCCCTCGCGCAAGCGAGCCACAAAGCGAAGTCGTTCATCCATCTTGTAACACTCCCGCCACGGCACTTTGCGCCTCCGCAAAGGCCGGAAGTGTTACCCATGTGCCCGGAATGAAGTGGTACCCTTCTCTCGGGAAGGGCAACCTGTCTTGCAGCTTCCTTCGGAGCTGATGGGCAACCAAGTGCTCGTCGATGCGGGTGGGTTCAGACCCCAACATCAGTGGGTGTTTTTCTTCCCGAATCCGGCATCGCGCGCCAGAACGACAGCTTGCGCACGCGCGGCGACACCGAGCTTGGCGAGGACGCTTGAACCTTGCTACTGAACCCCGCACTGGGTTGCTCGACGTCGTAAGGAAAACTCAACAGTTTCTGTCGGGGAGAACCTTACTTGCAATGTCGATGTAGCTGTCGTAATCATTTTTTCGTGGTAACCCGCCCAGGCCGGCGCACTCGCTGCTCCGTGTTTCCTCCAATCGATCAGCGATTTGCGTCGCGAATTCCGCCAGCGCGTAACGGACATGTGATATGACAATCGCGTTACAAGCGTCGAAACGACTGGACTAGGCCGTTGGTCCAGGCACCTTGCGTTGACGGTGGAATTGTTTCATCGTTCCCGGAAGAAAACCGGTCACCGTAGAGGCGCCCGGCAATAGTCAGATACAGGAAGCGGCTCGCGCGAAGGCCGGCGTCATTCCCCGGGAGGGCCCTTGGAGAATCTCAATCAGTGGTGCTTCGCGTGGTTCGAAGCCAGTGTTGCCGAGGGAACGGATCGTGCCGGGTTATGGCTGCGATCAAAGTGGCCGGACAACTCCGTCATCACAATCTCGTTCCTCGACGGCGATCCCGCGCTGCATGCGCGGGTCGAGGCCGCGGCCAAGCAGTGGATCGCGCCGGGACGCGCCAAGCTGTTCTTCGATTTCAAGACCGGCACCACCGACACCCACCTCCGGATTTCGTTCGCACGGCCGGGGTCGTGGTCCGTGCTCGGCACAACGTGCCTCAGGATTCCCAAGACCGACCCGACGATGAACTTCGGATGGCTGACGGTGAATTCCACGGCGTCCGAGGTGGAGCGCGTAGTGCTGCACGAATTCGGTCATGCGCTCGGACTGGTGCACGAACATCAGCTGCCGGCCAACGGCATCCAGTGGGACAAGCCGGCAGTGTACGCCGATCTCGAACCGGCCTGGTCGCGCGAGAAAATCGATCAAAACCTGTTTGTGACGGTCGATCCCGCCGAAGCGGCGATGACCAATCTCGATCCGCAGTCGATCATGCTCTACCCGATCAAGAAGAGTTGGACGCTCGACGGCTTCTCCAGCAGCCTCAATACGAAGCTGTCGCCCGTCGACATTGCGTTCATCAAAACCATCTATCAGTGACCTTTCGCCATGGCTGTTGACGATCGCGGCATTGTTGTCGGCATCAATACCTATCCTGATATCGCTCCGCTCGCCGGACCCGAGAAGGATGCGCAGGAGTTCTATGACTGGCTCGTCTCCGAGGACGGCGGGGACGTGCCCTCCGACCGCGTCGACAAGATCGTCAGTTCGGACTTTCAACCGGCGCCGCCAGGGGCCGCCGTGCGCAAGCCGACCGACGAGATCGCGCGCGCCTTCGACCAGCTGCAATCGGAGTCGTTCCGGCTGGGTTTGCCCAAGCGCCTGGGGCGACGGTTGTATGTGTTCGCCGCCGGCCACGGCGCCGGCCTGCCGTTCCAGAACGATCCGGATAGAAGCGACGCCGCGCTGCTGCTCGCCGATGCCAACATGGGCAACGCCACTCACGTGATGACCAAGATCCGCGCCCTCTATTTCCTGAACGCGGGCATTTTCGACGAAGTCGCGGTGTTCATGGATTGCTGCCGGCTGCCGGTCAGCCTGACCCCGGTGTATCCCAGCTATCTCAACGCCAACTCCGTCGAGCTGCTGGAAAGCGAGCGGCGCACGTTCTTTGCGTTCGCGACCAAGTGGGGCCTCAAGACACGCGAAAAGCCGTTCAACGGCATCACTCGCGGCGTGTTCACCACGGCGCTGATGGCGGGGCTGAAGGGCGCGGCCGCCAATGACGATGGCACCATCACCAGCAGCAGCCTTCGCAATTACCTGCTGGTGCACATGAAGGATCTGCTGACGCCCGCTGAACAGCAGGACCCGGACATCCCCAAGCGGCCAGATGTGCCGCCGCCGGCCGTCGATCTCGTGTTCGCGACGGTGCCGCCACCGCGCGTCAAGGTGAGCGTGACGTTCCCGCCTGCGGCGGCAGGCAAGGCCATCAGGCTGCGCGGCGACGGCTTCAAGACTATCGACAGCGGCGTCACCGTCGCCAACACGCCGTGGGAGCCGAAGGATCCGCTGCCGCGCGGCGGTTACCTCGTCGACATCGCGGCAATGCAACTCGAAAAAGGCTTCACCTTGCTTGGCAACGAAGGGACGTTCGATGTTGCCCTCTGATTCGAACCAGCAGGAGCAGTACGCGCCGGTCACGGTCGATCTGAGTTGCGACTTCCCGGGCGCGGAAGTGATCCTCATCGACGGCCAGCAGCGCCTCGTCATGCGCGCCATGCAGCGCGTGCAGACCACGGTTCCGCCGGGTGTCTACACCGTTCGCGTGTCCATTGGCGAATCGCTGCGCGACCAATCGATCATCGTCCGTCCCGATCAAGCGTTCGTGCTGACGCTCGCGCCGCCGCCGGTGGCGTCGGCCATTCCACTCGAAGGCTCGGCGCGCAGTCACGAATATCACCAGGCCGCGGTCCGCAATGTCGGCGCCCAACCGATGCTGCACCCTGATGCGGATGCGTCGATCTTCGTCCTGCTTCGGGAGTGGACGGCCGAGGGCGTGGGCCAGCGGTCAACGGGTCCGCTGGCGTCGGAGTTGCTGCTCTGGTCTGCCGATGGCGGCGACTTGTTCACCTTCAACACCGACGTCGCCGACGCGTCGGCCACCGACCGCGCAACGGCGCAGGGCGTCCAGGTGCGGGCGGGATTCTACCGGTTGGTCTCACGCTGCGGCAGCGCGTTGATCGAGATGGCGGTCCATGCCGTCAAAGGCTGGCAGACACAGATCTACCTTTTGTCGCAGGCCGCTGTCGGCGGGCTTGCGCCGGACTTCGGCCGGGCGTCCGTCGTCTGGGCGCGGCCCGGAATGGGCTTTGATCCCAATCGCGAAGATCTGCGCGTCCTCGAGTCGGTGCGCTCGGCAGCGGAGTCGGGCCGGCAGTTGCTCACCGACAAGGGCCTGACCGACGCGCTCTACCAGAAGTTCGACAACCCGATGCTCGGCTTGATCAGCGCGCATGCGCTGCGCCAGCGCAACAAGATCGATCGGGGCCTGCTGGCGACTGTGACCGCCAATCTCGAAGGGATGCTCGGTCCGATCCCTGATGTGCTCTCGCTGAAGCTCGCACTCGATCCGAACGCGGCGATCCCGCCAGTGGAGTATCCGCCGATGCTGCGCTGGAGCTGGGAGCTGCTGCTGCAGCGATCGGTCGAGCGGCCTGACGTGATTCGGCGATATTCGCTCGCAGAACAGGTCGGCGGCTTCGTCATCGATCGCGGCGTGTGGCTGTCGTGGGTCGGCGATCCGCAGAAGGCGCGTTTCAATCCCGGCGCCGCCGCCAACACCGCCAACGAAGCGGCCATCACCGCCGTTCGCCAGACGTGGCAGCAGATGAGCACCGTGAAGGCGATCACGCCCCGCATCACGAAGAGGCGCGCGATCGCGCCGGAGGCGTTTCAATCGCTCGACTTCAACGCGCTTTCCCGGCCAAGCGTGAAGAGCGTCGTGCAGATGTACCGCGTGCCGCGCGCCGTCGTCGAAGAGGCCGTCGGCACCGTGATGTTCACGCCGCCGCCCGCCGCCGCCGAACAACCGACAGGAGACTTCGAGATGAATCAGGCCAGACGCAAGCAGTTCAACGAGCGGTTCTTCCAGCGGCTGCTCAGCCGCCGGCCCAACGACCGGACGCACTTCGAGACTGCCGTGCGGGAGGAGCAGAAGAAACACGAACAGCGGCGTGCGGTCCCGGAGGCCGCGATGGCGGAGCTGCCGGTCGATCCCGCCGGGCAGATTCGCCGCGACCCGCGCGACATGGCGCTCGAGACCATCGTCAGCCGCGAGCGGCCGGTGTTGTTCGTGCAGGACGGCGTCTTCAACACTACCGATGTGACGGCACTCGGCCCCGAAGCGATCGACCTCGTCAATCGCATGAAACAACAGGGCAGCAAACTGTTGCCGATGCTGCCGTTGATTGGCCGTATCGACGTGGTGAATTTCCCGAACAACATCGACTTTCTCGGCACCGCCTGGTTCGTCGACACCGACATCGTCGTGACCAACCGCCACGTCGCCAGCCTCATCGCGCAGTGGGATGGGCGGAAGTTCGCGTTCACGCGTGGCATCGGCGGGCGCATGCTCGATCCGGTCGTCTGCAACGCGCACGAGTTTGACGACCTCGCCCCGGATGCGTCACGCATCTTCAAGGTGAAGGAAGTGCTGTACATTGAGCCAGCCAGCGGTCCCGACATCGCCTTCCTCAGGGTCGACCGTAAGACCGACGGCAGGGCGCCAGGGTTCATTCAGGTCGCACCGACCGACGCTGCGTCGGAAGTACCGGTCTGCGTAGTCGGCTACCCGGCGCGCGCCAGCCGGCGCGTGATTCCCGATCAGGACCTGATGAAGGATCTCTATCGCGATCGGTTCGACGTCAAGCGCGCGGCTCCGGGATTCACCAGCGGCATCGAACAGGGCTCGACGACACATGATTGCACGACGCTCGGGGGCAACTCTGGTTCGGTCGTCCTCGACCTGGCCACCGGCGTCGCGGTCGGCTTGCACTACGCGGGCATCTATGAGGAAGACAACTTCGCCGTGCGCGCGTCAGTGCTGAGCGACTACATCAAGCGCAAACGGTGGAACACGCCGCCGATCATCGAAACGCGTGCGCCTGCACCGGCGCCGGCCCCTGTCGTCGCACCGACGCCATCATCGCCGGCGGCACCGGCGCCCGCTGGCGCAAGCGTCGTCGTTGGCGCCGCTGGTGGCGTGGCCGCGTCGGTGAGCATTACGCTGCCGGTGACCGTCACCGTCACGATCGGCATGCCGGTCACGTCATCATCCGGCGCGGTCGCTCCTGGCATCTCGGTCGGCGCTACTCGATCGGCCGCCGTCAGCCCCGCTGCGCCATCGCATCCGGTCGTCGCTCCACCGGTGGTTCCGGTCGAGAAGGTTGAAGAAGTGCTCAGCGACTACTGGGCCAGCAAGCCCGCCAATGTTCTAGGCGCGCGGGTCGGCTACTTCGACGAAGGCGATTCGATCGGCAACACGCCGTGCATCGCCGTGTCGGTGAAGCCGTCGGAGCTGGCCACATTCGAACTGGGCGCGCCGGTGCTCTTCAAGGGCGTTCCGGTCCGCTACCTGCCGGCTGATGTCGACGAGCAGATCCAGTCGCTGCCGGCGTTCGAGTCCGTCGACTCCATTTCCTACGACGATGACGCGCGAACAGCGGATCGATTCTCGTTTGCGCCAGTCGAAGAGCCGATGGAAGTGATCATGCACGTCGGACCGGAGTACTCGTGGGACGTGCTCAAGAAGTTCATCGACGGCTCGACCGGACGGCTGGTGTCGGCGATGTACGAGTTCCATGCCACGCACATCAAGGATGCGCTCGAAGCGCGCCTCAGGGCCGGCGGCAACCTGCAGCTCGTGCTCGACAACGCGACGTTTGCCGGCGACGAAGACTTCGACCGCGCCGCGGTGTTCGAGCGATGGGCCGACGAATTCCAGTTCACCCGCATCGTCGCACCCGAAGGACTGCGGGGTTTGATCTCGGACTCGTACCACATCAAGGTCACCGTCAGAGACGACGACACCTTCTGGCTGTCGTCAGGCAACTGGAAAGGCGGATCGAGCCAGCCGGTGATCACGCAGCAGCAGCGCGATAATGCCACCACCGACGACCTGCCGGGCAACCGCGAGTGGCACGTCGTCATCAAGAACAAGAAGCTGGCGACGCGGTTCCGCAGTCACATCCTCCAGGACTTGAAGCGCAGCCAGGACCTGGGCGGGCGGGAATTGCCCAAGCGGCTCCTCGACGAGACGCTCGTCGACATACCGATCGAAATGCCGCAATTGGAGTTGGAAGTCCGCAAGCCGCCTTCAAAGATCATCGAGCCGAAGACGATCGCGTTCAGCACGAGCCGAAAATTAAAAGTGAAGCCACTCCTCACGCCAGACAGGGAAGGGGCGGTGTTCTCGGAGGCAGTACTGGAGCTGATCAACTCCGCCACCAAGAGCCTGCTCTTCCAGATTCCGTACATCGGGATGCCGTCGAGCCCGAACCAGGATCGCGGCTTCATCGACGACCTGATCAAGGCGCTCACCGAGAAGCTGAAGACGCTGGACGATGCGCGCGTCATCCTCCGATCCGGCGGCAAGAACTTTTCGGCGCCGGCTCATGCCGCGTGGTTCTTCAAGTCGAAGGGCGTCGACATCGACGCGCAGCTCAAGGTCATCGACAACCATCACACCAAGGGCATGATCGTCGACGGCAAGCGCGTGCTGCTCGGTAGCCACAACTGGAGCAAGCCGGGGGTCACGTTGAACCGCGACGCATCGCTCATTTTCGACGACGAGGAAATTGCCGGCTATTACACCGACGCCTTCGAGATCGACTGGAATCGCGCGAACCGCCTCAAGCCGAAGAAGTTCGTGAAGCCGGAGAGTGTAATTCTCGAGGCCGTTGGCGACGCTCCGCCTCCGGGTTTCCGACGCGTTCCGCTCTCGGAGCTATTGACCGACGATTGACCGGGGGGGCAGACCACGAGCCATGGAGTCGACGGACAGGATTCGAGTCTTGCGTATGCTCACGCCTATCCCGCTCTTCCTGATACTGGTCTTCCTGGTCCTGCCTTTTCCCGCGATCGGGGAAGAGGGCGATGGCAAGACCAGGGAAGCCAATCTTCGAATCCTCTGTGGCCAAATTGCCGTCTACTTCGGGCGAAACTTGGTCTCCGGCTTCACGCCCTTGCGCTTCAGCTTTTCGCTGATCTTCCCGTTCTCAAGGTAGCGTCCGGCGACGGCGCGCAGCGCTGCTTCGTCCCACTCCGGCAGCCAGTCGCCCAGTGAGTATCCGTACCACGGCGGCTGCGGACGTACCCCGGGGAGGCCGAGCCTGTCCCAGATCGCTTTCGCCCGCTCCATGTACTCGCGCTTCGGCAGCGCGAGCGGCGGCAGGTCGCCCTTCATCGTCGCGTCCATCAAGAGCGTCGAGTCCTCCTCGTTGTCGTGCTCGCGCTTGGGTCCGTGTCCCTGCGCCCGGTGGGGAAGGGTTCTCACGTCTTCGACCGGATTCATGCGGTAGGCCATCGCCCACAGGAGAGCGTGCGCGTTGTCCGGGTCGATGTCGTCGTTGACGGCGACGCAGATCTTGCTGCAGTCGCTCTTGAAGAAGGCCGCGCCGTTCAGCGCGCGCCAGATCTCGGTCCGCGGCGTGCCTTTCTCGATCGTCACGATCGTGACCCGCAGCAATCCGGTCAGCTGCTCGTGGAGCGCGACGCGCTTCACCCCGCGTATGCCCAGCGTGTTGCGCAGATGCGCGAGAAACAGCGGCTCGTAGGAGACCCGCTTGATCACGCTCGATTCGGAGGGCGCGACCTGGCTGATGTAGGAGGGAATGACCGGCTTCCGGCGCTGCGTGATGGCGGTCACGCGCATCGGCATGTTGAACTCCTCCAGCGCGACGTGGCCGTGCGACTCGCCGAACGGCGCCTCGGGCTCGACGTACTCGGTGTCGATCAGGCCCTCGATCACGATCTCGGATTCGGCCGGGACCAGGAGGTCCACGGTCTTCGCCCTCACCACCTGGATAGGCGCGCCGGCGAGGCCGCCCGCGACGTCGATCTCGTCGATGCCTACCGGCAGCTTCTGCGGGCCCATGAACGCGACGTACGGCGGGCAGCCGAGCACGATCGCGCACGGCATCGTCCTGTCGCCGCGCTTCTGGTGCTTGAGATAGTGCTGGTAGCCCCCCGCGCCGCCCACGCGCGTCGCCATGCGGACCACGAGACGGTCGGACGCCTTGAGCGCGGCGCGGTAGGTGCCCATGTTCTGTATGCCGGTCTCGGGATCGCGCGTGACGACGTTGGTCGCGGTCAGCGTGGGCGCGGAATCGAAACCGGGCGTCGAGATCGGGATGGGGAGGCTGTCGAGCCCTTTGCCTTCGCCCTTCAATGCCGCGCCGGTCAGCACGACTTCGTGACAGTCGGCCTTTTTCACGATGCGGGGAGCTATCGGATTCGCCAGCGCCCGGGCCCACTTCGCCTCGATTTCCTCCACCGGCACGCCCATCCCGACACTGTAGATTGCTCGGTTCGCGGCGATCGCGCCCACCACGACGGGGATCGAGTACTTGCGCCCGCGTCCGTCGCGGATGTTCGTGAACAGGAACGCCTTGCGCTCGGTCTCCTCCATCCCGCCGACGAACTGCCAGCGCACGAGCGGATGCAGCTCCGAATCCTTGTCGATCGGCTCGTTGATCTCCAGCAGGAGCTTGCGCCGCCGCAACTCGGCCAGGTGCTCGTGAAGGTCGGGATAGGTGCGGCGGACGTCGGTTTTCATGCGTGTGTCCTCGAAGATAGTGCGACGATTTTAAGCTAAACTGCAGCGGCGTAAGCAAAACATTAGCCACGGAACCACACGGACGGTCACGGACGTATGAAAAGCATTGATTCAGACCAAGCGGGTTGTATTGTTGTTTGAACTGTCCGTGTGTTTCCGTGTGATTCCGTGGCCAGTATTGCCTGACAGCACGTTTTGAAAGCCGCTCCGTTCTCCTACGCCCGCGCAACCTCCGTCGCCGAAGCCTGCGACTGGCTGCGCCGCGACGGCGACGACGTGAAGCTCATCGCGGGCGGGCAGAGCCTCGTGCCGATGATGGCGATGCGTCTAACGCGCCCGCGGCGGCTTATCGACATCAACGAGATCGCGGCGCTCAAGTTCATCGCGCTCGAGCCGGGTGTCGCCCGCATCGGTGCGTGCACGCGCCAGTGCGTGATCGAGCGCGATGACGCTCTCGCGGAGAAAGTGCCGCTCCTGCGGCAGGCGCTCGAGTGGGTTGGCCACACGCAGACGCGGAACCGCGGCACCGGCGGCGGCAGCCTGGCGCACGCAGATCCGGCGGCGGAGCTGCCGCTCGTAGCGCAGGTGCTCGGCGCGACGTTGACGCTCCGCTCGGCGACCGGGACGCGCAACGTCAATGCCGGCGAGTTCCTGACGGGTCCGCTCATGACGGCGATGAAGCCCGACGAGTGCCTGGAAGAAATCCGCTGGCCGGCCTGGCCGGACCCGCCCTCGGGATCCGCCTTCATCGAGGTCAGCCGCCGGCATGGCGACTTCGCTATGGTCGCCGCTGCCGCCCAGGTCGCGCTGGACGGTGACGAGCGTTGCGCGCGCGCAAGTTTCGGCATCGGTGGCGGGGGCCCGGTTCCGCGCGCGTTCCCGGAGATCGCGGCTCGGCTGGTCGGCACGAAGCTGGAGGAGGGCGCCGTCAGGGATGCTGCGGAGGCCGCCGCCGCGGATGTCGAGTTCTCCGGTGATCTGCATGCGAGCGCGGAGTATCGGCGGCATCTCGCGGGGACGCTCGCGGCGCGGGCGCTCCGGGCGGCGCGCGATAGCGTTAGGAGCAAGAATTAGCCACGGACACACACGGACGGACACGGACGGCATGAAACCTGCCAACTTCAGCTTCAGGTTACCCGCTGGATACAGCTGTCGTTTTGAATTATCCGTGTGTTTCCGTGTGATTCCGTGGCCAGTATTGCGTCGTTGAACGGACATGAGCGAAACGCTTTACTCCATTTCGGTCGAAGTGAACGGCGTGACGCGCCGGGGACAGGTCCCGGCGCGGCTCACGCTCGTCGACTGGCTGCGCGACGAGCTGCGCCTGACCGGCACCCACGTCGGCTGCGAGCACGGCATCTGCGGCGCGTGCTCGGTCATGCTGGACGGCGAGCCCGTGCGCTCGTGCCTCATGTACGCGGTGCAGGCCGACGGGCATCGCGTGAAAACGGTGGAGGGGCTCACGAATCCCGACGGCTCGCTGTCCGTGCTGCAGGACAGCTTCTGCCAGGCGCACGGGCTCCAATGCGGCTACTGCACGCCCGGGATGCTCATCGCGGCGCAGGGACTGCTCGATGCCGTGCCGCGGCCGACGGAAGAGCAGATCCGGGAGGCCATCGGCGGCAACCTGTGCCGCTGCACGGGTTACCAGCAGATCGTGGAGGCTGTGCAACTCGCCGCCGAGCGGCTCGCTGCGCGTAAGAATTAGCCACGGACCCACACGGAAGGTCACGGACGTTTGAAAAATGCTAATGCGGATCAAGCATGTTCTATTTGGCAGTTGAACTTTCCGTGTGTTTCCGTGTGATTCCGTGGCCAGGATTTGAAGGGGGCTTAACGTGACATTCCGCTACATCGGCAAGCATCGCCGCGCGAAGGAGCACCCGCGCTTCGTGACCGGCCGCGGGCGCTACGCCGCGGACATCGCGCTCGCCGGGATGAGGCATGTCGCGATCGTGGCTTCGCCGCACGCGAGCGCCCGCATACGCTCGATCAACATGGACGCGGCGCTCCGTGCCGAAGGCGTGCAGTACGTGCTGACCGGGGAGGAGTTCTGCGCCGCCACCGATTCGCTCCAGATCGGGGTGGACGCGCCCACGGTGACGCGCTACGCGCTGGCGAGGGACGTCGTGCGCTACGCAGGGGAATGGGTCACCGCCGTGGTCGCCGACACGCGTGCGCTCGCCGAGGATGCCGCGGAGCTGGTCGAGGTCGACTACGAGCCGCTGCCGCACGTGATCGACCCCGAGGAGTCGGTCAAGCCCGGCAGCCCGCTGGTGCATCCCGCGCACGGATCCAACGTGCTGTATCACCGCCGCTTCGTATGGGGGCCGGTCGATGCCGCGTTCGCGAAGGCAGACCATCGCGTATCGCTCCGCGCCGTGTGGAGCCGCAGCTCGACCGTGCCCATCGAAACCTTCGGCGTCACCGCGCAATGGGATGCCGGGCGGGAGATCATGGACATCTGGGCGTCGATCCAGATGCCCAAGTACCCGGACCAGACCGCGCGCGCGCTGCGCCTGCCCGGGAACGCGGTGCGGGTGCACTACGACGTGGATGTCGGCGGCAGCTACGGCGTCAAGCGCGGCATCAAGCACACGGTGCTGGTTGGCTATCTCTCGCGCAAACTCGGTTTCCCGGTGCGCTTCATCGAGGATCGGCTCGAGAACATGCGCGGCGGCGACATGCAGGGTCCCGACCGCATCTTCGACGTGGAGGCCGCGTTCGACAACGACGGCACCGTTCGCGCCCTGAAGATACGCGCGCTCGACGACGTCGGGGCATACGCCGGGCGCTCGCCGTTCCAGCTCGGCAAACCGGTGACCGCGATCTGCGGGCCGTACCGCGTCGCGGCGATCGAGTACGAGCCGACGTCCGTGATGTCCAACAAGACGCCGCAGGAGGCGGTGCGCGGCTTCGGGCAGGCGCCGACGAATTTCGCGCTCGAACGCACCATGGATCACATCGCGCGCCACCTCGGCATGGACGCGATCGAGCTGCGCCGCAAAAACCTGCTGCGCAAGGACGAGTTCCCGTACCGCATTCCGAGCGGCTCGACCTACGACTCCGGCGACTATCACACGGTGCTCGACAAAGCGCTCGCGGAGATCGATTACCCGGCTCTCGTCGCGGCGCGAGACCGGGCGCGCGCGCGAGGGCGTCTGGCGGGGATCGGGATCTCGACGTGCCTGGAACCCTCCGGCGGCAACTCGGCCTTCGAACCGCTCTTCAATCCGAAGAACGACACGACGACGTGGATGGATTCCTGCCTCGTGCGCGTCGACCTGTCCGGCGCGGTCACGGGCATCATGGGGACGTCCTCCTCGGGGCAGGGGCATGAGACGCTCGTTTCCACGGTGATCGGCGAAGTGCTGGAGCTCGATCCCGCGGCGATACGCGTCGTGCGCGCGGATTCGCTCATGGCGCTGCCGTCGAACAGCCCGGTCGGCAGCCGCATGGCCATCATGCTGGGCGGCGCGGCGGCCGGCGCGGCGCGCAGGATACGGGAATCCGTAATCGAGATCGCCGCGCACAATCTCGGCTGCACGGTGGAGGCGATAGAGTATTCGGAGGGCAACGCTTCCGTCCGCGGCCATCCCGAAAAGCGCCTGACGTGGACAGACCTCGTTACCATCGCGCACAGGAAGTTCCACCAGATGCCGCCCGGGGTGGAGCCCGGCCTGCAGGCGAAATTCGTGTGGGAGGTACCGACCGGCGGCGGCATACCGACGCCCGAGGGCGTGATCCAGATCTATCCCTGCTATTCCTTCGAGGCGCACGTCGTGTACGTGGAGATCGACCGGGAGACGGGTGAGCCGGAGCTGCGCAAGTACGTGTGCGGCCACGACTGCGGCGTGATGATCAGCCCGGACATCGTGCACGGCATGACTTACGGCGGCATCGCCCACGGCATAGGCGCGGCGCTGTACGAGAAGTTCGCGTACACCGCGGACGGACAGCTCGCCGCCGGAACGTTCATGGACTATCTGATCCCCAGTGCGATGGAGGTCCCGGCCATTCGCATCGTCGATCACTGCACGCCGTCGCCGCTCACGACGTTCGGACAGAAGGGATCGGGCGAGGCCGGCTACCTCGGCGCGCCAGCCGCAATCGCCAACGCGGTCAACGACGCGCTCGCGTCTATCGGAGCCTCTGTGGAGATCCTGCCGATGACGCACGATGCGATTTGGCATGCGATCATGCGGGGCGGGAAAGGGTGACGAGTAATGGTGATGATTACTGGTGATGAAAAGTGGTGATGAAAAGTGGTGATGGGAACTGGTGATGAGAACGGGTGATGGGGTTCATCACCATCTTTCATCACCATTTGTCATCACTCTTTCTCATCACTCCTTGATTCTTAGAGAGCAGCGCATGATCATAGACATTCACGCCCATTTCACCCCCAAAGCACTCGCGCAGCGCTTCGACGCCCACGCCGCGAAGTTTCCCGGCGTGAGGCTCCTCCGCGATCCGGCGGGAGGACCGTCCCGCATCGAGTTTCCCGGAGCCGAGCCTACGCGGCCGGTCATGCCGAGGCTTTCCGACATCGCCGATCGCCGCGCGTGGATGGACAAGAACGGCATAGACCACCAGCTCGTGGGCGGGTGGCTCGACAGCTTCGGCTACGAGCTGCCGGCGGCGGAGGGGCTGGCGTGGTCGCGCTTTCTCAACGATTGCATGTGGGACGAGCTGACCGACGAGCCGCGCTTCACGCCGCTCGCGACCGTCCCGCTGCAGGACGGTAAGCTCGCCGCGGAAGTGCTGGGCGAAACGATGGACAGGGGATTCGGCGGGGTCATGATCGGGACACTGCCGAAGGGCGTCGGAGGCGGCAATCTCGACGATCCAACACTCGCTCCGTTCTGGGAAGCGGCGTCGAAACTTGGAGCTGCCGTGTATCTGCACCCCATGTTCGTCTGCGGCGAGGCGCGTCTCGGCGACTACGATCTGGTGAACGCGATCGGGCGCCTCGTCGATTCGTCCATCGCGGTGTCGCGCCTGCTGTATTCAGGCCATCTGCTCAAGTACTCCGGCCTGAAATTCGTCGTATCGCATGGTGGTGCCGCGCTGCCGTTCGCGCTCGGGCGCCTCGCGCGGAGCCACGTGGCGACGGGTGGCAAGGTCGCCGATCCGCGCAAGGGCTTCTCGACCATGTACTTCGACTCGGTCGTGTTCGACGTCGATTCGTTCGAGTACCTGGCGCGCAAGGCCGGCACCGGGCGCGTGATGCTGGGCTCCGACATGCCGTTTCCGATCGGCGACCCGGAGCCGCGTAAGGTCATCGACGATTCGGCCTTTTCTGAAGCGCAGAAGACGGCCATGCTGGGCGACACGGCGCAAAAGGTTTTTCGCCTGCGCCCGGATGCCCGGGGAAAATCATGAGAAGAATCATCCTTTGCTGGATAGCGGCGTGTGCCTCCAGCGTGTGCGTGACCGCGCACGCGCAAACGGCGGCCCCGGATGCGGCGCAAGCATGGCCGAGCCGGTCGTTGCGCGTGGTCGTGCCGTTCACGGCGGGCAGCGGCACCGATGCCGTGGGACGCCTCGTCACGGAGCGCCTGGGCACGCAACTCGGGCAGAACTTCGTGATAGAGAACCGGCCGGGCGCCGGCGGGACGATAGGAATGGCCGTCGTGGCAAAAGGAAACTCCGATGGCTACACGATACTCGTGCATTCCTCGTCGTACACCGTGACGCCCACCACCTATCCGAACACGCCCTACGACACGCTGCGCGACTTCTCCGGGATCACGCCGCTCGCCAATCTTCCCAACGTGCTGGTGATTGCGCCTTCCAAGGGGGTACGTTCGGTAAAGGATCTGGTCGCGGCGGCCAGGGCGAAACCCGGATCGATTACCTACGCCTCGGCCGGAGCGGGCAGCGCGACGCAATTGAATGCGGAGCGCTTCCGCCTGGGTGCGGGGTTCGAAGGGGTGCACGTGCCGTTTAAGGGCACGCCCGAAGCGCTGACCGACGTGATCTCCGGGCGCGTGGACATCTACTTCTGCCCGGTCATTGCCGTGCACCAGTTTCTGAAGGAAGGCAGGCTCGTGGCGCTCGCCGTGGGCAGCACGAAACGCTCGACCGCTCTGCCCGATCTCCCGACCACCCTGGAAGCGGGCATACCCAACTCGGATTACAACTTCTGGGTAGGCATGGCCGTTCCTTCGAAGACGCCGCGGGCGATCGTGGCCAGGCTGCACCAGAACACCGAGAAGGCAATCCGCTCGCCGGAATTGAACGAGCGCATGGCGCGGCTCGGCGCCGAGCAATGGCTCATGACGCCGCAGGAGTTCGACGCGTACATCCGGAAGGAAATCGGGGCGAACGCAGCGCTGGTGAAGGCGGCGGGCATAACCGTCAACTGAACTGCCGTCAGCGGTCAGCCGTCAGCCGTCAGCCGTCAGCCGTCAGGCGTCAGGCGGCAAGCGGGTTCGACACCCCTGACCCTTTACCGCTGACCCCTTACTCTTTTCTGCTGCAGCAGAGCGCGCACGTCCCACGCCAGGTTCTCCATGCGCTCGTCGCGTATGCCGAGCCGCCGCAGGTGATCGACCGTGTCGAACAGGTACTCGCAGCACGTCCCGTTCAATCCGGCTCCGTTGGCGAGGTAGCGCACGACCGTCTTTGCATCGAGACCGGGCACGTAGCGCTCATGGCTGCGATTGACGGCAAAGACGATCGCCTGCTCCGCTCCCTTCTGCGTATGCGCGGTGACCCATAGCGGGCGGTAGGACAGGCTCCTCATTTCCCGCCGCCACAGGATATCGAGCTCCGTCTTCACCGCGTGACGGGCGATGCGGTAGGCGACGCCGTTGCAGCTGCCGCCGGATTCGATCGACAGCATCAGGCCGGGCCGCTCGGGGCTGCCCCGGCCGGAGCGGGCCCACAGGCAGAACTGGCGGTGGAAGCCGTGGATACGCGCGGTGCGCTCTTCCGCGAAGTGGAACGCCGGGTTCCACATGAGCGAGCCGTAGCCGAACACCCAGACACTGCCCCGATACGGCGCGCGCGCCAGGATACCGTCGATGTGCGCCGCCCGCTCGGCATCGGTCATGAACCGGAAATTCGGGCCGTAGGCGGCGCTGATACGGGCGTAATGGCTCCCGTCGAGAAGGCTCTCGCGGGTCAGCTTGTAGCGTTTGCCGTTGAGCGAGCTATCGCGACCGGACTTGGGCGAGGTCATCGAGGCGTCATTGTGCCATGCGCTCGCCGCCGGCGAGTCCGTGTTCTGGACGCCAGAGGCGGATGGCCGGTCGCTGGTCGCGGTATCCATGCACTCGTGCAGGTTACGAGGTCGATACAAGCGTTAACGACCGCTTCTGCCTGTCGGTTGACTCCTGTCGCGTAGAATTGCGGCATGGGAAAGCTGACGGGCAAGGTGGCGTTTCTGACCGGCGCCGGCGCCGGCATCGCGAAGGCGACGGCGAAGCTCTTCGTGAGCGAAGGCGCGAAGGTTGCGATCATCGAGATCAAGCGCGAATTGGGAGAGAAGGCCGAGCGCGAGATCCGCGAAGCGGGCGGGGAGGCGCTGTACGTCGAGACGGACGTGACGCAGGACGAGAGCGTGAAGCGGGCCGTCGACGCAACGGTTGCCCGCTTTGGACGCCTGGACATCATCTTCAACTGCGCGGGCGGTTCGCTGCAGGAGGACGTGCCGGTGCACGAGATGGACCTCGACGTCTGGCAGCGCACCATCGCCTTGAACCTGCTCCATCCGTTCCTCTCCTGCCGCCACGGCATCCCGCACCTCATGAAGGCCGGCGGCGGGGCGATCGTCAACGTCACCTCCCACCTGGGCCTGATGGGCTCGATCAAGCCGGCTTACGCGGCGACGAAGGGCGGCATCATCTCGTTCACGAAGACGCTCGCCGCGCAGTACGTGCAGTACGGGATACGCGCCAACGCGATTGCGCCGGGCTCGGTGCGCACGGAGCGGAATTTGAGCCGCTACGAGAATCCGGAATGGGGAAAATCGGAGAAAACCAGCCGCGCTGCCCGTGAGCGGACCGTGGCGCGCAAGGCCTATCCCTTCGCCACCGGGGAGCCCGGCGACATCGCGGCTATCGCGCTGTTCCTCGCCTCGGACGATTCGAAGATGCTGACCGGCACCACGATCGCCGCCGACGGCGGGCGCTCCTCCTACTTGAAGTTTCTTCCCCCGGAAGACTGAAACGGTCTACTGACTCGACCACCCCGGCGGGACTTCGCCGCGCCACACCTCCTCGTCGGAGGAGGGGAAGGTGATAGAGAATCCCCTCCTTCATATTGGAGGGGTGCCCGCGAATGCGGGCGGGGTGGTCCGGGTTCTAGATCTCACGCCGTTCGGCCGCAGGCCGCTTGAACATCCCCAGCATGAGGAGGACGAGCGCGACCGCCAGCATGCTGGTCGCGAGAGGACGCGTGAAAAAGATCTCGTAGCTTCCCGCCGACATCGCGAGCGACTGCCGGAAATTGAGCTCGAGCATGGGCGCCAGCACCAGTCCGAGGATGATCGGGGCGATCTCGAAGTCGAGCTTGCGCAAAACGTAGCCCACCAGGCCGGCGACAGCCATGATCCACACGTCCACCACGCTGTTGTTCACCGCGTAGACGCCGAGCGTGGCGAATGCGAGGAGGGACGGATACAGGTACGAATAGGGGATGCGCAGGATATTCACGAAGATCCCGACCAGAGGGAGGTTCAGGATCAACAGCACCACGTTGCCCAGGTACATGCTCGCGATGACTCCCCAGAACAGCGCGGGTTGCTGCTGGATGAGCAGAGGACCGGGCGCAACGCCGTGGATCATCATTGCCGCCAGCATGATCGCCGGGACGGCGCCCGAGGGCAGGCCCAGGGCGAGCATCGGCACGAATGCGCCGCTGGTAGCCGAATTGTTGGCCGACTCCGGGCCGGCGACGCCTTCGATCGCGCCGTGGCCGAAGCGCTCGGGATGCCTGGAGAGGCGCCGCTCGACCGAGTAGGAAACGAAGGAAGACACGACGTGGCCCGGCCCCGGAATGATACCGATGAGAAATCCCAGGACAGTGCCCCGGCCTATGGGTCCGACGCTCGCCTGCCATTCCTCGCGATTGGGCAGCAGCTCCCTGAACCGCGGTGCGCGGATGTCGGCCCGGGTTTCCCGCCCGGCGGAGAGCAGGATTTCCTAGATCCCGAACAATCCCACCGCCACCGGCACGATACCGATACCGTCGCCCAGCTCGGTCACCCCGTAATCGAAGCGGGGGAGGCCCGTCATGGTGTCCATGCCTATCATCCCCAGCAGCAGGCCGAGCGCCGCCATGGTGAGAGAGCGGGTGATCGGTCCGCCGCTCATGTACGCCAGCACCAGCAGACCCAGCACCATCAGCGCGAAATGCTCGGGTGGTCCGAAGCGCAGGGCAAACTCCGCCAGGGGCGGCGCGAGCAGCATGAGTCCGACGATGGAGAGCGTACCCGCCACGAACGAGCCCACGGCCGCGATGGCCAGCGCGGCTCCTGCCCGCCCTTTCTGCGTCATGGCATAGCCGTCGATGCACGTCATCACCGACGCGGCCTCGCCGGGGATGCGCATCAGGATCGAGGTCGTGGATCCGCCGTACATGGCCCCGTAGTAGATGCCGGCAAGCATCACGATCGCGCTGGTCGCATTCAACCCGAAGGTAACGGGCAATAGCAGGCTGATTCCCGCGAGCGGTCCCACGCCGGGGAGGACGCCCACCAGAGTCCCCACCAGGCAGCCGACGAACGCGTACAGCAGCACGTCCGGCGTGAACGCCATCGCAAATCCGGTCGAGAGATTTTGCAGGATCTCGAACA
>DASRJL010000073.1:0-48287 GCA_035649495.1 Burkholderiales bacterium | reverse complement strand
CGGCGCGGGTTGGGGGCGTGCGCTTCGTCCACCAGGGCCTGGATCTCCACCAGCAGCGGCCGCGTGCCTTCCTGCGTCACCACCACGCACGAGCCGGCAACCTCGGCGTCGTGCTGGGAGAGGAACAGGGCGGACGGATTGGCCACGCCCTTCAGACCCTTTTCATCCATTGCGAACACGCCCAGCTCGTTCACCGCGCCGTAACGGTTCTTGAAGGCCCGGATCAACCGGTAGCGCGAATGCGTGTCACCGTCGAAGTAGAGCACCGTGTCCACCATGTGCTCCAGCACCCGCGGACCGGCCAGCGTACCCTCCTTGGTGACGTGACCGATGAAGACCATCGCGGAACCCGTGCTCTTGGCGACGCGTGTCAGGCGCGCGGCGCACTCGCGCACCTGCGCGACGGAACCGGGCGCCGACTGCAGCTCCCCGAAGTAAAGGGTCTGGATCGAATCGATCACGGCGACTTCCGGCTTTTCGGCCTTGATCGCCGCTTCTATGCGCGAGAGATCGGTGTCGGGGAGCATGATCACACCCGTCGCGTCGGCGCCGAGCCGCTTCGCGCGCAATGCGATCTGCTGGGGGGACTCCTCGCCGCTCACGTACAGGACAGGCCGCGTCTTGCCGATCTCCGCCAGCGACTGGAGCAGCAGCGTGGACTTGCCTATTCCCGGCTCGCCGCCGAGGAGCACCACGCCCCCCGGCACGAGCCCACCCCCGAGCACGCGGTCGAATTCCTCGATACCGCTCTTTATGCGGCTCTCTTCCCGCGCCTCCACCTCCGACAGACGCTGCACCCTGCCGGCGTCCGCGATACGCCCGTAGCGGTTGGAGCCCGCTGGAGCCGTTTCCCCGACGGTCTCCTGTATCGTGGCGGCGGAGTTGCAATGCGGGCAGACGCCGACCCATTGCAGGACCTGGCCGCCGCACTCGGTGCAAACGTACAGTGATTTTGCTTTCGCCATCGATAGCTAGAACGCGCCGGCGTGCTCCCGCGCGTACACAGCATAGACCCTGTCCGATCCGGGGAACAACAACGGGAGGACGCTCTGGATCAGAGCGGGCGCACCTGGCCCGGTGCGCCGGGGTGCTCGTGGGGGGCGCCGACTGCCGGGGCGCCACCCTCGAGCCGATGAAGCCGGTCCTCGGCGTCTCGCAGCTTGTTGTGCAGGTGCCAGAACAGTACGACGACCAGCGTGTTCGTCATGGCGTAGATACCGATTGACGTGCGCTCGGTCTCGCCGATCCCGCCGTCCGGCGAATGCGGCGGCAGAAAGAAATAGTCGGCGAGCACCAGGCCGCTCACCGCAGCGAGCATGCCGGGCCCCAGCCCGCCGTACCAGGCCGAAATGAGCGTGGCTAGCGTGAAGAAGGCGAACGGGATGCGGTTCTCGAGGGTGCCGTAGAGACCGTAGCGCAAGGCGAACGCGATACCGACCGCGACGACAGCGACGGCATATCTCGCGGATATCGATTTGTTGCGCATGGACTGGAGACGATTACCTTACCCGGCGAACAGGTAATGATACACCCCGCCGGGCGCGTTTTCTGTACAGGTTCTTCATACTTCGGCGATGCGAACGCGCGGCGCAAGCGCGCATAGCAACTGGTAGCCGACGGTACCGGCCGCCGCAGCGACGCGTTCCACCGGCACGTCCGCGCCCCACAGCACGGCGCGCGAGCCCGTTCCCGCCTCCGGGAGGCCGGACAGGTCGGCGCACAGCATGTCCATGGACACACGGCCGAGGGTCCGGGTCATGCGACCTTCGACCATGAGCGGGGTTCCGTTCGGCGCGTGACGCGGGTAGCCATCCGCATAACCGCACGCGATGACGCCCACGCGCGTATCCCGGTCGGCCTCGAACAGGCCGCCGTATCCCAGGATATCGCCCCGCTTCATGTTCTGAACCGCGATGACGCGGCTTTCGAGCGTCATCACGGGCTGGAGATCGAGGTCGGCGGCCGTGCCCTCCGCAAACGGCGAGCAGCCATAGAGCATGATGCCCGGACGCACCCAGCCGGCATGCGCAGCGGGATGGCGCAGGATCGCAGCCGAATTCGCAAGACTGAGGGGCAAGGCCGGGACTTGCTGGGCTCGCTCGAGAATCTCCATCTGCCAGGCGACGCCGCGCGCTTCGTCGGCGCTGGCGAAATGAGTCATCAACGTGAGATTCCCTACCGACGCCAGGCGTCTCAATTCGGCCACGACGCCGGAAATCGCGCCGGGCTCGAATCCGAGCCGATTCATGCCGGTGTTGACCTTGACGAACACGTCGAGCGCGGCGTTCCCCGGCAAGTCCTTCAGCATGGCAACTTGCTCGCGGCAGTGCACCACCGTGGCTATCCGGTGGTGTGCCAGTACCGGCAGCTCCGACGGCTCGAACGCGCCCTCCAGCAGCAGTATGGGCTGCGCGTATCCCGCCTCGCGCAGGCGCACCGCCGAATCGAGCTCGATCAGGCCGAATCCGTCGGCTCCGGCAAGCGCACGCGTCGCACGCGCGAGCCCGTGGCCGTACGCGTTCGCCTTGACCACCGCGAGCACGCGCGCCGCCGGCGCATGGCGCTTCACCACCGCGAGATTGTGAGCGAGCGCGGCGAGGTCGATGGTGGCGACAACGGGGCGGGCCATCCGCCCAGTTTGAAGTTTCAAGTCCCAAGTTTCAAGTTTCGGGTTTGGGGTTTTCGGGCGATCGTTCGGTTCAACTGTGGGCCGCATCCTCAATGATTTGTGGTATAAAACAGGCGCTTCGCGATCCATCACAGCGCACTGCGCCACACCGGTCCCATGCCGTTCGGCTTCTACATCATCATGGCGGCGCAGTTCTTCTCGTCGCTTGCCGACAACGCGCTCCTCGTCGCCGCCATCGCCTCGCTGGTGCTGATGCAGTCTCCCGAGTGGTTCACCCCGATGCTGAAGCTCTTCTTCACCGTGTCGTACGTCCTGCTCGCGCCGTTCGTCGGCGCGTTTGCCGACGCCATACCGAAGGGCCGCGTGATGTTCATCACCAACCTGATCAAGGTCGTGGGCTGCATGATGATGCTGTTCGGCGTGCATCCGCTCCTCGCGTACGCCGTGGTCGGGCTCGGGGCGGCAGCCTATTCCCCCGCCAAGTACGGCATCCTCACCGAGTACCTGCCGCATCACAAGCTGGTCGTCGCCAACGGCTGGATCGAGGGGTTGACCGTCGCGTCCATCATCCTGGGCACCCTCCTCGGCGGCGTGCTGATCAGCCACACGGTCTCCAGCCGGCTGCTCGCGTTCGATTTCCCGGAAATCGACACCGGCATCGATACCGCGCCGGAGATCGCCATCCTGCTCATCGTGGCGTTCTACGCCATCGCGGCGGTTTTCAATCTCTACATCCCGAGAACCGACGTCGATCACGTGGCGCCCAGCAAGAACCCGCTGTTCCTGGTGCAGGAGTTCTCGCGCTGCCTGCGGCTGCTCTGGCGGGACAAGCTCGGGCAGATCTCGCTTGCGACGACGACGCTGTTCTGGGGGGCCGGGGCGACGCTGCAGTTCATCGTGCTGAAGTGGGCGGAAACGGCGCTCGGCTATTCGCTCTCGCAGGCGACGGTGCTCCAGGGAATCTGCGCCGTCGGGATCGCGCTGGGCGCCGTCGTGGCCGCGCGGTTCGTCCCGTTGCACCGCGCCGTCAACGTCGTGCCGGTCGGCATCGCCATGGGACTGATCGTGATCGCGATGATTTTCGCGCGCAACGTCATCGTCGCGATCCCGCTGATGGTGTTGATCGGGGCGCTGGCCGGCTTTTTCGTGGTGCCGATGAACGCGCTCCTCCAGCACCGCGGCCACATCCTCATGGGCGCTGGACACTCCATCGCCGTGCAGAATTTCAACGAGAACCTGAGCATCCTGATCATGCTCGGCGTCTACGCGCTGCTCGTCTCGCTGAATCTCTCGATCTACACGGTGATCGTGATGTTCGGCGTGTTCGTCTCCATAACCATGGCGGCGGTACGCCAGCGCCATCTCAACAACCTGCGCAGCGGTCCGATGCCGAGCATACCGTCGGACGCTCATCACTGACCTGGAACGGCGTGACTCGTGACCCGTGACTGGTGACTCAGATCAAGGAGGATATATCGCCATGAGCCGGAATCCTGCGCTCGCTCTGCTTTTCGTCATTGCGGCTGCTGCCGCCTCGGCGCAGACGTATCCCAACCGGCCGGTGCGGGTCATCGTGGCCCAGTCCGCCGGGTCCTCGATCGACACGATCGCCCGTATCGTCACCGGCAAGCTGTCGGAGGCCGCCGGCCAGCAGTTCGTGATAGACAACCGCGGCGGCGCCGCCGGCACGATCGGGCTCGAGATCGGGGCGCGGGCGGCGCCCGACGGCTACACGCTGATCTTCGGCGCTTCCAGCTCGATGATCGTGTCGGCGTTCATCTACCCGAAGCTGGCGTTCGACACGCTGAGGGATTTCGACCCGATATCGCTCATCGTGAACGCGGAGAGCGTGCTTGTCGTGAACCCGGGCGTGAAGGCGACAAGCGTCAAGGAGCTCGTTGCGCTCGCGAAGGCACAGCCCGGAAAGCTCAACATGGCGTCAGCAGGCCTGGGGTCCTCCAGCCACCTGTCCGGCGTCATGTTTGCGAACTTCTCCGGCATCAACACCGTGCACGTGCCGTACAAGGGCGGCGGTCCGATGGCGGCGGCGGTGGTGGCCGGCGAAGCCCAGTGGGCGATTGCGCCCGCGGCGGCGCTGATGGGCCAGGTCAAGGCAGGCAGGCTGCGGGCGCTCGCGATCACAGCGAAACAACGCTCGCCCCTCCTCGCGGACCTGCCGACGCTGGAGGAAGCGGGCGTTTCGGGGTACGAGTATTCGAGCTGGAACGGCGTCTTCGCGCCACGCGGCACCCCCCGCGCCATCATCCGGCGGCTGCACGAGATGGTGCAGGCCGCTCTCGCCGATGGCGAGGTCAAGCGCCTCTACGCCGCGCAGGGGCTGGTGCCGCTCGGCAGCCCGACGCCTGAGGATTTCGGCAACTTCGTGAAGTCGGACTACGCCCGGATCACGAAGCTGGTGAAGGTGGCGGGGATAAAACCCGAGTGACCGGTGACCGGTGATCTAAGGAGCCTGCGCCAGCAGGCGCAGCGTCTTGTCGTCCCGTTTTCCGCTGAAGTACTTGTCGAGTATCTGTTCGAACACCGAACCTGCGGGCGACACGGACGCGAACAAGGTCGCGCAGGATTTGAGTTTCATGTCGTCGGGCGAGCCGAAGACCTCCAGCGCCGACCGTCCTTCCACGCTCAAGGCTGCCCTTGCGCACGCTACGAGCCGCGGCCCGAGAACAGGGTGGCTCAGGTAGGCGTTCGCCTCCTCGACGCTCTTGATCGAATACCGCCTGGAGGTCGCACTGAATCCCAGCCCCTCGAACTGGGGAAAGACGTACCACATCCAGTGCGAGTGCTTGCGGCCGCTCCTGACCTCCGCGAGCGCCTGCTCGTAGCTCCCCGCCTGCGCCTGCACGAAGCGGGCGAGGTCATGCGGATCGTCAGACGCGTCCGTCATGGAGAATCTCGCACCGCCTCACGCCCCCGATTCCGCGACTGCAACTCTCCGAAGCGGGTATCGATCAGCTCCCGGATCCTGCATTCACCCCCGATGCGCCGGCTCGAAAAGCTCGACTGGATTGCCGTCCGGATCGAGGACCTGGATCTGGCTGCCAGCCGGTCCGGCTTCCATGGTGTTCCGGAACGCCGCTCCGGTGCTGCGCAGTGCCTCGATGACTGCGGGCAGGTCTTTCACACGAAGAACGACGCGGTTGGAGCCGCCGGGACTCTGCCGCTCGCCGCCCGGCAAGGGCCGCGATCCCGATGCACCCGGGCCGCTGAGATGGATCTTTAGCGGCCCCAGCGCGACCGTCGCGAACTCCGGAAGGTGTTGATGCTCGAGATTGAAGCCCAGGTGCGTCGTATAGAAGTCGACCGCCCGTTTCACGTCGGCGACCAGGTAGCGAACACCGTGAAACGCAGTAGTGACCCGCGCGATGGTCGCTGTAGTCGAATGCTCAGAAGTCGAATTCATCATGATGTCCCCGCACTTTAGCGACGAAGAAGAGGTGCCTCCTCCTGTCGACCAAAAATCCAGGCGCAAAGTTCCCATCTTCTCGAATCGGCGTCGGCGGGTAGCGATGAGCAGCCGCGCGTAAAGACCAGGCTACTCATCCGAGAGAATTTCGTGCGTCATTTGACGGCTGAATCGTGTCGATGACTGTGATCATTTCTAGTTCACTTTTATGTTGGCCAGCTTGACCACCTTCGTCCACTTCGCGATGTCCTGATCGAGGACTTTCCGGAGATCCGCCGGCGTGCCGCCGACGATATCGAGCCCGCTGGAAGTCATACGCTCCTTGACATCGGGCAGCTGCAGGACGCGGTTGATCTCCTCGTTCCAGCGCGCGACGACGTCTCTGGGCAGGCCTTTCGGGCCCAGGATCGCCGACCAGCTGACGGATTCGTAGCCGGTCACCGTCTCGCCCACGGTCGGAAGATCCGGCACGGCCACAGAGCGCTTGGCACTCGTCACAGCTATGCCGCGCACGCGGTTCGCCTTGTGGTGCGGGATCATTCCCGTCAGCCCGCCGAAGATGAGCTGGATCTGCCCGCTCATGAGATCGGTCACCCCGCCGGTGGCGCCTTTGTACGGGACGTGCGTCATGGTGATGCCCGCCATCTGGCTGAAGAGCTCGGTGGCGAGATGGTTGCCGCTGCCGGTGCCGCCCGAGCCGTAGTTGATCCTGCCGGGATTGGCTTTGGCGTACGCGATCAGATCCTTGACGCTCCTGAACGGACCGGACGGAGTGACCGTCACCATGTTGGCGATCTCCCCGATCATCACCACCGGGACGATGTCGTTCCGCGCGTCGTACGGCAGCTTGTAGAGCGCCGCGTTGGCTGCGTAGCTGGTGGAAACCTGGACCATGGTGTAGCCGTCGGGAGGCGACTTCACCGCCATTTCGACGCCGATCGTGCCGCCGCCGCCCTGCCGGTTGTCCACTACCACCGTCTGCCCCAACGCCTCGCCGAGCTTCTGCGCCAGCGTGCGCGCCACGACGTCGGTCTGGCCGCCAGGCGGGAACGGGACGATCAGCCGGATCGGCTTCGTCGGGTACTTCTGCTGGGCGTGTACGCCGCCCGCGACGATCAGCAGTCCGGCCATCACACTCATCAGCCAATAGCTACGCATTGGCATCCTCCTCCGAAGTTATTTCCCGGCATCATAGATTCAGGATTCAGTGTTGATCAGGTCTGACCGGTCACGGGTCACGGGTCACGGGTCACTTCTCCCTCGGATCCCGCAGCTTCTCGTCCGGCGCATGGTACCGGCCGCTGCGAATCTGCTTCACCATGTTCGCCAGCGCGAGTGCGGCATTCTTCACTTCCACGAACAGGTCCTCGTCCTTGTCGAGATCGTCGTGACTCGTCGCATACGGCTCGTACCAGCCGATCCAGGTATCGATCTCCGCGCTCGGCCCGGCCGAGACGAGTCCCATGTCGGTCAGCCAATCGGCGAGCATGCGCCGCAGGCTCTCCGGCCCGGCGGCGTCGCCGTGAGCGACGACCGAGAACGCACGTCCCGCGAGATGCCTCGGATAGTCCCAGCCCGAGAGCTCGAGCGCTTTCGCCAGCGCGGGGTCCTTGCCGTGCGTTGACGTCGGATCGGGATTGCCGCCGTCCGCGCAGACCAGGCGGTCCATCATGAGCTTCAAACTCGCCGGCGCGTGGTACCAGTGCACCGGGCACAGGATCATGACGCCGTGCGCGGCGACCCAGCGCTCGTAGATTTCCGCCATCCAGTCGTTGGTCTGTCCCATGGCGTGGTTGGGATAGCACGAGCACGGCCAGTGACACAGCGGCATCGAGGTCGAGACGCACGCCTTGCACGGGTGTATCACCTTCCACGGCTCGTCCGCGAGCGTGGAGAGGTCGAGAAAATCGGTCTCGTAGCCGCGCAAGGCCTTGATGGTCTTCTGCGCGTGCTGCGCGAGGCGCCGGGTCTTCGAGATCTCGCCGGGGCAACTATGCTCGCTGCGGGTCGAGCCGTTCACGATGAGTATGCGGGACCGCGAGCGCGGGTCCTTCTGCCGCGCTTCGGCCGCCTTCAGCTTCGCGCGCGTCTCCGACCATTCGACGGACAGCTGGTATTTCGGGTCTGCGTATCCCTTCCCGGCCGGCTTCGTGCGCGGCGACTTGCGGTACCGGATGTAGCCGTCCCACGCGACGTCGAACACCCTCTCCAGCTCCGGGTGGACCGCGCTGAACGCCGGGTCGAAAAACCTCGCGAAGAAGCGCTCCCGGAACTGCGCTTTCGTGAGCGGGACATACTTTCTTTCCTTGCGAACGGACGGTTTGGGCATGGGGATCTCCGTTCAGTACTTGGACCGCAAGCCAGGCCAGTTGTCGCGAATCCCGGATCCTGAATCCTGGATCCCGAATCCTGCTTACTTCACGCAATAGAGCTGCGGTAGTCCCACCGAGCCGTATGCCACCTGGCTCACGCAGGTGGCAGCGCCGCACTGGCAATGGATGATGCCGTAGCGGGGCGCCAGCTGGCCCGGCACCGTGGTTACGTCATCAGCGCCGATGAGCGGTGTCGATCGACTGCAGGCGCAGGGCGCCGGGGGCGTCTGCGCCTGGACGCGAGAACCGTCGATGGCCAGCAACGCGACGCTGGCAGCGGCGGCAAGCAGAACTCCGGAAATTGCAAACGATACGATCCTGGCTGATCTACGCATGGCTGTCCTCCGTGGAAAATGGGGATGAAAACACTTCGTATGTGCATTCCTATTTTGCAGGCTCGAAGACCCGCGCCGGGACCCGCCCTCCATCCTCCAGCAGGTGGAAATGCAGGTACGTGACGTGCTGCAGCCCCGAACCATTGGTGACGACCCGGTAGCGCCGCAAACCACGCTCGAGCACCAGCGTTCGTATGACGGCCATGCATTCCAGGAGGTACTGATGGTCCGCCAGCGAAATGTCCGCGATGCTCTTCACGTCCTTCTTGGGAAACACGATATAGTGATGGCGCACCTTTCTGAAAGGGTGCTCGATGGCGATGCAGCGCTCGGTCTCCTTTACCACGAACGGCAGCGCTTCCCCGGCTCTCTGGATGGCGGCCGAGGCCAGCAGTCCCGCGAGGTCGTTCGGCTTGTAGCACTGCTCGCACCGGCCCGCGGCGAGAAACGACCGCGGCTGCGACTGCGAGAAGAGCCAGCCACCCACCGCGATTCCCGCCAGGAACGCCAGCGCGGCCGGAAACCAGCGGGATCTGGGCAGGTGAACCATCATGCGTCGCGGGATTCAGGCCTGGCGGGCGCTCAGGTAGGCAATCAGCCGGTCGGGAAAGTTCACCGTCATGCCGTCGGCGCCCGCCCGCACGACGCGCTCCATCAGGGCTTCGGTGCTCACGCCCCACGCCCGTACCACGAATCCCTCGGCGCGCAGGCGGCTCACCAGTTCCGGCGTCACGGTGCCCGCTTTCGGACAGAGCTGCGCGAGTCCCAGTGCGCGCGCCCGGGCGATCACCGCGCCGGTCGCGGCCGCGACCAGCCAGCCCGTGGCGAGCGCGGGCGCGCACGCCCGCACTTCCTCGAGTCGCTCGATCTGGAACGAGGTCAAGGTCACCTCGTCGGCCAGGCCTCGCCTCAGGATCGCATCCACGGTGCGTTGCGCCAGGGCGGCCGAGCGACCCTTGATCTCGACGTGCAGGTGCGCGCGCCGCCCGTAGCGGTCGAGCACTTCGTCCAGTGCCGGAATCCGCTGGCCCGCGAATGCGGCTCCGAACCACGAGCCCGCATCGAGCCCGCTCAACGCGGAGAACGTGTAACCCGCCACGGCTCCCGAACCGTCGGTGGTGCGGTTCACGGTGTCGTCGTGAATGACGACGAGGCGGTCGTCGGCGCTCGCATGAACGTCGAGCTCGAGGTGCCGCGCCCCCATCTCGAGCGCGAGATCGAACGCCGCGAGCGTGTTCTCCGGCGCGTAGGAAGACGCGCCGCGATGCGCGATGGCCATGAAGGAGCGTTGCATCACGCGCGCGATTCCCGGCGCTTCCGGCGCTCCAAGGGCTAGCGCCGCAGGCGGAAGTAGATCTCCGGCAGCTTGTTCGGCAGCGAGTTGATGTGGTCGAGCACGAGGTAGTGCCCGCGCCCGAAGATCTGGGGCAGGTACTGGTTGGCCATCGTGTCCACCGTGATGCAGAACGGGTGCACGCCTTTCGCGACTGCCTCCTTCACCGCCATGCGGGTGTCCTCGTGGAGGTAACGCCGGTCGCCGCCATCGTCGTAGTCCTCGGGACGGCCGTCGGAGAGGATCAGCAGCAGCCGGCGCCGGCTCTCCACGCGGTCGAAGCAGGCCGTCGCGTGGCGGATCGCGGCCCCCATGCGCGTGGCGAGCCGTCCCGACATGCCCCCGATCTGGCTGCGGACCTCGTAGGTGAGCGGGTCCTCGAATCCCTTGATGGCGTAGTAGCTCACGTTGTCGCGGTACTTGGAGCAGAAGCCCGCGATCGAATAGGCGTCGCCTACTTCCTCCATGCTCTCGGCGAAGAGCAGCACGCCGGCGCGCACCCGGTCCACCAGGCGGCCGCCGCCTTCCGGCAGATGCTGCATGATGGAGGTGGACATGTCGGCAAGCAGCGTCACGGCGATCTCGCGCTGACGCATCTCGCGGCGGCGGTAGATCTCGGGATCGGGAGAACGCCCCGCTTTCTTCTCGACGACGTAGCTCACTACCGCGTTGAGATCCATGTCCTCGCCGTCGAGCTGGCGCAATAGCGGCGCGAGGCGCGTCGGTTTCTGGGACTGTATCGCCTTCTTCAGCCGCTTCAACGCCATCGCGTACTGGTTCATCAACCGGTTGGTCTCGGTGATGTTCGACTCCACGAGCTTCTTCTCCTGCACCCAGCTCCAGTTGCGCTTGTAACGCGACTCGCGGTAGTCCCACTCCGGATACGGGATGCCCTTCTCGCCCGCCCGGTTGTCGGGCCGCCGCTGGTCGGACTTGCTCGAGAACTGGGTGGAGGCGCCGCTGGTTTCGCCGAATCCGGCCATTTCCTGCTTTTGCCCGCCGTCCTGCTGGTCGCCGCTTTCCGCGTTCTCCGGCGTTTCCGACTGCTCCTCGCCCTGCTCCTGCGGCTTCTGCTCGCCCTCCGCCCCGGCCTGCGTCTGCTGCTGCTGTTCCTGCGATTCCTGCGGGTGCACAAGCCGCGAGGAATTGGGAGCACGGCCCGGAAGGTACGCGGCGTGGAAAGCCTCGAGGTCCATGACCGGCGGCAGCGTGTCCTCGTCGTAGATCGCCTTCGCCAGCTTCCAGGAGTCGACGATGGTGGCGCCGGGGCGCAACACCGGCGCGAAGCGTCCGCCGCCGGGGCCGGCGCCGCGAAACGCTGCGCTCGCCTCGCCCACGCTCTCCACGGCCAGTGCATAGTACGCGGCCGTCTCGGGGTGACGCGCGCCCTGCACCGCGGTCGAAGCGAGCCGGTTCAGGTAGTTCGGGACGAGCTGCTGTATGCGGCAATCGACCCGCAGGTCCTCGCACAGGTCGAAGATCAGCTGGAAGCGCAGGCCGTCGTCGCCGAAGGATCCGAAGAGCGGCGCGGTCGAAACCGGCCCCGATTCCGGAAACTCGACGCGCGCGAGGGCGAACAGCTCCTTCATCGCGTTGCGGTCGAACGAGCCGAAGCGCATGTGGCCCGCGGTATGCAGCACCGCAATCAGCGCCTCGTCCCGGTTCTTCATCACCGCCGGGAAATACATGCTGCGCCCGTCGGTCTCGACGAACGGCCGGCCCTTCTCCGGCGACCAGTTGCTTTCCTTCAGCTCGAACCCGGTGCCGTACCAGATGTCGAGCAGCATGGCGACCAGGCGGTTCCTCTCGCCCAGGCGGAAGCCCGGCAGGTGCTCCAGCAGGAGCGCCAGGCTCTCCTCCGACTCCAGCCGGAAATACGCCTCTCCGCGCGCGCGCCCCGACTGCAGGATATCGGCCCCGCGCGTAGCCCACGGCAGTATCGCCTGCGGGCCGAGAAGATTTCTCACGCGCACCGCACCCGCAAGATAGGTGGCGAGCAGGAGCTTGCGCGACTCGAACAGCTCCTCCGCGGGCTGCGTGAGCTGCTCTATGCCCGTGATGCCGTGGCGGCCGGAAAGGTCCACCACGGGCGTCGTGAAATAGGCGTTGCCGCTCTCGACCTGGCGGCCGCACCACAGGAAGCCGATCTCCGCCCAGCGGCGCTGCCCGGCATGGCCGAGCGAACCGTAGGCCCGCGGCAAGTTGGCCATCAAGCCCTCGAGCGCGCGGCCCGCGTTCTTCCAGCGCACGAACTGCAGCGCCTGCTCCGTCCACGGCAGGACGGTTTCCGAGATCTTTTCGGCTTCCCGGCTGCCGCGGGCGAAAGCCTTTCCACCCTCGCGATCGTAGTCGGACAGCCGCCTGCAGGCGACCAGCCAGGCGTACGTGGCCGCTTCACCGTGCACGCGGATGGCGGGCAGGCTGAGCTCGACCTCGTTGTAGGTAGCCGGGCTCGCGTCCCGCAACTGCGCCAGCAGTTCCTCGATCGCGGCCTGTCGGGCGGTGTCGCTCACCCGAAGTGCGCCTGCACCACTTCCATCAGGGCCTCGGCGAGCTCGGCGTCGTCCGTGATCGGGTTGACCATGGCCACCTGGCAGGCGGCGACCGGGTCGAGGCCCGCGTTGATCATGCTCGCGGCGTACACCAGCGCGCGCGTCGAGCTCGCTTCCTCGAGACCGTGGTCCTTGAGGAGACGCGCCTTGCGCCCCGTTGCGACCAGTTGATGCGCAATATCGACCGCGACGCCCGGCACCTCGTTGATGACGATCTTGCGCTCGATATCCTCGGTCGGAAAATCGAAATTCAAGGCGATGAAGCGCTGTTTCGTGGAGGGTTTCAGGTCTTTCAGCACAGTCTGATAACCCGGGTTGTAGGAGATCACCAGCATGAAATCGTCGTTCGCGTCGATCTCCTGGCCCTTCTTCTCTATCGTCAGCCGGCGTCTATGGTCGGTCAACGAATGGATGATGACCGTGGAATCCGTTCGCGCTTCCACGATCTCGTCCAGGTAGCAGATGGCCCCCGCCTTCACCGCGCGGGTAAGCGGACCGTCCTGCCAGACCGTTTCCGCGCCTTCCAGCAGGAAGCGCCCCACGAGGTCCGAGCTCGTGAGGTCCTCGTGACAGGAGACGGTCACCAGGGGACGTTTCAGCTGAAACGCCATGTACTCCAGGAAACGCGTCTTGCCGCAGCCCGTCGGGCCCTTCAGCATCACGGGCAGCCGTTTCTTGTAGGCAGCTTCGAATACCGCGATCTCGTTGCCCTGCGGCTCGTAGTACGGCGCGACGTCGCCCGCCTGCGGAGTCTGGACGATGTCGCGTTCGACGCCGCGAAGGCGATTTACCGTTGCTGTCGTCATTCAATCCTCAATTTGACCGATATCAAGGCCGCCACGCACCCGCCTGCCGGAACGTCCGGAATGCGGAAAAATCATTCTACGTCGCTGGTTTACCGGTATTGTAGGGCAGCGCGAGCACGAGGGAAACCTGCGCATGGACGGCACCCGGGACGGCTTGCCGGGACGCAAGGGCCCGGGGAGGCGCTTTCAGAGCACTACCGGCTGGTCGGGCAGCTCGTTCATATTGGCGCCACCGGGCGGAAAATGCCTGCCGAGAAGGACGGTAATCTCCCGGATTCCCTCCACGGTGCCTGCCTCGAACTCTCCGGCACGGAAGGCAGCCTCCATGCGCTGGCAGATGCTCTCCCAGGTGGCCTGGTCCACCTTCACGCTGATACCGCGATCGGCCAGTATCTCGATGTCGCGGTCCACCAGCTGCAGGTAGATCAGCACGCCGCTGTTTAACTCGGTGTCCCAGACCCCGAGCTGCCCGAAGACCTCGCGGGCGCGCTGGCGTGGCGTAATTCCCGCGAGGAGCGACGCGGTGGGCAGACTCGCCTCGACCGCGAAGCGCAATTCACCGTTGTGCGATTTTTCGGACTCCCGTATCGCCTGCTCGATGCGCAGCATGACCTGCCGCGGGAAAGACCGGCGGACGACCCAGTCGGGCGTGAAGAGATGGCGGAGGATGCGCTCGAGGTTCATGTTCTACCAGCTCCCTGAGGCGCCGCCGCCCCCGGAGTCCCCGCCGCCGCCGCTGAAGCCACCGCCGCCGAAGCCACCGCCCGAGCTGAACCCGCCGCCCGAACCCCAGCCGTGCGAACCCCAGCCGTGACCCGACGACCAGCCGCCGCTTCGGCCTGACATCGACCCGCTCAACAAGCTGATCAGAAACGCGATGAAGCCGACGATCACCGCGGCGATGGTCCCGACCAGGACGTACCCGAGCGCGCCGGCGCCGAAGCCGAGAACGCCGGAGCCGAGGAAACGGCCGAATATCGAGCGCACGAAGCCGCCCACGACGAGCACCACGACGAGACCGATGAGCAACAACTGTGACCAGTCGCCGCCCCGGTCGGTCTGCGCCCGGGGCTTGGGCGGGGGCAGCGGCTCGCCTTCGATAGCGCGCAGGATGCGGTCGACGCCGGCATTGATGCCGCCGTAGAAATCGCCCTCCCGGAAGCGCGGTGCGATCATCTCCGCGACGATGCGCTTGGCGACGGCGTCGGGTATCACCCCCTCGAGGCCGCGCCCAACCTCGATGCGCAGCTTGCGGTCGTTCTTGGCGATGATCAGGAGGACGCCGTCATCCACTCCCTTGCGGCCGAGCTTCCACTCATCGAACACGCGGATCGCGTATTGCTCGATCGCTTCGGGCTGAATGGTCGGGACGACCAGGACCGCGACCTGGCTGCCCTTGCGCGTCTCGAAATCCGCGAGCTTCGCCTCGAGCCCCGCGCGCTGGTCGGCGGCGAGCGTGCCGGTAAGATCGGTGACGCGGGTCGTGAGCGGCGGCACCTCTACTTCCGCCGCCGCCCATTGCGGCAGAAGCGACAATACCGCCACGAGCAGCGCCCACGAGGTCAGGCGCGAAATCATCATCCGGCTATCTGCCGAAATCCACCTTGGGGGACTTGCTGATTTCCTTCTCGTTCTCGACGGTGAACTGCGGCTTTTCCTTGAACCCGAACACCATCGCGGTCAGGTTTGTGGGAAACTGCACGACCGCGGTGTTGTACTCCTGCACCGCCTTGATGTAGCGGTTGCGCGCGACCGCGATGCGGTTTTCGGTGCCTTCGAGCTGCGCCTGCAGGTCACGGAAGTTGGCGTCCGACTTCAGCTGCGGATAGTTCTCCGCCACCACCAGGAGCCGCGACAGCGCCGACGACAGCTCGCCCTGCGCCTGCTGGAACTTCGCAAAAGCCTGCGGATCGTTGACGAGCTCGGGCGTGGCCTGTATCGAGCCCACTTTCGAGCGGGCGTTGGTGACGCCCAGCAGCACCTGCTGCTCCTGGCTCGCGAAACCTTTCACGGTCTCGACCAGGTTGGGAATGAGGTCGGAGCGCCGCTGGTACTGGTTCACCACTTCGGCCCAGGCCGCCTTGATCTGCTGATCGCCGGCCTGCATCGTGTTATAGCCGCAGCCCGACAGCAGCATCGTCGCCGCAACCAGTATCGCGGCCAGGAATCGGTTGAACATGACTGCCCCCCGTTTATGTTATGAGTGTCACGCCTTAAGTGGGGGCGCCGCCCCCGCCCTGCAAGTCCCGCATGACCCTGACCGCAAAGCACAAGTCCTCCCACGCCTTTGCCTTGTCCGGGAGGTTGCGCAGCAGGTATGCCGGATGGTAGGTCACGATGAGCGGCGTGTCGCGGTAGCGGTGCACTTTACCGCGCATGCTCGCGACGCTGGCGTCGGTCGCGAGCAGGTTCGCCGCCGCGACCTTGCCCAGCGCGACGATCAGCTTCGGCCGTATCAGCTCGATCTGGCGGTGCAGGTACGGCTCGCAGGCGAGCGCCTCGCCCGGTTCGGGATTGCGGTTGCCGGGCGGCCTGCACTTGACGCAGTTTGCAATGTAGACGCCCTTCCCGCGCCGCAAACCGACAGCCGGCAGCATGTTGTCGAGCAAGCGCCCCGCCTGCCCGACGAACGGCTCTCCCTTCTGGTCTTCTTCCGCCCCGGGCCCCTCGCCGACGAACATCCAGTCCGCGTTCTCGTCGCCCACACCGAATACTGTCTTCGTGCGCTTCTGGTGCAGCGGGCAGTCGGTGCAGGACGCGACGCGAGCCTTCAGCTTCGGCCAATCCATGGACATGATGGCGGAGCGCCGGTCGCCGACATCAAGGACTGGAGACTGGGGACTGGGGACGGGTGACGCGTGACCCGTGACCCGTGACTCGTGACTCGTGGCCTGTGACGCGTGATGTGTGACGGGTGAATCGGCCTTCACGTCGGCCGTGGAATTGCCTTGGTGATCCTCTGGCTCCGACGCGTTTCCCCGGAGGCGCCACACCGGTGTCAGCCCCATCTCCTCCAGCACGAGATCGCGTCGGGATTTCATCGCAGGCAATTGCCGCTCCTGGCAAACGTGTCACGTGTCATGTGTCACTCCTCGAGAGAGAGCGCGAGCACCACCGCATCCTCCCGTCCTTCGCCTGCCGGATAGTACCCCTTGCGCACGCCGATCTCGGCGAATCCCGCCGCCGCGTAGAGCGCCAGCGCCGCCACATTGGATGGCCGGACTTCGAGCACGATAGCGCGCGCGGCATAATCGCGCGCCAGCTTCAGGACGAAGGAGAGCAGCTCGCGGCCCAGGCCCCGGCGCTGCAAGGGGCCGGCGATGCTCAGGTTGAGCAGGTGCGCTTCTTTCGCGGCGACCGTGACCACGGTGTAGCCCGCGATGTCGCCGCCGCACTCCACGATCCAGCAGTGGTAGCCGGCGCTCAGGGAATCGCTGAAGTTTCCGGGCGTCCAGGGATGCTCGTAGATGGATTCCTCGATCGCTATTACGGCATCGAGGTCGCTCGCGGTCATGCGCCGGTATCTTGGAAGCGTATCCAGCAGGGCGCTCATCAGGTTCTGCTCACCGCTCGCCGCTCTTCAACGCAACCTTGTCGCGGATGTAGACGGGGCGAGCCGCCTCGGCGGCGACCGCCCGCCCCTGCTCGAACTCGGGAACGGCCAGCAGCGCCACTTCTCTCGCGTGCGGATACACGTCGGCAATGATAGCCGACAAGCGGCCGGCATAGCGCCTCTCGAGAGCCTCCCCGTGCGCCTTGAAACCGCTGCCGCTGCCGGCCCACGAGGATACGCCGGGCAGGAGCGGGACTTCGCCCGGCGCGGACAACCCGGGAGCGTGCACCGTGCTCCACGCCAGGCCGTCCCTCTCGTAGGCCGCGTGGTACACCTGGCCCATGCGGGCGTCGAGACAGCAGACGACGCGCGCCGCGCGCGCCGACTCCGCCAGCGCGAGCAGCGTGCTCACGCCCACGACCGGCAACGCGGCGCCGAAAGCGAGCCCCTGGGTGACACCGCAGGCGATTCTCAGTCCCGTAAAGGATCCGGGGCCGGACCCGAACGCGATGCCGTCGAGGCCGCGCAACGTGAGCGCATGTTGCTTGAGCATCGCGTCCACCATGCCGAGGAGCATTTCGGAATGCCGCTGCCCGGCCAGCACCTCGCGCGCATCGATCTCGCCATCGCGCCACAGGGCAACGGAGCAATACTCGGTAGACGTGTCGAGCGCCAGGATTTTCATGAGAAGCTGGATTCTATCCGACGGCCCGATGGCACACCCCGCCATCGTATAATCGCGGCTCTTCCGGTCACTGCTCACAGGTCACCGAACAGCCATGCGTGAATACAGGATCGCGGCCATCCCCGGCGACGGCATCGGCGTCGAAGTCATCGCGGCCGGACTGAAAGTGCTGGAGGTTCTCGCGGCCCGCGACGGCGGATTCCGTCTCGCCGTGGAGCATTTCCCCTGGGGAAGCGACTATTATCTGAAGCACGGCCACTACATTCCCGACGGCGGACTCGCGCGCCTTAAGACGTTCGACGCGATATTCTTCGGCGCCGTCGGCGCGCCCGGTGTCCCGGATCACCTGTCGTTGTGGGGTCTGCGCCTGCCGATCTGCCAGGGCTTCGACCAGTACGCCAACGTGCGGCCCGCGCGGCTCCTGCCGGGTATCCAGGGCCCGCTGCGCGGCGGAGACGCGATCGACTGGGTGATCGTGCGCGAGAACTCCGAGGGGGAGTACTCGGGCAGCGGGGGACGCGCCCACCGCGGCCTGCCGGAGGAAGTAGCCACCGAGACGTCGATATTCACCCGGACGGGCGTCGCGCGCATTCACCGGTTTGCGTTCGAGCTCGCGAAGCGCCGGCCGCGCAGGCACCTGACCCTCGTCACCAAGTCCAACGCGCAGCGGCACGGCATGGTGATGTGGGACGAGATCTTCTACGAGGTGGCGAAGGGCTATCCGGAGGTCGAGACGCAGCGCGTGCTGGTGGACGCGGCGACAACGCAGATGGTGCTGAAGCCCGCCTCCATCGACACGGTCGTCGCGACGAACCTGCACGCCGACATACTGTCCGACCTCGCGGCGGCGCTGTCCGGGAGCCTCGGCATCGCGCCCACGGCCAACCTCAATCCCGAGCGCACGTTTCCGTCGATGTTCGAGCCCATCCACGGCTCGGCGTTCGACATCACGGGAAAAGGCATCGCCAACCCGGTAGCGACGTTCTGGACCGCGGTCATGATGCTGGAACACCTCGGCGAGAAGGACGCCGGCGCGCGGCTCATGTCAGCCATCGAACACGTGACCGGCAAGCGCATCCACACCCCCGATCTCGGCGGGGAAGCCACGACGGAAATCGTCACCGAAGCGGTCTGCGCTGCGCTGTAGGCGTTAATTTCGACACGCCGCGCCACGTCCCGGCGCAAGCAGATAACCCGGAATGTGCACTAGTTGGCGCGGCAGCCCGTGCGGATTTCACGCGACTAAAGTGCGCGCGGAAAGCGCCGTAACTACCTTCAAAGGCACCACATATCGAGGGTAGTCGCATGAAGCAGACAATCGAGTACCTGGAAGCTCTAGCCGTGATGGCCTTGGTCGCGATGGGCCTCACCGGCGCCGCCTATCATCTCTTTCGTGACGGCGGCTGGGTCGAATCAGCAGGCGACAGCCTCTGGAGCTTCATCATAAATTCGCCCCTCATGGCGCTGTCGCTCATCGTCTGCGCGCTCATTCTCACCTACCTGTGGAGGCATGGCCGGAGCTTCCAGCGGCAGAACGCCCAGGCGGCCACCGGCGTGTTCTACGTCATGCTGGGGGCCGGGGCGTACTTCCTGGGGCGGTTGATCCTCGTCGGCACGTTCTAGGACTTGTCGAGCCAGGCGCTGCAAATTCCTTCCGACACGAGCTTTTCTATCTCCGCACTGCCGTAGCCGATTGCGCCCAGCACCTCGCGTGTGTGTTCGCCGACGTGCGGCACGTCGCGGCGCGTCCCGAAGCGCACGCCGTCCATCTCGATCGGCAGTACCGGCACCCTGGTCTTGACGCCGTTGTTGAGCGTGACCGGCGCAAGCCCGCCGGACGCGTTCAGGTGCGGGTCTTCGAACAGGTCCTCCGGTTTCGCGATCGGCGCGAAAGGCAGACCCAGCATCTCGCACTTGTCCATCAGTTCCTGCTTGGCCATGGCGGCAAAGATCCCACTGACGACGGGCAGTATTTGCGGTCGGGCCTCGACGCGTTGGGGGTTGGTTTTCAAGGCGGGATCGGCGAGCAGATCGGACAGGCCGAACGCCTCGCAAAAAATTTTCCACTGCGTGTCGGTCACCACCCCCACGAACACCAGTTCGCCGTCTTTCGTCTTGAAGTTGTCGTAGATCGCCCACGCGCGGATGCGATCGGGCATCGGGGTAACCCCTTTCCCGGTCGCGAGTCCTTCTGTCATGTGCTGTCCCATCAGGAACGCACAGCTCTCGTAGAGAGCGCTCTGGACGTACCGCCCCTTGCCCGTCGCAGCGCGCTGGCGCAACGCCGCGAGTATCGCGATCGCGCCGAACATGCCGCCCATCACGTCGATCACCGACGCTCCGGCGCGCAACGGCCCGTAGCGCCCGCCCGTCATGTAGGCAAGGCCGCCCATCATCTGCACCACCTCGTCGAGCCCGGTGCGATGCTCGTAGGGGCCCGGCAGGAACCCCTTGAGCGAGCAGTAGACGAGGTCCGCCTTGAGCTTCTTGAGTGCGTCGTAGCCGAAGCCCAGCTTGTCCATCGCCCCGGGGCGGAAGTTTTCCGTCAGCACGTCGGCGCTCGCAATCAGCTTCAGGACCGCTTCGCGGCCCCGTGACGATTTCAGGTCGACGGCGAGACTCTTCTTGTTACGGTTGTACGTCGGAAAGAAACCGGCGCCCGAAGCAACGAGCTTGCGGGTGTGATCGCCCTCCGGCGGCTCGACCTTGATCACCTCCGCGCCGAGGTCCGCGAGGATCAGGCCGCAGGTCGGTCCCATGACGACGTGGCAGAACTCGATCACCCTCACATCTTCCAGCGGCAGCGGCTTGGCCATGACTCTCAACCATTCAACGGTTCACATCGGGATTGGAACCTATCTCATATATAGGCACGTGTGCGACGGCGGCGAGGTGGGATGCAGTTCTAGGAGGATCGCGACGACGTATAGATTCTATGTTAGGAGCGACCGACAACGAAGTGCGCCCCGCGCGGGCGCTTGTCGCCTGCGCGTCGTGAATCTGCCCGCTTGGCGACGGGCGACGGAGGGACGTCGTCGCTCGGCGCCCCGTCCCCTCCGGGGCTGCGGCCGTTCCAGCTTGCCAGAGGTTCGCCCCGCACGCATACTTTGCGAACCCGTATCCGCAAAAAAAGGAGCCTGCCCATGACCATCAAGCGCCACAATCCCGGACCCACGCTGTGCCGCGCCGTCGAGCACGGCGGCCTCGTCTACGTCGCCGGCACCACCGCCGACAACAGGGGCGCGTCCTGCAAGGAACAGACGGAGGAGGTCCTGAAGAAGATAGACGGCGCGCTCGCCGCGGCGGGCAGCGACAAGTCGAAGCTGCTATGGGCCCAGGTCTGGTTGACGGACATGCGCGAGAAAGAGCAGATGGACGCGGCGTGGAAGGCGTGGGTGCTTCCGGACGGAAAGCCCGTGCGCGCATGCGTCGAAGCGCGGCTCGGGACGCCGGACACGCGGGTGGAGATCATGGTCACCGCCGCGAAATGAGCGGCGGTTCAGATGAGGCGGGCCAGATAAAGCGGCTCAGATAAAGCGGTGCAGATAAGGCGGTGCAGATAAGGCGGTGCAGATAAGGCGGTGCAGATAGAGCGGTACCGAACACGCAGTACCTGAACCGCCGTACCTGGACCGTAGTACCTGGATCGCCGTACCTGAACCGTAGCACCTGGATCGCCGTACCTGAACCGTAGCACCTGGATCGCCGTACCTGGACCGTAGCACCTGGATCGCCGTACCTGGACCGCAGTATCCGAACCGCAGTCACTGCTGGTCGCGGCCCCTGGCGCGAACTTCGATGTGCGCCATCCGCGCGAGGTCGCGGTGGATGCGGGCGACGCGCTCGATCTGGCCCTTGGCGGGGAAGCGCTCGTAAAAGCCCTCGGACCTGAAGTCGCGCACGTGGTCTTTCCACGGCACGAGCCGCTGCTCCCACCGGTTCACGCGTCCATCGACCGGCTCCGCGTCGTTGCGGGCGAGATCGGCGCAGACCCGCACCATCGCTTTTAACGTAACGGGCTTGGTCACCATGTAGCCGTCGTGGCCCCAGGCGTCGCCCCATACGCGCTGCGCGGCCTTGAAGAAATCGCGCGCGATGCCGTAGTAGCGCTCTTCCTCGCGATACGTATTGGTGTGCTGACGGATCTTCTTCCAGTCTCCGCTCACCCACCGATGCAGCTCGTTGAAGAGCTCCGCCTGCAGTATCCACTTGTCCTGCAGGCTGCGCCCGCCCAGCCGGTTGATGCGGTAGCGCAACGGGCTGTCGCCTTCGCTGTAGAGGTCCTCCACCATGCGCGCGGCGAAGCGGCGGTCGGGATCCGCCCACGACACCCGCTCGTAAAGATCGACCAGGTGGCTCTTGTTGATGCGCGTGGGGGTGGAATTGATGATCACGAACATCTCCGCGGCGAAATCCTCGCTGCGGCCGTCGAAAATCACGCACGGCACCTGGATGTTCCTGCCTTCCGCCGGGCGCTCCTTGAGATAGAAATGCAGCGCCGCGAGCCGGTGCTGTCCGTCGATGATGAGGAACTTCGCCGTGGAGTCCTGGAGGTTGCCGATGTCCTCGCTCGGACCCCCTCCGCCCTTGAACTGCAGCCTTTCGGCCGTGAAGAGCAACACCGTCCCCGGTATCGGCGGCTGCCCCTGGGCCATCTCGTAGAAATTCTTCAGCGCCCGCACCTTGGCGCGCGAGAGCTGGCGCTGGAACGCCTCGTCCGTGCGCTCGATACGGGAAATGAACTGGGCTATCTCATCGTGCTGCGGGATGGTCTGCGGGGCTATCTGCTCACCCTCTCCGTAGAAGCGGCTGATGAAGCGGACCCTGTTGAGGACTTCCCCGGCGGGATAGCTCACGAAGTAGAAGATCCCGTCCTTCTGGCGTATGCGCGTGGCGAGCATGGGTTCTTTCCAGATTCACCTTATTATTCAACACGATATCGCCCATTTCTGCAGCCGTGTCGCGGCTTCCCTGCGCAATGCGACGATAGTGCAGGCTAATTCTAGCCTTCGGGCTCCTGTATGGCGAGAAAAAAACGGGGGGCGCCGCCGCCAGGGTAATGACGTTCGGGTAGTCTTCAGGGCCTGTCAAGACGACCGACAGCCGCCGCCCCGACAGAGGGCTGCATGAGGGGAGCATCCCCTCATCGGGAAAAACCTCAGGCCTTGAGCAGATCGAGAGGGGAAAACCGGCCGTTCAGCGCGCGGCTCGCATCGATGCCCCACCACCCACCCAGCACGGTGGCGTAGAGATCGCGGAAGTCCACCGCAAAGGGCAGGTTGCCGTTGCCGTCCAGGCTGTTGAGCGCGGGCGGCGGACCGTACACCCCGCCTTTTATCCGGCCGCCCAGCAGGAAATGCGCATTCGCCGTGCCGTGATCCGTGCCGTTCGAGCGGTTCTCGCGGGGCCTGCGTCCAAATTCGGCGTAGGTCATGACGAGCGTGGAGTTCCAGCGCCCGATCTCGACGAGCGCCGCCTTGAGCGCCGCGAGACCGTCGGCGAGATCCTTCAGCAGGCGTGCCTGCGTGCCGGGCTGGTTGCTGTGGGTATCGAAACCGTTCAGGGAGACCTTCACGGCGGCGATGCCCGCCTTGCCGGCAATCACCTGCGCCGCCGTGCGGACCGCGTTGCCGAAGGGGGTCCCGGGAAACGCGGTCGCGTAGACGTGATCGGCGTGGAGATGTGCCGCCGCCTGCACGATATCCCGCTCGACCTTGAGGATGTGGACGAGCGCAGGGTTACGCCCCTGCGGCCCGGGCTGGGCAAGTCGCGCCTCGCGCAGAAACCGCTCCGTATCGGTCACCGCGATAGCGCGGGCGCCGCCTGCAAACGGCCCCATTTCGGCGCCTCCTACAATCACGCCGTCAGCGGCGAAGGAGGCAGGCGTAGGCGCGGTCACGAACGCGCGCGCGAGCCAGCCCGCGGACAGATACTCGTTGCTCTTCGAGGCGGTATCCCAGATCTCTATCGAGCGGAAATGCGAAAGATTGGCGGCGGGATAGCCCACGCCCTGCACCACGGCAAGCTCCCGGTCCTTCCACGGCGCCATCAGCGGCTCGAGGGAGGGATGCAGACCCGTGCGCTCGTCGAGCTGCAGCACCCGATCGCGCGCGATGCCGATGTTCGGCCGCAGCGCGTAATACGCGCCGTCGGCGTACGGGACCACGGTGTTGAGGCCATCGTTGCCGCCCTTCAGCTCCACGAGCACGAGAAGGCGGGCGTAATCCGCCGTGCGCGCGAATGCGGGAATCGGCAGCATCGACGTAACCGTTGCCGCGCCCATCGCAGTCACGAAATCGCGCCGGTTCATCGATCCTCCCACGCCGGTCAATGGTCACTGGACAGCGGCCTCTGCCGCGCCCACGAAAAATCGATTACGTCGCGTCGGCCGCCTGCGCGTCGCCGAGGGTCGCATCCCCGAATCAGAAGCCATTCGGGGCCCCTGCTCCGCCTCTCGACGCGCCCGCTCACTTGAGCTGGTAGGCCGCATCCTGCGTAAGCTGTCGTATCAGGTCCATGCCCTGCATCCCCGGCGCGGCCGGTGCGGCCGGCCCCGTCGCGAGCAATACCCGTTGCACCGCACCCGCCTCGCCACCGTTCAGCCGGGCAAGCCATTGGCTCGCGTCGAAGTGAACATTCTGCATGGCGCGCAGATAGCGTTCCTGCCCTGGCGCGAGACGGAGAGCGGCGAGCTGCTGCTCCATGCCCCCCGCCATCTCGCCAACCGGCATCGCGCGCAGCTCCTCCACTCTGAACAAGCGCTCCAGGAACGCTTTACGCGCGAGGAACGTCGTCGAGTTGATCCATGCCTCGCCGCCGGGCCACCCCTTGACGTTGGGGGGCGCGAACAGCCTCTGGCCGAGCTGGTTGGCGGTAACGACGAACGGCAGGACCTCCCCGGTCCTGAAATCGAACTGCCGCAGCGTGCCGACGACGAGCTCGATGGGAGACTTGATGAGCGCCGCGCGGTTCTGCGGCGCGTAGAACGCGTCGGAGACGAGCAGCGCCTTGAGTGCCGTGCGGATGTCGTACCCCGACTCCCGGAATGCGCGCGCGATGCGCCGCACCTCCACCGGATCGGGAACGGGCGAAACGAACTCGCGCCACAGCTTGCCGGCCACGAATTCCGCCGTCTGCGGCTGCGCGAGCAGGATATCGAGCACCGCGCTCCCGTCGAAGCTGCCCGTGCGGCCGAGGACGGTCTTGACGCCGCCGTCGTGCGCCGGCTGGCGAAACAGGAACTCTCCGGTTTCCGGCTCCACGCTCCAGCCGGTGAACGCGCGCGCGGCCTCCTTGACGTCCTGCTCGCTGTAATTGCCCTCGCCGAGCGTGAAGAGCTCCATCAGCTCCCGCGCGAAGTTCTCGTTGGGCTGCTCCTTGCGGCTTATCGCGTTGTCGAGATAGATCAGCATCGCCGGGTCGCGCGCGACGGCGCGCAGCAACTCGCCGAAATTCCCGAGCGCGTGGCCCCGCAGCAGCACGTTCTGCCGGTAGAGAAGCTGCGGGGAGCGCACTTTCTGAAAGCTCGTGACGAAATGGTTGTGCCAGAAGAGCGTCATCTTCTCGGCAAGCGGGGCGCGCGTGGCGAGAAACTCGGTCAACCACCAGGATTGCAGCTCGAACGACCGTTGAAAGACTTCGCGCTGGGCGAGCTTGCGCTCCTCCGCGCTCATCGTCCGGAAGCGCCGCAGCGACTGGAACGGCTCACTCACCCACGCCGGGGGCGGCGTGGCGGCGACATCGGGAGCGGAATCGAGCAGCCGGTCCACGGCCTGCTGGCGGGTGAGCCTGCCGAACGCGGCGATATCTTCCGGAGCGGCCGCAAGGCTGGTGCGGTTGAGCAGGTGCCGCGCGTCGTCGAAGCCGAGCGGGGCGGCGGCGTTCACGGCCGGACAAGCACTGACCGCCAGGACGCCAAGAAATCCCAGCATGGCTCCGCGCAGACCCGGGCGGCGGGCGGATGGCGCTGAGATCGGGTTCCCGGCAATCATGTCAGCCTGAAGCCGTTACTTTCCTTTTTCCGCGCGCTGCGCCGCCCGCGCCTTGCGTGCCGCCTCGATCTCCTGCAGCGTGACCACGCCGTCCTTGTTTGCGTCGACCTGGTCGAAGTTGCGCGCCACGACGGGCATGCCCTTTTCCGCTTCGGCGCGCGTCAACTTCCCGTCCTTGTTCGCGTCCGCGGCCTTGAACCGCTCCTCCTGCCGGGCCTGCATTTCCGCCCGGCATTTTTCCGGATTGGCCTTGCATTCCTCCTGGCGCGCCTTGGCCTTCGCCTGCATCTCGCGGCACTTTTCAGGGTTGTCCTTGCACCATTGCTCGCGCCGCGCCTGCCGTTCGGCCGAACTTTCCGCCGGCTGGGCGGCCGCAATCCCGCACCATGCCAAGGCAAGCGCCGCAACCACTGCGAGCCGCGGCGGTCTATGCCTTGAGAAATGGATCAAGTTCACGATCTAGCGCCGCGGGGCCGGCTTGTAGATCTCGCGGTTCGCGCGATCGAGGTCCTGGTGCAGTCCGCGGCGCTCCTCGTCGGTCATGCGCCCCTGGTGGCGCTCGTCGCGCTGCGGGGGCCGCTCGTCGCGCCCGCCGCGATACTCCCGGCCGCCGCCGTCGCGCCCGCCGCGATACTCCCGGCCACCACCGTCGCGCCCGCCGCGATACTCCCGGCCGCCGCCATCGCCCTTCTGCGCCTGGAAGCGAGGACCGTAGCCCGAGCCCCAGCGCTGCGCTTCCGCGAGCGGCGGCGCAAGCAACCCCAGAACGGCTATGATCAAGAGCACCTTCTTCATCGTTCGGTCCCGCAGCGATCCATATGCCATGTGTTATGCCGTGCGCGTCACGTATTATAGACACGCCCTTTGGACGCGCCCATGTTACCTGTTAGTCCGCGCGACACGCGCTCGCGCCGGGCTTTTTTGTAACAATTTGTTTCGCCCCGGGGGCGAAGGCAATAAACTCTTACAGGAATGCGGCGCGCTCGCGGCGTGCCGCGCATAGGATAGCTGCCATGGCGGAGCAAAAAACCCGGATCCTGGTAGTCGATGACGACAGGCGGCTGCGCGACCTGCTGAACCGGTACCTGACCGAGCAGGGCTACACGGTGCGCACCGTGTCCGATGCGACCGAGATGAACCGGCAGCTTGCGCGCGAGCGCTACGACCTGATGATCCTCGATCTCATGCTGCCGGGAGAAGACGGGCTGTCGATCTGCCGGCGCCTGCGCGGCGGAGGCGAGAACCTGCCGATCATCATGCTGACCGCCAAGGGCGACGAGGTGGACCGCATTGTGGGGCTGGAAATCGGGGCTGACGACTACCTCCCGAAACCCTTCAATCCCAGGGAGCTGGTCGCGCGCATACAGGCAGTCATGCGGCGGCGCCCCCCCTCCTCCCCGCCGGGCGCGCCGGCGACGGACCTCCAGGTGGTGGAGTTCGGTCCCTTCCGGTTCAACCTTGCCGGACGCAGTCTCGCCCGCAACGGTGAAGACGTGGCCCTGACGACGGGGGAGTTCGCGCTGCTCAAGGTACTGGTACAGCACCCGCGGGTTCCCTTGTCGCGCGACAAGCTGATGGAGCTTGCCCGCGGCCGCGAGTTCGGCGCGTTCGACCGCTCCATCGACGTGCAGGTCTCCCGCCTGCGCCGCCTGATCGAAGTCGATCCCGCCAAGCCCGCCTACATCCAGACCGTGTGGGGCTTCGGCTACGTCTTCGTGCCGGATGGCAAGGGCACTGAAGACAAAGGCGTGACCAGTGACTCGTGACCGGTGACCGGTGAAAGCCCCGGCTGTCGCGCTTCCTGACTGGTCACTGGTTACTGTTCACCGGTCACCATGAGGTTGTGGCCGCGCACGCTGCTGTGGCGCAGCGTGCTGCTCATCGCGCTGCTCCTCGCGCTGGCGCATCTCGCCTGGCTGCAGATTTTCCAGCTCTCCGAACGCGAGCCGCGCGCGCGGCAGATCGCGCGTCAAATCGTGAGCGTCGTGAATCTCACTCGGGCCGCTCTCATCAGTGCGCAGTCTGACCGGCGGCTCGAGCTCCTGCGCGACCTGTCGCAGGAAGAGCAGGTCCAGGTCTATCTCGCCGAGCCCGGCGAACAGATCGCGCCACTGCCGGACCGCCCGTTTCTCAGGATCATCGACAGGGAGCTGCGGAAGAGCCTGGGGCCGGATACCCAGTTCACCGTCAACCGCAACGGCGTACCGGGCGGCTGGGTGAGCTTCACGATCGACGAAGAGGTTTTCTGGGTGCGCATTCCGCGCACCCGCATCGAGCGGCGGGAATCCCTGCGGTGGATCGGCTGGGGCACGGTCATCCTGGCGCTGGCGCTGGTCGGAGCCTGGCTCGTGGTGTTCCGCATCAATCGCCCGTTGAGCGCATTGACGCGCGCCGCGGAAGCGATGGGGCGTGGCAAGGTGCCGCCGCCCGTCCCCGAGACGGGCCCCTCGGAAATCAGCACCCTGTCCCGCGCCTTCAACCAGATGGCGTCCGATCTGAAGCGCCTGGACGACGAGCGTGCGCTGCTGCTCGCCGGCGTCTCGCACGACCTGCGCACGCCGCTCTCCCGCATACGGCTCGGCCTGGAGATGCTCGACGACAGGGGCGATCCCGCGCTCAAGGCGGGAATGGAAAAGGATATCGGGGACATCGATGCGGCGATCAGCCAGTTTCTCGACTTCGCACGCACGAACGAAGGTGAGACGGCCCTCCCGGACGGCGACCTGAACGCGATGGTACGCGGCGCCTGCGAGCGCAGCGAGAGGAACGGCATGCCCGTCCGGATGCAACTGGCGCCGCTGCCGCCGCTGCCGCTGCGTCCGCTCGCAATGCAGCGGGCGGTGGTCAACCTGATCGAGAACGCGCTGCGGCACGGCGGACCGGATGTCGAGGTGCGAACGGCGCTGGAGAATGGTCGCGCCGTGATAGAGGTGCTGGACCGCGGACCGGGAATCCCGGCCGCTCAGGCCGACGACATGCTGCGGCCTTTCACCCGGCTGGACACCGCGCGGTCCACCCCCGGCACCGGCCTGGGACTCGCGATCGTGGACCGGATCGCGCGGCTGCACGGCGGCGAGGTGAAACTCCTGCCGCGCGATGGCGGCGGCCTGCGCGCTCGCATGGAGCTGCCGCTGACACCGAAGGAGGAAGGCGGAAGGCGGAAGGCGGAAGGCTAACCCGTTACCTTCGAACGCGGAACGTCGTATTCCGCAGCCGCACCGACAGCACCCGCGCCAGCGCGAACAGCAGGTCCCGCGCGAGCGCCGGCGCTTCCCGCCCGAACCGGTTGAAATCGTCGAAATCGAGCGACAGCAGCTCAGCGTCCGACACCGCCCAGACGTTGGCCGAGCGCGGCATGCCGTCGAAAAACGACTGCTCGCCGATCACGCTGCCGGCGCCGATGCGCGCCAGCGGCGATATGCTCACACCGTCCACCTGGCTGATGCCCACCTCGAACGAGCCTGACGCGACGAAGGCAACGGACCGGTCGGTCGCGTCGCGGTGAATGACCACCTCGCTCGCCCGGACCGGATACGGCCGGGTGCGCGAGAACACCTTGTCCCAGTCCGCCTCGCTCCATCCCGGGAGAAGGAGCACGTCCTCCGCGTGCGGGGTCTCGCGCCCCGCCCCGCGGAAGACCGCGATATGGCCCGCCCGGTCCATCCCTACCCCTCCCTACCCCATTTGCGTTATATAGCGTCGCTAGCGGCCGACGCTTTGACGATGGAAGCATACACGTTTTAGCCTCCGAGCGGCCAACGCCGCAGCACTTCGTACACTCTTCCATCTCCACGCTGAAGCGACTCGACCAGCGCGACGTCGGCTATCGGCCACGCGACCGCCGGGATCGAGCGTTCGGCCGGTGCGCAGCGCGCGTTACGCAGCAGCGTGACGTGAAGCACATACGGGCGGTCGTCCAGCTTGAACCCGATCGCGCGCAATCCTACGGACAACTTCCCGGCGAGCCCAGCCAGCGGCTCCGGACAGCGTTCCACGCCGGCCCACAATATCCGGTTGTGCTTCCAGTACTGGAGGCGATCGACTGCGATATCGCAGCGGGAGCCGCTGATTTCCGCGGCAACCGACTCGATCTGGTGCACCCGGTCGCGCGGGACATCGCCAAGAAACGCCAGGGTGAGGTGTATGTTGCCCTGCGCAACGGCACGGCCGCCGCATTCGCGTCGCGCCTGCTGCGCGATGGCGTGCAGCTTCTCCTGCACGCCGGCCGTCGGCCATGCGGCGAAGAACAGCCGCGCGGTCTCGCTGGTTGGTGGCTCGTGGCTCGTGGCTCGTTACTCGTTGCTGGTGAGCAGCGCGACAGCCTCCGCCGCGATGCCCTCCCCCCGGCCGACGAAGCCCAGCTTCTCCGTCGTCGTGGCCTTGACGTTGACTGCGTCCACCGCGATGCCGAGATCGGAGGCGAGGTTGGCGCGCATCGCCGGGATGTGCGGTGCCATGCGCGGAGCCTGGGCGATGATGGTGGCGTCCACGTTGGCGACATGAAAGCCGCGCTCGCGCACGAGCTGCCGCACCTCGAAAAGCAGCTTACGGCTGTCGATGTCCTTGTAGCGGGCGTCGCTGTCGGGGAAATGCGCGCCGATGTCGCCGAGACCGGCGGCGCCGAGCAGCGCGTCGCACACGGCGTGGATCAGCACGTCGGCGTCCGAGTGGCCGGCGAGACCTTTCTCGTGCGGAATGTCGACGCCGCCGATGACGAGCCTGCGCCCGGCGACGAGCGCGTGCGCGTCGAATCCCTGTCCGATTCTCACAAGTCCCGGCCTTTCAGGATCACTTCTGCCAGCGCGAGATCCTCCGGATACGTCACCTTGATATTGCGCGGGCTTCCCATCACCACTTTCGGCTTGAGGCCCAGCGCCTCGATCGCGCCGGCCTCGTCCGTGACGAGCGCAGGCTCCGCTGTGCGCAATGCCTCCAGCAGGAGCTGGTAGCGAAACATCTGCGGCGTTTGCGCCAGCCACAACTCGTCGCGCGGTTCCGTGCGCACGACGCGCGCGTCACCGCCCGCGCGCTTCAACGTGTCCGTTACCGGCACCGCAAGCAGCCCGCCCGTATCGTCCTCGGACAGCGCGGCGAGCAGCCGATCGAGCTCCGCGCCACCGAGACAGGGACGCACCGCGTCGTGCACGAGGACCCAGTCAGACGCACCCACCCCGTCGCGCACCGCGAGGAGCCCATTGAACACGCTCGCGGCGCGTGTGTTGCCGCCGCAGTAGAGCGGCGCGAGCCTGCCTGCGAATTCCCGCCAGTCGTGACGCGCGAACAGGGCATCGCCTGCGGCCAGCACGAGGAAAACCTGCTCGATGCGCGGATGACCGCAGAGCGCCCGCAGCGTGTGCCAGAGCAGCGGGTGCCCGGCGATGTCCAGGTACTGTTTGGGCGACGTCCCGCCCATGCGGACGCCTGCGCCGGCTGCGGGGATAAGGGCATAGGCTCGGTGCACCGAACCGATTCTAACAGCCGGGGAATTTCCCGGACCGCGACGAGGAATTCATGCCTTGAAAAAACAGCCGCCGGGCGCATAATTGTAGAGACCCGATGTCTCAACGCGCTCTTACCGTCCGCCCCCCCGCTGTCGCCGGAACGTTCTATCCGGGCGCACAGCGCGAGCTTGCGCAGAACCTGGCGCAGATGCTGGGAGCGGCCGCAAGCACGGCGCCCGAACGCTCCGTGCCCAAGGCGATCGTGGCACCGCACGCGGGTTATATCTATTCCGGACCGGTGGCCGCCAGCGTTTACGCGCTGCTCGCGCCGGCGCGCGAGCGCATCAGGCGCGTCGTGCTGCTGGGGCCGACCCATCGCGTCGCGGTGCGCGGGCTGGCGCTGCCGGGAGTAGGCGCATTCGCGACACCGCTCGGTATCGTGGAAATAGATAGCGGCGCAGTGGAAGCCTTGCGTGGACTGCCCCAGATCATCGAAAGCCGGCAGGCGCACGCTCTGGAGCATTCCCTGGAAGTCCACGTGCCATTCCTGCAGGTGATACTCGGACAATTCACGCTCGTGCCGCTTGCCGTGGGCCACGCGACGCAACAGGAGGTGGCGGAGGTTCTCGAGCGCTTGTGGGGAGGTCCGGAAACGCTGATCGTGGTGAGCTCCGACCTCTCGCACTACCTGTCCTATGCGGACGCGCAGGCCGTAGACCGCGCCACGGCGAAGGCGATACTGGCGCTCGCCACCGATATCTCGCACGAGCAGGCGTGCGGCGCAACACCGGTGACCGGCCTCGCCCTCGCCGCGCGCCGGCGCGGCCTCAAGCCCGAGCTGCTGGATCTCAGGACCTCCGGCGACACGGCGGGCGATCGCGACCGCGTCGTAGGCTATGGCTCTTTCGCGTACTACGAAGTGGGTGTCCCGGGCACCGCGTGAACCCTATCGTGCTCACTTCGAACACCGGCTACGTCGTGCTGCAGACGGGCGCCGCGCCGTTGCCGCGGGAGGCCGGACAGGTACTCCTTCCGCTCGCGCGCGCCGCGATAGCAGGCGAGCTGGGCGTCGCGCGCACGGCGCGCGAGGACACGCCCTGGCTCAGGCAGCAGGGAGCCTGTTTCATCACCGTCACGGAAGCCGGCAACCTGCGCGGCTGCATCGGCACGCTGCGCCCGCACCGCGCGCTCGCGGAGGACGTCCGCGGCAACGCGATTGCCGCAGCGTTCCGGGATCCCCGCTTCAAGCCGCTCACCACCGCGGAGCTCGACGCCATCTCGCTCGAAATCTCCGTGCTCTCCGCGCTCGAGGCGCTCGCCTGCTCCGGCGAGCAGGACGCCTTGCGCCAGCTGCGCCCGGGAATCGACGGCGTCGTTCTCGAATACGGCCACCACTCCAGCACCTTTCTGCCGCAGGTGTGGGAGAGCTTCAAGGAGCCGGCCGATTTTCTCGCGCACCTGAAGCAGAAAGCGGGGCTTCCACCCGACCTCTGGGGCCCGGAGATGAAGCTCATGCGCTACACGGTGCAGAAGTGGCGAGAAGAGCAGTGACCAGAGACCGGTGACTGGAGTCAGCCAGCGCAAGCCGGGGACATCTGCCACTTATCACTCATCACTCAGCACTCGTATGAGCACGGAGCACGAATACGCAGGCCGGTGGTGGCACTGGCTTCCCGACGGCAGGATGCAGTGCGATCTCTGCCCGCGCGATTGCCGCCTGCACGAAGGGCAGCGCGGGGCCTGCTTCGTGCGCAAGAGAGAGGGCGATGCCATGGTGCTCACCACCTACGGCCGCTCCTCCGGCTTCTGTATCGATCCGGTGGAAAAGAAGCCGCTCAACCAGTTCTACCCGGGCTCCAGCATCCTTTCCTTCGGCACGGCCGGGTGCAACCTCGCGTGCAAGTTCTGCCAGAACTGGGACATCTCCAAGTCGCGGGACATGGACCGGCTGGCGGACCAGGCCTCGCCGACGGCCATCGCGGAGGCGGCCCTCGCCAACGGCTGCCGGAGCGTCGCGTTCACCTACAACGATCCGGTGATATTCGCCGAATACGCGATGGACATCGCCGATGCGTGCCGCGAGCGCGGGGTGAAGACGGTCGCGGTCACCGCGGGTTACATGCACGACGCGCCGCGGCGCGAGTTCTACGCGAAGATGGATGCGGCGAACGTCGATCTCAAGGCATTCACCGACGAGTTCTACTTCAGGCAGTGCGGCGCGCGGCTCGCGCCGGTGCTGGATACCCTCGTGTACCTGAAGCACCAGACGAGCGTATGGTTCGAGATCACGACGCTGCTCATACCGGGCAAGAACGACTCGAACGAGGAGATCGAGGCCGAGTGCCGCTGGATCATGAAGGAGTTGGGGCCCGGCGTGCCGCTCCACTTCACGGCGTTTCATCCCGATTACAAGATGACGGATGTGGAGCCGACGCCGTCGACGACCCTGCGGCGCGCCCGGAGCATCGCCCTCGCCGAGGGACTCCACTATGTCTACACCGGCAACGTCCACGATGCCGAAGGCGGCACCACCTACTGTCCCGGCTGCAGGACGCCGCTCATCGTGCGCGACTGGTACGCGATCCGCAAGCACCGCGTCACGCCGGAAGGAAACTGCCCCGACTGCGGCAAGGCGGTCGCGGGCCGCTACGAGCAGTTCGGTCGCGCGTTCGGGCCGAAGCGCATACCGGTGGCCATCCACCGGCCTGCCTGATCAATAATCAACGAGGGAGACAAACGTGAAAACGCTGATCGCCGGCTGTGCGCTTGCTGGCGCCTTTGCCGCATCGACCGCCATCGCCCAGGTCTATCCCGTAAAACCGATCACGATCGTAGTGCCGTTTTCCGCCGGCGGCCCGACCGATACGCTTGCCCGCATCCTGGGCGAACGGATGAGAGCGGCGCTGGGGCAGACGATACTGATCGACAATACGACTGGCGCGGGCGGCACGATAGGCACGGGCCGGGTCGTGCGCGCCGCGCCCGACGGCTACATGCTGAGCATCGGCCATTGGGGCACACACGTCGTGAACGGCGCCTACTACACCAAGCTGCCGTTCGACCTGCTGAACGATTTCGCGCCCGTCGCGCTGATCGCCACCAACCCGCAGACGATAGTCTCGAAGTCCACCGTCCCGGCGAAAAACCTGAAGGAACTGATCGCGCTCCTGAAGAAGAACGAGGGCAAGGCGCTCATGGGGACGGGGGGAGTGGGCGGGGCATCGCACATCGTCGGGGTCTACTTTCAGGACCGCATCGGCGTGAAGATGGAGTTCGTGCCCTATCGCGGCGGCGCCCCGGCGCTGCAGGCGCTGCTGGTCGGAGAATTCGATGTGTACATCACCCAGGTCGCGAGCATGGTCAACCTCATGCGCGCGGGAAAAATCAGGGCCTATGCGGTTACCGCCGACAAGCGCCAGAAGGCCGCACCGGAAATCCCGACGGTGGACGAGGCGGGGCTGCCCGGGCTGCATACCGCCGTCTGGCACGGCATCTGGGCGCCGAAGAACACGCCAAGGGAAGTCGTCATGAAGCTGAATACCGCGATCGGTGATAGCCTGGCCGATCCGGCCTTGCGCCAGCGCTTCTTCGATCTCGGACAGGAAATTCCGTCGCGCGAGCAGCAGGCGCCGGAGGCGCTCTACGCTTACCAAAAGGCGGAAATCGCGAAGTGGTGGCCGCTCATCCGGGGGGCGGGCATCAAGGCCGAGTAAGGTTCGGCCAAATGTCGGCCAGTACAGACACCTTTTTATCCATGTTCTCCACGACTTAACGCCGCTGCGGGCGCGAGTTGTCTACGGCAGGCAACAGGGGCGGACGATCTCTCCACCGCCCCGGCGCCGCCTTGTGCTTGATTCTTTGTCAGTTTTGCTCCTGGCACAGGGCTTGCGAGGCTCTGTGCAGACCTGGTGCGTGCCAGGGCTTTTGTCATAGTGAAAGGAGCAAAGCGTATGAAGACCAAGTTCATAGCAGCCATCATCGCCGCGCTGTTCCCGCTGGGCGCAATCGCGCAAACCAGCGGGTCGGAGTTGGGTGCCGGAGCAGGCTTGGCGGGCCAGCAAGGGACCGCGGAAACCGAAGCAGGCGTCCGGGCCTCGGGGCAGGACCGCTCGGGGGCGAGCAGCCTCCAGCGCCAGAACGAAGGAATGCGAAGCTCTCCCTCGGCGTCTGCTGACGTCCGTAGCGAGCCCCGGTCCGGCTTCATGTCCCGCTTCCACGCGCGGGCGGATCACCGCAACTTCAACTTCGGGCGGGATAGCTATGCCGCAGACGGTATCCGGGACGAAGGCGTCGCGATCGGTCTGCAGAAGAACGAAGGGTAGCTTGGCTTGCGGCGAAGCATATGAACGCTCCGCTGCATGAGCAGCGCTGAAGCGGGCGGTCGGCATCGGTGGATGCCGGCCGCTCCGCATCCACGTTCTCCAGCTCGTCCCGCCATACCGCGCGCGCTGATTCCGGGTCTCGCGCCCACTTCGCGGCTCGCGGTAGCTATGCGGTAGATCCGATCCCGGACGACGCCGTGGCGATCGGGCTGCAGAAGAACGAAGGTTGATCTGACTTATGCGGCGGAGCGCCAGGAGCGCGCTCCGTTGCATACATGGCATCGGGGGCCGGGGATTAAGCCTGAGTAAGGTTCGTCAAGGTGTCTGCGGCCGCCGACACCTTTTTACCTGCGTTCTTCACCACTTAGGATCGTCCCGGCGCGCACCGTCTGCGGCCGACGACAGCCGCCGCCGCCGCGCCTCCAATCGGCCGGCGCGAGTCTCTGATTTCACTCGCCTTTTTTTCCTGGCACGCCCCTTGCGACCGTACGAGGAGAAGCGCTGTGCGTACTTCGATGGGGTTTTTCATCAGGGCTAAAGGAGAGAGAGGCATGAAAACCAAGTTAATCGCAGTCATCATTTCGGCGATGTTCCCGCTCGGCGCTATCGCGCAAGGTGCGGGTGTTGGAGCAGGCGTCGGAGCAGGCGCAGAAGCGGGCGCGAAGAGTAGCGGGTCGCAAGGCTCGGGCTCGCTGGGCTCGGGTGTCGGTATCGGCGCGGGCGTTCAGGGCTCCGGCTCGTCGGAATCCGGCGCGGTCCAGGGCGGTGCGGCCGTTCAGGGCGCTGCCAGCGGGAGCGCGAGATCCGACACGGATACCCAGAACAAGCCGAAGGGAAAGAAGCCGGAAGAGATGAAAGCGGGCGGAAGCGCGCAACTCGGGGCTGGCGCCAGCGCCGAGGGCAAGACTTCACCCGAGTAAGTGATGAAGCGCGCAGCAATCGCCGTTGCGCTGATATGTCCACTCGGCGCCCTGGCAGCCAATACGGCTATCGGTACTGACCCCGCTAGCCGGAGGATTGCCGGGGACGCCGGCTGGATTTCCGCGCAACGAGACGGCGCCGCTGTCGAAGCGAACGGATTGACGCGCTACGTTTTGCGCGACGAGTCCGCCGGCTGGTCCGAGCCGATCTACCGCTACGGTCAGCGCGAGCCCGCACTCGAGGAGTTGCCCATGAAAGGCGGCTCCCCGGAGATGGTAGGGAGGGCTTATACACAACCTCCACGATGAAAGGACACATCAATGCAACGCAAGCTCTCATCCATGCTCGTTCTTGCCGCCGCAGTTGCTCTGCCGACCGCGGTTCTCGCGGCGGACGCTGATTCGCCCTCGCGCCCACCGTCGGCATCCGGCGCCCCCCGGGATGCCGGGATGACGTTCAACAGCCTCGACACAAACAAGGATGGCTACGTCACACGGGAAGAGGCGAAGAATTCGGCGACGCTCTCGAAGCAATTCAGTCAGCTCGACAAGGACGGCGACGGCAAGCTGTCAGCCGCTGAATTGGCGGCCTCCTCGCCGTCGGCACCTTCAACCCCGAGGAGCGGCGAATGACGAACAGACTCATATCCCTGTCCATTCTCGCCGCCATCGCCGCGTTGCCACTGGCAGCAGTCGCTGCCCCGGTCGAGGCGCCAACGTCCGCGTCTGCGGACGGACGCGACCTGGCGGCCCTGGAGCATCGGTGGGCCGTGCCGTTGATGTTCAACAGCTTCGATACCAACAAGGACGGATACATATCGCGCCAGGAAGCCGGCGCTTCTGCCCTGCTTGCCAGAGAGTTCAACCAGCTCGACAAGGATGGCGACGGCAGGTTGTCGGTCGACGAACTGGGTGCGGCTGACGCCTCACGCACCACCGCCAGGAGCGGCAACTGACGCTTAGCACTGCGTAAAGCCGTACGGTCGCAGTCGGCGACCAGAGAATCCCGCGCGGCTCTCGTTGCGCGGGATTTTCTTTGTTTGCGGTTACAATGCCCGTGATGCTCGCGGGCGCACGCCGCTGGTTGGACGTCAATTTCCTAGCCCTCGGCCGCGAGCTGCGCCTGTCCTACATGCCGCCGTTGATGGTCTACATGGCGGCAGGCATTTCCGGCCTCACCGCGATCGTCGGCACCTTTTTCGTCAAGGATTATCTCGCCCTCTCCGCGGCCTTTCTCGCCGGGCTCGCTTTCTGGGCGGGCATACCCTACGTGATCAAGATGCCGATCGGTCACGTGGTCGATCTGGTCTGGCGCTGGAAGAACTGGCTCGTCTTCCTGGGCGCCGGGCTCATGGCCACCAGCTTGGCCATCATGGTCGGCCTCCTGACCGATCGCGCGGCGATGGCGGCGGTCATGCCCGCCGAGGCCTGGTACGTCCTGTCCGAGCTGCTCGCGCCCGTGGGCTTCGTGATCCAGGACGTGGTCGCGGATGCGATGACGATCGAAGCGGTGCCGCGCGTAGACGAGCACGGCCGGCCGGTGGATCCGGCCGCCCGCAGGCTCATGAATACGACCGTGCAGACGCTCGGGCGCGTCGCCATCATCGGCGGATCCGTCCTGGTCGGCGTGATCAATCTGTACGTGTTCGCCGATGCAGAGCAGCTCTCGAGCGCGCAGAAGGCCGCAATCTATCGCGACGTCTACCTGATGTCCCTGTCGATACCGGCGATTTCGGTGGCCGGCGTGGTGCTCGCGTTCTTCGTCAGGCAGCGGGACCTGCGGCGCCTCGTCGCCCGCGGCATTCCGGCCGCCGAGGCGAAGCGGCTGCTCGACCGCCCCGAGGAGCTTCCGGCGCCCAACTGGTGGATCCTGGGCGGCAGCCTCGTATTCGTCGCTTTTACCCTGGCGATGGGATTGGGCGATCTTCCCTACAACCAGGAAATTATCTTTGCCGGCTCCTTTGCCATCGTCGCCTTCCTGATCGCGAGACTCACCAGTGACCTCGAGCCCGGGGCACGCGAGACGCTGATCGGCACTCTGGCTATCATCTTTGCCTTTCGCGCCGTTCCCGCGGCAGGACAGGGACTCACGTGGTGGATGATCGACGTGCTGAAATTCGACGAGCGTTTTCTGGCGGTGCTGTCCCTGATCGGCAGCGCCGTCACGCTCGCGGCGTTGTTCGTCTTCCGCCGCTTCATGGCGGAACGCTCGATCGCCTACATCGTGGGTTGTCTCGCCGTCCTCGGCGCGGCAATTTCCCTGCCGATCGTGGGCATGTACTACGGGCTGCATCTCTGGACGGCCGCCCGGACCGGCGGGCTCGTCGACGCTCATTTCATCGTGCTGGTGAATACCGCCCTCGATTCGCCGCTCTTTCAGATCTCGATGATTCCAATGCTCGCCTGGATCGCCAACTCGGCGCCGGCCAATCTCAAGGCCACCTATTTCGCGATCATGGCTTCGTTCACCAACCTCGCGCTGTCGGCATCCCAGCTCGGAACGAAGTACTTGAACGAGACTTACGCCGTCACCCGCGAGGTGCGGGATGCGGCCAGCGGCGCGATCAAGGTTCCGGCCGACTACAGTCAGCTGGGAGAACTCCTGGTCGCCCAGTTGCTGCTCGCTTTGGCGCTGCCGTTCGGCGCGATACTGGCCGTCCGCGCGCTGCGGCTCAAGTGGGCGTAGCGCGCGGCGGCCGACCCGATCAGGCTGAAGACGTTCAGAGGCCGCCGGACGGTGACCCGTGGCTCGCAGCCCGCGGCCCGTAGCTCATCGCTGGCATAATCGATAGTTCCAACGGAGAGAGAATGGCCCGCAGACACGAAATCAGACTGGCCGTGCTGGAAGGAGACGGCATCGGCCCGGAAATCACGGAGGCAACCGTCCACGTCCTGAAAGCGGCGGCGCGCCGCGCGGGCCTGGGACTGCGCCTCAAGGCGGGGGCGATAGGCTGGAAGCCGTACCGGAAGAGCCGCACCACCCTGCCCGACGCGACGATCCGGACGCTGAACGGGCACGAGGGCTGGATCGTGGGTCCGACCTTCGCCGGCGAGTATCCCAAGGACGATCCCTATCGCGGCCATCCCAACGGCTACCTCCGCCGCCATTACAAGCTCTTCGCCAACGTGCGGCCGGTGCAGGCGTGGCCGCAGCTCGATCCCCTGATACCGGACGTGGACGTCACCGTGCTCCGCGAGAATACCGAGGGCTTCTACCCGGATCGGAATCTCGCGTGGGGCTATGGAGAATTCAAGCCGCGCGAGGACGTGGGGCTATCGCTGCGCGTCATCACCGGCGAGGCATGCGACCGCTTCGCGAAGTTCTGCCTCGACTACACCGCCGCGCTCGGGGAAAAACGGCTCGCCATCGTGCACAAGCGCACCGCGCTGCCGCAGACCGAAGGACTTTTCATCGGCGCGTTCGAAAAGATCAGGCATCGCTACCGCAATATCGAGCTGGAGCTCGTGCGCATAGACACGTTCAGCTCCACGTTTCCGCGCGAGCCCGGCCGCTACCGCCTCGTCGCTACGACGAATCTCTTCGGCGACATTCTGTCCGACCAGGCGTCCGGCCTGGCGGGCGGCATCGGCCTCGCACCGTCGCTCAACGCCGGACTGGACCACGCGATGGCGCAGGCGGTGCACGGCACCGCTCCCGATATCGAGGGCAAGAACAGGGCCAATCCATCGGCGCTGATCCTGTCCACCGCAATGCTGCTGCGGTGGTTCTACCTGCGCACGAAGCGCGCTGCGTGCCGCGATTGCGCGAACCTGATCGAGCAGGCGGTGAAGGACACGATAGAGTCGGGCGAGACGACGCCCGACCTCGGCGGCAACGCATCGACCAGCGCGTTTGCCAAGGCGGTAGCCGCCTCTATGGCTTCCACATGAGATCGAGCATTCGCGGAGCCGTATCCATCGCCCTGGCGCTCTGCGTCTCCGGTCTTGTCCACGCGCAGGGTTACCCCGCCAAGCCGGTGCGCGTGGTGGTACCTTTCCCGCCCGGCGGGGGCACCGATATCGTGACGCGGATGGTCATGCAGAAGCTGAGCGAGCGGCTGGGCGCGAACTTCCTGATCGAGAACCGCAGCGGCGCGGGCGGCGCGATAGGCACCGAGATCGTGTCGAAGGCCGCCGCCGACGGCTACACGCTCGCGATGGTGAGCGGCAGCCACGCGATCAATCCCGGCCTCTACAAGAAGATGGCCTACGACGCCGTGTACGACTTCTCGCCGATAACGCTCCTCGTATCCGGCCCCGCCCTGCTGGTCGTCCATCCATCGGTGCCGGCAAAAAACGTGCGGGAGCTGGTCGCTCTGGCAAAAGCGCGTCCCGGCAAGCTGCACTACGCGTCGGCCGGCAACGGCACGCCGCCGCACCTCGCCGCGGAGCTCTTCAAGAGCATGGCCGGCGTCGACATGGTCCACGTGCCCTACAAGGGCAACGCGATGGCGTTCACCGACCTCATCTCGGGCCAGGTTTCCCTGTCCTTCCCGACCATACCGTCCGCGCTGCCCCAGGTGAAGTCGGAGCGGCTGCGCGCGCTCGCGGTAACGGGCGCCCGGCGCTCGGGGGTGCTGCCGGAGCTGCCGACCATCGCGGAGTCCGGAGTGCGCGGATACGAGGCCTCCTCGTGGTACGGCCTGCTGGCGCCGGCGGGAACGCCGGCGGCCATCACCGGGAAATTGAACCAGGAGGTCGTGCAGATCGTGTACCTGCCGGAAATGAAGGAACGCTTCCTCGAGCAGGGCCTGGAGCCGGTCGGCAACACGCCCGCGGAATTCACCAAGCTCCTGCACGCCGAAATCGCCAAGTGGCGCAAGGTAATAGCAGCAGCAGGTGCAAAGATAGACTAAACCATCTCGACATCAAGACGAAGCCATAGATAAACATGGAACGCGTTGATGCATATCTCACGTTACCTCCGCGTTCTCACACCTGAGAGTGGGCGACTCAAATACTCCACGTACGTACGCTGCTTTTCCAGGGTAGTGCTCACACCGCGCTAATCTGGTACTAGCGCATCGTAACCATCTCCTCCGCGCTCGTCGGGTGTATCGCGACGGTATCGTCGAAATCGCTCTTCGTGGCGCCCATGCGGATCGCGACGGCGAATCCCTGAAGCATCTCGTCCGCGCCGTGGCCGATGACGTGGCAGCCGACGATCTTCTCGTCGCTGCCCGTGACCACGAGCTTCATCGCGCACTTCACCTTCCGCTGCGTGAACGCGTGATAGAGGGGGGTGAACTCGGTGCGGTAGACCTTGACGCCCTCTCCGTACTGGCTCCGCGCCTGCGCCTCCGTCAGGCCGACGGTGCCGATCGGCGGATGGCTGAAGATCACGGTCGGTATGCACTCGTACGGGAGCCTGCGATCCGGGCGGCCACCGAAGAGCCGGTCCGAGAGACGGCGCCCCGCGGCTATCGCGACCGGCGTGAGCGCCTCCCTTCCCGTCACGTCGCCGACCGCGTAGACGCCGGCGGCGCTGGTGTTCTGCCATTCATCGGTCAGGACGTGTCCGAGAGGGTCGGTCTTCACCCCGGCGGCGGCGAGGCCCAGGTCGGCGACGTTGGGCTCGCGCCCTACCGCCCACAGCACGCAATCGAGGCCGGCGATGCGCGCGCCATCGGTACACTGCAAGGCCGTGCCGTCTCTTTCCTGCATGACCTCGAGGACATGCGTGTTGGTGCGGATCTCGATACCCTCCGCAGTCATCTCCCGCATCAGCACTTCACGCAGCATCTCGTCGAAGCTCATGAGGACGCCCGCGCGCCGCACGAGCACCACGACTTCCGCGCCGAGCGCGCGCAGCACGCCCGCCAGCTCCACGGCGACGTAGCCCGATCCGACGACCGCAACGCGCCGCGGCCGCTCCGCCAGCTCGAAAAACCCGTCGGAAGTAATTCCCAGCCCGGCGCCCTTCCAGTCCGGGACGATAGGCCTGCCGCCGGTCGCGATGGCGACGTGCGGCGCCTCGAGCCGGACGCCGTCCACGGCGACCGCATGCGCGCTCTCGAAGCGGGCGCGGCCGCGCAACAGCTCGACGCCGTTCTTCTCCAGCCCGGCCTGGTAGCGGCCGTTCAGCCACGTCACGTAGTCGTCGCGGCTCTTCCTCAACGCCGGCCAGTCGAAGCGCTCGACGCGGGCGGTGAAACCGTAGTCGCCGGCCTCGTGAAACACGTGGGCGATGGCTGCCGCGTTCCACATGATCTTCTTCGGCACGCAGCCGACGTTCACGCACGTTCCGCCGAGCCGGCCGGACTCGACGAGCGCGACCTTCGCGCCATACGAAGCGGCGCGGTTGGCCATGGCGATGCCGCCGCTGCCGCCGCCGATGACGATGAGATCGACTTTTTGCACCATTTATGGACTCCCGGAAGTGACTCGTGACCCGTGACTCGTGGTTCGTGCCTTATGGCTCGTAGCTCATAGCTCGCAGCTCGCGGCCGCGCGTGCGCGGCGATAGCGTCGCAAGCGCCGGTATAATAGCGCCCTTTTGCAATGCTGATCCCTGCTGAGCTGCCTGCGGCGGGGCACCGTGCCGCTACACCCGTTCTGCACGGTTCCTCGGACGCGCTCGCCATAGCGCGTCTTGCGCGGGCCGCGGCGCGTCCACTCGCCGTGATTACGGCTTCCGCAGCGGATGCCGAGCGCCTGCTCGAGGAATTGCCCTTCTTCGACCCGGAAATACGCGTTCATCTGTTTCCGGACTGGGAAACGCTGCCCTACGACCAGCTCTCGCCGCACCACGACCTCGTTTCCGAGCGGCTGGCAACGCTCTACCAGCTCATGCAGCGGGCGCTCGACGTCGCGATCGTCCCGGTCACCACGGCGCTCTACCGTCTGGCGCCGGTGGAATACCTCGCCGCCCGTTCGTTCCACTTCCGGCAGGGCGCGCGCCTTGCGCCCGGTGAATTGCGCAGCCAGCTCGTAACGGCCGGCTACGCACACGTCACGCAGGTCATCGCACCCGGCGAATACTGCGTGCGCGGCGGCCTGATCGACATCTATCCCATGGGCAGCACGCTGCCCTACCGCATCGAGCTGGACGACGACATCGTGGAATCCATACGCAGCTTCGATGCGGACACCCAGCGCTCCATCTACAAGGTGAACGAGGTGCGCCTGCTCCCCGCGCGCGAGTTCCCGCTGGACGAACCGGCGCAGGCCCGCTTCCGTCAGAGCTTCCGGGAACGGTTCGAAGGAGACCCGTCGCGCAGCCGCGTCTACAAGGACATCTCGAAGGGCGTGCCTTCGACGGGGATCGAGTACTACCTGCCGCTGTTCTTCGAGAAAACCGCGCTCCTGACCGATTACCTGCCGCCGGACACCGTGATCGTGACGCAGGGAGCGCTCGCGCCGGCGGCCGAGCAGTTCTGGAGCGACACCTTCACGCGCTACTCGATGCTGCGCGGCGATAGCGCCAATCCGCCGCTGCCGCCGCACGATCTCTTCCTGACTACCGACGAGTTCTTCGGCGCCATCAAAGCGTTCGCGCGCGTGGAGATTCCTGACGCGAGGGAAGCAGGGACTAGGGACTCGGGACTAGGAACCAGGGATTCGACCTCGGAAGCCGTAGGTTTCGGACACCAGTCTCCAGTCTCTGGTCTCCAGTCTCCAGTCTCGCCGTTGCCGCCGCTGGCGGTCGAGCGGCGAGCGGACAACCCCCTGCATCGCCTGCGCGCGTTCCTCGATACGTTTCCGGGAAGGGTCCTCGTTTTGGCAGAGGGGCTGGGCCGGCGCGAGACGCTGCACGAGTACCTGACCGAGAACGGGCTCAACCCGGTCGCGGCGCAGGGCTTCCGGGAACTCGCCGCAGCAACCGACCGCTTGATGCTGGCGGTCGGCCCGCTGCACGCGGGCTTTATTCTCTCGGACGAGAACATAGCGCTCGTGACGGAGAACGAGCTGTACGCCCAGCAGGCGCGCATTCGCAAGGAGCGTGAGGGCGCGCGCCGCACGCCGGCCGAAGGCATGCTGCGCGACCTGTCGGAGGTGAAGATAGGCGACCCGGTGGTGCACGAGCAGCACGGCATAGGGCGCTACCGCGGGCTCGTCACCATGGATCTCGGGGAAGGCGAGGCGGAATTCCTGATGCTCGAGTACGCCGGCAGCGACAAACTCTACGTGCCCGTCTCCAGCCTGCACCTGATCGCGCGCTACAGCGGCGCGCCGGCGGAAGCGGCGCCGCTGCACCAGCTGGGCAGCGGCCAGTGGGAGAAAGCGCGCAAGAAGGCCGCGGCGCAGGCGCGCGACACGGCGGCGGAGCTGCTCAACCTCTACGCGCAACGGATGCTGCGCGAGGGCCACGCGTTCCAGCTGCGGCCGCACGATTACGATGCCTTTCGCGAAGGCTTTCCCTTTGAGGAAACCCCCGACCAGGCGGCCGCCGTCAACGCCGTGCTGGAGGACCTGAAGTCGGGCAAGCCCATGGATCGCCTGATCTGCGGCGACGTCGGTTTCGGCAAGACGGAGGTGGCGCTGCGCGCGGCGTTCGTCGCGGTGGCCGACGGCAAGCAGGTTGCCGTGCTGGTGCCGACGACGCTGCTCGCCGAGCAGCATTTCAACACGTTCTCCGACCGGTTCGCGGAATGGCCGATAAAAGTCGCCGAGCTGTCGCGCTTCCGGACGGGAAAGGAGCAGGCTGCCGCGCTGGCGGGGCTCGCGGAGGGACGGGTGGACATCGCGATCGGCACGCACAAGCTCCTGTCCCGCGACGTGCGGTTCAAGGACCTCGGCCTCGTCATCGTGGACGAGGAGCATCGCTTCGGCGTGCGCCAGAAGGAGCGCCTGAAGGCGCTGCGGGCGGAGGTGGACGTGCTGACGCTCACCGCCACGCCCATTCCGCGCACGCTCGCCATGGCGATGGAGGGTCTGCGCGATTTCTCCGTGATCGCCACCGCTCCCGAGCGGCGCCTCGCGATCAAGACCTTCGTCTCGCGCTACAGCAAGCCGATGATCCGCGAGGCGGCGCTGCGGGAGCTGAAGCGCGGCGGCCAGATTTACTTCCTGCACAACGACATCGACTCCATCGGCCACGTCGAGGAGGTCCTCGCGAAGCTGGTACCGGAAGCCCGCATACGGGTCGCCCATGGCCAGATGCGCGAGCGCGAACTCGAGCACGTGATGCGCGACTTCTACCAGCAGCGCTTCAACGTGCTCCTCTGCACCACGATCATAGAGACCGGCATCGACGTGCCGACCGCGAACACGATCATCATGAATCGTGCCGACAAGTTCGGCCTCGCGCAGCTGCACCAGCTGCGCGGGCGCGTGGGCCGGTCGCACCACCAGGCCTACGCCTATCTCCTCCTGCCCGAAGAGGGCAACATCACGGCGCAGGCGAGGAAGCGCCTGGAGGCGATACAGATGATGGAGGAGCTGGGCTCGGGCTTCTTCCTCGCGATGCACGACCTGGAGATACGCGGCGCGGGGGAGGTGCTCGGCGAGGAGCAGAGCGGCGAGATGCAGGAGGTCGGTTTCAACCTGTACCTGCGCATGCTCGACACGGCGGTGCGCTCGCTCAAGCTCGGGAAAGAGCCCGATCTTGCCGCACCGCTCGAGGTCAACACCGAGATCAACCTGCACGCCCCCGCGCTGCTGCCCGCGGACTACGTGCACGACGTCCACGAGCGTCTGGTGCTCTACAAGCGGCTCGCCAACTGCGAATCGCAGGAGGAGCTCGACGCTCTGCGCGAAGAGCTGATCGACCGCTTCGGCAATACGCCCGAGGCGGCGCGCTCGCTCGTGGAAAGCCACCGGCTGCGCATACTCGGCAAGCCGCTAGGCGTCGCGCGCATCGATGCGACGGAGTCCGCGATCCTGCTTCAGTTCGTGCCCAGGCCGCCGATAGAGCCCGCCAGGGTTCTGAAGCTCGTCCAGTCCCGGCGCAACTACCGGCTCGCGGGACAGGACCGGTTGCGGATAGAAGCGCCGCTGCCCGACGTGCGGGCGCGGGTGGCGGCGATACGGGAGGCGTTCGGGGAACTGGCGTAAAGATCAAAACTGAACCGCCAAGCCGGCCTGCGATTGGATAGTTTCATCTACGGGTATATGCTTTCCTGCCACGCGTCCGAGAGCGGAGGGAGGCCCTGATGCGATTGAAGGCTCTTGATCATGTCGGTCTCAAGGTCAAGGACCTGGACAGGTCCTTGACCTTCTATCAGCGACTCGGTCTTAACGTCTTACGCACGAGAGGGCCGAACGCGGACGGTTCGCGATTCGCAGTGATCCAGGTGGGGGACCAGGAGCTCAATGTTTCCTGCCATCCTGAATACGTCTCACCGGGCAAAGACCACGCCGTCGGCATCGACCATTTCTGCTTCGAAGTAGACGCCGCATCGATCGACGAAGTCGTCGCCGATTTGCGAACAGCGGGAATCGCAGTCGTCAGCGGCCCTTTGGAGCGGCGCGACAGTACGGCGCTTATCCTCCATGATCCGGACGGAATACACGTGGAGCTGCAGCTCAAGAGGTCCTGAGGAACGCCGAAACTCCTCCTCGACCCGCGACCCTCGTCCCCCGCAGACGATGCGCTGAATCCGGAATCCTGAATCCTGGACCGAAGATGACAGACCTGAAATCGAAGCGGTGGATCGTCGCCAAAGGCCTGATGTTTCTCTTCATCGCAGCTGCGGCGGCGATCCTGATATGGGTCGAAACGCCATCCGTCATGATTGCCATCTTGCTCGCGCTGCTGGTGTGGGCGTCCTGCCGTTTCTACTACTTCCTGTTCTACGTCCTCGAGCATTACGTGGATCCGACCATGCGCTACGCCGGGCTGCTCGATCTGCTGATGGGCATGAAGCGGCGGCGCGAGGGCATGCGGCGCGACGCGTAACGAGAATCGGGTACGCGCGGAACTAAACCCGCGCCCCGCTTCTCAAAACTCCATTGCCGGGTCCTTCCCGGCCATCCTGCCCGGGGTTCCCGCGTGAGCACGTTGGCATCGAGATCGAGATTCTCGCGCTTTGCGACGGCCACGTCGCGCGCGGCGGGCAAACCCGTCACCTTCGTGATCGCGGTCGCGACGATCATTGCGTGGGCTATCGTGGGACCGGCCTTCGGCTTCAGCGATACCTGGCAGCTTGTCATCAATACGGCCACCACGATCGTCACGTTCCTGATGGTGTTCCTGATCCAGAACACGCAGAACCGCGATGCGGAGGCGATGCAGATCAAGCTGGACGAGCTGATCCGGGCGGTCAAAGGCGCCCAGAATTCGCTGCTCGACCTGGAGGAGCTCGACGAGGCCGAGCTCGATCGTATCCGCGACGGATACGAGGAGCTCGCCCGGAACGCGCGCAGCCGGACCGACCAGCGCGCCGCCGCGGCGCGTAGGAAGGGAGAGGAAAGAGCATGAGCGACCGCAACGGACTCGCGGTCAGGATAGTCCACAAGATCTTTCCCGTCGGCCATTTCACCATCAGCGTTCTCTTCATCGTCAGCGCGCTCGGGCTGATCGGGTTTGCGGTAGCGCAGCTCTGGGACGGCCTGCAGCCCGGAGGCGACCTGGGCGCCGCCACGCGCATGCACGCGGTCCTGCAGAGCATCGCCGTGCTGACCGTCGCCGTCGCCGCGCTGGAGCTCGGCCAGACCATACTCGAGGAAGAAGTGCAGCGGGAAGCGCACATGAGCGCCCCCACGCGCGTGCGCCGCTTTCTCTCGCGCTTCATGGTCGTGCTGGTGGTCGCGCTGTCCATCGAGACCCTCGTGGTGGTGTTCAAGGTCAGCCAGGAGGCGCCCGAACAACTGCCCTATGCCGCGTCCATTGGCGTGGCGGCCGCTGCGCTGCTAGTGGGGTGGGGCCTCTTCATCTGGCTGAACCGCGCCGCCGAAGAGCTCGAGCCCGAGGCGATGCAGCAGGCCAAGCAGGAAGACAAGAAGATGTAGGGCCGGCGTGACGCCGGCAGAACTGGTCAAAC